>NZ_JBYITD010000001.1:0-734680 GCF_057708945.1 Nonomuraea sp. bgisy101
GGGCCGGCGAAGGGAAGCAGGCGCAGGCGGACGGTGTCGTTGTTGGGAACGACGAGGGTGCCACCGCCCCGCCAGACGCGCGGCCAGCCCGCGCCCCTCGGCCAGGCCGCCGGGATGAGGTAGAGGCGGCCGGCCGACTCGGTGAGCAGGCGTAGCCCTCGGTAACGGTAGGCGAACTTGTCGCCCTTCCTGGCCGGCAGGATGGCCTCTGTCACCCCGGGGAAGCCCTGGTCGAGGTAGAGGCGTTCGGTGGTGTCCAGGATGATCTCGGCCCTGTACGGCAGGTCGTTGACGGTGTCGGCGGCTCGGCTCCTGCCGTACGTCGCCGCGTAGCTGCCGCTCGCCCAGAACAGGGCGGCGACGGCGACCGACAGGACGGCCACCGCGGCCGCCCGTTCGGCGACGCGTGGCCTGTTCGTGCGGCGCCAGGTGATCAGCCACCTTCCGTACGCGGTCACCAGCACGCCCACGGCGAGCGCGAGCGGTGTCGTGCCCGGTGCCTCGTCGTAGGCGAGCTCGACGACGACCAGGCCCGCGACGCCGCGTCCCAGGACGAGCAGCCCGGCCACGAGGAGCACGGCCCCGCTCCAGGTCAGCGCGGTGCCCTTCGTGCCAGGGTCGGTACGGCTGCGCCGGATCAGCCGGCCAAGCTCGACATGGCCCCAGATGCCCAGCAGCGTCGCAAGGAACAGGGCCACCAGCGGAAGCCACAGCGCCTCGGACCCGTACAGCAGGACGGCCTGGGTGGACAGGTCCAGCATGTCCAGGTCGATGCCGAACTGGACGAAGCGGCGGCGGCTCGCGACGTAGCCGAAGTAGAAGAGCAGGCCGACCGCGATGCTGGGCGGGACCGCGCCCAGGCCGACGACCTGGGCGAACGTGGTGATCCTGCGCTCCAGCGGGCTCGGCTCCTGCTCGCCGGGCACGGCCGGAGGTTCGGTGTCGCTCCCGGTGTCGCTCCCGGTGTCGCTCCCGGTGTCGCTCCCGGTGTCGCTCCCGGTGTCGGGTTCGGTGTCGGGTTCGGTGTCGCTCCCGGTGTCGGGCTCGGGGTCGGTGAGGGCGTCGCTTCCGGTACCGTGCCGGGCGCCGTTCCCGCTGTCAGGAGAGCGGGGGCCTGGATCGGAGGGCGCGGGCTTCACCGCCATCTCACTCCTCCACCGTCGGGTCGGCTGTCGGCTCGGCGGTCGGCTCCACGGTCGGCTCGGCCGTGGGGGATGGGGTGGCCTCGTCCGTGGGCGGCTGGGCCGTGGGCGACTCGTCGGGATTGCCGATCCGCGGTGGGCCCTCACACTCCTTCTCCGTGACGTGCCCAGGCCCGAAGGTCGGCGGGCAGTAGCGCACGCCGAACGTGGACGGCCAGGCGACGGTGACGGGGCGGTCGGCCGAGGGCGTCACGGATCCGGGAAGCCGGCTGCAGGCGGGGGAGTCCCTGCCAGTGCACCGCTGCTCCAGATGGAGTACCACGCGTGCGCGGACCATGACGCCGCCCTGGCCCGAGATCCTGAACGCGCACGCCTTCCCGCCCGCCAGCACCGACCCCTCGCAGGGGAAGGCCGCAGGGGCGGTCGCGCAGTCCCACTCGACGAAGTCGAAGACACCGGATGCCGCGGGCTGGAAGCTCACGCGCGTCACCTTGACCTCCCCTTGCCCGCCACCGGAGACGGACAGGCACAGCGCGCCGTCGTCGTTCTGGCCGTGAGGTGCGCTGAAGTCGCTGTCGAGCGTCGGGCCGGAGTTCAGCGTGTAACGCCGTCCACCTGACTCGGGCGTGACCACGTCATCGTCGCCGCTTCCCGGCCCCGACCCCGACCCCGACCCGGACGCCGTCGTCTCGACCACCTGCCCCGGGCCGTCACCCTGCGCTCCCGCCTGCGGCCCCGTCTGCGGCAACTCCGCGCTGGAACAGCCGCCGGCCAGCACCAGAGCGAAGGCCACCGCCCGCACCCGCCACCCACCACGCCCCGCTCGCATGCCGTGATCATGACCCAGACTGTCCGTCCGGGCAATGAGTACCCCTCTACTCAAAAGCGTGACAGCGCCGCGTTAGTGGGCTGCGAGGCCGTGCGCCGACGATCGGACTGCCACGGAGGGGAGAGCGTGATGGACGACGACATGGCCGGCACCGCGGTGCTGGACCGGACGGTCCGCGTGCGGGACCGGGGCCGGCGCGGGTGGCCTTCCGTCGCGGCACTGGCGATCGGCGCGTTCGCGATCGGCACCGACATGTTCGTCGTGGCCGGGATACTCAACGGGATCGCGCACGACCTCGGCGTCACCGCCGGCACCGCGGGGCTGACGGTGACGGCGTTCGCGCTGACGTATGCGACGGGCGCGGTGCTGCTCAGCGCCCTCCTGGGGGCGCGGCCGCTGCGACACGTGCTGCTCGGCTCAGCGGTGCTGTTCGGGACGTTCAGCGTGCTGTCGGCGGTGGCGCCGACGCTTCCGGCGCTGCTGGCCGCCCGGGTGCTGGGAGCGCTCGCCGCGTCGGTCTACGTGCCGGCCGCCGGGGCCGCGGCCGTCGCCGCCGTGCCGGAGAGCCACCGCGGTCGCGCGCTGGGCGTGATCGTGGGCGGCGCGTCAGCGGCCCTGACGCTTGGCGCTCCGCTGGGCGTGCTGCTGGCGTCGAGGCTCTCGTGGCGCGCGGCGTTCGCGCTGGTCGCCGCGCTCGCGGCGGCCACCGTCATCGGCCTGCTGCTCACCCGCGCAGGCTCGGGCCCGCCGCTGCGCGCGACGGTGCGGGAACGGCTGCGCCCGATGCGTTGCCCTGCCGTCGTCGCGGCACTCGGCGTGACCGTCCTGGTGATGACCGCCTCGTACAGCATGTACACCTACCTTCCGTCGCTGCTGGCCGCCGCGGCCGGGCCGCTCGGGCTCGGGCTCTTCATCGGGGCGTTCGGAATCGGGGGCATGGTGGGGACCTGGTGGGGCGGGACCGTGGCCGACCGGAGCGGTCCTCGCCGTGTGGTGGTCCCTGCGGTGGCCGGGCTGGCCGCCGGCTTCGCGGCGCTGCCCCACATCGCGACGACGGTGGCCGGGTCGCTGGCGGTCATGGTCGGGTGGGGGATCGCGGCCTGGGGGTTCGTTCCCGCGCAGCAGCACCGCCTGATCGGCCTGAGGGCGGGGCCTGCGCCGTTGCTGCTCGCCCTGAACAGCTCCGCGATCCACCTCGGATCGGCGGCGGGCGCGTCGTTCGGTGGCCTCGTGGTCGACGCCGCAGGGGCCGGCCGGCTGTGGATGATCGCCGTCGCCTGCTGCGGCGCGGGGCTGGCCGTACACGGAACCCTTGTCAGGGAGGTACGCCAATGATCACCTCCACGTCCGGTGTCGCCGGGCTGGGCTCCATCCTGGGGATCTGGGCCCATCCGGACGACGAGGCCTACCTGTCCGGCGGTTTGATGGCGCTGGCTCGCGACCGTGGATCGCGGGTGGTGTGCGTGACCGCCACCCGCGGCGAGTGCGGCACGGCCCACCCGGCGGAGTGTCCGCCGCAGCGGCTGGCCACGGCACGCACCGGCGAGCTGGCGCGCTGCCTGGAGATCCTCGGAGTCCACGAGCATCACTGGCTCGACTACCGGGACGGGCGCTGCGCGGAGGTCCGCGTGTCCGACGCGGTGGCGAGGCTGTGCGAGGCCATCGATCGGGTACGGCCTGACACCGTGCTCACCTTCGGCCCGGACGGCATCACCGGTCACCCGGACCATCAGGCGGTCTCGGCCTGGACCACCGCCGCGTTCGACCGCGCCGCGCCGCCAGGGGCGCGGCTGCTGTACGCCACATTCGAGGAACGGCGGGCGTCGCGCTGGAGCGCTCTCCACGAGAGCCTGGGCATCTTCCCTCCGGGACACCCGATCGTGACACCCGCTCACCGGCTGGCGGTCGACCTCGCCTTGGACGCGGAGACGGCGGCCCGCAAGGTCCTCGCCCTGGCGGCGCAGGAGACGCAGACGCGCGAGCTCATCGCCGGGATGGGCGTCGACCGTTTCACGGCATGGGTCGGCGACGAGTCGTTCGTCGAGCGGCCGCGGCGTCCGGGGGCCGCCGAGCGGCCCTCACCGCCTGTCACGGCCTGGTGAGGTTCCGCGCGATCGCCTGCCTGGCCACCTCGAGGACGGCGACGCGTCCCAGGACCGGCGCCGCCGGAGCCGCGGGAGTGCCGGAGCGGCGGCCGTCGACGGCGGGCGCGTCGGGAGCCTGGGCGGCCGCGGCGTCGATCAGCGCCGCCGGCTCGTCGTCGCCGAGCGCGCGCAGCAGATCGGCGAGGTTACGCAGGGTGACCCACAGGTGAGTCCAGTTGCCGCTGCGGGCGAAGTACTCGATGACGTCGCGATATCCGCCCAGCGCCTCATGGACGCGGCCGGCGCCGGCGCGCACCGACAGCAGCCCCACAGTCGCGACGCCGACGAGAAAGGTCGCGCCCGAGGTGCGGGCCAGGTCGATGGCACGCACGTAATGCCGTTCAGCCGGCTCGCCGTTGTCGGCGCGGCTCTCGATCTCCCCGGCGACGTAGGCACAGAACGAGATCATCGAAGGTGACACCGCCCCGGTCCTTCCCCGGTCGTTCAGCCTTCGCGCCGCGTCCAGATCGCCCGCGTAGGCCCTCGCCAGGGCGGCGATGCCGAGGTTCTCCCGCTGCGGCCCGGCGAGAACGGCCGCGGCGAGGGAATGCTCGACCACGTCGTCGTAGGCGCCACGCGCCAGATCGGTCACCGACAGCGCCGACAGGCAGTGCCACGACCCGGCGTCACCGGTCGCCTTCTCCAGCCCGGTACGGGCCAGCCGGTCGGCCTTGTGGAAGTCGCCGCGGTGGTAGGCGGCTTCCGCCGCGGTTCCGAGCACGGCGCTCGCGTGCGGGCAGGCGTCGAGTGCCGGGTCGTCGGCCAGTTCCTCCGCCCAGTCGCGGATCTCGATGAGGTCCCGGTAAGCGACCGCGTTGTACAGCGCGACGACCATCGCCGCGGCATCGTCCAGCGCCCCCTGGTTGCGGGCCAGCCGCCACGCGGCGCGTAGGTTCGGCAGCTCGCGGCGCAGGACGGCGTCGGCCTCGGGCTCCCGCTCGGTGGCCATGGCGTCGCCGATCCAGGTGCTGAGCTCGACGGCCCAGCGCAGCATGCGCTCGGCCGCGGTCCTGTCCTCGCCGGCCGCCGTGAGCCGGTCCAGCCCGAACGCTCTCAGCGTCTCCAGCATGCGGTACCGGGTGGCCCCCTCGAAGGAGGCCTCGATCATGGAGGCGTCGACGAGCCGGGCCAGGGCGCTTCCTGGATCACTCGCCAGGCCGAGGCCGTCGGCGAGCCGCTCGGCGGTGTCGAGGTCGACGCCGTCGGCGAACACCGACAGCTGCCGGAACAGGCGCCGCTCGTCCTCCGTGAGGAGCCGGTACGACCATTCGATGGTCGCGCGCAGCGTCCGGTGCCGGGCGTCCACGCTCGGCGTGCCGCCGCCGAGCAGGTCGAGCGAGCGGTCCAGGCGTCCGCGCAGATCAGCGAGGGAGAACGTGGACAGCCGGCCGGCGGCGAGCTCGATGGCCAGCGGCATCCCGTCGAGGCGCTTCACGATGTCGGCGACCGTACGCAGGGCCTCCGGCGTCGGTGGGGGACCGGGGCGCACCCGGCGGGCGCGGTCCAGGAAGAGCGCCACGGACGGTGCCAGGGAGGGGTCCTGATCGGGGTGCGGCAGCGGCAGCGGCGCCAGCCGTGAGACGTGTTCGGCCGCCAGGCCGAGAGGTTCGCGGCTGGTCGCCAGCATGGAGATGCCAGGACACGAGGAGAGGATCACGTCGACCGTGTCCCGGAAACCGTCGAGCAGGTGCTCGCAGTTGTCGATCACCAACAGGCCGGGGTGGTCGGCCAGCAGGGCGACGCAGGCGGACAGAACGTCGCCGTGGTCGACCTTCAGGTTCAGGGCCGCCGCCAGCGCGTGCGGGATGGCGGCGGGATCGGTGACCGGTGCGGCCAGCAGTACCGTCGCCGTGCCTTTCTGCCGCGCGACCTCCAGGGCGACCCTGGTCTTGCCGACGCCGCCGGGCCCGACGAGCGTGACCAGGCGCTCGGCCGCCAGCAGCCCGTGCAGGGCGGAGACCTGCGACTCGCGGCCGATCAGCCGCGTGGTCGGCCGGGCAGGCACCTCGGGCCGGCCGGCCGCCGGGCCTGCGGCGCCCCCGACGATGTCGCGTTCGAGCTCGCCCAGGGCGGCTGATGGGTCCAGGCCGGTCTCGTCGACCAGCCTGCGGCGGTACTCGCGCCCGATGCGCAGCGCCTCCGGCGCCTGCCCGGTCGCCGCCAGCGCCCGCATGAGCAGGAGCACCGCGGGCTCCCGCAGGGGGTCGGCGACTGATGACGCGGCGGCCAGGCCCAGGATCTCCTCCGCCTGCCCTGCGGCGACGGCGCCGGCGATCAGCGCGTCGGTCATCTCGCGGCGCAGTTGCGCGTACTCCTCGACCGCGGTGGCGATGGGCACGATGTCGGTGAGGTCGGCGAGAACCGGCCCTCGCCACAGCCCGTGCGCCTCGCGCAGCAGAGAGAACGCGCCGGCCGGGTCCCGCGACGCCGTCGCACGCGCCTCCGCGAGCGACGCCCGCGCCTGTGCCACGTCCAGCTCGTCGCGCTCGAGCGCGAGCCGATAGCCGTCCTGCCGCGTCTCGAGCCTGGCCGCCGCGGGTCCGAGGTGCCCGCGCAGCCGGGACACGTGGTTGTGCAGGGCCTGACGCCCCGATTCGGGCACCTCCGACGGCCACAGCGCGTCCACGAGGTGATCGACCGTCACGGTCCGGCCCTCGGCGAGCGCGAGCAGCGCCAGCACCGCACGCCGCTTCGGACCTGCCACGTCCACGGCCACGCCGTCGACAAGCAGCCGCAGCGGTCCGAGCACCTCCACCCTGACCGACGGCGGCAGGCGCCCGACTGTCATGGCACCCCCCGTGTCCAGCATGCCCCTGACGAGGAAGAACTCAGCCTGTTAGGACGACGATAGCCCGTGAGAGGGCCGTGAAAGGCGGCGCGCCGACCCTTTCTGTTGTGACCGGCACGAGCCGGTCCCGCAGGAAGGAGACCAGTGATGGACCACGAGAAGGTGAACGAGTTCCTGGGCCGGTTCGTGAGCGACCTGGCGGCGACGGACGCCGCGGGCTCGGTCGTGATCGGCCACCGGCTCGGCCTCTACCGCGCGCTGGCGAAGGGTCCCGCGACGCCCGGGCAGTTCGCCGAGCGCACCGGGTGCCACCCGCGCTACCTCACCGAGTGGCTGCGCGGACAGGCCGCCGGCGGGTACGTCACCTACGATCCGGAGACCGGCCGGTTCGCGCTGACCGAGGAGCAGGCGTTCTGCCTGGCCGATCCCAACGGCCCCAACGTGCCGGCGGCGTTCCTCATCGCCCTGGGCATGCTGCGCGCCGAACCGCGCATCACCGAGGCGTTCCGTACCGGCGCCGGTGTCGGCTGGCACGAGCACGACGAGGACGTGTTCGTCGGGTGCGACGCGTTCTTCCGGCCCGGCTACGCGGCCGAGCTGATCCCGAGCTGGATCCCGGCGCTGGACGGGGTCGAGGCCAAGCTCACCAGAGGGGCTCGGGTCGCCGATGTGGGCTGTGGTCTCGGCTCCTCGTCGACGCTCCTGGCCGAGGCGTATCCGCGTACCACGGTCCTGGGCTCCGACTACCACGGCGACTCGATCACGCTGGCACGCAAACGGGCCGCGGAGGCCGGGCTCACCGACCGGGTCAGCTTCGAGGTGTCCACCGCGCAGACCTTCACAGGCACGGACTATGACCTGGTGACGATGTTCGACTGCCTGCACGATCTGGGCGACCCGCTCGGGGCCGCCCGGCGGGTGCGGGAAGCGCTGGCCCCTGACGGCACGTGGCTGCTGGTGGAGCCGTTCGCCTCCGACAAGGTCGAGGAGAACTTCACCCCGTTGGGGCGGCTGTACTACAGCGCCTCCACGTTCCTCTGCGTTCCCAACGGCCTGTCCCAGCCGGGCGGCCACGCGCTGGGCGCGCAGGCCGGTGAGGCGGCGATCCGCGAGGTGATCACGGGCGCGGGCTTCACCCGGTTCCGGCGGGCCGCCCAGACTCCGTTCAACGTGGTCTACGAGATCCGGCCGTGAGACGGCGGGCGGCGGCCGTGGTCTCTCCACGACCGCCGCCTTGACCGCCTCCTCGCAGGCGAGCGGCACCCGCGCGACCCGGCCGTCGGCCGTACCGGTCCCGCATGGCCGAGCGGTGCAGACTAATCAGCAGGAATGTCCGCATGAGTTCTGCCACTGTGAGGTCCATGGATCTCAGCGACGCCAGGGGGCTGGCGCGGGCTCTCGAAGGGCTCTTGAAGGACGCGCATCGTGAGATTGACCAGGCGAGGGAGACACCCGAACTGGTGGCACGGGTCACCGGCCACCTCGGGTGCGAGCTCAAGAACATCGTCAACGTGGTCGCGGGTTTTCCCGCATGGGAACACGTCAACCTCCAGCGCGGCGTGGACGCCTACCTGGAGGCGCACGGCCCGGAGGCCGAGTGGTTCGGCATCGCAGGGCAGGGCCGCGAGCACGAGGACTTCGTCAACATGCTGGCCAGCGCGGCGCGCGGCTGGGAGCGCTTCGAGCCAGGCGCGGTCGACTACGCCACGGCGGCGGTGGGGCCCGACGAGAGCACCGAGGTCATCTCGCTCGGCCTGATCCTCGCCCGCTCGCCCGAAGGCGCGCCGGTGGTGATCGGGCTGCGGGGCCCGCAGGAGCACATGTCCCCGCAGTGCACCGTCGTGGTGCTGGCCACGGACCGGTCGACCGCCACGCGCACCCGCGACGAGATCGAGCGGCGCATGCGCGAGCACGACGTCTACCGGGGGCAGGTCCTGTCGTTCGAGTGGAGCGAGCACCGCGGCAACGACCTGGTGTCGTTCCTGCCCCGGCCTGACCTGTCCGCCGACCAGGTCATCCTGCCGGACGGCGTGCTGGCGACGATCGAGCGGCACATCGTCGACATCGGGGAGCACGCCGTACGGCTGCGCGAGCACGGCCAGCACCTCAAGCGCGGCCTGCTGCTGCACGGCCCGCCCGGCACAGGAAAGACCCACACCGTCCGCTACCTGATGGGCCGGATGCGCGACTGCACCGTGATCGTGATGACCGGCTCGGCGATCAGGTACGTCTCCCAGGCGGCGGGCCTGGCCAGGCGGCTGCAACCGGCGATCGTCATCCTGGAGGACGTCGACCTCGTCGCGCGCGACCGCTCCTACACCGACGACGGCAACCCCCTGCTGTTCGCGCTGCTCGACGCGATGGACGGGGTGGGAGCCGACGCCGACGTCACGTTCGTGCTCACGACCAACCGCGCCGACGTGCTGGAGCGGGCCCTGGCCGACCGCCCAGGACGGGTGGACCTGGCCGTGCGGATCCCCAAGCCCGACGCGGCCGGCCGGGCCGCGCTGCTCCGCCTGTACGCGCGCGACATGCGGCTGGAGGCCGACCTGGAGCCGATCGTGGCCAGGACCGAGGGCGCGACCGCGTCGTTCTTCAAGGAACTGCTGCGCCGGGCGGTGCTCACCGCCCTCCACGACACCGAGTCGGTCACCGCGCTCACCGGCGAGCACCTCGGCCGGGCTCTGGACGGGATGCTCGACGAGCGGGAGGCGCTGACCAGGGCGTTGCTCGGCTCCGGAGAGCGGGTCCACGAGACGGAGGACGACGACGACCTGGCGATGTTCCCCGGACCCGTCCCCGGCATCGCGCCCGGCGGCTACGCCGGTACCGTGTCCGTCAGATTCGACGAACACTGAAAGGTCGCCCGGCAGACCCCGTGGAGCGGCATCCTCTCCTTCCGCAAGGACCTGAGGGACGTGGCGTCCGCCAGGCCGAGCGCCGCCTGGCGGTACTGACGGCGTCGCGGAGCGCGCCCTTGATCGGGGTCCCGGCATCGTGCCCGTGCCCTTGTCGCGAAAGTGGGCTATGGTCGGCCTCATGGTGACCTGGGGCAATCGAGGCTCCGCTGCCTTGACGGCCGCGGTGGGCCTGCTCCTGCTCGCCCTGGCCATGGTCGCCTGCACCCCCACATGGGCCGGAGACGTTCACGGCCGGCAGTCATCCGCCACCGACGTGGTGACCCCCGGCTCCGAGGTCTCGACGCTGTCCACCCTGCCGCCGCCGTCGGTCAGGATCCCCGAACACCTGCACCGCCTGTGGCCGGCCGGCCACAGGAGCGAGGCCGCTCCCGAGACGCCTGATCTCGCCTGGCCGCCGGCAGGCTCAGCCGCCATCATCGGGCCCCAGCAACCCGGGCATCGCACCGCGGGCTCGCGCAGCCCGCCCCTGGTCTAGACGATCTCTCCTTTCCCCTTGCCCTGAGAGGCGGTCCCGGCGCCGAGGCGCGCCCGGACACAGGGGACTTCTCGGCCTGCCCGCCTGCCGCGGGCGACCGCTGGATTCCTCATACCAGGAGCGATGCCGTCATGGCTTCAGTGCACACGTTCATGCAGGACTACAGCCGCCACCTCGCCCAGCTCGACGAGCTGCGCGAGGTGCTGGAGGAGCGTCTGGTCGCGGCCCGCGCCGAGCTCGGCCGCGCCGCGACCGCGGGTCCGGCCGCGCGGCGGGTCGCCGCCGTCGAGGCCGCCCTCGATCGGATGGACCGCGGCGCGTACGGCACCTGCCGCCGCTGCGGCGCCCTCATCCCGTTCGCCCGCCTGCTGCGGGACCCGCAGCAACAGTGGTGCAGCGGCTGCGAGCGCACGGGGAAGGCGGCATGACCATCAACGGCCGGGCTTCATGGCTGGAGGGGCATGCCGCCGTCGACCTCGGCACGGCCCGGATCAGGGCCGTGGCCCTCGGCCACCCCGTGATCATCGACCAGCCCGCCAGCGTGACGTCGCAGGACGAGACCCGCTGGCCGGTCAGGCACGGCATGGTGGCGGACACCGCGACCTGCGCCCGCCTGGTGCGCAGGGCGCTGCGCCCCGTGATGGTGGACGCCGAGCGGCCCCTTCGCAGGGTGCTGCTCGGCGTCCCGGTGAGCGCCTCGCCCGCGGAACGAGCCGCGGCGGCCGAGGCGGTACACCGGGCGGCAGGCTGCCCGGTGGCGGTGGTCGAGGAGCCGCTGGCCGCCGCCGTCGGCTGTGGACTGGACGTCACCGACCCGCGCCCGCAGCTCCTCCTGGACATCGGCGCGGGCATCATCGAGGTCGTGGTCATCCGCGACGCCGCGGTGGCCGACGCGGTCGCCCTGCAGGTACCCGCACAGACGCAGCCCGTCCTGCCACTGCACGTCCAGGACCGGGTCACGGCGATGACAGCCGAACTGCTGGCCAGGCTGCCGTCGGAGCAGCGGGCGAGCGCGCGAGAGCGTGGCCTGCTGCTCACCGGCGGCGGAGCCTGCCGGCCGCGGCTGGCCGCGCGACTCTGCTCCCGGCTCGGCCTCACGGTGAGCTCCGCGCCCGAACCGGCGCACGCCACGGTCAGGGGCCTGGCCCGCCTCTGCCTCTCGCCGCTCGCGGCGCTGGTGGCCCTGCCGACGGCGTGAGCGCCGTCCCACTCGACTCGTAGAAGGAACACATATGACTCAGTACGACGACGTCCGGCTCAGCGACGTCCAGGTCCAGGCCATCCATGAGGACCTCCAGGGGCAGCTCATGTGGCGCGCGTCCAGGCTCGACGAGCTCAGGGCGCTGGCGGAGAGCGTCGAGAACGGTGACGGCTCCCTGCAAGGGGTGCTCGCCGACCTGGCCGCGACCGAGCGGAGCATCACCGAGATCCACCTGTGCCTGGAGCGGCTGTCCGACCGGTCCTACGGCCGGTGCGCCGGCTGCGGTGAGGCCATCCCGTTCGAGCGACTGAAGATCCGGCCGCTGACCCGGCACTGCATGCCCTGCCGCCGCCTGCACGAGGCCCGCTGAGGCGCGTGCCCTGCCGTCGCCCGCACGAGGTTCGTTGACCGGCCGCGCCTGTGCCCGTCCCGCCGAAGGCAGGGGCACAGGCGCCGCCCTCCGCTTCTTCCGAGCCGTCGTGAGACGGTCGTCAGTGGTCAGCGCAGCAGGGGGTCGGGTCCGGCACCTCGAAGGGGGCCACACGCCCCCCTGCCACCGGCACCGTGACCAGCGTCAGCAGGCCGTCCTGCCAGAGCGGGCGAACGAAGTCGCGGGTCTCGAGCTCCGTGCCCGGCTCGGGTGGCGGGCCGCCGAGCAGGGTCACACGCTGGATGGCACTCACCGCGGTCACCTCGCCGACGGTCAGGGTGCCGGTCAGCCTCTCCACGCCCGGGAAGAACACCGCCCTGCCGGACCGGCGGGCGGCGTGCTCGGCGGCTGCGTGCCCGGCCGCGTCCCGCAGCTCCGGCGCCGGGGCAGGAAGGCCGGTCGGCGACCGTCCGGCGGCGGCCAGGCTGATCGCCACGTGCGGGTACGGCTCCTGCACCAGGTGCGTGCAGGCGATCAGGCCGGGGAGACCGAGCGGCCGCACGATCTCGCGCAGCCAGTGCTCGGCGTCCCGGTCGGTGGCGTGCCCGAGGCTGAGCCCGATCAACTCGGCAGGACCCAGATCGGGTTGGCGTAGAACCACAGGTCCTGCCATGGGTCGGCGGCGCCGGCGACATCCAGCGCCGGTCCTGCAGGGTCGACGCCGGCGCCCATCAGACCGGGCGCGCTGCGCTTGCCGTCCGTGCCGCGGATCCGGAAGTAGAACGGCTCGCCGACCGGCCCGAAGGAGTAGGTGAAGGAGACGCGCCCGGTGGCGCCGCCGACCTCGAACGACTTGGCCACGCGGGCGGTCGGGGCGGTGAAGGTGTCGGGGTCGGTGACCGGCCCTGTCACCATGCCGGTGATCACGTCGACCCTGGCCAGCGTCGGCACGAACTGTGACCAGTTCGGCGTCGTGGCCAGGTCGATGTCGATGGTCACCTCCACGCTCGTGCCGCGCTTCACCCGCATGACGCCGCCCAGCGGGGTGCCGGAGCGCCTGCGCCGGTCCCCGGCCTGCCTGGCGCGGACGTCGAGCCCGCTGATCAGGCCGCCGTGGTCGACCCAGACCCGGCCGGCCCGCAGCCCGTCCATCACCGCGCGGTAGCTGAACGCGTTCGCCCCGACGTGGGTGCGGCTGTACTGGCCAGGCCAGTAGTCGCCGGCCTCGGTGAGGAGCGGCCCGTACACCGGGTCGTTGTGCTTGCCGTTGAGGTCGAAGGCGCCGCCAGGGCCGCGCTGGGAGGTGTCCAGGTAGTTGACGTGCGAGTCGGAGTTGGCGCTGATCCACCACGCCTTGCCCTCGGCGAGGAGGCTGTCCCAGAGCCCGCCCACGGTGGCGGTCATCCAGTCGAAGCCTCCCCAGGTGCGGTAGCTCTCCAGCGGGTAGCCGGGAAACGACGCGGCGGACGGGTTGTTGTCGTAGTAGCCGCGGGCCCGACCTGCGCTCGCCCGTGGCAGGCCGGCGGCCTGGTGGCCGGGGGCGCCCTCCATACCGATCGCCACGGTGGGGTCGGCGTCGCGCCAGCCGCGCACCTCGTGCGGCGAGTCGATCCCACGCCGCGCCGGGTGGTTGGCCAGGAAGAGCGCGCCGTCGATGCGGCGTTTGCGCACCTGCTCGCCGAGGAACCTGATGCCGGCGACGGCGAGCGCCTCGTTGGCCGGCGTCGAGTCGCCGGCGCCCCTGACGGAGCCGTCGTAGGCGTTCTCGAACTCCTTGAGCACCGCCACCTCGTCGCGCCCGGGGTGGACGAAGACGGTGGCGTGCTCGGCGGCCGGGATGTTCCACTCCAGGCCCTGGTAGATCAGCAGGTCCTTGAGCTGCTCGCGGGCGGCGACGATGTCCGGGTTGACCTTCTCCACCCCGATCTTCGCGTGCGCGGCGCTGCCGTGGTCGGTGACGACCATCCAGTCCAGCCCATAGGCCTGCGCGTGCCTGGCCTGGTCCACGACCCGGTACTGGCCGTCCGAGCTGTACTGGGTGTGGATGTGGTGGTCGCCGGCGAGCCACAGGAACCCGCCCTTCTCGCCGCGGTCCCTGCCGCCGTCGCCACTCGATGTCCGCGCGTGCGCCGGATCCGGGGCCGACAGGACCGTCGCCGCGGCGCCGGCGCCGAGCAGGCCGGTACGGCGGAGGAATCCGCGGCGGGAGGAGTCGGCAGGGGACAGCTCGCTGTCCGGGACGGAAAGGTCGAGTGCCGGGGGAACGTCCGTACCGGTTCCACCCTGATCGGGGCCATGGTGGTGGTGGTGGGGGTGGCCGTGGCCCATGTGTGCTCCCTTTGAGCGATAGCCCATGTGTTGCTCCGTCTGAGAGACGGAGACGCCCGGACCAATCTCACGGAGCATGAGGAACGGCACGTTTTCGGATCGCGACGCCGCCGCGAACAGGAGATTTCGGGCGTGCGCGGGGCCGACGCGGCCGGACGGCGTGCGGGGCGGCCGCCCGTGTCAGGTGAGGAGCCCGGCCAGGTGCTCGGTCGCCATGACCACCCACTCGGGGTCACCGTGGAGGCGGCCCCAGTGAGCGGCCGTCACGGCGCGGGCCTGCGTCCAGCGGCGAGCCCGCTCGCGGTCCACCTCCGCGGCGTCGGCGAAGAGGTCCAGGCGGCGCAGTACGGCGACCCGCAGGTCGTCGGCCGCGAGCAGGTCCTCGAAGCGGCCGCGCAGCAAGGTGATGGCATCGTAGGCGGGGTCGCCGACGTACCCCTTCGCGTCGATGGCCAGCCAGGGTTCGCGATCGGCCTGGAGCACGTTCGCGTAGTGCAGATCGCCGTGGACGAGGGTGTCGGGCTGGTCGCGGCCGAGGTCACGGACCGTCGCGATCGCGGCGTCCAGCACATGTGCCGGTAGGGGCCGCCCCAGCAGTTCGGCGTCCTTGCGCAGCTCCTCCTCCCATTCCCCGGCCCGCTCGCTCAACCGCGGCAGCCCGGGCGGTGCCGGTACGGCCAGCCGCCTGGCCAGCCGCCCGGCGGCGGTGACGGCCGCGTCGACGTCGTCGAGATCGGCCAGGGTTCGCCGTCCGGCCCGCTCCAGCAGCATGGCGAAGACCGCGTCGTCCCGCTCGTACAGCCGCACGGCGCCGCGCCCGCCCCATGCCGCGAACGCGGCGGGCTCGTGAACGTTGCCTGGATGCGGGAAGGAGATCTTCACGACGGCGGGCGTGCCGTCGCTCCGCCGCACGGGCAGGACGACCCCGACCTGCCCGTGCATGACGGGTCCGGCGAGTGTGCAGCCCCACCGGGCCAGCAGGCCTTCGGCCAGGTCGGCCAGGGACGCGATCCAGGCCTTGCCCGGCTCTCCTTCACGGTCGACGGTGTCACGCGCGAATCCCTCAGGTATCTCGATCATCCCGGTACCCTACGGCCGCCCAGGACCGTCGCCATCGGCGTTTTCGCGGCGGGACCGCCGCCAACAGCCTCGTTGCGCGCCCCTGCTGGTGGTCGGCCGAGGTCCCGGCGGGTCGCGTGCGCGGTCCCGGTGAGGGGCGGGCCGAACGGCGCGCCGGCTGATCGGCGGTGGACCGCTCTCCGCAAGTTCCTGGAGCGCCAAGACCTCCCGGAAGATGTGAAGGCCTCTCGTAAAGCGTTCTGACGTGCGAGAGTAAGCGCACTGTGATTGCTTCCCCTCCGCTTCCTGTTGACCTCGTCGCCATGCCCAACGGCGACGTCCTCGTGCTGCCCGCCGTCTGGCCGGTACGGCTGACGCCTGAGCAGAGGAAACAGCTGGGCGTGCTGCTCCTGGCCGGTGACGTGCCGGAAGACCGGACTCCGGCCGCCGGCGGGACGTGATCACGTCGCATCACCGCTCCGCGGCCACCGGACGCTCAGGGATGAAGATCACGTCGGTCGGCGTCAGCTCTTCCAGGCGTAGCATTCGACTTCGGCCCGGCGGAAGGTCAGCCCCTTCGAGACGGAGTCCTTGACACATGCGCGCTCGGCCGGGCCCAGCCTCAGCTCGCCGCACACGGTCACGCCGGAGTAGGTGCGGCAGTCCAGTGCGGGGTCGGCCTTCCCGACGCGGTACTGCTTCCTGACCTGTGAGCGGCACTGGGCCCGGGCGCTCGGCGTGTCCGCGTACCGGCACTGACCGATCAGGATCTGGTACTGCTGCTCGCTCACCTCGTGCCGTTGGTCCGTCCCGCCTCGGGCGGAGCCTGAGAACAGTCCGAGAGCGGCCACCATCCCGAGCCCGGCGACGACGATTTTCTTCATGGTTCCCCCTACATGCGAGGTACCGCCAAGAGTCACCGCCAAACATGACTCAGAGGAGGTTTGGCTCGCCTTCGACGGGCCAGGGCGACCCGCGTGACGCTGTGACGGCCGGGGCGGCTCCTCGGCTCGCCCGCACCGGCCCTTCGTTGGCCGCGGCTGGTCCGCCGAGGTCATCTCTGTGGCCTGATTCGTGAGCGCGCGGGCTGTTCGGCGTGAGACGGTTCTCGGCGCTCACCGGCGAGGACGCGGGCCAGGGCGTGCAGGGTCTCCGGGGGAGTGCCAGGCGGCGGGGAGACCCGCAGCACGGGTTCGCGCAGGTCCAGCGGCGCCCTGCCGGTCGGCACGACGCTGACCAGAAGGGACGCCGCGGCGGCCCTGGCAGCGGCGTTCTCGGCCGTGTCGCCCGGCGGGGGCGTGAGCGTGACCAGGGCGGACGGCTCGTCGGGCGGTTCGGCCACGCGCCAGCCCCCGGCCCCGTCGAGCAGGTCGCGGGCCGTGCGGCCCAGGTCGGCCAGGTGCTCGTGGACCCCTGACGGGCCGAGCGCGTGGTGCTCGAGGACGGCCACACCGAGGCCGACCCTGGCCGCGATCGCCCCCTCCGAACTCTCGTATCGGGCGGCGCCGGGCAGCGGCACCGGCAGGGTGTGCTCACCGCCCGATGGCGACGGTTCGTTCCAGACGTGCCCGCCGAGGGTGGGCGCCGCGGCGTCCATGGCGGTCGTGGGGCCGGGCACGATCAGGAAGCCGACGCCGCGCGGCCCCGCCAGCCACTTGCGGGAGGTGCCCACGTACGCGCTCGCGCCCGCGCCGCGTACCTCCACGTGCCCGAGCGACTGGCAGACGTCCAGCACGAGCGGGACCTGCGCCGCGCGGCACAGCGTCCCGATCTCGCTCGCCGGCTGCACGACGCCGCGATGGGAGCCGATATGAGAGACGACCACCAGGTCCAGGCCCGCCACCAGACCGGCTCGCAGGCCGTCCAGGTCGAGGCGCGCGTCGCCGTCCACGGGCAGTTCGACGAGACTCCAGCCGCGCAGGACCGCGAGGTGGCGCAGCAGCATCAGTGTGCCGCCGTACTCGGTGCGCGCGTGGCCGACCCGGCTGCCCTGCGCGAGGCGCCACCCGCCCAGCAGCGCCGCCATCGCCGCCGTCCCGCTCTCCAGGAACGCCACGTCCCCGGGGCCGGCGCCGACCAGCGCGGCCAGGGCCGCCTTCGGCGTGGTGAGGTCCGGGACGGCCGCGTAGCCGCCGCGCTCCCGTTCCAGCCGCAGGTGCGCCATGACCGCGTCGAGCACCCGGTCACTGGGCACGTTGCAGCCGGCCGCGTCGAGATACCCGGGCGGGACCACGCTCCGCGCACCCCGCCACGCCCCGGCGGCCCGTGCCGCCGGCCCGGTGTGCCGCTCGGCCTGCCCGGTGTGCCGCTCCGCTCGCTCCATGCGCGAGGAACCGGCTCCGGCGCTCACGCCTCGGCCAGGACCAGCGTGAAGTCCCCCGCGGGATCGGTGTAGCGGCGGCGCACCTCGAACCCCGCGGCGGCGAGCTCCTCCCGCAACCCCTCCGGCCGGAACTTGGCGCTGATCTCGGTGCGCATCTCCTCTCCCTGAGCGAAGTCCACGGCCAGCCCGAGCCCGCCGATCCGTACGCGCATGTCCCGGTTCGCCCGCAGCCGCATCTCGATCCAGTCGTGGCGCGCGTCGTACAGCGCCACGTGCCCGAACGCCTCCGGCTCGAAGTCCGCGCCGAGCTCCCGGTTGATCACCCGCAGCACGTTCCTGTTGAAGGCGGCCGTCACCCCCGCCGCGTCGTCGTAGGCCGCCACCAGCCGCCCGGTGTCCTTCACCAGGTCCGCTCCGAGCAGGAACGTGTCGCCTGGCCGGAGCGTGGCCCGCAGCTCCTTCATGAACACCTCGCGGGCGACCGGCTCGAGGTTCCCGATCGTGCCGCCGAGGAAGGCCACCATCCGCCGCCCGGCGCGCGGCAGCAACGCCAGATGCCGCTCGAAGTCGGCGCACACCGGCGTGACGGCCAGCCCGGGGAAGCGCTCGGCGAGTCGCCGTGCGGCCGATTCGAGGGTGACCGCGTCGACGTCCACCGGCGTGTAGGTGCGCAGCGTGCCCGCCGCGGCGAGCGCCTCCAGCAGCAGGACGGTCTTCTCGCTGGTGCCCGAGCCCAGCTCGACCAGCGTGTCCGCACCGGAAGCCGCAGCCAGTTCGGCGGCACGCGCCCGCAGGATGGCCAGCTCGCGCCGGGTCGGGTAGTACTCCGGCAGACGGGTGATGCGGGAGAACAGCTCGCTGCCTGCGGCGTCGTAGAACCACTTGGGCGGCAGCCACTTGGGCGACGACGTCAGCCCGGTCCTGACGTCGTGTTCGAGCGACTGGCGCAGGTAGTCGCGGTCGAGATGGTTGATCACATGCACGGTCGGCAGGCTGACGAACACGGGGCCTCCTGAGGTGAGATCACAACGGCTGGACGCGTACGTCGTCGCGGGTGGCCGTCAGCAGGCTGCGCTCGGGAACGGCCTGCCATCCGGGCCGGTCGTCGAGCGGTTCGCTGGCCACGAGCACGCCGTCGTGGAGTCGGTGGTAGAAGAGCGTGTCGCCCCAGACGGTCGCGGCGATCGACGCGCCGTCGCAGGCGAGCAGGTTCAGGCGGGCGACGGGGTCCTTCTCCCCGGCGCGGACGACGACCTCGGCCATGGCCTCGCCCAGACCGAATCCTGCGCGCCCGCGCAGGAACACGGCGGCGGCCACCCAGGCGGCGTCGCACGCGCTCTCCGCCCGGTCGGGCAGATCGTCGGCGAGATCGCGCAGCGCGTCCCTGATGACGCGCCCGTTGTGGCTGAGCAGCCACCCGCGGTCGGTGAACGGCGCCGTGGCGCTCTCCTCGATCGGCATGCCCACGGTGGCCGAGCGCACGGCCGCCAGCAGGCAGGTCGAGCGGGCGACCTGCGCGAGCGCGGGCAGGTTGGCGTCGGTCCAGATGGGCACGGCACGGCGGTACCGCACGGGCTCGGCACGCCCGGGGGCGTACCAGCCCATGCCGTACCCGTCGGCGTTGACCAGGCCTGCGCGCTGGCGCCGTGGTGCGTACGACTGCTTGAGCAGGCCGTAGTCGGGTTCGTGGATGAGCCAGGTGAGCGGGCGGGCGGCGCCCAGCCACGCGGCGTGTCTGCACACCTCAGACCAGCTCCGAACGGGCGCAGCGGAAGCCGGTGAAGATCTGCCTGCGGATCGGGTAGTCCCAGTTCCTGAACGTGGTCCGCACCGCCGCAGGGTCGGCCGCCCACGAGCCGCCGCGCAGCACCCGATACTGCTCGCCGAAGAACACCTCGCTGTACTCCTTGTACGGGAAGCTACGGAAGCCGTCGTAAGGCTGGAACCAGGAGCCGGTCCACTCCCACACGTCTCCCACCATCTGCTCGGCCCCGTACGCGCTGGCCCCGGCCGGGTAGGCGCCCAGCGGGGCGGGGTGGGAGGCGCGGTGGCCCAGGTTGGCCCGCTCAGCGGCCGGGGCCTCCTCGCCCCACGGGTACCGGCGCGCCGTGCCGGTCCCCGGGTCCCAGCCGCAGGCCTTCTCCCATTCGGCCTCGGTGGGCAGCCGCTTGCCCGCCCAGCGCGCGTAGGCGTCGGCCTCGTACCAGGACACGTGCTGGACCGGCTCGTCCATCGGGACGGGTTCGGTACGGCCGAAGCGGGTGCGCCACCAGGCGTCGCCGTCCCTGACCCAGAACAGGGGGGCGAAGGCGCCGCTCCGCTGCTTCCACTGCCGGCCCTCCGCGGACCACCAGCGGGCGTCGTCGTAGCCGCCGTCCTCGATGAACGCCGCGTAGGCCCGGTTGCCGACGGGGAGCCGGTCGATCCAGTACGCGGGCAGGTCCACCCGGTGGGCGGGCCGTTCGTTGTCATACGCCCAGGGCAGGGTGCCGGTGCCCATGAGGAAGGGGCCGGCGGGCACGAACACCTCTTCGGGGCCCTCGCTCCGGCCCGGCGGCAGGTCGCCGTCGCGCACCAGGCCGACCTGCCCGGACAGCTGCAGCGTGGCGAGCATGGTCTCGTCGTGCTGGTGCTCGTGCTGGATCACCAGGCCGAACACGAAGCCGTCGCGGTGCAGCGGGTCGGGACCGTCCAGCTCGATCGTGTCGAGGACGTCGAGCACGCGCCCGCGCACGCCCTCGATGTAGCGGCGGGCCTCGGCCGGGCCCAGGATGGGCAGGCTCGGGCGGTCCTTGCGCGGAGTCTTGAACGCGTCGTAGATGTCGTCGATCTCGGGGCGCAGCGGGTCGATGCCGGCCGCCTCGCGCAGCACCCAGAGCTCCTCGTAGTTGCCCACGTGCGCCAGGTCCCACACCAGCGGAGACATCAGCGGCGAGTGCTGGCGGACCAGCAGGTCGTCGTCCGCCTCCGTGTAGGCGAGCGAGCGGTCGCGCACCGCGATGAGCTCGGCCGCGATACGTTCCTTGAAGTCGTTCATCCTCATCCCTCGTCGTTCAGCCAGGTCGGAACGCGCCCTTTCGACATCGGAGCCATCAGGTCGGCCGCGGGGGAGCGGCCGGTCGTCACATGTCGGTCGGCGAACGCGGCCACCTCGGCGACCAGGCCGTTCGTCACGCCGAGGCGAGGCAGCGCCTCCAACGCGGCGCGGAAGCACGCCTCGGCGGCCCGGTGAAGGCGCGGGTCGGCCAGCCCGCACCGCGCCGCCACCTCCCACAGCTGCCGGCACAGGAGCGGCTCCATGGCGGCCAGCGCCGCGTCGGCCGCCCGGTCGTCGGTGACGAGGGCGTGGGTCACGGCCACGCAGACCGGCCAGGTCGCCGGATGCTGGGCGTCGAGGTAGCGGATCTCGAGCCAGCCCCTGGGGCGCACCGGGGGGAAGAGCGTCGTGGCGTGATAGAGAAGATCCTCGGCTGTGGGCCGCCGCTCGCCGTCGGCGTCGAGCCAGTCGCGGAACGTCGAGCCGTCGCGGATCGGGCGATAGCGTTCCTCGTCCTCCCGCACCAGCATGAGCCGGGCGTCCAGCAGGTACTCGGCCCAGTCCGCGGCAGGATCGCCCGAGGTGGGCACGAGCGAGGTCCTGGTGCGGTCGAGGTGGTCCCATACGGCCTGGCGGCCCGACATCCAGCCGCACGGCCTGCCGCCGCTCAGCGGCGAGTTGGCGAAGGCGGCCATCAGCACGGGCCCGAACGCGTGCGCCCGTTCCCAGCGGGTCGCCGGCCGCGCGCCCAGGTCCAGGTTGACCTGGATCGACGCGGTCGAGCACATCATCAGCGGCCCGTACGGCACGCCGAGGAACTCGGCCATCGCCTCGTAGCGGGGCAGGCGCAGCTGGCGGAAGGCCGGCCGTACCGGGTCGAGGCCGACCCCAGCCAGCGCCAGCCCCGCCGCGCGGAGGGCCTCGCGCACGGCGGTTACGTCGGCGGACAGGAGAGCGATCGCGTCACGCAGCGGGCCGGGCGGGCCGGACAGCTCGAGCTGGCCGCCCGGCTCGAACGTCACGCGGCTGCCGCCCGGCAGCGCGGGCAGCGCACGCTCGACGCGGGCCAGCGGCACGTGGCCGGCCGTCGCCGCACGGTCGAAAACCAGGAACTCCAGCTCGACGCCCACGCGGTCCGCCGCGGCGGGACGGAAGCAGCGGCGCGCGAACTCCGCCACCTCCGAGGCCTCCCGCAGCGGCGTGCCCTCGGCGGTCAGCCCCGTCATCGTGTCCCCTTCGCACGGCGCATAGGTCTACAGACCCGCGAACCGCGCGAGCGTTACAGACGGATTCGGGTGTGGCGGAGTTCGGTGCGGCGGTCGGCCGTGAGGCGACCCGGTTCGGGGTGTGGCGGAGTTCGGTGCGGCGGTCGGCCGTGAGGCGACCCGGTTCGGGGTGCGGCGGAGTTCGGTGCGGCGGTCGGCCGTGAGGCGACCCGGTTCGGGGTGCGGCGGAGTTCGGTGCGGCGGTCGGCCGTGAGGCCACCCGAGGGGGAGGGGTCTCGCCTACGACCGCTGCCGCTCGCGGAAGGAGGACATGAGCCGGTCGCGCACGTCGGCCTGCAGCTTCTCCGGAGGCGGGTCGCCGAGGACGCCGATGGTCGCCCGGAACTGCTCGACGTAGCGCTCGCATCCCTCGCAGCGGGCCAGATGCGCCCGCATGCCGTCGCGCGCCGACCGGTCGAGGGCGTCCTCAAGGTAGGCGGTGATGACTTCCACCAGTTCGTCGCAGGTGAACCGCTTCACGACGTGACCGCCCCTTACCGCATGGAGATGAACCGTTTCACTTATTGTGGCTCCTCCACGGCAGGAAAGAGCACGCGAAATTATTCTGGCTGCTTCACGAACTCGAAATAGTCCGCCAGCCGGTCGCGCACCGTGGCACGGGCGCGATGCAGCAGGACCCGCTGGTTGGCCGCCGAGATCTCCAGGATCTCGCACACCTCGTCGGAGGTGCACCCCTCGACGTCGCGCAGGGTGATCACGATCCGCTGCCGAGGAGGCAGCCTGGTCAGGGCCTCGGCGATCAGCTCGCGCACCTCCGAGGCCAGCGCCTCGCCCTCGGGCGTCGGCCACGCCGCCGGGACCTCCTTCCAGCCGCCCGGTGGCACGGGGCCCAGGCCCGCGGACCCGCCGTCCTGCTCGAAGGCGCTCCACGGCAGCGTACGGCTCTCGCGCACGCCCCGCTTCTTCGCGGTGTTGACCAGGATCCGGTACACCCACGTCTTGACCGAGGAACGACCCTCGAAGCAGTCGATCCCGCCGATCACCGCCAGCCACGTGTCCTGGACGACCTCCTCCGCCGAGTGGTCGGTGGACACATAGGACCTGGCCACCCGGAGCAAGCCCCCTGACCAGGTGTCCAGCAGCACCGCGAACATCGCCTCATCGCCCGCGCGCAGGGCCGTGACGACGACGTCATCCGGGGGCAGCCCTCCGCCCGCGAAAGACCCCACGATCGCTTCCCCCCCGGTCGAACGCTGGGACATCCATCACCTGGGGCCGAGCCGAAGCCCGGCGTCGCCCGCGGCAGGACGACACAGCCCAGGCTAATCTCTCCCACCGACGTTCTTCCCTCCCGGGCGGGTGCGAGCACCTTGTGCGTATTCTCGGAGTGGGAGGCGTCCGCCTCGGTGCGTGGTCTGTGGGAGGCGTCCGCCTCGGCGCGTGGGCTCGGAGTGGGAGGCGTCCGCCTCGGTGCGTGGTCTCGGAGAGCAGGTCCCGGCGAATCGGTGAGGAGCATCCCATGCGACGGTCGGAAAGGCTGCTCTACGCGGCCAACGGGGTCGATCTTCGCGTCGTGGACGTCGCGCTGACCGACGGCGGGCATGTCGAGCGACCCTTCGTCCGCATGCCTCGCGCCGCTGGAGCGGTGGTCCTCCATGGCGGGCGCGTCCTGCTCCTGTGGCGGCACCATCTCGTCACCGACACGTGGGGTTGGGAGATCCCGCTCGGCGAGATCGGCGAGGGCGAGGAGCCAGAGGCGGCCGCGGCCCGTCACGTGGAGGAACAGACCGGCTGGCGGCCTGGGCCGCTGCTGCCGTTGATGCGGGTCCGTCCCGCCGAGGACGTCGCCGACTGCGACCACCTGATCTTCGTCGCCCACCAGGCGTCCTCCGGCACCGCGCCGGCCGGTGGCCAGGAGGACGGGCGGGCCGAGTGGTTGCCGATGCTGGGCGTCCGGCAACTGATCGAGGAGCAGGCCATCACCTCGGCGACCACGTCGGCCGCCCTGCTGCACTTCCTGACCGACCTCCTGCAGGCCCGCGCGTCACATTAGGCAAGCCGCCGCCCGTGCCCGCTCCCCAGGCTGCCTCGCCTGGCCGGCTTCCCCAGGTCGCCTCGCGTGGTTGCCTCGCGTGGCCGGCACGCCTGGCCGGCTGCCTGCGGGCGTCCTGCCGCGCTCGTGGGCAGGTCCGGCCGCACTGCCTGCCACCACCTGGTGGACGCCGCCCCGACCGTCGCCGCTGATCGGGTCGGCGCGTCAGCCGAAGCGCTCGGCCGCCCAGGCGTCCCACGCGGCCTGCTCGTCGTGATCGGCGAAGTTCTGGTGGCCGAGCACGAGGGCGTCTCCGCGGGCGGTACCGGAGTGGATGAAACGGTACAGACCCTCGTCCGTCCGGACGCCCAGGTTGACGGGCAGGTTCGCGTAGTAGACGACCCCGGAGGAGCCGTCCGGGAGCCGGACGCCGTCGCCCTCGCCGACGTCGGGCGTGACGCCCAGCGACTCCGTGACGATCTTCCAGACGGTGTCAGGGCCGCCCGCTCCCGGCCGGACGACCGTGGCGACCGACGGGGTACGGCCGGCGAAGTACGTGAGGTACTGCTTGAGGGTCTCCAGGTAGATGGGCCAGCCGGCCTTCATCGCCTCGAACTCGGTCTCCCAGTCGTCGCCGAGCATGCCGCTCTGCACGAGCCGCAGCACGGTCGTGCCGCCGCCGCGTCCCTCGATCAGATACTCGAGCGCCATGAACCGCCCGTCGGGGGCCTCCTCTCCGCGGGTGGCGAGGCGTGCGCCCGGCTCGTAGGCGGTGATCGTGGACCGCTCGGTGTGGCCCATCATCGTGAGACCTGCGGGAGCGCCGACGGACGTGCCGAGCTCGGTGCGTCCCATGAACCACGAGTCGACGCCCGGCCCGGTCGCGATCGCGTCCCAGACCTGCTCAGGAGTGGCGTCGAGTTCGATCTCCTGGCTCAGTTCGAACGGGTGAGTCATCGGGCTTCCCTCGTACTCGGATGGACGGCGACGTCGGATGGCCGCTCCCTCACGCCGGCCAGTGTCTCGATGCTCTCACCGAAACCACCCCGTAGCTCCCGGAACGCGTCAACGCGGTCGAACCCAGCGACTTGCGGCCCTGTCAAGGCTTGTGTCGTGGCGGATCCCCGCCGATCATCAGAGGCAAACGGGAGGAACCCATGGTTCGCAGCAAGCCGGCGCAGTGCGTCGTCGTGGCTCTGGCCGCGACCACCCTCACCGCGTTACCCGCCGACGCCGCCACCGGATACACCCCCGAAGGGATCTGCGGCAACGGTTTCGGCCGGGTCGACGACGGCACTCGGGCCGTGGTCGACGGCCACGGCATCGTCTTCGGCCATGTCTACCTGCTGTACAGCGCGCGGACCGGGGAGAACTGCGCCGTCACCATCAAGACCAAGTACGTCGGAGAGCCCACCTGGACCGGCGTGAGCCTGGCCCGCCGGGGTCTCGACAAGCGGCAGGACGCCAACTATTTCACGCACTACGCCGGCCCCGTGAAGGCGTACGCGAAGGGCAGGTGCGTCGCCTACCAGGGGGTGGTCACCGGACTGAGAGCCGGCGACCGTTTCGTCAGCAGCACGCCGCGGGCCCTCGGCGAGCGTACGGCCTGGGGCAACTGCGGCTGACACCCCACCGGCCAGGGAAACCTCCAGCGTGCCTCTCGTGAAAGGGGCGTGCCGTTCCTTTCACGAGAGCGACCCGGGAGGCTGGGAGCCCGAGCAGACGTGGAAGACCTCCCCTGGCCTGACTTGGGGGACGGATTCATCCCCGATGTGCTCACCTCGGTCGGCATGACCCGCGTCCTCCGGTCGGCCGGATCGCGTCCTCCGGTCGAGGGTGAGGAGATCATCGTGGCGGTCTTCATCCGCCCGGCCGAGGACGCGCCGTCCACCGCCCTGTGGGTGCGCGCGAGCGAGACCGGGCGCGGAGGTGGTCACCCGCGCCCAGACTTTCGTGACATAAGTCATGAATTGACCACAAAAAGGGACATAAGGTATACAAAAGGGCAAGACTCCTCCTCAAGGAAGGGGTCTCGTCCCAGCGCGCCTTCGAGTGATCGCAAAGACCCCCCTCTCGGCCCTCGCCCTGAGCCCCTTCGCGGGCCCCCCAGGAGGCGCCTCCCACGATCATGCAGATGTCGCGCCCGTCATCCCACCGGAAAGCCGCGCCATGAGCCACCACAGCAACAGCGCACACGCCGTCTTCGAGTTCGACCTCACCACGGACGAGACTCGCCGGCGGGCCGCCGTCATGGCGGCGCTCGGAGCGAACTGGGATCCCCCGGCGGTGATGCGAGGTGAGGAGGCGGCCTACGACCTCCTCTACTCGGGCCTCGACGAGCGGCAGCAGGAGGCCTACGACATGCTCGTGGCGGCCGGGGTGCTCCCGCGAAGGGGGCAGGGCCATGCTGCCGATTGATCCGCACGCCGATCTGGGGCGCAGGGCATGGGTGTCGTGCCCCGGCTGCTTCGACAACAGGGAGTGCGGGGAGTGCAGCGGCGGCCGGAACTGCGGGGCGCACTGGCGCTACCTGCTCGGCACCACCGGAAGCAGGCTGCACCTCCAGTGCCCCGGATGCACCCACGTGTGGGACCACGAGACCCGCTTCGGCGCGGGCGGGACCACGCCATTCTGACGAACCTTCGTCCGCGGACCCGGTAGAGGCCTCGGCCCCGCCCCCCGCCCCCCGCCCCCCGCTTCCCCTGGCGCCCCGCGCCTCGCCTGACGCCGTCCTTCGCCTCGCCTCACCGGCCGCGGACACTGGCCCGTGCGCGCACCATCCGCGCACGCGCCGTCCGCGTGCACGCGCTGTCCGCGCGCGCACCATCCGCGCGCGCACCATCCGCGCGCGCACCATCCGCGCGCGCACCATCCGCGTGCACGCGCTGTCCGTGCACGCGGCGTCCGCGTGGGGCCGTCCGTGCACGCGCTGTCCGTGCACGCGCTGTCAGCGTGGGGTCGTCCGCGTGGGGGCGTCCGCGCGGGCCGCCTGCACGAGGTCGTCTGCGTGGGGTCGTCTGCGTGGGGCGTCCGCGTGGGCTATCCGTGCGGAATCGTTCGCTCGGGATCAGTGGTGGGCAGGGATGTCTCCGACGCCGATCCTGCGGCGGAAGACCCAGTAGGTCCAGCTCTGGTAGAGCAACACCAGCGGCAAGAAGATCACCGCGACCCAGGTCATGATGCCGAGCGTCTTCGGCGTCGCGGCCGCGTTCTCGACGGTCAGGCTGTAGGCCGGGTTGACGGTCGACGGCAGGACGTTGGGGTAGAGGACCGCGAACAGGCTGATCACGGTCACGCCGATGGCGACCGCCGACAGAAGGAACGCCCAGCCCTGGCGGCCCTTGGCGACGGCGCCGAGGGCGGCCGCGAAGGACAGGACGGCGACGGCGGACAGGATCACCGTGCCGAGCGTGCCGCCCTGGATCTGCGTCCAGGTCAGGAAGGCCACCGCGAGCACGGCCGCCGCCACGCCCGTCCTCAGCGCCAGCACGGCCGCGCGGCCGCTGATCTCCCCCGTGGTCTTCAACGCCAGGAAGACCGCGCCGTGCGTGGCGCACAGCGCCAGCGTCGTCAGCCCGCCGAGCAGCGCGTAGGGGTTGAGCAGGTCCCAGAACGCGCCGACGTACTCGTGCCGGGCGTCGAGCTTCACGCCCCGCACGATGTTCGCGAACGCGATCCCCCACAGCAGGGCGGGAGCGAACGAGCCGGCCACGATGCATGCGTCCCAGCGCCGCCGCCACGTCATGGAGTCTCGCTTGGCGCGGTACTCGAAGGCCACCCCGCGCACGATCAGCGCCAGCAGTATCAGCAGCAGGGGCAGGTAGAACCCGCTGAACAGCGAGGCGTACCACTCGGGGAAGGCGGCGAACGTGGCGCCTCCCGCGGTGATCAGCCACACCTCGTTGCCGTCCCAGACCGGGCCGATCGTGTTGATCATCACCCGGCGTTCGGTCTCGTTCCTGGCCATGACGGGCAGCAGCATGCCCACGCCGAAGTCGAACCCCTCCAGGACGAAATAGCCGACCCACAGGACGGTGATCGCCACGAACCAGATGTCGGTGAGCTCCACTGCGCGATCCTCCTAGTAGGCGAACGACATCTCGCCACCGTCGCGCGGCTCCGCCTGGTCGGCGGGCGGCGGGGCCACTCGGGCGTACTTGATCATGAGGCCGACCTCCACCAGGGCCAGCACGCCGTACAGGACGGTGAAGACGATCAGCGAGGTGAGCACGGTGCCCGCGCCGACGGTGGGGGAGACGCCGTCGACGGTCTTCATCTGGCTGAAGACGATCCACGGCTGCCGGGCCATCTCGGTGAAGATCCACCCGAAGCTGTGCGCCAGGAAGGGCAGCACCACCGACCAGACCGCGGCCTTCCAGAGCAGGCTCTTGCCGCGGACCTGTCGCCCGCGGGTCATCCAGAGCAGGACGAGTGCGACCAGGGCGGCCAGCATGCCGAAGCCGATCATCAGCCGGAAACCCCAGTAGGCGATCGGGATGTAGGGGCGGTAGTCGCCGGGGCCGAACCTCTTCTGGTACTCCGCCTGGAGGTCGTTGATGCCCTGGACCTTTCCGTCGAACGAGCCGGTGGCCAACTGCGACAGCAGGCCGGGGATCTCCAACTGGAAGATCGGCTCCGTGCCGTCGAGCGTCCCGATGGTGAACAGGGAGAACGGCGCGGGCTGCCGGGTCTCGTAGAGCGCCTCGGCGGCGGCCATCTTCATCGGCTGGGTCTGGGTCATCGTCTTGCCGAGGAGGTCGCCGGAGACGGTAACGCCGAGCGCGCCCACCAGCACCGCGATCACGCCGAGCCGGAGGGAGGGGCGGAAGACGTCGAGATCCCTCCCCCTGGCCAGATGCCAGGAGGAGACCGCCATCAGGATCACCCCTCCGGCCAGCCAGCAGCCGAAGATCGTGTGCGGGAAGGTGGCCAGCAGGACCTTGTTGGTCAGCACGGCCCCGAAGTCGACCAGCTCCGCCCGCCCGTTGATCTTGAAGCCCACCGGCCACTGCATGAACGAGTTGGCGGCCAGGATGAAGTAGGCGGACAGCATCGTGCCGATCGCGACGATCCAGATGCAGGCGAGATGCACCCGCTTCGGCAGCCGGCCCCACCCGAAGATCCACAGGCCCAGGAACGTCGACTCCAGGAAGAAGGCGAGCAGCGCCTCCAGCGCGAGTGGGGCGCCGAAGATGTCGCCGACGAACCTGGAGTAGGAACTCCAGTTCATCCCGAACTGGAACTCCTGAACGAGCCCCGTCACCACGCCCATGGCGAAGTTGATCAGGAAGAGCGTGCCGAAGAACTTGGTGGCGCGAAGGTAGGCGGGGTTGCCGGTGCGTACCCAGGCCGTGTTCAGGATCGCCACCAACAGTGACATCCCTATCGTGACGGGCACGAACAGGAAGTGGTACACCGTCGTAACCCCGAACTGCCAGCGTGCGAGATCCAAGGCGTCCATGGCGATGACTCTAAGTGTCCGATCATGCGCGTCTTGTCATGACGCGCCGGGTGATCGCGGACCGCGCGGCCACCCTCTGCTTCGGCTGACTGACGCCCCCGGCATCCGGCCGTCCTCGGGGCGAGTTCCCTCCAGGCTACGCCTCCTTCGCCCGGCCGGCAGGGACGCCCCCTGGGCACGGCCGATCAGCGCCGCGGTGTGGAATCGTCCGGGCAGAACTCCGCCTGCAGCACGTCGGTGAAGATGCCGATGGGGTCCTTCCAGCCGTCGCCGGCCCCGTCGCCGTTGATGTTGGTCGCGACCATGCGCCGGCCGTCACGGGGGCCGTAGGCGTACGACCACGATCCATGGATGGCGCCGCCCATGCCCCAGACCGTCGTGCCGCATGGCAGCTTCACCGAGGAGACGCCGAGGCCGTAGGTGGTGTCGGGGATCCAGTTCCTGTTCTCCACCGGGATCGCGCACCTCGGGCTGATCGGGTGAGTGCCCGAACCGGCGCCTCAAGGCCCTTCGGTGCGAGCCCGGAACGTCGCGCAACGCGGCAAGGCGGACGAATCCACGTGAAACCCCTGCCGAGTCTTTGACACGGGCAGACCCAGGTGGGCATCACGCTTACCTAGGCTTTGGCCGTCGGACGAGTCGCAACAGCGGGAGGCTGAAGTGACCACAGAAGACTTCGGGACGGCCCCGCACGCCCGGTACCTGCCCATTTCGGACCATGGTCTGATCGGAGACCTGCGCACGACGGCGCTGGTGGGCACGAACGGCACGATCGACTGGTACTGCTGTCCGAGGTTCGACGCTCCGAGCGTGTTCGCTTCGCTGCTGGACTCCGACAAGGGCGGGTCGTTCGAACTGGCCGCCAATGTGCCCGCGAGGACCAAACAGTTCTACTTTCCCGACACCAACGTACTGATCACCCGCTTCTACTCCGAGGACGGACTGGGTGAGATCCAGGACTTCATGCCCGTCGCCGACGAATCGCTCGAGCCCGATCGCCACCGGCTGATCCGCCGGGTGTCCTGCGTCCGGGGATCGCTTCCGTTCCGGGTGCGGGTGGCGCCGCGGTTCGACTACGGCGCCCAGCCGCACACGGTACGCCTGGTGAACGGCCAGGCGGTCTTCGAGTCGGCGTCCCTCTCCCTCGCGTTGACCGCCACCGTGCCGCTGGAGGTCGACGGCATGGACGTGTGGGCGGAGTTCAAGGTCGAGGAGGGTGACTGCGTCGTCTTCGCTCTCGACAGGGTCGGCGAGGGGATCGCACCCCGGTCGTGCGTGAGCACCGAGGCCGAGGAGCAGTTCACCGCCACCGTGGCCTTCTGGCGGCGATGGCTGTCCGCGTCGCGGTACCGCGGCCGGTGGCGCGAGATGGTGCACCGTTCGGCGCTGGTCCTGAAGCTCCTCACCTACGCCCCGAGCGGCGGCATCGTCGCCGCGCCGACGACCAGCCTGCCGGAGGTGGTCGGTGGCGAGCGCAACTGGGACTACCGCTATGTGTGGGTCCGCGACGCCGCGTTCTGCGTGTACGCGCTGCTCAGGCTCGGCTTCACCGAGGAGGCCGACGCGTTCATTCGGTTCCTGACCAGGAGCGCCGCCACGGGCGCGCCTGGAGAGTCGGGACCCCTGCAGGTCATGTACGGCATCGACGGGCGCTGCCAGCTGCCCGAACGTCAGCTCGACCACCTCGAGGGCTTCGAGGGCTCCTGCCCCGTACGCGTCGGGAACGCCGCCGTCGGGCAACTGCAGCTCGACATCTACGGGGCCCTCATCGACGCCATCTACCTCTACGACCACTGGGGCAAGCCCATCTCCAGCGGCAGCTGGGACTATGTCGGCACCCTCGTGGACTGGGTCTGCGACAACTGGGACCAGCCCGACGAGGGCATCTGGGAGACCCGCGGCGGGCGCAAGAACTTCCTCTACTCGCGGCTCATGTGCTGGGTGGCCATCGAACGGGCCATGCGCATGGCCACCCGTCGCGGGCTGCCCGCCGACATGGCGCGCTGGCAGCACACACGCGACACGATCTACCGGCAGATCATGACGCGCGGCTGGTCGCCCAGGCTGGAGGCGTTCGTCCAGGACCTCGACGGCGAGGTCCTGGACGCCTCGGTGCTGATGATGCCGCTGGCCAAGTTCATCTCGCCCACCGACCCCAAGTGGCTGTCCACGCTCACGGCGCTCGGCAACCACCTGGTGTCGGACTCGCTGGTCTACCGCTACGACCCGGAGGCGAGCCCGGACGGGCTGCAGGGCGCGGAGGGCACCTTCTCGATCTGCTCCTTCTGGTACGTCGAGGCGCTCGCCCGCGCCGGCCGGGTCGACGAGGCCAGGCTGGCCTTCGAGAAGATGCTCACCTACGCCAACCACGTCGGGCTCTTCGCCGAGGAGATCGGCGTCGCGGGTGAACAGCGCGGCAACTTCCCGCAGGCGTTCACCCACCTCGCGTTGATCAGCGCGGCGTTCAACCTCGACCGCGCCCTCGGCTAGCCGGCCGTACCGGCCCTGGCAGGTCAGGGACCCGGATCCGTCACCGCACGCGGGTCCTGGAGGCCGCCGTGCCTCCTGTTCGCGCCTGCCATCCGGCGACCACCACAGGGTGGGCGCCCGTGGCACGGCTCAGCGGCACGCGCACCGTCGTGGTACCCCCGCCGGAGACGGTGACGACGCGGCTGCCCGCTGTCCCCTGGGCGTCACGGACGAACAGGTGCGCCCTGCCGGCGGAGCCGGCGCGCAGCGTCACCTTCACGGCGTCCCGCGCGCCCGCGGCGAAGGTGACCGAGCCGCTCTCGGACGGCTTGGCCGCAGGACCGCCCGCGAGCGGCAGGCCGAGGAGGACCGCCTGCTCCAGCGACTGCGGCGAGTCCAGGCTGGACAGGCCGGTGTCGGGGATCACCGGGTCGGGCGGGGTGGTCGGCCGCTCGGCCGGAGGAAGGTAGCCCGGCAGCGTCGCGATGCCCCATCGATACGGGTCGCCCTGGACGCCGCCCCACGTCGACCAGCCGATCCTGGTCTGGCCGGTCCTGTCCTGGGTGTCGGAGTCATACACCAGGACGTTCAGCCCGAGGTGCGCGGGATCGACCGCGCCCGGCAGGACCTCCATCGGCACGGCCATCTCCACGGCGTACTCCCCGGTGGAGACCTTCGAGGCCACCCTCATCCCGGGGGCGGTCTCCGCGCCCGGTCCCTGATGGTTGTCGGCGTCCCGCTCGAAGCACGGCGGACCCTCCGCCGTCACCGGCAGCACCGCGGTCTTGAACGTCGTGGCGGTGTTCTCCGACGTGCCGCGCGGGTCGAGGGTCACCTCGACGGCGTCGGTGCGCCAGTGCCGCTTGCAGTCGGAGGCCGGCAGGCGGGTGCCGATCACGTCGTCCTTCACCTGGACCAGCAGGAACAGCGTGTCGTCACGCCAGGCGACCTTGGCCGTGCCCGAGCAGTCCGCCGCCGACGAGCACGCCGAGCCCTCCCAGAGGCGAGAGACGTCGAGGGAGGGGCCGGTGTACTCGCCCTCGCCCGCGACGCCGTCGACGACGGGCGCCGACGTGGCCCGCGGGATGGACGTCGCCGGGACGAGTTCGAGCGCGGGCCTGCTCAGGCTGGATCCGTCCTGGCCGGTGGTCGTGATGGTGTAGAAGTAGTCGCCGCCGTCGTTGGAGGTCTTCAGCGAGGTGTCGGTGTTGGTGACGGTGAACGGCACCGTCGTCGAGGCCCCGGCCCTCAGGCCGCTGTAGGGCGCTTCGGCGCGGTCGGCGGTGAAGCCCGCGGGCAGGTCCAGCCGTACGGATCCGGACTGGGTGGTGTCGCTCACGTTCGTGACCACGACGCCCACCTGGCGGGAGCCGCCGGACGGGAGGGTGAGCACGGGGGTGACCAGGCCGCGAAGCTGCGGCGCGTCGAGTTCCGCGGCCCACTTCTCGTACTGCTCGACCTGGGGAAGCAGCCGCTGCCCCCCGCGTACGGCCGGGCTCACCTCGACCTGCCGGTCGGTGTAGCCGCGGCCCCGTTCGGTGGTGAGCGCCGCCGCGAGGCGCGCCCGCTCGCCTGGTGCCGCGCCCTGGGGCGGCGTCACCGTGAACGTCGCCGATCCCGTGCGCCCGGGGGCGAGCCTGCCGAGCTCGCCGGACCCGCTGACCTGCCAGCCTTCGGGGACGCGCAGCACCACGGCCGAGCGGCCGAGCGGCTCACGGGAAGGAGCGGCCGCGGTGACCTTGACGGTGAACGCCGTGCCTGGGCGGACGTCGAACGTGCTGGGACGCAGGTCGAGCATGGTGCCGAGCGGGACGGCACCCGCCGTCCTGACCAGCGCGCCGTCGAAGACCGCCGTCGGCGCCGCCGCGGCCGCGGTGCCGGGCCCGGGGAACGGCACGCGCGAGTCCACCAGGGTGAAGAAGTCGCAGCCGAGCTGGGCGGGGTCGGACGGCACGTCGGGGAAGACGGCCCAGCCCTGGGAGGCGTACACGCGCTGGGCGTCGCGCTCGATGGCGGCCCATGTCCTGCCCTGGCTCGGCGAGACGCGGCCGCTCCACACGCCGAACACGTTCTGCGCCGGGTTGGCGGGGCGGAACGTCGAGGCGCAGTCGGGGCCGTTCTGGGAGGTGCCGCGCGCCCTGCCGAGGAACAGGCGAGCGGGCGCGAAGGGGCGCAGCCCCTCGCGGGTGATCTGCTCGGGAAAGGCCAGGGGATCGGCCGCGGCGTAGAACGCCTCGGCGGCCAGCCGCGCCGCCTGCTGGTGGTTCCCGTGGTTGCCGGGGGACGGGGCCGGATCCATGGTCAGCAGGATCTCGGGCCGGGTCTGGCGGACGACCCGCACGACCTTCTCCAGCGTGTCCTCGCCCCAGATCCGGTGCGTCAGCGGGGCGCTCACCGTGTAGTAGAAGTCGACCTCGTCGAGGTTGAACACCTCGCGCACGCCGGCCTTGGCGACCGCCGCGCGCTCCTCGGCCTCTCTCAGCAGGCCGAGGGCGGGGCCCTCCTCCGGCCCGACGGCGTTGCCGCCGCCCTCACCCCTGGTGACCGTGAGGACGCCGGTGCGCAGGTCGTGGTCCTCGCTCCACTGCCCGAGCGTCGACAGCGTGAAGGCCTCGTCGTCGGGATGGGCGCCCACGAACAGCGCGTCGAGATCGGCGGGCGGGCCGGAGGAGGCCGCGAAGGAGGCGGGCGGGCCGGAGGAGCCCGCGAAGGAGGCGGGCGGGCCGGAGGAGCCCGAAAGGGTGGCGGAGGCGGCCGGGCCGGGCGGAGGAACGACCCCTGTCGGCGCGGGGGCGGAGGGCGCGAGGACGAGTACGGCCGCGGCGGCGAGCGACACCAGGCGTCCAGGAGGACCCGACGCAGGCGAGCCCGACAGAAGCGAACGCGGCAGAAGCGAACCCGGCACAGGCGAACCCGACAGAAGCATGGAACCTCCGGGAGTTATTCGCGCACCGCCCCTTGGAGCAGCCCGCGGATGAAGTGACGCTGGAGGAACAAGTAGAAGATCACGACCGGGGTCGCGACGATGACCGACCCGGCCGCGAGCAGGGTGAAGCCGGAGGTGTACTGGCCCTGGAAGAAGGCCAGCCCCAGCGGCGCGGTCCGCAGCGACTCGCTGGTCACCATGATCAGCGGGATGAGGAACTCGTTCCACGTCCACATGAAGACCAGGACGGTCAGGGTGACGACCGCGGGACGGGCGGGGGGCACCAGCACCTGCCACAGGATGCGCCACGTCGAGGCGCCGTCGATGCGGGCGGCCTCGACGATCGCGCGGCTGCTGGTGCGGAAGTAGGCCCGCATCCAGAAGGTGCCGAACGCCACCGACAGCGCGACCTGCGGCAGCGCGACCGACCAGAACGTGTCGATCAGGCCGAGGGAACGCAGATCGAAGTAGAGGGGGACCGCGATCGCCTCGCTCGGCATCATGATCCCGAGCAGGAACAGGTAGAACAGCACTCCCTGGCCGCGGAAGCGCATGGTGCCGAACGCGTAGCCGCTCATGATCGACAGCACGACGCTGACCACCACGACGAACGACGACACCGCCAGGCTGGTTCGCAGGTACGTGCCGAACCGCCCGACCTCCCAGGCCTCGGCGAAGTTGCCGACGTGCAGCCCCGCGATGCTGAGCCCCTGCCCCGCCGAGCCTGCGGCGTCGTCGGGGCCGAGCGCGGCCGACAGGATCGTCAGGACGGGGAACAGCGCGAACGCGGCGAACACCGACAGGATGACGTAGTTGGCGAGCCGCTCACCACGAGAGATCACGAGAAACCCCTGTCGGCGAAGCGGTTGATCACGAACGAGATCGCGAAGATGACGACGGTGAGGGTGACGCCGATCGCCGCCGCCGAGCCGACCTGCCCGAGCTCGAAGGCCCGATGGTAGACCTCGTACGACGGAACCGACGTCGAGTCGCCCGGCCCGCCCCGCGTGGTGACGTACACCAGGTCGAACGTCCGCAACGCGGCGATCACGGTCAGCGTCAGCGCGACCGCGATCTCCCCTCGCACCGAGGGCAGGGTGACCGAGAAGAACTCTCTGAGCGCGCCCGCCCCGTCGAGCCGGGCCGCCTCGTACAGCTCCGCGGGGACGCGGCTCATGCCCGCCAGCAGCAGCACGGTCACCAGACCGGTCTCGAACCAGGTGCCGACCACGCCGACCGCCGGCAGCGCGAACGTGTAGTCGCCCAGCCACCCCCTGGTGAGCGAGTCGAGCCCGAGCGCGCCGAGCAGGCCGTTGAGCGTGCCGTCGGGGGAGTACACGCGCCGCCAGGCGACGGCCACCACGACCATCGCGACGACCTGAGGCAGGAACACCACCGTCCGGAAGAATCCGAGCCCGCGCACCTTGGCGTGGTTGAGTATCGCGGCCAGCGTCAGCCCGATGACCAGCGGCGCCAGGGCGTAGAACACGACGAGGACCAGGGCGTGGGCGAAGGCGGCCCTCAGCCTCTCGTCCGCGACGATCGCGGCGTAGTTGGCCGCGCCTGCCCACCGGCCGAGGCTCAGCCCGTCCCAGTCGTACAGCGAGAGCTGCACCGCGCGGCCGATGGGGTAGAGCAGGAACGCCGCGTAGACGGCGAACGCCGGCAACAGGTAGAGGTAGGCGACGCGGCGGGGCTCGCCTGGCGGGCGGCCCGCTCGGGCCCTCCCTGATGGGGTCACCTCTGCCTCCGCCCGCGTCCCGCGCGCCTGGGCCGTGCGCCCGTGCTCACTCGTTGCTTTCGACGAAGGTCTTGTAGTCCTTCTCCAGCGTGGCCAGGAACTCCTGCGGCGTCGACTTCTTCGCCAGCAGGTCCTGTACCGCCGCGCCGAGCGTGTCGGCGAAGGTCGGGGTGGCGTAGTCGAGGTAGGGAACCAGGCCGTCCTTCTTGGTGACGGTGCCGAAGGCGGTGAACATGTCCTGTTGCGAGCCTGCCTTCACGCTCTGCCGGTCGGTGTCGGCGATCGGCAGGAGGCCGTTGGCGGTGAGGACCTTCATGGCGTCGGCGTCGGTGATGAAGTCGATGTAGGCCGCCGCGGCGTCGGGGTTGGGGCTCTTGGCCGTGATGGCGAACGGCAGGCCCGTGCCGCCGGTCGCGAGGGGTGTGGCGCCTGGCGGGAGGAGGAAGCGCAGGTCCTCGTGCATGACCTTCTCCAGGTCGGCGATCAGCCACGTGCCTCCGATCAGGAAGACACCTTCGCCCTTGCCGAACGCCTGCCAGGCCGCGTCGTACCCCTGCCCGTTGAAGCCCTGGTTGAAGTAGCCCTTGTCCACCCAGTCGACGAGCTGCTGGGCGGCCTTGGCGTTGTCCGGCGTGGTCCACGAGGCGCCCTTGCGGCCGAATCCCAGCGTGGTGATCTGGTCGGCGGGGACGTGCCGTCCCTGTACGGTGCCGAACACGTGGACGCCCGGCCACTTGTCGAGGTTGCCCAGCTGGATCGGCACCTCACCGGCGGCCTTGGCCTTGGCCAGCGCGGCCTCGAACTCCTCCCAGGTCGTCGGCGGACGCAGGCCGAGCTTGGTCAGCTTGGCGGCGTTGTAGAGGATGCCGACGACCTCGCCGACCTGGGGCAGGCCGTACACGTTGCCCTCGCCGAAGATCTTGCCGTCGGCGCTGTAGCTCACGTACTGCAGGACCGACTGCGGATAGCGCTCCCTCCACCCGTACGCGTCGGCGTAGGCGTTCAGCGGGCGGAGATAGCCGGCCTTCACGTAGGCGCCCATCTGGGGCCGGCCGTTGTTGGCCTGCACCACGTCCGGCGGCTCGTTGCCACTCAGCGCGAGGCGCAGGGTGGTGTTGAGGTCGTCGAAGGAACGGGACACCCGCTTGAGCTCGATGTTGGGGTACTTCGCCTCGAACGCGGCGTTGAGCTGCTTCATCTGGGCGGCCTGGCCGCCGCGTACCTCCTGGTCCCAGATGGTGAGGGTCACGTCGCCGAGGGCGGCGGCGTCGGTTCTCACCGCCGAGCCGCTCGGCTGCGCGGAGGATCCCGCGGGCGGAGCCGACGACCCCGGCGCGCACGCGGCGGCGAGGGCCACGACACCGGCGGCGAGGACGGCGCGCACCCTGGCGCCGCGCGGGTTGCGCTTCTGGAGCTCGCTCGTCGAGGCGATCATGGTGTTACTCCTTCTGGGCAGGCACGCGAGGGGTCTCCGGGTCCTCGGGTTCGCCGTTCCCGCCCGGCGGGGCGGCGGCCTCGGACGCGGCGCGTGGCTCGTGCTTCCCTGGCTCTTCGTGCCCCCCGTACGGCTCGGTGGAGCGGGCCGGCGCGGCCTGTGTCTCCCCGGCGGAACGGGTGGTGGCGGCCGGGGACTCCGGGGCGGCCGTCGAAGCCATGCCCAGGTCGGCGTGCCGGGCGATGGTCGCGGCGGCCCGCCGTACCGCGCCGACGGGAGAGGTGGGCACCAGCCTGTCGAGGAAGGCGTACCTGCGCGCCAGCGAGTCGGCGTAGGCGCCGCTGTGACCGGCCGCCGCCCGCACGTCGTGCCACCAGTCGGCGATGTCCCCCCACCCGGGCGCGGCCAGCGATCCGCCGAACTGCTGCACGGCCAGCGCCGCGCAGACCCCCGCGAACGCGAGCCTGTCGGCCAGCGGCCAGTGGCACAGCGTGCCGAGCACGATGCCCGCGCCGAAGACGTCCCCCGCGCCGGTCGGATCGAGCGCGGTGACCCGCGGCGCGGGAACGTAGGCCTCCTCGCCGGTGATGGAGTCGATGGCCATGGCGCCGTTGGCCCCGTCGGTGACCACGGCGAGGGGAACCCGGTCGGCCAGCTCGTACAGTGCGTCGCGCGGGGTGTCGGCGCCGGTGTAGGCCATCGCCTCGACCGCGTTGGGCATGAACGCGTGGCAGGCGGAGAGCTGGTCCAGCAGGGCCGGCGACCAGTTGCCCGAGGGGTCCCAGCCCACGTCGGCGAAGATGAGCGCCCCGTTGCGGTGCGCCAGCTCGGCCCACGAGCACTTGTCGGGCACGCCGAGCGGCTCCTCGGCCGACAGCGCCACGATGACGGCCCTGGAGCGCAGCGGGGAGCCGATCATCTCCGACGCCGACATGGGGGCAGGGTGGCCGTGGGTGACCATGCTGCGGTCACGGTCGACGGCCATGGAGACCGTCACCGGTGAGTGCCAGTGCTCGAAGCGTCGTGACCTGGACAGGTCTACCGATTCCTGCTCCGCGAGGATGCGCCAGCAGAAGTCGCCGTAGTCGTCGTCGCCGAACGCGGCGGCCAGCGAGGTGCGCAGGCCCAGCCGGCTGGTCGCGATGGCGAGGTTGGCGATGCCGCCGGGGCACGATCCCATGCCCTCGGCCCACATCTCGGTGCCCGCTGCGGGCATCGCGGGCAGTCCGGTGAAGACGATGTCGAGGAACACGGTGCCCGCTAAGAAGACGTCGAACTGCGGCCCCTCCGGGGTTCGCTGATCGGCGAGAGGGTCGTACGCCTGGACAGACACGGGAAGAGTCCTCCTCGACAGACCGAGTTGTGCGCAATCTTGCACGTTTAATCGCGCATATCAAGTGCTTTGCGCGAATCTTTGACGCATCATGCTCGCTTCTGCACAGAAATGACTGATAGGATCCCAGCGTGCTCCAGCACCTCAGGCATGCGGAGATCATGCGGCGTGTCCGCCTCTCGGGGGCCACCAGTGTTCGCGACCTCGCCAGCCAGCTCGGTGTGAGCCCATCCACCATTCGCCGGGACCTTGAGGTGCTCGACCGCGACGGCACGCTGAAACGCGTGCGCGGGGGCGCGCTCGCCGACATGGACACCGACGACGGCCTGACCTTCGCCGAGGTGGCGGCGCTCGACGAGCAGGACAAGGAGGCCGTGGCCGCCCGCGCCGCCCGGATCGTGCGCGACGGCGACGTGGTCCTGCTCGACATCGGCACCACGACGATGCGCCTGGCCCGCCACCTTCGAGGCCGCCGCATCACCGTGGTCACCTCCAGCCTCGCCGTCCTCGACGTGCTCCGCGCCGACCCCGAGGTCGAGCTCCTGCTGCTCGGCGGCATGGTCCGCCGTACCTACCACTCGCTGGTCGGGGTCCTGACCGAGGAGGCGCTGAGCCAGGTGGTCGCCGACCGCGTGTTCCTGGGCGCGAGCGGCGTGCGGCCGGACGGCCAGCTCGTGGACACCACGCTGGCCGAGGTGCCGGTGAAGCGCGCCATGATCGCGGCGGCGGGCCAGGTGGTGCTGCTGGTCGACCGGCACAAGTTCCCCGGCACCGGAGCCCTGCGCGTGTGCGGCCCCGACGACATCGACGTGATCGTCACGAACGAGGGCGCCGACGAGAGGACCCTGCGCAACTGCGCCGCCGCGGGCGCGGAGGTGCTGCTCGCGTGATCGCCCGGATCCCGGCAGGTCCGATGAGTCATGTGGCAGGTGAGGAGTCGCGATGAAACTGGCCGTTCTCGGCGGCGGAGGCTTCAGGGTCCCGCTCGTGTACGGCGCGCTGCTGCGTGACACGGCCAAGCCCCGTGTCGAGGAGGTGGTGCTGTACGACGTGTCGGCGGAGCGGCTGGCGGCCGTGCGGCACGTCCTGGACGGGCTCGCCGCCGAGCACGACCACCCGCCGCTGGTGCGGACCACCACCGACCTGGACACCGCGCTGCGCGAGGCGGCCTTCGTCTTCTCCGCGATCCGCGTCGGCGGGCTGGCGGGCCGTACGGCGGACGAGCGGGTCGCGCTGGAGCTGGGCCTGCTCGGCCAGGAGACGACCGGGCCGGGTGGCGTCGCCTTCGGGTTGCGCACCGTCCCGGTGGCCGTGCGCATGGCCGAGCGGGTGGCCGCGCTCGCGCCCTACGCCTGGGTCATCAACTTCACCAACCCGGCAGGCATGATCACCGAGGCCATGCGGGCCGTGCTCGGCGACCGGGTGGTCGGCATCTGCGATTCGCCGATCGGGTTGGTCCGGCGGGCCGCCGCCGCCCTCGGGCTCGACCCGGCGCGCGTGTCACCGGACTACGTGGGGCTCAACCACCTCGGCTGGCTGCGCGGGCTCGTCCATGAGGGCCGCGACATGCTGCCGGGTCTGCTCGCCGACGACGCCGCGTTGCGGCAGGTGGAGGAGGCGCGGATCTTCGGCGGCGACTGGGTGCGGACCCTGGGCGCGCTGCCCAACGAGTACCTGTACTACTACTACTTCACCCGCGAATCCGTCGCGGCGCTCGACGGCGCCGGGCACACGCGCGGTGAGTCCCTGGTCACGCAGCAGGACCGGTTCTACGCGGCGGTGCGGGAGCGGCCCGAGCACGCACTCACCGCATGGGTCAGGGCACGCAGGGAGCGTGACGCGACGTACATGGCCGAGACCCGCGACATCGCCGCCGCCGGCGAGCGGGACGCCGCCGACCTGGAGGCCGGAGGGTACGAAGGCATCGCGCTCGCCCTCATGGCCGCCCTCTCGCGCGGTGAGTCCTCCACCATGATCCTCAATGTCCGCAACGGCAGCGCGGTACCAGGACTGCCCGAGGAGGCGGTCGTCGAGATCCCCTGCGTCGTGGACGGGGCGGGGATCAGGCCTCTCGCCACCCGCCCGCTCCCCGGCCGGTTCCTGGGTCTCATGCAGCAGGTCAAGGCGGTCGAGCAGACGGCCATCGAGGCCGCCATGACGGGTTCGTCCCGCCTGGCGGTCGAGGCGTTCGCCCTGCATCCCCTCGTCGACTCGGTCGGCACGGCGCGTCGGCTGCTCGACGGCTACCGCGCCCGCATCCCCGAGCTGGCCGCCGTTCTGCCGGGCACCCCGTAGCCCCCGGCACGCACTACGTAGGTACCTAGCTCTACCTAATAGGTACTCATACGGGGGTTTATCCCGTCTCGCTTGTGCCGCCCCTCGGGGCAGGCTGACTGCTTAGACATGAGCTCAGCCGAACCACGGTCATGGGCAGAAGGGTAACGAGCCATGTGTCAGCACCAACCACCGTGTCCGCCGGCGGACGCTCCGCATCACGATTCGGCCCGTCTGGTGGCCTTTCACCCGGAACAGGGGTGGGGGCTGCTGTGCAACGGTGTCGTCATCTTCGATGACTCCGGTGAACTGCTGCCGGACGGCCGGAGCGTCTTCACCGGACCTGAGCGTGTGGGGAACGCGGCATGAAACTCCTGGCCCCCAACCGGCTCCTGGCCTTCGCCGACGGCCTGCTCGCCCGCGCGGTACCGGGCGGCGGCGACCGGACGGCGTCCTGGGTGCTCTCGTCCGCCCCCTCCGCCCTGCCGAGCGCGCGGCGGATGACCCGCACCCGTCTGGTGCAGTGGGGACTGCAGGACCAGGCCGATGTCGCGGACCTGCTGGTCAGCGAGCTGGTGAACAGCGCCCTGCGCCACAGCAGCGACAGGATCAGGCTCACGCTCAGCGCCGAGGACGGGCTGTTGCGCTGCGAGGTGGAGCACGCGGAGCCGGTGTGGCCCCGGCGTCGCGGAGGGCGCGAACACCTCCTGCTCGCCGATCTGGCCTGCTGCTGGGGCACCGCCCATACCTGTGAGGGGAAGGTCGTCTGGTTCGAGCTTCCCGCGCCCGGACTCGTCTAAGTCCGGGACCCGTCCCGCCCGGGCCCACCAGGCCCGGGCTCATTCGAAGGAAACCGTCACCGTGCGAAAGATCCGGATCCGTAAGACGAGGACGCCGACCGGCCGCCCCGCCCCGGACCTGCGGACGCCGTCGGGGCGGCAGCTTCCCTATTGACGGCTTCCCTCCTGGCGGCCTCCCTCAGGCGGGAGGCTCATCGTCGGCCATCCTGGCCTGCTCGCCGATCCATACCGCGACCTGGGCGCGCGAGTGGTAGCCGAGCTTGCTCAGGATGTGCTCGATATGCCCCTCGGCGGTCCGCTGCGAGATCACCAGGGTGGCGGCGATCTCCTTGTTGGTCATGCCCTGGGCGACCAGATGCGCGATCTCCGTCTCCCGTGGTGTCAGCGGCGCCGCCTTGGGCTCGGCCGGCTGCTCGTCGAGCTGCTTGTCGTCGCGGAGGGCGTAGGAGAGCGCCTCGTCGTAGGAGAGCTCGGTGCCCTGCTTGAACGCGGTGTCGAAGGCCGCGTCGCCGAGCGCCTGGCGAGTGTGCCGCACGCATTCGTCGTGATAGTGCGAAAGATGTCCGAATCCCGACAGCGGTGCTCCGATCGCCTGCCACAGCGTCTCCAGGATGCCCAGCAGCCGGCCGGCGCGCCGGTACTGCTTCTCGGTGGTGGCGATCCAGGCCAGCACCTCCAGGTTGATCCCGACCCCCAGCGGGTCGTCGAGCTCGCGATTGAAGGTCAGGCTTCTGGTCTCGAGCTCGGTCGCGCGCGCGAGGTCGCCCTGCCGCCAGACGGCCACGCCGACCGCCATCATCATGTACGCCTTGTGCCAGCCCTCCCCGTGGGCATCCGACAGGGCGAGGCAGTCGTCGCCCAGCGAGATGGCCAGCGGAGAGTCGCCGCTGAAGGAGTAGGCCATGGACAGCCGGATGAGGGTCAGCGCCGTGCCCACGGGGTCGCCGATGGCGCGGTGCCGGGTCAGAGCCTCCTTGTAGAGGGTGATGGCCGACTCGGCGTCGCCCTCGCACATGGCGATCATCCCGGAGTAGAGCGTGACGTAGGCGATGACCGGTTCCAGCCCCAGCCGCTCTCCGATGGACCGGCTCTCCTCGAGCATCGTCGTGGCGGAGGCGATGTCGCCCTGGATGATGGCGAGCCAGCTGGCGGACCACAGCGCCCTGGCACGGGCCTCGCTCGGTCCTGTGTCGGCGGCGAGCCCGCGGTCCAGCCAGCGGCGGCCCTCACCCACGTATCCACCGATCCAGTGGTAGAGCAGGTCGGCGGCCATGTCGAGGCCTCCGGTGACGTCCGAGGGATCGGCGAAGCTGTGCTCGAGAGCCGTGTGCAGGTTGCCGTGCTCGAGTCGCAGCCTGGCGAACCAGGCCATCTGCGACGGCCCGAACAAGTCCTCTCGCGCCTGCGCCGCCAGCGCGCGGTAGTAGTCGCGGTGCCGCCGTTGCAGCTCGGCCGACCGGCCTGTGGCGAGGAGTCTCTCCATGCCGTACTGACGGATGATCTCCAGCAACCGGTAGCGAACCTGCGGCCCGTGTTCCTCCCGGATCAGGATGGACTTGTCCACCAGGGCGCTGACCAGGTCGATGATCTCCTCGCGGGCGATGCCGTCGCCCGAGCAGACGGCCTCGGCCGCCTCCAGATCCAGGCCGCCGGCGAAGACCGACACGCGGGCCCACAGCAACTGCTCCTTCTCGGAGCAGAGGGCGTGGCTCCAGTCGATCAGCGCGCGGAGCGTCTGGTGACGCGGAAGTACGGCCCGCGAGCCGGCGGTCAGCAGCCGGAACCGGTCGTCCAGGCGCTCGTGCAACTGCTGGACGGACAGCGCGCGCAACCTGACGGCGGCCAGCTCGATGCCGAGCGGCAGGCCGTCCAGCCGCCGGCAGATCCGGACGACGACGTCCCTGTTGTCCTCGGTGACGGCGAACGAGGGAAGGACGGCCCTGGCCCGTTCGGTGAACAGGCACACGGCGTCGCACTTGGCGAGCGACTCGATCGGCACCCGCGCGCTGTCGCGGTCGGGCAACGGGAGGGTGGGCACGGTCAGCGTCTGCTCGCCCGCGAAGCCGAGCGCCTCGCGGCTGGTGGCCAGGATGCGCAGCTCGGGGGCGGCGCGCAGCAACGCCTCGGCCAGGACGGCGCACTCGTGCACCAGATGCTCGCAGTTGTCGAGGATCACCAGGGCCTGCTTGTCCCGCAGGTACTCGGTGAGCACCTCCAAGGGCGAGCCGCGGCCGTGGTCGCGGATTCCCAGCGCCTCGACCACGACCTGGGCGAGCATGTCCGAGCTCTCCACCGCCGCCAGCTCGACGAACCACACCCCGCCGCGGAAGTCTCTGGCCACGTCGAGCGCGACCCTGAGGGCCAGCCGCGTCTTGCCGACGCCGCCGACGCCGGTCAGGGTCACCGCACGAGAGAGGGGCAGGCATCGTTTGACCTCCGCCACTTCGTGCCGGCGGCCTACGAAACTGGTCACCTCTGCCGGCAGCCTCGCCGTCCTCTGCCGTCTGGAGCCGCTCGTCAGCGCTGTCATCGATCGCCTTGCCTGCCTGGTCCCCGATGGAGCGGAGCCGAGCCGTCATCGTTCAGGTTTGCGCGAGTCCCCACACGCATCCAACCTCAGCATCCTTGTGACAATTCCTTACAAAACGGTAAAACCCATCAGAAACCACCCGGGCGTACTGTGGGTGTCATCGGCTCAGCCCCGGCGGCAGGGGGTGCCGGGAGGGGCTGCGCGGGTGGAGCAGTCATGGAGGTGGCGGCGAAGAGAGCGCAGATCTGTGGGCTGTCGGCCGAGCTGACCAGCTTCGTAGGCCGTCGGCGTGAGATAGCCGAGGTCAAGCGGATGCTGGCAGGTTCCAGGCTGGTGACCCTCGTCGGCGTGGGCGGTGTCGGCAAGACCCGCCTCGCCCAGCGGGTCGCGGCCGACGTGCGGCGCGCGTTCCGCGACGGCGTGTGCCTGGTCCAGCTCGCTGGGCTGGAGCGCCCTGACCTGCTCGTCCAGACGGTGATCGAGGCCCTGGAGATCGCGGACCTCTCCACCAGGCCCCCGCTCCAGGTGCTCACCGAGCACATGCGCGGCAAGCAGATGCTGGTGGTCCTCGACAACTGCGAGCACCTGCTGCAGGACTGCGCCATCGTGGCGGAGGCGCTGGTGCGCTCCGCCCCCGACCTGCGGATCCTCGCGACGAGCAGGCAGGCGCTCGGTGTCGCGGGCGAGCAGACGACGGTGGTGCCGCCGCTGCCGCTGCCGGACGGCGACCTGTCGCGGCTGTCCAGGGAGGCGTCGGAGGAGTCCGACGCCGTGCGGCTGTTCACCGAGCGGGCCATGGCCGTGCTGCCGGGTTTCCAGGTCACCGACGACAACAGGGAGGCCGTGGTCCGGATCTGCCGCAGCCTGGACGGCATTCCACTGGCGATCGAGCTGGCGGCCGTCCGGCTGCGCGCGATCTCCGTTCACCAGCTGCTGACCCGGCTGGAGGACCGGTTCCGGCTGCTCACGGGGGGATCACGGGTGGTGCTGCCCCGCCAGCGGACGCTGCGGGCCCTGATCGATTGGAGCTACACCCTGTGCACCGAGCACGAGCAGCTCCTCTGGGCGCGCGTGTCGGTGTTCTCCGGCAGCCTCGACCTCGAGGCGGTCGAGCACGTGTGCTCCGGCGACGGCATCGCCGCCGAGGAGACCGTCGACCTGGTGATCGGCCTCGTCGACAAGTCCATCCTCATCAGGGAGGAGCATCGCTCGGGGGTGCGATACCGGCTGCTGGAGACCATCCGCCAGTACGGCAGAGAGCGGCTGCGCGAGGCGGGCCAGGAGGAGAAGCTGAGGCGCCGGCATCGCGACTGGTATCTGGACCTGGTGCTGCGCATGCAGAAGGGCTGGTTCGGGCCGGAGCAGGTGGCCTGGTACGCGCGCCTGCGCACCGAGCACGGCAATCTCAGAACCGCCCTCGGCTTCTGTCTCGAGGTGCAGGGAGAGGCGGAACCTGGCCTGATCATCGCCTCGGCGCTGCGGTACTACTGGATCGCGTCCGACTCGCCGCACGAGGGCAGGAGCTGGTTCAACCGCCTGCTCGCAGGAGACGGCGAGCCGACGCCCGTGCGCGCCGTGGCCCTCTGTGTCAAGGCGCGGCTCGCCGTCCTGCAGAGCGACTTCACGATGGCCGCGACCCTGCTCGAGGAATGCGTGGAACTGGCCCGCCGGCTCGGCGACCCGGCGATCACCGGGGCCGCCCTGTACGTCGCCGGCTTCGCGGCCCTGCTCCAGCAGGACCTTCCCAGGTCGCGGGCCCTCCTCGGCGAGGCGCTGGAGCACAGCCGCACGGCGGGCGACCAGATCGGCGTGGTCAACTCGATGATCTATCTCGCCGCCACGCTCTCGGCCCTCGGCGAGTCCGCCCAGGCGGTGGAGACGTTCGAGGAGTGCCTGACGATCTGCGAGCCGCGCCGCGAGAACTGGTTCCGGTCGTACGCGCTGTGGACGTACGGGATCGAGGTGTGGAAGCAGGGCGACACCCAGCGGGCGCTCGAGATGGAACGCGAGGCCGTACGGCTCAAGGAGCCCTTCGACGACCACTTGGGCAACGCCCTGTGCATCGAGGTCCTGGCCTGGATGAGCTGCGGCGACGGCGACGGCGAGCGCGCGGCCACGCTTCTCGGCGCGCTGCGGGAGATCTGGCGCTCCTTCGGCGGCCCCCTGTTCGGCTACCTCGCCGGACATCATGAGGCCTGCGAGCAGTCTGCCAGGCAGAAGCTGGGCGACAGGGGGTTCGAGGCGGCCTTCCGCAAGGGCATGGAGCTCACCCCCGCCCAGGCTCTGGAGTACGCCATGCGGGAGGCCACGCCCGAGCCCGAGTCGTCGCCGAGATCTTCGCCGCTGACCCGCAGGGAGATGGAGATCGCCCGCCTGGTCGCCGAGGGCATGAGCAACAAGGCGATCGCGGCCGCGCTGGTGATCGCGCAGCGGACCGCCGAGGGACACGTCGAGCACATCCTCGGCAAGCTCGGGTTCAGCTCGCGCGTCCAGATCGCCGCCTGGGTCAGCCGGCAGGAGGAGCCGGGGAACGGCCAGAGCCTTTCCGGAGGTGCGCCGTGAGCAGGACCGAGCGAGGCCCCGCCGTAAGGACCGATCCGCCGGTGGAGGTGTCCAGGTTCGTCGGGCGTCGGCACGAGGTGTCGGAGGCCAGGCGGATGCTGTCCCGAACGCGGCTGCTGACCCTGACGGGAACGGGTGGTGTCGGCAAGACGCGGCTGGCGGCGAAGGTCGCCGAGACGGTCGCGCGCGCGTACAAGGGCAGGGTGGAGGTGGTCGAGCTGGCCACCCTGGAGGCCGGTGATCTGCTGGCGCCGACCGTCGCGGCGGCGCTGGGCCTGCGGGACGCGGGAAGCGACCCCATGACCGTGCTGGTGGACTACCTGTCGGACAAGCGGATGCTGCTCGTGCTGGACAACTGCGAGCACCTGCTCGACGACTGCGCCCGCCTCGTGGACCGGCTGCTGCGGGGCGCTCCCCGGCTGCGGATCCTCACGACCAGCCGGCAGATCCTGGGGGTGAGCGGCGAGCAGGTGCTGGCGGTCCCGTCGCTGTCCGTGCCGGACCAATGCCACCCGCCACGCGACATCGCCAGGCACGATTCGGTGCGGCTGTTCGTGGAACGCGCGGCGAGCGTGTGGCCCGGCTTCTCCCTCGACAGAGGCAACGCCGCGAGCGTGGCGCGGCTGGCCCAGCGCCTGGAGGGGATTCCCCTGGCGATCGAGCTGGCCGCGGTGCGGCTGCGCACGGTGCCGTTGGAGCAGCTCACCCGCGAGCTTGAGGAGCAGTTCGACGTGCAGGCCGATGAGAGCCCCGCCGCGCTGCCACGCCACAGGACCCTGCGCGCGACCATGGACTGGAGCTTCGATCTCTGCTCGCCCGCCGAGCAGCGGCTGTGGGCTCGGCTGTCGCTGTTCCCTGGCGGGATCGACCTCGACACCGCCGAGGCCGTGTGCGCGGGCGACGAGATCGACCACGGCGACGTCATCGACCTGCTGTCCGGGCTGGTGGACAAGTCGGTCCTGGTGGGCGAGCAGGCCGAGGCAGGCGTCAGGTACCGCATGCTGGAGAGCATCCGCGCGTACGGGTGCGAACGGCTCGGCTCCGCGGAGGCGACGGCACTACGCGGACGGTACGTCGACCACTTCAAGGACGTCGTCGAGGGGCACAGGATCGACCGGCTCGTACCGGATCAGCTCGAGCGCTACCGGTTCCTGCGGCAGGAGTTGCCCAACGTGCGGGCGGCGCTCGAGATGTGCCTGGCCGAGCCTGGCACCGCCGGCAAGGGGCTGGAGACCGCAACCGCGATGTGGTTGTACTGGCTCCTCGCCGGCTCGCTCACCGAGGGCAGGTACTGGCTGGAGCGCGGCCTGGACCTGGTGCCGGGAGCGGACGGCGCCCGGGCGATGGCGCTCTGGGTGGTCAGCATGCTCGCCCTCCGCCAGGGCGACCTGGCCGTGGCGATGCCGAAGCTGGAGGAGTGCCACACCATGGCGCGGCGACCGGGGAACGAGGGTGTCCTGCCGTTCGCCATCAGGACCGCAGGTGTCGCCGCGTTCTCCACGGGCGACCCCCAACGCGGCCTCGCGCTCCTGGAGGAGTCGCTCGCCCTCCACCGCGCCGCCGGCGACGTCGACAGCGTGGCCTTCAACCTCTACTACGCGGCTGCCTACGGCTCCATGCAGGACCCCGCGCGAGCGGTCGGGTTCGGCGAGGAACTGCTGGCGCTGTGCGAGAGCCATGACGCGCCGATGTCCCGCGGTCATGCCCAGCTCTCGCTCGGCATCGCCGTGTGGAACCTGGGCGACTGCCGCCGAGCCGAGGAACTGGTGAGCGAGGCCGCCGAGTTCACCATGGAGATCAACGACCGCTGGTGCCTCACGCAGTGCATGGAGGTGCTGGCGTGGACGGCCTGCGACCGAGGGGACCACGAGAGGGCCGCATGGATGCTGGGAGCCGCCCACGCGTTGTGGCAGGCGGTGGAGGCCTCGCCCACCCGGCTGTGGTACCACGCGAGGTGGCATCAGCGCTGCGCGGAGAAGTCCCGCGAGGCGCTGGGAGATCGGGCGTTCACAGCGGCCTTCCGCGCCGGGGCGAAGTACGGCCTGGAACGCCGGATGTTCTCCACGGTCGGCGCATGACGGTTCCGCCCGGCAGGCCCGGGTCAGGCGCACTTGCCTGCGAGCCAGGCCCGGTAGTCCTTGGTGTAGTTGGTCATCACGCTCTTGGGAGACCGGTTCAGCACCGCCTGCCATCGGGCCGTGTTGCCGCTCCAGGCCGGTGGCGGCTCGTTCCATCCGACGCTGTCGGTCCACTGGGCCTGCGATCCCTTGAGGAGCCCCGGGTGTCTCCTGGCGAGCTCTCCCTGGATCCAGGAGTCCGTCGAGTAGACCATGATCCGCTGTGTGGCCTGCCGCTCGAGGATGGGGTCCGAGATCTCCTTCCACGCCTTCGCCGCGTGGCTGGAGCCGAGCACGCTCCTCGTCTCGGGTTTGACCTCCACCAGGGCGACCAGGCCCTTGGAACGCACGTAGTCCAGCCACTCGCGCAGCGTGTACACCCGCTCGCCGCTGTAGGGGCCGCGGAGGATGCGACGGTCCTGCAGGTTGTCGCTCCCGTAGGCCCACCAGATGTCGGTGATGTTCTGCCTGGGCCCGGTCAGCCCGTTGGTGGAGGTGTTGTGCCACATCACCGCCTTGGTGCCTTCCTTGGTGAGCTGGACGTCGCCCTCGACGCCCCCGGCGCCCCAGGACTTCTGGTCGTCGACGCCACGGCGGTTGTTGGGCTGGCGGACCTGGTCCTTCGCCATGTCGCTCGGGTCCTGCGGGTAGCCGCCGTGTCCGAAGACCAGCGGGCACGCCGGCGCGCCGGAGGCGGCGGTGGCCGGCGCGAGGCCGGCGAGCGAGCCTGCCGCGAAGGCGACGGCCGTCAACGTGACCCTGGTCCTGCGTGTCGTCATCGTGCGCCACCCCGGGGAGATTGCCGAACGGAAACGGATGATCTACCGGGGTGGAGCCTAGCCTGCGCAGCCGCGGGGGATGGCGGCCTCGCCGGGTCCGGCATCGGGGCCGGGGTCGGGGACGGGGCAGCGGGCTCGCGCAGTGCTCATCCGCGCGGCCGGCTCATGCGGAAGTCGTAGGCCGCGGGGAGCTCGGAGTCCCTGCCGTGATAGGCGAACCACAGGTCGTCCAGGGCGTCCTCGCCCTCTCGCAGATCGGGTACGACCAGGCCCTCCTCCAGGATCCGGCCGGTTCTGGCACGCTCGCCCGCGGCCAGGGCGGCCTGGGCCTCCAGCAGACGGGTGCGGCCGTGCGCGCGGTCATCCGGATCGAGGCCGTCGACGAGCGCCAGAGCGTCGGCGGGGCGGCCGGCGGCGATCAGGGCGGAGAGGGTCTCGACGGTGAGCGGGCGTACGGCGGGCGCCAGCGTGTGCGCCTCCAGGAGCAGGACGGCCGCGGCCGCGTCGTCGCCGCCGATCCGGTGGGACTCGGCGAGCGCACGCAGGACCAGCGGATGGCGCCGTTCGGCCAGCGCCCTGCCCCAGGCGGCCTGGGCGCCGGACCTGTCGCCCGTGGCCCACAGGTTGAGTCCCAGGTGGTAGAGGCCGTGCCAGTCCGCCGCCCCGCGCAGCAGGCTCAGCCAGCGGGGCCCGACCACGCACACCGCCTCGCCCGGCAGCCCGCCCTCTTCCAGCAGGGCCAGCCAGGGCGTCTGTTCCTCCCCGAGCGTGTCGTCGGGGAACGGGGTGGCCGACGATTCCGGCAGCCCTCCGGCCCTGCGCTCCAGCGCCCCCCATCCGGATCCGCGGTGGACCGCCTCGGCGACGGGGCGGTCGGTCCACGCGCCGGCCGCGTGCTCAGAAAGGGAGGGATGGGCCAGGGCGAGCGTTCCCGCCGCCGCTTCGACCGCCGCGCGGGCCCGGTCGTAGGGGGCGTCGGGGTGGGGGAGGGCCAGCGGGCTGTAGGTCTCCGTCCAGGTCCAAGTGGTGCCGCCAGGGAGGGGGAGATGCTGCAGCTGGGTACGCGCCAGGCCTGCCTGGATCTCCAGGTAGGGGGCGCCGGGTCCGGACAGCCACTGCTGCCAGCGGGCGCCGCCGGGGGAGGTGCCCCAGCCGAACAGCTTGCGGCCCTTCAGACGGGAGGTGGAGGTGTGCAGCAGGCCGTGGCCCTCGGCGTCGACGGCGGCTATCCAGGGGGTGTCCGAGGTGATGTGGAAGAAGTAGTCGGCGGCCTCGGACCAGGTGGCGGGGTAGCTGGAGTCCGGCTCGCCCGGATAGGCGACGGTGGTCAGGCGCTGGGCGTAGCCGAAGTGATCGGCCTGGGCGGCGGGGGCGAGGACGCGGGTGCCCGGCGTCTGCGGGACGGCGATGTTGGACCACCAGTAGACGGGTACGGTCTCCGGGCGCGGGTTGCGGACGGCGACGGACACGACCAGGGCGGGAGAGCCGGGCGGGAGGCTGGCGTCGATCTGGACCACCAGGCCCCGCAGCCGCTCGTACTCGTACAGCCGCAGCACGGGGTACGGCGCGTCCACCCAGGCCGCGTGCAGCGGATCGCAGGTCAACGCCCAGTGGCCGGTCGTGCCGAGGTTCCACTCCACGCCGCCGGCGAACCACGCGTCGCGCAGGGCGAGGTTGGCCGGCTGGATCACCGGGTTGCGGTGCAGCAGCTCCCGGCCGGTGGCGAGGTCGACCAGCGACCACAGCCGGCCGCCGAGCCCCGGCAGGAACACCGCCCGCAGCCGCTCGTTCTCCAGCGTGACCGCAGGCACCTCCCGCTCGACGGAGTCGCGCCCGTAGGAGTCGCGCCTGCCGTAGGGGAGCATCGAGGGCGGGTGCCCGAAGTCGGCGATCGGCACGGCCGGGGGCCGCAGGATCGGGAGCGGGCTGACCGGCCCGGCGTCGGCGATGGTGAGCTTCATCCGGTGGTGACCCCTTCGCGCGGAACGTTTTAAGGAGATCCGGTGCGAACGCTAGGGACCTCCCGGCGCGTCTGTCAATGAGGCGACCGGTGCGTATAACAGTCCGAATACAAGTCATTGACGACAGCTCTGTGCACATCTACCGTCCAGTCCAGCAATTTGAAACGTTTTAGTGCATGCTCGGGGATCTCGTGAGGAGCCGTCCATGGCAATCAGATCCGCCCCGCTCGCCGCGTTATCCGTCCTGATCCTCTCCATGCTCGTGGCCGTGCCCGCCCATGCGGCGGCCCCCCTCTCCGCCTGGGTGCAGAGCGCGGCCGACCGCGCGTTCTCCTCCAGCACCCGCCCGTCCGGCGCCCCCGCGTCGATCGCGTTGCGGGCCGCCCGCGGCGAGACCGAGGCCGCCCAGATCCTGGTCAGGTCGACCACCCCGGTGACCGGCGTCCAGGTCACCGCCGGCGCGCTGAGCAGCCAGTCGGGCGCGGTGATCCCCGCGTCGGCGATCACCGTCAGACGCGAGTACAACCACCCGCACATCTCCAAGATCGGCGTCCACCAGAACCCGCCCGACGGCGGCACCGCCTACTACGACGCGCTGGTGGAGAACACCCCGCAGTCCCTGGCCGCCGACCTCACCCTGCCCTACCACTACAGCGTCCGCGTCCCCGCGGCCCAGGCCCCCGGCACCTACACCGGGACCGCCACCGTCAGGAGCGACGCAGGCGACGTCGCGGTGAACGTCGCGGTCACCGTCTACGACGTCACGATCCCACCCGCCGACCGGTCCACCTTCAAGATGAACAACTGGTTCACCTCCGCGGGCTGGGACTACAACGGCACGATCAGGTCCATCCCCGCCCAGTACGGCGTGCAGATGTTCGACGCGAACTGGTGGCGGGTCATCGAGAACATCGCGGCCAACCACGCCAGGCACCGCAACAACGTGATCTTCGCCGACTTCCAGGCCCTGCTCATCCCCGACACGACCGTGGACGCCGCGGGCAACTACACCTTCGGCTGGGGGACCTTCGACAGGTTCGTCCAGACCTTCGTCGACGCCGGGGCGATGCAGTACATCTACACCCCCCACCTGCTGGAGGGCCTGCCGAACGACGTCGTCAAGCTGGACATGATCAAGAAGGTGAACGGCGTCGTCCAGCGAGTCCTGGCCGACCCCGACACCGCCGAGACCAACGCCTACCTCACCCGCCTCTTCCCCGCGCTCAAGGCCCACCTGGACGCCAAGGGCTGGACGAACCTCTTCTACATGAGCGCGCTGGACGAGCCGTCCACCGCCAACCAGGTCAACGCGGCCCGCTGGCTCTACGCCAAGTACCGCCAGTACTTCCCCAACCCGCTGACCAACGAGGCGCACCTGGCCGTGCTGCCCGCGATGGAGGGCGACCTCACTACGGCGACGCCGTACACCGGCCTCTACGACGGGAACGTCGGCTACTACCAGCGCCGCCGTCTGAGCGGTGCGGATCTGTGGCTCTACAACTGCATCGTCCCGCAGGACAAGCGGATGAACCGATTCATCTCCTACCATCTGGCCTCCACCCGGCTCACTCCGTGGCTCACCTGGAAGATCGGCGGGACCGGCTACCTGCACTGGGGCTGGAACTTCTGGTGGGACTTCAGCGACCTCAACCGGCCGTCCGACACCTTCGACGACTGGCAGACCGGCGACAACTGGCTGGTCCGGCCGAACAAGGCCGCCTACGACATCTACGACAGCGTGCGCAGCGAGGCCCAGCTGGACGGCCTGGAGGACGTGGAGCTGCTCAACCTGCTGGCGCGGACCAAGCCGGTCACCGCACGGGCCATCGCCAACACGCTCATCACCGACTCGGTCTCCTACGAGCAGAGCGGCCTTGAGGTCGACAACCGTCACCGGCAGATCCTCGACGCGCTCGTCACCCCCGGGCCCGACCTGAGCTTCCCCTACGCCGACGACTTCGCCGCGGGCGAGACCAGCTGGCGGCACAGCGCGGGCACCTGGTCGGTCAGCGGCGGCGAGTACGTCCAGTCCGACTCCTCCGCCAACTGGGGCGTCACGGCCGCGCTCGAGGGCCGGGCCTACCGCGACGTGGTGGCCGGTGTCGACCTGCGCATCACCGGGGTGAACGCGAGCGGCGGCAACACCAACTGGGCCGGGCTCATGGTGCGCAACCTCAACGCCACCGACATGGACACCGGCTACCTGGTCGCGCTGCGCGACAACGGCCAGGTCTTCGTCTACCGCAGCGGCGTGGCGCTCGGTTCCGCCTCCGTGCCCGGCTACGTCTCCGGCCAGTGGACCAGGCTGCGGGTGGCCGCGCGCGGCGGCACCATCACGGTGTACGCGGGGGCCAGGAAGGTCCTCACCGTCACCGACGACGCCTACCCGGTGGGCGGCCTGGCCCTGGTGACCGGCGGCGCGAGCGCCCGCTTCGACAACGTGCGGATCAACCCGGAGACCAACCCGGCCGAGGGCCGCACCGTGACCGCGTCCAGCTCCTACGAGGGCGACGGCTGGTCCGCCCCCGCCGCCGTGGACGGCACCCGCACCGGCGTCGGCTGGAGCAGCTCAGCGGCGAACATGGGCACCAACCACACCGAGTGGATCCAGGTCGACCTCGGCGGCTCCAGGCCGCTGAGCAGAATCGACCTCCACCCCCGCGCCGACGGCTCGAACACCGGCCTCGGCTTCCCCGTGGACTTCACGGTCCAGGTCTCGGCGGACGGCTCGTCCTGGACGACGGTCGCGACCAGGGCGGGCTTCCCCCGGCCCGGCGCGGGCGCGCAGACGTTCCCGTTCCCCACCACCGGCGTCCGGTACATCAAGGTGACAGGCACGAACCTCAGCACCGACCAGCTCGGGCACTACCACATGCAGCTGGCCGAGATCGAGGCCGTCGGTGGCAACCTGGCCGCCGGACGGCCGGTGACCGCGTCCAGTTCGGTGGAGTACCTCAACGAGGGCTGGCTGCGGGCCGACCTCACCGACGGCTCGCGCTCGGCGCTCTGGCACTCGATGGGCTGGAGCAGCCTGCCCGGTGCGGCGAGCCGTACCGAATGGGCGGCCGTCGACCTCGGCGGCCCGAGCCTGGCCTCCCGCGTGGACCTCTACGCCAGGTCGGACGGCGAGAACACGGGCAACGGCTTCCCCGTGGACTTCACGATCCAGGTCTCGGCCGACGGCTCCTCCTGGACGACGGTCGCCGCCAGGACCGGATATCCGCGGCCCGGTGCGACGGCGCAGAGCTTCTCCTTCGCGCCCATCACGGCGCGGCACGTCCGGGTCGTCGGCACCGCCCACCGCAACGACCCGTACCACATGCAGCTCGCCGAGCTGGAAGTTCACTAGGAGAAGCATGAAAAGGACATGTATGGCGGTCCTCGCGTTAGCCCTGACCGCCTGCGGCGCTCCGGCAGCCCCCGCCGAGGACGAATTCTCGCTCCCCACCGCAGCCGCGTACTTCACCACCGCCTGCCCCGAGGCCGGGACCAAACCCGCCGCGGACAAGGAGCTCACCTACTGGTCGATGTGGACCAAGGACGAGCCGCAGGGCAAGGTCCTGCGCCACGCCGCCGACTGCTTCACCAAGAAGACCGGCGTCAAGGTCACCATCCAGTGGCTGGGCCGCGCCTACCTGCGGCAGAACCTGCTGCCCGCGCTCAACACCGGCACCGTCCCCGACCTGTTCGACCAGGATCTCACCAACATCAGGGCCGCGATCGTCTCGGCCCGCGGCACCCGGCCCATGGACGACGTGCTGGACATGAAGACCGGCGACGGCACGGTGCGCGACGTGCTGCCCGCCGCCTACCGGGACACCCCGGCGATCAAGGACGACGCGGGGAAGCTGTTCGCGGTGCCGTACATCGTCATGGGCAACGCCTGGTGGTACGACAAGAAGAAGGTTCCCGGGTTCAAGGCGCCGCGGACCATGGACGAGCTGTACGCGCTGCTCGGAGACAGGTCCGTCGCGCTCGACGGGGACATCGGCTACTACGCCGCCTGGTACTTCGACCAGCTCGCCGCCCGGTACGTCGGCCCCGGCGGGCTGGCGAAGGCGGCGCAGGACCCGACCGGGCAGCTGTGGAAGAGCGAGCCTGGCTTCCTCAAGGCGGCCGAGCACACCGCCAGGATCGCGACGCACCTGGTCGACGGCTGGGACGCCGGCAAGTTCCCGCAGATCCAGCAGCGCTGGGCCGACGGTGACGCCGCCTACCTGTTCATGGGCAGCTGGGGCCCGACGGAGACCCGCGAGTACCTCGCCAAGCAGGGCGGCGGCCAGAGCATCGACTACGGCTCCTTCCAGTTCCCCCTGCCGGACGGCGCCGCCCACGACGTCATCGAGGTGCAGCAGATCGCGTTCGGCGTCACGGCCAAGGCGAAACACCCCGAGGCGGCCAAGGCGTTCATCGCCTACTTCCTCACCCGCGACCTGCTCGCCGGCATGCCCGCGGTCGCCGACAGCCTCACCCCGCGCAGCGACCTGCCGGTCCCGTCCGACCTGGCCGATCTCAAGGCGGCCCTGGAGGACCCGGCGAAGAAGCACACCCTCTTCATGGACGGGCTGGACGGCGTCGCCGACGGCAAGTTCGCCGAGCAGGTGTTCTTCCCGGCCGACAACGACCTGCTCAGGGGCAGGCTGACTCCCGCCGCGTTCGTGGACAGGCTCGCCACGGCGACCGCGGCGTTCTGGAAGACGCAGGGCTGATGGCACAGGCCGTGATGGCGGGCAGGCGCGCCCTGCCCGCCGCTGTCACCCCCCACCTGCGCAACCGGCGGCGGCTGTTCTGGCCGTTCACGCTGCCCGCGATCGCGCTCTACGTCGTCTTCCTCGTCGGCCCCGCCGTCGCGACCGTGGTGCTCGGCTTCACCCGCTGGTCGGGCGCGGGCCCGGTCACCTTCGTCGGCCTGGAGCAGTACGGCAGGCTGCTGGGCAGCGAGTCGTTCCGCGACGCCTTCGTCAACACGCTGGGCTACATCGTGGTGGGAGGGGCGGGCACGTTCGTGTTCGCCTTCCTGTTCACGATGGTGCTGAGGGGCATGCGGGCCTCGAAGACGGTCAGAGCGATCCTGTTCTTCCCCAACATCGTCGCGCCGGTGGCGCTGGGCATGTTCTTCGGGTTCGTCTTCAAGTACAACCCCGGACGGCAGGGCCTGGCCAACTTCCTGCTGGAGTCGCTCGGCCTGCCCGCGGCCGGATTCCTGCGCCCCGAGAACGTCACCTGGGTCGTGATCGGCGCGCTGGTCTGGTCCAGCGCGGGCTTCTACATCACCATCATGATGGCGGCGGTCGACCGCATCCCGCCCTACCTGTACGAGGACGCCGAGTTGTGCGGGGCCTCGCCCTGGCAGCAGTTCCGCGCCGTCACACTGCCGCTGACCTGGGACGTGGTGGGCATCGCAGGGGTGCTCTGGACGATCGGCGCCGTCAAGATCTTCGAGATGGTGTTCGTGCTCGCGGGACCCGGCACCTACCTGCCGCCCAGCAGGACCTGGACGCTGGCCATCTACGTCTACGACCGGTCCTTCGGCGCGCAGGGCACCCCGGAGTACGGCACGGCCTGCGCCTGCGCGGTCGTGATGATCGTCCTGGTGACCGTGCTCGTGACCGCGCTACGCCGGGTGATGCGCAGAGAGAGGCTCGAATACTGATGCTCAGACTCACGGGGAGGACGGCCGTCTGGCTGTTCACCGCGCTCAACGTGCTCCTGCTGTACTGGCTGGTCGCGGCGTCGTTCAAGACCCCGCTGGAGATCTTCCGTGACCCGTTCGGCCTGCCGTACACGTGGTTCGCCCGCGGCAATCCGTTCCGCAACTACCTGTACGCATGGAACCAGGCCGAGTTCGGCCACGCGTTCATGGTCACCGTGGTCCTGGTGGCGGCGGCCTCGGCCTCGATCGTGCTGGTCTCCGCTCCCGCCGCCTACGCGCTCAGCCGGTTCGGCGTGCGCGGGTCGGGGGCCCTGACCGGCTTCCTCGCGATCGGCATGGGCGTCCCCATGCAGACCGTGATCATTCCGCTGTTCGTCGGCCTGGCCGCGTTCGGGCTGACCAACAGCCTGTTCGGCCTCTACGTGCTCTACGTGGCCCTGTCGGTGCCCTTCACGGTGTTCCTCCTGACCGGCTTCTTCCGCACCCTTCCCGAGGAGACCGAGGAGGCCGCCGCCCTCGACGGCGCCTCACCCCTGCGCACGTTCGTCTCGATCACGCTGCCGCTGGCCCGCGGCGGCATGGTCACCGCGCTGATACTCAACGCGATCGGCCTGTGGAACGAGACCCTGCTGGCCATCGTGTTCATCCAGGAGAACTCGGGCTTCACCCTGGCCCGCGCGCTGTTCACCTTCTACGGCGCGGCGACCTACCAGTCGGAGTACGGCGGGCTGATCGCGGGCGTCGCGATCGTGGTGCTGCCCATGCTGGCCCTGTACCTCCTGCTGGCCCGCCGCATCATCACCGGCCTGACCCTGGGCGCGGGCAAGTAGGGACCGTCCCGCTCGGCTCCGGGCGGCCCACGCGACGTCCGCCTGGAAGAGGGCGGCGGGAGGCCGGTCTTCGCAACGTGGGATGTCAACCGGCGGGCCGGGGTCGTACCGTGGGAGATGTCCGCATACGGCTCTGGCCGTGGCAACGCGCGATCGAGTAGAGACCATGTCCGACGACCCCGTCACTCCTCCCGAGGAGGAGCTCGCCACGCTCCGGATGCGCCGTGCCCATCTGCGTCGCGCGTGCGACGAGCTCGAACAAGCACTGGCCGCGCTGTCGGCGGGCCCTGCCGACGACAGGGCTCGGCGGCTGGCGCCTGCCGTGGCCCGGGTGCGGGAGGCGTTCGCCGCGCACATCTCGATCGTCGAGGGCCCTGACGGCCTCTTCGACGAGATCCGGGCGGAGGCGCCGCGGCTGGAGGGCATGCTGCGGCGGCTGCATCGGGAGCACGACGACATCGCTGCCGGGCTCGCCGCCGCGGAGGAGGATCTCTCAGCGCCCGACGAGGCCGCCATGGCGCGCGTGAGAGAGCGGTTGACCGCGGTGCTGGTCGCGCTGGGCCGCCACCGGCAGCGAGGGACGGACCTGCTGTACCAGGCCTACGAGATCGACATCGGCGGGGAGTGACCGATCCCGCGGGTCTCCGGCGCTGCGTGCCGTACCCCAAGAAGCGAGGTACGGCACGCGGCCAGGCGCCGGCGGCATGGTCATCGGCTGGGTCGACGGGATGGTCGACGGCACTATCGTCGGCATGGCCGGGCATGGCGGGCGGCGTGAACCGGCTCAGCCGAGCCAGGTGGTGATCTGGTTCATGGCGTTCGTGGCCCAGCCGAGCTTGAGGTGGTTGAGTGCGAGCGTCGCGGCGGCGGACCGGTTGGCGACGCCGTCGGCGGCGGTGCAGCTGGCGACGAACACCGCGCCGTCGGAGGGACCGGTGTGCTCGTTGTGCAGCAGCGCCATGTCGGGGGAGTTGCCGCAGAGCTGGTAGACCGGCACGCTCGCGGGGGTGCCCGCGGTGATGAGCGACCTGACCAGCGAGCCCCTGTCGATGGCGTACTGGATGCCGCGGCCGGCGGTGTAGAAGCCGGTGCCCCCGTAGTAGGTGGTGTACCAGTCCTGCTCGGCGGCGGGCAGCGGGTAGACGTCGTCCCAGCGGTAGAGCATGTCGTCAGAGCCCGGATAGGCGTCGCCCTCATAGCTCAGCTCGGGGTGGTCGCGCCAGAGGCCGTAGCAGACCATCCGGGTGTGCGGGGCGGGAGCGTTCAACGAGCCCCCGCATTCAGGAAATATCGCGAAATCGTGGGTCCAGCCGTGCCGGTAGCCCCAGTCGAAGCCCTTGTTCGGCCCGCCGACGAGGACCAGTTTCCTGACGTCGCCCGCGTACGCCGTTCCCCAGGACCTGCGCAGGGACGAGACGTACATGCGGGCGTTGAACGCGCCCTTGGACCAGCCGATCACGTCCACCTGGGCCGCGCCGGTCTTGGCCCTGATCTGGGCGACGGCGTCGCGGATCTGCTCCGACCAGTAGTAGCCGTCCCCCGTGACGTGCGGGAAACCGATCGCGAACACCTTGTAGCCCTGCGCGTCGAGGTGCTGCATGAGCCCAGTCGTCGGGCAGCTCGCCTGGCCGCAGCCGTACGAGCCGCGCGCGTTGGGGTTCGCCCATGCCAGGTCCGCCGTCTGGTTGGCGCCGTGCACCAACAACACGGGGGTGGCCTTGGCGCCGGTCTGCCAGCTCGGCGCGTGATACAGCAGGAATCTCGACGAGTGCGGGCGGGCGACCTCGCCGAACAGGCGTTTCGTCTGTCCCGTGTGGTCGCCGCGCCCGTCCGGGGGATAGGTCTCTGCCTGGAATCCGCTGGAGCCGTCCCTGTAGCGCTCGACCCGCGCCCAGCCGTTCTCGAGTCCCGTCGTGTAGGTGGCCTCCAGCGTGACCGGCCCCGCCGCGGCGGCGGGCGCGGCAGGCGTCGTGAACAGTGCACAGGCCGCCAGCGTTAAGGCGGCAGCCGCTCGTCCCCAAGGGCGTCGTCGCATCACATCTCCCAGAACCTGTTGCGCCGAGACAGATGTGTTCAGTTCGCCGGATCAGGGGCGCGGGGTCAATGTGGGCGGACGCCATGTCCGCGCCCGCGTGCGTGTCGACCGCGCGATCGGTGGCACCCGCCGGAGCGGAGCCGGGTATGGGCCATTCACAACGGACAAAATCCAGCGCTCTTCCTGCTCGGGTCGTGGTCCGACGCCCTCATGGCGGGCGCCGGATTCGCCCTCGGAAGGGCGGTGATGGTGCTCACCTTCCTGCTCGCGCGGGACAAGATGAGAGCCGACACCGCGTTCGACGTCGTTTCGAGGCCTTCCGCGGCAGCCTGGGCAGGCGCCGGTGTCCGCCACCTCCCTGGCGCGCGCGGCCGTGGTGCTGCTCGCCGGGCTGGTCCTGCTGCTGGCGGCGTGAGCCTGCCCGTCCTGAGCCCTTCGGGGGTGCGCGCGGACTACGGCAGGTCCAGCTCGAAGGCCTGGGCGATCAGCTCGTAGGAGCGCAGGCGGTTGGCGCCGCCGTACACGCCTGTGGTGATCATCAGCTCGTCCGCCTCCGTGCGGTCGCGCAGGGCGGTCAGGCCCGCGCGGACCTCGGCGCCCGTGCCCTTGACGACGTTGCGGAGATAGCCGTCGACGAAGGTCTGCTCGACCTCGGCGTAGGGGTAGGCCTCGGCCTCCTCGGGGGAGGGGATGGGGCTCGGCCGGCCGCGGCGCAGGCGCAGCATCGCCAGGGCGGTCGTGCGGGCCAGGCGCAGGGCCTGCTCGGAGGTGTCGGCGGCGACCGCGTTGACGCCGATCATGGCGTACGGCTTGTCGAGCCACTGCGACGGCTGGAACCGCGTGCGGTAGAGCTCGAGCGCCGGCTCGGTGTTCTCGGCGCTGAAGTGGTGGGCGAAGGCGAAGGGAAGCCCGAGCATGCCCGCGAGCTGGGCACTGAAGCCGCTGGAGCCGAGCAGCCAGATGGGCGGCCGGTCGGCGTTGAGCGGGTAGGACTGCAGGCCTCCTGGGGCTTCGCCGTCCAGGAAGGCGGCCAGCGCGGCCACCTCCTCGGGGAACGCGTCGGCGTCGCCCCTGCGCATCGCACTGGCCGTGGCGGGGTCGGTGCCAGGGGCGCGGCCCAGGCCGAGGTCGATGCGGCCGGGGTGGAGCGCGTGCAGGGTGGCGAACTGCTCGGCGACGATCAGCGGAGGATGGTTGGGCAGCATGACACCGCCCGAGCCGAGCCTGATCGTCTCGGAGTGCGCGGCGAGGTGGGCGATCAGTACCGCAGGGGAGGAACTGGCGACGCTCGGCATGCCGTGGTGCTCGGCGACCCAGTAGCGGTGGTAGCCCCAGCGCTCGGCCCGCCGTACGAGATCGGTGCTGGTCCTGAGCGCGTCGGTGGCGCTGCCGCCGGTGCTGACGGTGGCCAGGTCGAGGATGGAGAGCGGCACGTCGGCCCGGCCGCGCGCGACGCCCCTGATCTGATCGGTCATCTTTGGGCCAACCCGCGCGCACACGGGTCTATTCCAGGGCGCGGACCTGCGGGTTCTCCCTCCCCGTACGGCACGCATGGGTCGAGCCCACCCCCTGCGCGGGGTGGGCTCTGTCCAGGGGGACAGCCGGCGGGAGCGCGGCCGCGGGTGCGTGACGACCAAGGCGGTGCGGCGGCCACCAGGAGGCCGGTGGCCGCCGCACGGCTCACGGCCTGTTCACGCCCAGCGTGTAGGAGCCCGAACCGGAGTAGGAGTTGACGCGGTACCTGTAGTAGCCGGCGGTGCCGTTGTAGCTGATCGACTCGTCCGGGTTGGCGCTGTCGCTCTTGGCGACCTGCGCCCACGAGGAGCCGTTCCACTTCTCCAGGTAGAGGTCGAAGTCGACGCCGCTGGGCCCGTCGAGGCAGCCGGCGTGGGTTCCGGACACGGTCGACTGGTAGTAGGAGTTGTTCGGCTGGTACTGGTTCTGGCCGTTGCTCAGCGAGCCGTTGTAGATCTCGCGGTAGTTCTGGCAGCCGGTGGGCGGGTTGCCGCCGCCGGTGACCAGGGTGAGCCCGTAGACGGAGAGGATCTCGTTGACCGGCTGGAAGTAGGTGGTGCCGCCGGAACTGCAGTTGCCCGACCCGCCGGAGGTCACGCCCTGCGCCTGGTTGCCGGAGATGTAGGAGCCGCCCGAGTCGCCGGGCTCGGCGCAGACGCTCGTCCTGGTCACCTCGTAGACGGTGCCCTGGGAGTAGGTGACGCTGGTGTTGAGCTGCTGGACGGTGCCGCAGTGCCATCCGGTGGTGGAGCCGGCGCGGCAGATGGAGGAGCCGACGGGGGCGACGGTCGAGCCGTTGACCGGGATGATGCCCGCGCTGTAGCCGTTGACGACGCCGACGGGGGTCCAGCTGCTGTTGACCTCGACCCACGCGTAGTCGTTGCCGGGGAAGGAGGAGCCGCGGAAGGTGCCCTGGGCCTGCTGGTTGGCGCCGCGGGTGGTGGCGCCGGTGCTTCCGCAGTGTCCCGCGGTGACGAATCCGCCGTTGGTGCCCGGCTTGGTCACGGAGAAGCCGACCGAGCACCGGGAGCCGCTGCCGATGTAGTAGGCGTCGCCGCCGCGGACGTCGGCGTACGGCACGGGCTGCTCGCCCGACTGCTCGACCCTGACGAGCGCCTTGTCGGCGCCGCTTGCCCCGACGAACGCCTCGGCCTCGGCGGGGTTGGAGGAGAGGACCACGACGCTGTTGGTCCGCACGTCGACATACCAGACGGGGGCGGTCTTGGGGGCGCTGGACGCGGCCTTGTCGAGGGCCTGCTTGCCCGCTTCGAGCTGGGCGAGGGAGTGCGCGACGACCTTGACCTGGGCGCCGGCCACGCGGCGCCTGGAGGCGTTGGTCGTGGCCACGATCAGCGTGCTCTCCGGGCCTTCGACCCAGCTGCCGGCGAACTCGCCGCCGAGGTTCTTGGCGAGTCCCGGAGCGGTCTGCGCGGCCCGCTGCTCGTTGGCCAGGCGCTTGACGGCCTGTTCCTGGGTGAGGCCGAGGTCGCGCTGCATGGCCTCGAGGAGCCCCTTGGGCGGGTTGGTCTCGGCGGGAGCCGATGCGATGGCGGGGGTCGAGGACAGGGCTAACGCGCCGATCGCGATCGCGATCAGCGCTCGGGTGCGGCGAAGCATGGGAACTCCTTCGCTTGCTGGGGGTGCCGTCACCGTAACGGTGGGTCCACCAGCCGAGGAGCTACCACTTGCCCCCTATCACGGTGTTATGGGGAGGTGCCGAAACCTGGGTTGCGGATCAGCCAGTCGTGGTAGACGGGGCTGCGCCGTACGGCGTCGGCGTGGGCCGCCTTGGCGTGGGCGGCCACCCATGACGCGCCTGGGGCGCCCGGATGGTGGCCGAGCATCTGGCGCCAGCGCAGCGGCGCGCCCGCGACGGGCACCATGACGAGTCCGGGGGCGAAGGGGTGGGTGGCCTGGCACAGGACCACCGCCCTGCCGACCTGGGCGAGGTGCACGCACGTGGCCACGTCCGTCTCGTACATCGTGCAGGGTGTGAATCCCGCGCGCGTGCAGGCGGCGGCGAAGCAGTCACCGAAGCAGCCGTCGCCCGGGGTGACGGCCCACTGCTCGTCGGCCAGGTCGGACAGCGCCACCTCCTTCTCGCCCGAGAGGCTGTGCGTCTCTGCGACCATGATGAAGACGGGGTCGATGCCGATGGTGTGCCACGCGATGTCGCCCTCGGGCACGCCGTCGCCGCACGCGCCCGCGAGCACGTAGTCGAGCCTGCCCTGGGCGACCATCAGGGCGAGCTCGCGCGACGACCACGAGGTGTAGGTGGAGACGGGGGCGGCGGCGGCCAGCCGGTCGACCAGCCCGCCGAGGACGGGTCCGTTGGTCGCGCCGATGCGGTAGCCGCCGGCGGTGGCGTTGGCGAAGCGGAGGGCTTCGTCCTGCAGCTCCTGCGCGGCGGGCAGGAGCACACGGGCGCGGGAGAGCACCAGTTCCCCGAGGGGAGTGGGTCTGGCGCCGTAGCGGTCGCGCTGGAAGAGGGCGCCGCCTAACGCGCGTTCGATGCGTTTGAGCTGGGCGGTCAGCGCCGGCTGGGCCACCCCTAGCCGGGTCGCTGCCTTGCTGACGCTGCCCGACTCCGCGACCGCTCGAACGATCTTGAGGTGCCGGAGCTCGAGGTCCATACGGGGAAGGTAAAACCGACACAACATCCCCGCAATCCCTATTGTCAGGAAAATTGACGGATGTTGTGGGGGCCAGGTAACGGGTAGCTGACGTCTTATGGGAATCGATCCAAGGGACCTGTCGGAAGAAGACCTGATCCGCGAACTGCGGCAGCTCTACCAGACACGCCTGGAGACGCTGCTGCACGGGCCCGACGACGCGCTCGCCCGCCACACCTCGCGCACCAACGAGCTGGAGAGCGAGTACCTGCGCCGCCATCCCGTGCGGGACATCGACCCCGGCCGGTTGCGTGAAGGAGCGAGGCAGCGCTGATGGAACCACACGACGTGCAGGCGCTGTCCGACGTCGATCTGGCCGTGTATGAGGCCGTCGCCGCCATCGCGGTCGGAGGCGACGAGGCGCGGGTGGCCGACGTGTCGAGGATGGCAGGGATGAGCGAGGACGAGACGAGGCGGAGCATCGCCACCCTCGTCGCGATGGGCCAGGTGGTGCCCAAAGGCGAGGGCTACACGCTGGGCCGCCACGACTTCGGCCTCGAATACTGAGACATCACCTACTGAGACATCACCCGTTCAGGGCTCGCAGCACCGCGGCCTGCTCGGCCGTCACCCCCCGGGCCCGCTGCGCCGCCGCCTCAGCCGGGGTCAGGCCCGCCGCGCACCAGGCGGCGACCTCGCCGACGGGCACCGCTCCCCACCAGTCCATGACGAGCGCCACCGCCTCCCTGCCGAGTGCCGCGGCCTCCGCGGCGGTGAAGCCCAGCGCGGCGAACAGCCGCGCGTCCCCCGGGTCGACCCGCCGCGCCGCCCACTGCTCGCCGGCCGCGCCGTCCCAGCCCGCGTCGGCGTAGGCGCGTGCCACGTCCGCGGGGACGCCCGCCCGCAGCAGGTGTCTGATCGGCCCCTCGGGCATGTCAGGCGCCTTGGCGAACCACGACACCCTCCTCGCCCGCTCGCCGCACAGATGCCGCCTGGCCGCGTCGTGCGGGGCGACGCCGAGCTCGTGCCAGCGGACCGCCTCGCCGGGCGTCATCCCCGCGCGCTGCCAGACGACGACCGTGCGGGGAGCGGCACCCGCCGTACGCCAGAGGCGGGCGTCGCCGGGGTCGAGCACGCCCGCCTCCCGCCACGCGGACGCCTCCACCCGGTCGAACCCCGCGTGCCGCCAGCGCCGCGTCTCGCCCAGGCTGAACCCCTCCCAGCCGCTCACGCCGCCACCCGCACCACGCTCGCCCACGGCGGGACGTCGGGCGTCCCCCGCGCGTCCACCAGGCAGACGATCACGTGCGCCCGCCGGCGGCGCTCGGGCCACGGCGTGTCGCCGTCGGTCAGCGCGACGACCACGTCAGGGCGGAGCGCGTCCGCCGCCTCGAAGCCCTTCCGCAGGTCGGTGCCCCCGCCGCCGACGAGCTCGACCTCGGCGGCCCTGGTGACCCGCTGTACAGGACGGGCGGCCGCGTCACAACAGATCACCTCGACGCCGCGGTGCCCGCAGGCGCGCAGCACCCCCTCGATCTCCCCCAGCACCCGCCGCAACGCGGGCTCGCCGAGGCTGCCGGAGGTGTCTGCCAGCACGACGACGCGCGGGCTCGGCCTGACCATGGCGGGCAGCACCACGTGCGGAAGGCCGCGCCTGGACGGGCGCCGGTAGCTGTAGTCGACCTGGCCGCGCGACAGGCCCCGCCGGACGAGGAAGGCGAGCGCGCGCCGCCAGTCCACCGATGGGCGCAGGACGGACTCGGCCCAGCGCCGCCAGCCGTACGGGGCCTCTCCTCTGATGCGTGAGGCCACCGCCCTGGCCAGCAGGTCGCGCTCCAGCGCCGACATGACGGCGGGCCCGGTGAACGGCGCGCCGCCGCAGGGAGTGAGCTCGGACGGCACGTCGATGAGATCGAGCAGCCGGTGGTAGTCCGCCGCCATCAGGCCGGACGGCAGCCCGAGCCGGTCGGGGGTGACCGCGGTGGCGGGGGCGGCGCCGAGGTCGTCGTTGATCTCCGCGTCGTTCGCCGTGTTCCATGTGACGCCGTCACGGCCGCTGACCAGATGGTCGCGCAGCAGGTGGCCGACCTGGTGCAGGAGCGACCACGCCAGCTCCTCCACGGGGATGGCCTGCGCGGTGGCGGGGGAGAGGTGGAGGTTCCAGTTGGCGTCGGCGCACGCCCCCACGGCGTCCTCGTGGACCAGCGGGGTGAGCGCGAACAGCGCCGAGGCCAGGTACGGCGCACGCGCCGCGGCCAGGAGCCTGGCCGCCGCGAAGCGGTCCATGACGCTCATCGCAGCAGTCCTGCCGCGCGCAGGATCGGTGCCAGCTCCATCATCGCGGTGGGCAGGTGCGCGCCGTAGGGACGGGCGGCCGCCAGCGAGCGCGCGGCGCCCGCCGCCACGTCGGGCGTGCGCCTGGCGACCCTGGCGATCAGCGGCCACGCCCGCTGCCAGGTCTCCGCGCTGCCGTCGGCCGACACGTGCGCCACGACAGAGCCGAGCACCGCGTGCACCCTGTCGATCCGGTCGGGCAGCGGCGCCCCCGGATCGGCAAGCAGCGTCTCCGGGTCGGGCAGATCGAGGTCACGCAGCCACGACAGCAGCTCGAAGCCCGCCGCGTCGCCCACCGCCCCTCGCACCAGCTCGGCGGCGACCTCGCCCTGCGCGCAGGCCACCGCTCGGGCCGCCAGCTCCCACGTGCGCGGGCTGGGCCACGCCCGCGCGGGCCCGTCCGGTACGGCGAGCACCAGCTCGGGCCGCACCCGCAGGAACGCCCCCACGAGCGCTTTGGCCCTCGCCACCGCCGCGGGGGAGGGCGGGGGCCCGCCCAGCGCGTCCGGTACGACGAAGCCGCCGGTGAACCCCTCGGCCACCACGGCGGCGCTCGCCCGCCAGTCGAGGTGGATCAGCCGGTTGGCCAGCGGCGCCGACAGGTCCCAGCCGTCGGCCGCCTGCTCGGGCGGGTTGGCGGCGGCCACGATCCGCACCTCGTCCGGCAGCACCAGATCGCCGACGGTCCTCTCGAGCACCACGCGGAGCATCGCGGCCTGGACGGCGGGCGGCGCGGTGGTCAGCTCGTCGAGGAACAGGATGCCGCGCCCCGCCCTGGCCAGCCGTTCGGCCCAGCGGGGCGGGGCGAACCAGGTGCCGCCTTCGCGCAGGACCGGCAGCCCGGCGAAGTCGCTCGGCTCCCTGATCGAGCCGACGACGGCTTCGACGGGCAGGCCCAGGCCTGCGCCCAGCGCGAGGACGGCCGAGGTCTTGCCCGTCCCAGGCGCGCCCCACAGGATCACGGGGAGGTTCGCGGTCACGGCGACGGCGAGCGCTTCCATGCGGTAGCCCCTTCGTGCGTCAACTAATGTTGACGTCAACTCTGGTTGACGCACCCGTGATTTGTCAACTCCGGCCCGGCGGCAGGGGTGCCCCGCACGGCCGCCTCTTGATCAGCAAGGAGAAGTGGAGGATCGTGTCGGTTGACATCGCTCCAGGGACGGAGACGACGACACATGCACCCTCCCTACGGGGACGACGAGCACCGGTACCTCCCCCGTCCGGCCACAGCGCCGACGTCGGGCGCCGCGGTGGCCAGCCTCATCTTCGGGATCTTCGGGTTGTTCGGCAGCTGGTGCCTGTTCGGCATTCCGTCGATCATCGCCGTGATCCTCGGCCACGTGGCCACCTCGCAGACCAGGCGCGGGCTGAGACCCGGTCACGGCATGGCGGTCGCCGGGCTCATCCTCGGCTACGCCGTCGTCATCCCCGCGCTGGTCGTCACGGTGTTCGTCTTCACCCACCCCACCGCGCTCGCCGAATGGGTCAACACCGTCTTCTCATGGGTCGACTCGTCCTGAATCCGTAGACTCCACGAAAAATCAGAACATCGCCTGGCAAAGCTGTGACAAGGCAGTCGCCATGTCGGATCCGCGAGGGTAAGGCCCCACCCGAGGGATCCGATCGGGGGACGCGGTGAGAGCACAAGTCATCGGCGGAGTTCTGGTAATTCTCGGGCTGGCCGTCGCATGCGGTACGGCAGGGCAGTCGGGTCAGGCGGGAAACACTCAGGGCGGCACCGCCAGCGCGAGCGCCATCGGCACGGTCGAGCAGGGCTTCAAGATCGGCCTGCTGCTTCCCGAGTCGAAGACGGCCAGATACGAGAAGTTCGACCGGCCGTACATCACCAACGACATCAAGGCCCTGTGTCCCAAGTGCGAGGTCGTTTACAACAACGCCAACCAGGACCCCAACCAGCAGCAGCAACAGGTCGACTCCATGCTGACCAACGGGGTGAAGGTGCTGATCCTGGACGCGGTGGACGCCAAGGCCGTGGCCTCCTCCGTCGCCAAGGCCAAGAGCCAGGGCGCCATGGTGATCGCCTACGACCGGCTGGCAGGCGGACCGGTCGACGGCTACACCTCCTTCGACAACCTGCAGGTCGGCAAGGCGCAGGGACAGGCGCTCCTGGACGCGATCAAGGCGGGCGGCGACCCCAAGCGAGGGCCGATCGTCATGGTCAACGGCTCGCCGACCGACCCGAACGCGGCCGACTTCAAGAAGGGCGCGCACTCGGTGCTCGACGGCCAGGTCACGATCGGCAAGGAGTACGACACCCCTGACTGGAGCCCCGACCAGGCCAACACCGAGGCGGCCGGCGCGTTCACCGCGCTCGGCGCGAGCAACGTGATCGGCGTCTACGCGGCCAACGACGGCATGGCGGGCGGCATCGCCAGGGCCATGCAGAACGCGGGCGTCAAGCCGGGCACCCCGCTGACCGGCCAGGACGCCGAGCTGGCGGCCATCCAGCGGATCCTGCTCGGCACCCAGACGATGACGATCTACAAGCCGATCCAGCCCGAGGCCAAGAACGCCGCCCAGATGGCGATCGACGTCGGCACGGGTAAGTCGATCAAGGGTACGACCACCGTGGACAACGGATCGGGCAAGCCCGTCCCCGCGCAGATCATCGCGCCCATCGTCGTCACCAAGGACAACATCAAGGACACCGTGGTCAAGGACGGCTTCTGGAAGGCCGCCGAGATCTGCACCCCCGCCGTGAAGGCGGCGTGTGACGCGGCAGGGATCTCCTGAGATGGCCACCGTCCTCGCCCTCGAGGGCATCTCCAAGCGGTTCGGCGCCGTCCAGGCGCTGACGGACGTCGACCTCGAGGTCAACGAGGGCGAGGTCGTCGCGCTGGTCGGCGACAACGGCGCAGGCAAGTCCACGATGATCAAGGTGATCGCCGGCGTGGGCCCGCCCGACGAGGGGACGATCACGTGGGAGGGCAGGCGCGTCTCGATCACCAGCCCCTCCGACGCGCAGGCGCTCGGCATCGCGACCGTCTACCAGGACCTCGCGCTCTGCGACAACCTCGACGTGGTCGGGAACCTCTTCCTCGGCAACGAGCTCACGTCGACGGCCGTCCTCGACGAGGTCTCCATGGAGAAGCGCTCGCGCGACCTCCTCCACACGCTGTCGATCAAGATTCCCAGCGTGCGGATCCCCGTGGCCTCGCTGTCGGGAGGCCAGCGGCAGACGGTGGCGATCTCCCGCTCGCTGCTGGGCGAGCCGAAGGTCGTGCTGCTGGACGAGCCGACCGCCGCGCTCGGCGTCGAGCAGACCGCCCAGGTCCTCGACCTGGTCGAGCGGCTGCGCGCCCAGGGGCACGGCGTGATCCTGATCAGCCACAACATGGTCGACGTCATGGCGGTGGCCGACCGCATCGCGGTGCTCAGGCTCGGGCGTAACAACGGCTTCTTCGACGCCAAGGCGACCACCAGAGAAGAGATCATCGCGGCGATCACCGGGGCGACCGACAACGCCGCGTCACGCAGGGACAGGAGGCTCAGTGACTGAAACCCCGGTCGACCCGCGGCTGGTGGTCCGCGAACAGGGCCTCACCGGCTATCTGGAGGAGTTCAAGCAGAAGGTGAGGGGCGGCGAGCTCGGCCCGCTGCCGGTCATCGTCGGCCTCGTCGTCATCTGGCTCGTCTTCCAGAGCCTGAACAGCCAGTTCCTGTCCGCGCAGAACCTGTCCAACCTGAGTGTCGACATCGTCCCGACCGGGATGATCTCGGTGGGCATCGTGTTCGTGCTCCTGCTGGGCGAGATCGATCTGGCGGCGGGCGCGGTCAGCGGCGCCTGCGCGGCGGTGCTGGCCGTGCTCAACGTCAACCTGGGCATGAACCCGATCCTGGCCATCCTGCTCGCCGTCGTGGTCGGCGCCGTGCTCGGCCTCATCCACGGCTTCTTCTTCGCCAAGATCGGGGTGCCCTCCTTCGTGGTCACGCTGGCGGGCTTTCTCGCCTGGACCGGCTTCCAGCTGTGGGTGCTCGGGCCCAACGGCACCATCAACCTGCCGAGCGAAGGTTTCGTCGCCGGACTGACCAGCACCTACTTCGTCTACGTGATCGCCGCGTACGGCCTGGCGGCCCTGGCCGTCGCCGGCTTCTTCGTGGTGTCGGTCATGGGCAACAACCAGCGCCGCGAGGCGGGCATCCCGTCCAGGACGACGGGCGACATCGTCTTCCGGACGGTCGTGCTCGCGGTGGTGGCCTTCGGCGCGGCCTACATCCTCAACCTGTACAAGGGGCTCCCGCTCGCGCTGCTGATCTTCCTGGTGATCGTCGTCGGAACGGACTTCGTGCTGCGCCGCACCAAGTACGGGCGCAGCATCTTCGCCGTCGGCGGCAACATCGAGGCGGCCAGGCGCGCGGGCATCAGCGTGCCGTTCATCAGGATCTCCGTCTTCGTCATCTCGGGCTCGTTCGCCGCGATCGGCGGCATCTTCGCCGCCTCCCGCATCTCCAGCGCCAGCCAGGCGACGGGGCAGAGCAACGTGCTGCTCATGGCGATCGCGGCGGCGGTGATCGGCGGCACCTCGCTGTTCGGCGGGCGCGGCACCACGTACTCGGCGTTGCTGGGCATGCTCGTCATCCAGTCGATCGCCTCGGGAATGGCGTTGCAGGGCGTCAGCAACTCCATCCAGTTCATGGTGACCGGCGCGGTGCTGCTGGCGGCGGTCGTCATCGACTCGGTCTCGCGCAGGAGCCAGAAGGCGGCCGGCCGGGCGTAGCGTGGGTCCATGGAGGACGCCGCAGCACCTCTTCGCGAGAGAACCCTGACCCCTGCCCAGGCTCGGGCCCGCTTCAGGGCGGGGGAGCACACCCCCACGGCCGGCTGGTGCGAGGGCTGGATCCAGGCCAACCTCATCGCCGTCCCCGAGCGGCTCGCAGGGGACCTGCGCCTCTTCGCCGAGCGCAACCCCCAGGCCTGTCCCGTGCTCGACGTCGGGGAGCCTGGCGCGACCAGCACCCGGATCTTCCCCGGCGACCTGCGCACCGACCTGCCCGGCTACCGGATCTACCGTGAGGGCGAACCGGTAGCCGACGCCGGCGACGTCGTCGAGCACTGGCGGCCCGACCTCGTCGCCTTCCTCATCGGCTGCAGCTTCACCTTCGAGGCCGCCCTCATCCGGGCAGGCGTACCCGTCAGGCACGTCGAGCTCGGCACCAACGTCCCGATGTACCGCACCGCCGTGGCGTGCGAGCCCGCGGGCGTGTTGCGGGGGCCGCTCGTGGTCTCCATGCGCCCGGTGCCCGAGCGTTTGGTGGCCACCGCCGTCGAGGTCAGCGGCCGCTACCCGGACGTGCACGGCGCCCCGGTGCACATCGGCGATCCCGCGGTGCTGGGCATCGCGGACCTGTCCCACCCCGACCACGGCGACCCCGTCCCCGTACGACCCGGCGAGGTTCCGGTCTTCTGGGCGTGCGGCGTCACCCCGCAGGAGGCCGTGATGGCAAGCGGCGTCGACTACGCCATCGGCCACCTGCCGGGCCACATGGCGATCACCGACCTCCGCGAGACCTAGCCAGGTGCCCGCCGCGGCGCCTTCACCCGGCCGGCCTCGCGGCGCCCGGCCGGGCTCGCGGCGGCATGCCCGCCGCGCTGAGCTGGTCTCCCAGGTCGGGCGCCCCCCGCCGGTTGTCGATCTCCAGATGCGGTACGGCGGGCGGCTCGTCCACCATGATCGCCTTCAGGTAGGCGTCGAAGGCCGCCAGCTTGCCCTCGTCCCTGGCCAGCCCCCTGGCGAGAAGCCGCTCGCGCAGGGTGGGCCCGTCGGAGCGGACCCACACCAGCCGGACCGGCGGCCCGCCGAGCCGCTCCACCCAGTCCTCCCACAGCGCCGCCGCATGCACCTGCGAGGTGAAGGGGCCGTCGAGCATCACCGGGCACCCGTGCGCGCGGATCTGCCGTGCCAGCCTGGTCAAACCGCCGTACTCGTGGTGTTTGACGTGCTCGTCGTACCAGGGGCCCTCGCGCTCGCCCCGCGGCCTGCCGCGCGCGGACAGCAGTTCGGCGACGAAGTCGCCGTAGACGGCGTCCTTGTCGAGCAGCGCGGGGACGGGGTCCAGGCGCGCCAGCAACGCGGCGGCGACGGTCGACTTGCCCGCGCCAGGCGGGCCGCTGATCACCCAGACAGGAACCACAAGGTCAGAGCGTACGCGGATCTGCGTACGCCGATGCCGCCCGCCTGCGGACGCCCTTCCGCGCGATCATGGACAGACTCGGCGCATGCTCACCTTGGTCCTGCGCGCCTTCAAGATCCCTGACCTGCGCAAGAAGATCCTTTTCACGCTGGGCGTCATCGTGCTGTTCAGGCTGGGGCAGATCCTGCCCGCGCCCGGCGTCGACATGGTGGCGGTACGCCAGTGCCTCGGGGGAGCGCGCGGCGGGATCGTCGACATGGTGCAGTTGTTCAGCGGCGGGGCGATGCTGAAGCTGTCGGTGTTCGCGCTCGGTGTCATGCCGTACATCACGGCGAGCATCGTCATCCAGCTGATGGCGGTCCTGATCCCGCGCCTGGACCAGCTCCGCAAGGAGGGGCAGAACGGGCAAGCCAAGATCACGCAGTACACGAGGTACCTGACGGTGGGGCTGGCCGTGCTCAACGCCACCACCGTCGTCGCACTGGCCCGCTCGGGCCGGCTGCTGCCCGGCTGCACGCGTCCCGTGCTCTACGACACCGGCCTGCTCGCGGTCGTCGTGCTGGTGGCCGTGCTGGTCGCCGGCACGTGCGTGGTGATGTGGCTGGGAGAGCAGATCAGCGGCAAGGGGATCGGCACCGGCATGTCGATCCTCATGTTCACCCAGGTCATCGCGGTCTTCCCGTCCTACATGTCGACGATGTTCGTGATGAGCCCCTTCGCGGCGGTGACGATCCTCGTCGCAGGCCTGTTCCTGGTCGCGGCGGTGATCTTCATGGAGCAGGCGCAGCGGCGGGTTCCCGTGCAGTACACCAAGCGGATGGTCGGGCGGCGGATGTACGGCGGCAGCAGCACCTACATCCCGCTCAAGGTCAACCAGGCCAGCATCGTTCCGGTGATCTTCGCCTCGTCGCTGCTCTACATCCCCACGCTGCTCGGCGACGCCGTGCCGTGGATCAGCCGGTACATGGCAGGCGACCACCCGCTCTACATGCTGGTCTACTTCCTGCTGATCGTCGGCTTCGCCTACTTCTACGTCTCGATCACCTTCAACCCCGTCGAGGTGGCCGACAACATGAGGCGCTTCGGGGGATTCGTGCCGGGCATCAGGCCCGGCAGACCGACCGCCGAGTACCTGGGGTTCGTGCTGTCGCGGCTGACCGCGTCGGGCGCCGTCTACCTGGGCGTGCTCGCGCTGCTGCCGCTGGTGGCCTTCGCCCTGCTGCGCGACCCTTCCTCGGCGCAGAACTTCCCCTTCGGCGGCACGAGCGTGCTCATCATGGTCGGCGTCGGGCTGGAGACCGTGAAGCAGATCGAGGCCCAGCTCCAGCAGCGCAACTACGAGGGGCTGCTGAGGTAGCGCACGGGGGCGGCACGAGCCGTGCGCCAAGGGCCGCGACACGGCTCACGACGGCAGGGCGAGGCCCGCGCGCATGGCGAAGACCACGAGCTGTGCCCTGTCCCGGGCGCGCAGCTTCACCATGGCCCTGCTCACGTGCGTGCGCACGGTGTCAGGACTGATCACCAGCTCCCTGGCGATCTCGTCGTTCGACCTGCCGGTCGCCACCCAGGCGACCATCTCCCTCTCGCGCGGCGTCAGCGTCTCGACGCCGGCGACCGGCTCGGCGCCGCCCGTCCTGCCGAACAGGCCGATGACCTTGCGGGTGATGGCGGGCGACAGCAGAGCCTCGCCCGCCGCCACCACCCTGATCGCGCTGACCAGCTCGTCGGGGGCGCTGTCCTTGAGCAGGAACCCGCTCGCGCCCGCCTGCAGCGCGGCGAACACGTACTCGTCCACGGCGAACGTGGTCACCACGACGATCCTGGTGCCGTGGAGGGCGGGGTCGGCCGCGATGGCCCTCAGCACCTGCAGGCCGTCCATGCCGGGCATCCTGATGTCGAGCAGCAGCACATCGGGACGTCGTTCCCTGACCAGCGCCAGCGCCTGTCCGCCGTCGGCCGCCTCGCCCACCAACGCCATGCCGGACTCCCTGGCGATGAGCGCCTTGAGTCCCATCCGCACGACCGCCTGGTCATCGGCGATCCCGACTCTGATCACGGCTTCCCGCGTCGCGTCGCCTTCGACCGGGATCACGCGCTGTCCAGGGGGAAGCGGGCCACCACCTGGAAGCCGCCGCCGTCCCTCGGACCGGCGCGGAACTCGCCTCCCGCGGCCAGCACCCGTTCCCGCATGCCCGACAGTCCCCGGCCCTCGCCCGCGGCGGCGGGCCCGCGGCCTCTGTCGGCCACTTCGAGCACGAGCGCGTCCCGCTCGCCCGTCACCTTCACCAGCGCCCTGGTCGGACCCGCGTGCCTGATCACGTTCGTGAGCGACTCGCGCACCACCCCGTAGACGGCGCCGCGCAGGTGGGCGGGGACCTCGGGGTCGGCCGGCTCCATGTCGACGGGCAGGCCCGCGGCGCGGACCCCGCCGACCAGGCCCGAAAGCCGGTCATCGGCGCCGCGTGGGTCCATCAGGTCGAGCGCGCCGCGCAGCCTGGCCAGCGCCTCCATGCTCGTCTCCCTGATCGCCCGCAGCGACTCCCTCGCCTGCTCGGGGTCCTCCTCCAGCACCAGCAGCGCGAGCCCCGCCTGCATCGCGATGGTCGAGAAGCCGTGGCCCGCCGCGTCGTGCACCTCGCCGGCGATCCTGGACCGCTCCCGCGCCAGCAGTTCCTCGGCCAGAGCGCTCGCGGCGGCACCGGAGTCAGCCGGTACGGCACCCGCTTGGAGCGAGGACTGCCACAGAGCCGCGGCCGGCGCCGCGCCCGCGCCCTTGGCCGCCCACTCGCCGACGGATCCCGCCCAGGGGTGGTACCGCGCGGGACGCGGGGCCGCGTCGGGACCCGTGAACGCGTCGGGGCCGGAGGGCATGTCGTGGCGGCCGGCGGCGGGCGCCGGCGGCGGGGTGTCGTGCTCGTAGGCGGCGGCCGCCGCGGCGCGGGCCTGGGCCAGACCGCTCAGCGACAGCGGGACCGCCAGCCAGCCCGCCCACACCAGCATGAGGACGGCGGGCATGTCGCCCATGCGGGCAGCACGTGACGCCGCCGCGGACATGGACTCCCACAGGCGGCGGACAGGGCGTCGTTCCCGTGTCACCATTCCGCCCAGATCCTAGCCAGTTTCAGACGTTGCGGTTCGACGCCCCGTCGCCCAGGCCCCAGGAAATGATCTTTCGCGGGACGATCCTGATGAGTTCGCCGCTGTAGCCGGGAAGGGGCGGCTCCTGCTCGGTGAGAGCCTCGGCCGTCCCTCTGATCTCGATGCCGCGCACGGTCCACGGCCGTGTCGATACCAGGTCGTCGACCACGAAGCCCACCGTGCTGCCCGCGGCCACGTTCCTGAACTTCTTGGAGCCGCCCATGCCGTGCCCCCCGATGTCGAGGGTGCCGTCGGCGTTGACGAAGAAACCGACAGGGCTGTTCTGCACCTGGCCGTCGGGCGCCACGGTGGCCAGCCTGCCGAGCCGCTGCGTGCCCAGGTAGTCGAGCTCCGCTTGGGTGAATGTCATGCGGTCAAGCCTGTGACGTCAAGCGTGGTTGAGGTCAAGCGTATTCGTCGTTGAGCCGCCACCACTGGTAGGGCTCGGTCTGCGGCCGGCCCTGGGGGGAGTCCTCCCAGGTCTCCTGCCTGCCGTACGGGGTCAGGTCGAGCAGGTTGAAGTCCATGCGCAGCCGGTCGGCGCCGCGCGCGGTGGTGAAGTAGGTGCGGAAGGCGCGCTCGCCTTCGCGCAGGAACACGCTGAGGCCGAAGCCGTCGCCCGCGCCGCAGTCGGTGTTGAACTCGGGGCCCGAGTAGAGCGGCAGGCGCCAGCCAAGGCGCTGCCGTACCGGCTCCAGGTCGGCGTACGGCGAGCGGGAGATCACCGCCATCGTCGTGTCGCGGGCGCGCAGGTGCGCCAGGTTGGGGATGTTGTCGGTGAACGACGCGCATCCGGTGCAGGGCAGGCCGTCGTCGTGCAGCGGCATGAAGTGGTAGACCACGAGCTGGCGGCGGCCGTCGAACAGGTCGAGCAGCCCGAGCTTGCCCTCAGGCCCCTCGAAGACGTAGTCGGTGGCGAACTCCACCATCGGCAGGCGGCGGCGCTTGGCGGCCAGCGCGTCGAGCTGCCTGGTGGCCGCCTTCTCCTCGACAAGCAGCTCGTCTCGAGCGGCCTGCCATTCCTCGGCGGAGACGATCTTCGGTAGGTTCATACTCCTAATTTAGGAGTGCTCAGTTAGAAAACACAAGAGAGGCCGGTATGATGATCGCGTGCGTAGCTATCAGGACCCGTGCGGCGTGGCCCGCGCGCTCGATCTCGTCGGCGACAGGTGGGCGCTCCTGGTGGTCCGCGAGCTGATGCTCGGACCCAAACGCTTCACCGACCTCCACCGCGATCTGCCGGGCAGCAGCCAGAACGTGCTGTCACAGCGGCTGCGGGAGCTGGAGGAGGCGGGTGTGGTACGGCGGCGCAAGCTCCCTCCGCCCGCCGTGGTCTGGGTGTACGAGCTGACCGCATGGGGGCTCGGCCTCGAACCCGTCCTGCTGCACCTCGGGCGGTGGGGGAGCAGGGCACCCATCACGACCGCGAACAGGCTCGGGGTGACCTCGCTGGTGCTGGCGCTGAAGGCGATGTACCTGCCCGGCTTCGAGGGGAGCCTCGAGCTGCGGATGGGAGAGGAGGTCTTCTTCGTGGAGACCTCGCGGGAGGACATCGCGGTGGGGCGGGGGCCCGCGGCGCGCCCCGACGCGGTGCTGAAGGGCGAGGCGGGAGCCCTCGCCTCGGTCCTCTTCCAGGGCGCGGACCCGCGGGAGGCGGTGGCCGCGGGCGAACTGGAGATCGAGGGCGACGAGGCGGCCGTGAAGCGCCTGATCGGCCACCTCGCGTCCTCGGCGACCTGACCCCGAGGGGCGGTCGCAGGGACTCAGCGGAGGACGGTGCGGTCCACGGTGCCGGGATCCAGGACGTGCTCGATCACCATGACGGCCGCCCCCACGACGCCCGCCCGATCCCCCAGCTCGCTGGTACGGATGCTCAGGTGCTGGGTGGCCAGGGGGAGCGACCTGCTGTAGATGACCTCGCGCACGCCCGCCAGGACGTGCTCACCCGCCTCCGCGATGTCGCCGCCGATCACGATCACCGCGGGGTTGAAGAAGTTCACGATCGAGGCCAGTACGTCGCCGACCTCCCTGCCCGCCTGCCTGATCAGCTGGACGGCCTGCGTGTTGCCCTGCCGTACCAGGTTGACGACGTCGCGGCTGTGGGCCGCGGGCACGCCCGCCGCGGCCAGCTTGGCCGCCACGGCCGCGCCGCCCGCGACCGCCTCCAGGCAACCGGTGTTGCCGCACCTGCAGACCACGTCGGCCGCCGAGGAGACGCGCACGTGCCCGATGTCGCCCGCCGCGCCCTGGGCGCCCCTGTGCAGGCGGCGGTCGGAGATGATGCCGCACCCTATACCGGTGCCGATCTTGACGAACACGAGCTGGTCGGCCTCGGGCCTGGCCGCCCAGTGCTCGCCGAGCGCCATGATGTTCACGTCGTTGTCGACCAGCACGGCGGTGCCGAGCCGTTCGCCCAGCCACTCGGGGACGGGGAAGCCGTCCCAGCCCGGCATTATCGGTGGGTTGATCGGGCGTCCTGACGCGTGCTCGACGGGGCCCGGGAGGCCGACGCCGACGCCGCACACCTGCTCGACGCTGTGACCCGTCTCCGCGAGGAGTTCGAGGAAGGTCTCGAGGAGCCACTCGAGCGTCGGCTCGGGGCCGCGGTCGATCGCGAGGTCGGCGGTGCGTTCGGCCAGGACGGTGGTGGCGAGGTCGGTCACGGCGACCCTGGCGTGGGTGGCTCCGAGGTCCGCTGACAGGACGACGCGGGCCGAGCTGTTGAACGCGAACGCCACGGCCGGCCTGCCGCCCGAGGAGATGGCGTCCTCGGTGGGGACGATCCACTGGTGGGTCAGCAGCGCGTCGAGCCGCTGTGACACCGTGGACCTGGCCAGGCCGGTGAGCTGGACGAGCTCCGCCCTGGTGCGGGCCTGGCCGTCCCTCAGGATCGCCAGCAACGCGCCTGCTCCGGCGACCGTGCCGCCCGGTTCGTTCAGCATGTCCGGAGACAACACCGCTCCTCCCTGTCCCCCATCAAGCGATATGTCGAATTGAATCACACTTCTGCTTGACCATCGGCGGAAGAATCATGTCATCTTCGGGCGCCGAGATGGGCAGGTATTGCCACGCGCCTGACCGGCCGCCGGGGTCGCGCATGGGGAGGACGGCGTGCTCGGCCAGGATCCGGTGCGGCTATCCGTTGGTCAGCCAGCGGACGGGGTTGCCGTGCGTGATCGAGCGGATCGTCTCCTCGTCCACCCCCGCCTCCCGCAGGCGCGGGAGCAGCGTGCGGAACATGTGGGAGTACCCGGATCCGCCGTACCGCTGGAGCTGGGCCACGCGGGACACCCCGCTGCCGAGCAGCAGCCGGCCGGCGTGCCCCTCGGAGATCAACTCCAGTGCGACGGCGGCCGCGCGCTGGGCGCCGAGCACCACGGAGGAGAGGTTGACGTAGGCGCCCGCCTCGGCGACCTTGCGTGCCACGGCGGGGTCGTGTCCGGTGCAGGCGACGCTCACCCGGGAGGCGGGCAGCCCCTGCCCGAGCAGGATCTCCAGCGGTGCGAGCGGGTTCTGGCCGTGGACGGCGACGGGCAGGCGGGTGGAGAGCGAGGCGCGAGCGGCGGCGACCAGGCAGCGCTCCTCCGTGGGCGTGGGCTCGGCGCCCCACGCGCCGACCTCGCCGATGACGCCGGGCAGGACGCCCGTGCCGTCGATGCCGGAGGTGATCTCGTCCATCAGCCGTGCGGTGAGGGTGTCGACGTCGTCCTGCCGCACCTGGGTGAACGGCTCGGCGTACAGGCCGGTCGAGGCGACGACGGGCACCCTGCTGCCCGCGGCGACGCGGGCCAGGGAGGCGGCGTCCCTGCCCATGCCGATGCAGGAGAGTTCGACGGTGAGTCCGAGGCCGTCCGACTGGCGCAGCTCGCGGAGCTCCTCGGTGACGGTGCGCTCCTCGTCGAGCCAGCGGTGCGGGTCGGAGTCGATGCCCACCGCCCAGCGCAGGTCGCAGCGCAGGTGCTCGTGGGGGAGGACGGCACCGGTGACCGCGTCGGCGCGGATTTGACCGGTGACGGTGCGTATCAGAACCTCGGGCATGCACGACATTAACCGATATTTGACGGTAAACGCCTAATGTCTGCCGAAAGCTTTACCTGACGAATGTTTCATGGCTGACCTGCGACGACGCGCGGACCCCGGCATGGCTCGCGTCACCGCGGGACACGTCGCCGCGCATCCTGGCCGGCTCCCCGCGCACGCGCGCCGAGAGGGGCCGGAGATGGAGTGGCGATCTACCAGGGAGCCTCATTCCGCCCATTACGCTGGATGCGTGGCAAACTCCGAAACCGGTGACGCCGACCAGCTCAAGGGCGAGGCGGCACGCCGCGCCGGCATACACGGCTGGCTCGACGGCATCAGGTCCACCAGGACCGGCGCCCTGACCCTCAAGATCGTCATTGGCGTGATCGGCGCGGTGATGGTCGTGGGGGGCCTCATCATGGTGCCCTTCCCCGGCCCTGGGTGGCTGGTCGTCTTCGCGGGCCTCGCCGTGCTGGCCACCGAGTTCCACTGGGCGCACAAGCTGCTCGAGTTCGGCAAGCACGTCCTGCACGCCTGGACCGAGTGGTACAAGCGGCAGGGCTGGCCCGTGCGGATCATCGTGCTGCTCGTCACGCTCGCCACCATGGGTGTGATCATCTGGGGCGTCACGAAGCTGAGCCTCGGCATCGATCTCATCGTGGAAGGCCGCAAGCTCCTCGGTATCTGACATTCATGCTCGTTCGGTCTGCCAGGCGGACGAAAGGGTGATCGCTGCCTAGGCTGCCGCCGTGCTCACCGTCCTCGTGGCTCTCGCCCTCATCCCGCTTCCCGGGACCTCCGTGGTGCTCCAGGAGAAACCAGGAGATCCCGTCCGGCTGACCGCCTACGGCCTGGGCACCAGGCAGGCCTACCTGCGCGGCGCTTCCACCTTCGTCAGGCAGCGCGGCGCCGCCGAGGTCGTCGTCTCGCCCGACGGCCGGATGGCGGCCGCCGTACCGGCCGCCTACCGGGGCGGGCGCGACGCGCTCGTCGTCACCGACCGCGCGACCGGCCGGGTGAAGCGCATCCCCACGGTCGCCCGGCCCCTGCTGGCCTCCTACGCCTCGTGGTCGCGCGACGGCAAGAAGGTTCTGCTCACGATGGAGCGGAAGACCTCCGGCAAGTGGGTCACGAGCGGCTACGTCACGGTCGACGTCGCCGCGGGCACCGCGCACCCCACCACCGTCGCGGGCGTGGACCCCGCGGCCACCTTCTGGTGGACCCCCGACGGCGGGGTGATCTCGCAGCACAAGGGGGACGCGATCGTCTACAAGGAGGGCAGAAGGCCCAGGATCCTCCAGGGCGTCGGCACCCTGACCGGGCCCGACCTCTTCTCGCCCTCCGGGGGGCGCATGACGACGTGGTGTCCCTCGAAGTTCGCCGAGCACGTGTGCCTGGTCGACCCCGCGACGGGAAAGATCGTCTCGCGGTCCGGGCTGAGGCCCGAGACGGTGGTCGGCTGGTGGAACGACAGCAGGCTGATCGCCGTCGTGCCCCATCGCAAGGCCTACAGGCTGGTCGTGGCCGACACCTCGGGCACGGTCAGGCGGGTGCTGGCGGCGATTCCGTCGGGCACCTGGCAGGCCGAACTCTGGCTGAGCTTCACCCGTAAGTGAGAGGGTGCCTCCCGTGAGCTTAAGCACCCTCCTTCTCGCCGCCACGCTCGCCCTCGCAGGGGCGGACGTGAGGCTGCCCGGACTCGACGTGACCCTGCACGAGCAGCCGGGCGACCCGAAAAGGGTCACCGCCTACACCACCGCCGGCTCGGCCTACCTGCGGACCAGGGGCGGCTTCGCGGGGCAGCGCTCCTACAACGACCTCGCCGTCTCGCCCGGAGGGGGATTCGTCGCCGCGATCCCCAGGAAGTTCGCCAAGGGCTACGACCGGATCGCGATCACCAACCGCGCGACCGGGAGGACCACCAAGATCCGCACGGTGAAGGCGCCCATGGTGGCGGGCACGCCGTACTGGTCGCCGGACGGGCGCAAGGTCGTGCTGACCGTCTCGAAGGGCGACGACGGAGGCGGCGGCTGGCGCAGCATCGGGTTCGTCGTCGTCGACGTGGCCGCCAAGCGCGCCCGGCTGGTCAAGGTGCGCGGCGCCTACCCCGACGCGCTGTTCCAGTGGTCGCCCGACGGCAGGCGTGTCGTCTCCGACTACTGGGACGGCGTGCGCTTCTACGTGCCGGACGGCAGGGTCGCCTGGACCCTCTGGCGTACTGGAGGGCTGGTCGGCGGCGAGAGCGCCTTCTCACCCGACGGCCGCAGGATGGCGACCTGGTGCCCGAAGCGGTACAAGGCCGCCCTGTGCACCTGGAACCCGTACAACGGCAAGCTGGACAAGAAGGTGAAGGTCCCCGCCGTCGCCTCCTACGGCTGGTGGGACCGCGAGCACCTGATCGCGGTCGGCAGGCACGGCAAGGGCTACCTCAGCGTCGTGGTCGACCTGAAGGGCAGGGCGGTGCGCCCCCTCGCCGACATCAGCCGCACCGCGTGGCGCGACTACGACCTCTATCTGAGCTACACGCGCAACTGAGAAGGCTAGAGGTAGAGCCCCGTGCCGTGGTCGGTCTCGTGTGTCGCCACGGCATGCAGGTCACGCTCGCGCATGACGAGGTAGACCTTGGTGTGGAGCTCGACCTCGTACTGGTCCTCGGGGTTGAGCAGCACCTTGTCGCCGACCTTCACCGAGCGCACGTTGGCCCCCACGCCGCAGACCTCGCCCCAGGCCAGCCTGTTGGCCATCTTGACCGTCGCGGGGATCACGATGCCGGCGCCGCTGCGCCGCTCCTCGCCGTCCTTCTCCAGCCGGATCATCACCCGGTCGTGAAGCATCTGGATCTCGAACTTGGGGTCTGCCACGAATGCCAGTCTACGCGGGCCCGTGAGGCCGATTTCCCTGACAGTGAGGTGGGCGGCCGATAACGTTCCCGGAGCCAGGGGGCGCGAGACGGCGGGGGAGGCGGCGCGCGGTGACCCGGTTGTGCGGCGGGGGGCCGCCCGGTGGGGCCGGGACCGGGCCCTTCACGCTCGTGCCCGCCTACTTCCACCCCGGCACCGCCGTCCACACCTGGCGGCGCCTGCTGGCCGATCCGCCGCGCATGGCGGTGGTGACGGTCGATCACGGCCCGGGTCAGGCCAGGGATCCAGGCTGCGCGGCCGCGGTGGCCGCGCTGCGGGCCGCGGGCACCGAGGTGCTCGGCTACGCCGAGACCGACTTCGGCCTGCGCCCCGCCACCGAGGTCCGCGCCGACCTGCGCCGCTATCTGGTCTGGTACGGCGTGCGGGGCGCTTTCCTCGACCAGGTCGCCGCCTGCGCCGACCGCGTGGCTCACTACAGGGCGCTGGTGGAGGAGGTGCGCGGGCCCGTCGTGCTCAATCCCGGCGTCTACCCCGACCCCGCCTACGCCTCGCTGGCCGACCTCCTGGTCACCTTCGAGGGGTCGCTGGCCGCCTACCGCTCCATGCGCGAACCGGCGTGGGCGCGGAGGCTGGCCAGGGGCAGGTTCTGCCACCTGGTCCACGGCGTGCCGTACGAGCAGGTGGAGCCGACCCTGCGCAGGGCGGTTCGGCACGCGGGAACCGTCCACGTGACGGACCGGACAGGCGCGGCCCCATGGCGGGATCTACCCACATATTTCGGGTGAGCATGGCAGGATGACCGCCATGATCATGGCCTTTGGCTCCTCCGACTGGCAATGGATCAACCCTCCCCGCGAGTGGACCGCCGACGACGGCCTGAGCCTGGTCTGCGATCCCGGCACGGATCTGTGGCGGAAGACCCATTACGGCTACACCTACGACACCGCCCACCTGTTCGGCCGGATCGTCTCCGGTGACTTCGCGCTCACGGTGACGTTCTCGGGCGACTACGCCGAGCAGTACGACCAGGCGGGCGCCGTCCTGCGGATCGACGAGGAGAACTGGGTCAAGGCGGGCGTGGAGTACGTGGACGGCGCCTTCCACCTCAGCACCGTCGTGACGCGCGAGGTGTCGGACTGGTCGGTCCTGCCGCTGCCCCAGACCTCGGGCAGCGTCACGTTCGCGCTGGAGCGCAAGGGCGACGCGGTGACCGTCCGCTACGGCCTGGACGGTGCGGCGCCCGAGTCGATGCTGCGGCTGGCCTACTTTCCCGCCGCCGTTCCCACGCTGGCGGGCGCGATGGCCGCCGCCCCTGTCGGCAAGGGCTTCCCCGTCCGCGTCGACGACCTGAGCATCACCGAGGACTGACGGGCGGCAGGCTCACGGAGGGCTCACGGCAGGGCTCACGGCAGGGCTCACGGGAGGGTGAGCTCGGCGAAGACGGGCCTGTGGTCGGTGCCGGCCAGCGGGTGGACGCTGAACGACCGCACCCCCATCCGCCGGTCGGCCAGCACGTGGTCGATCGTCACCCCCGGCAGGGGCCGCCATCCCTGCTGCGGCCAGGTCGCCGTGAACCCCTGTCCCCTCATGTCGGCCGCGTCCCTGTAGCCGGAGTCGAGCAGCTCCCGCACCGGCCAGTGGTCCAGCGTGGCGTTGAAGTCGCCCGCCAGCACCTTGAGCTGCCCTCCCGCCCTGGGCAGGGCCGTCAGCCCGGCTCTCCAGCAGCCCATCTTCGCGGCGTGACTCGGCGCGCACGGGTGCACGGAGACCACCTCGATCTCCGGCCCGCCCTTGACCTTGACCACCGCCCTGGCCTGCCGGAAGTTGCCGAGCGCGAGCAGCGGCTTCTCGGACAGCGGGTGCAGGGAGTAGATCCCCGAGCCCCAGACACCCGTGTGGGACCTGTCGACCGTGTACGGCATGCGCTCACGCAGGCCGAGCCCGTCGAGCCGCTCCCTGGCGACGGGGGTGAGCTCCTGGATGGTGAGGACGTCCGGCTTGAGCTGTTCGACCAGCTTCACCAGCTCCCCTGCGTCTCCCGCGCCGACGGCCAGGTTCGCCGCCAGGACCCTGAACGTCCTGCCGCCCGCCTGCGGGTCCCCGTCGGCGAAGTACCTCGGCAGGACGGACAGCGCCAGCGCGCCCGCCGTCACCACGGCCACCGCCGTGGGGACCCAGCGCCTGAGCAGGCCGGCCGCCAGCAGCGGCACCACGGAGGCGGCGGCGACGTAGGGGGTGAACGCGACCAGCTGGATCCACCGGTCGGCGATGTCCACGCCCGTCACCCTGAGGGTCGCCCATGCGGCGAACGGCACGACGAGCAGCCAGGCGAGCACGGTCCGGATCATGGAGGGCAACCTATCCGGTGCGTGTGCAGAAACCGTGAAGGTCCCTGCCGCGCTTCGTGCAGTCCGGCCCTCGCCGGGTGGGCGAGCGGATGCGGCGGGTCAGACGGTGACCGAGGTCTCCACCGGCAGGCCCGCCTCCACCCAGTCCTGGATGCCTTCGCGGTACTTGCGCACGTTGGTGTACCCGAGGGCCGCCAGCCGGTTGGCGACGGCCTGGCTGTTGGGGCAGGCGGGGTTGGAGCAGTAGGTGACGATCGCCGCGTCCCTGTCGGGCAGCAGGGCCGCCGCGCGCGCGTCGACCTCGCTCTCGATCAGGGCGACGGCGCCGGGCAGGTGCTGCTGCGCGTAGTAGTCGCCGCCGAGCGCGTCGACCACGGTGACCTCTCCTGCGTCGATGGCGGCCTTGAGCTCGTCGCGGGTGATGAGGGCGGTCATTGCGACCTCCAGAGTAAATGGACTACAGTCCGGTTTGTGGATGGCATGGAAATTACCGGACCGCAGTCCGGTTCGTCAAGCGAGCTTCTGGAGATCCTGCGCGGCCGCCCGCCCCAGGAACGGGCGGACGCGGCCCGCAACCGTGAGAAGGTGCTGGCCGCGGCGGCGAGGCTGTTCGCCGAGAAGGGCGTGGAGTCGGTCTCCATGGACGCGATCGCCGCCGAGGCGGGCGTCGGCAAGGGGACGCTGTTCAGGAGGTTCGGCGACAAGTCGGGGCTGGCGGTGGCCCTGCTCGACGCCAGGGAGCGCGACCTGCAGGGGCGCATCCTGTCAGGACCGCCCCCACTGGGCCCGCCGGCCGCGGGCCAGGACGGCGCGCCTCATGACACCGCGCCACCTGGCGCCGGGGCTCATGGCGCCGGCGCTCATGACGTCGCGCCCGGCGAACGGCTCGCGGCCTTCGTCGAGGCCTACCTCGACTATCTGTTCGCCCACCTCGACCTGGTGCGGATGTCGGAGACCGCCAGTCCCGGGGCGCGTTACAGGATCGGCGCCTACCGGTTCTGGCATCGGCACGTGGCGATCCTGCTCGGCCAGGCGCTGCCGGACGCCGACGCCGAGGTGCTGTCGCATGCCGTCCTCGCGGGGCTGGCGGGCGAGCCGGCCGCCGCCCTCAAGGACAGGTACGGCGAGCAGCGCGCCCGCGCCGCGCTCACGCGGGCGGCGCTGGCGCTCTGCCAGGGCCGATGAGGCGTCAGCCGCGAGCGAGGCCCGGCGTGACGGGGTTGCGCGCCCTCCGCGCCTCGGGGACGATCAGCGGCGTCCCCGACTGGGGGTCGGCGATGATCTCGCACCGCAGGTCGAAGACCTGCTCGACCAGCGTGGGCGTCATCACGGAGGCGGGATCCCCCTCGGCCACGACCGCCCCGTCGCGCATGACGATCAGGTGGGTGGCGTACCTGCAGGCCTGGTTCAGGTCGTGCAGCACGGCCACCAGGGTCCGCCCCGCCTCGTGCAGGTCGGCGCAGAGGTCGAGCACCTCGATCTGGTGGGAGATGTCGAGATAGGTGGTCGGCTCGTCGAGGAGCAGGATGGGCGTCTCCTGCGCCAGCGCCATGGCCAGCCACACGCGCTGGCGCTGGCCGCCCGACAGCTCGTCCACGATCCGCTCCGACAGCGAGCCGACGTCGGTGGCCGCCATCGCCGCCGCCACGGCCACCTCGTCGGCCTTCGACCACTGCCGCATCAGCCGCTGGTGCGGGTAGCGCCCCCTGGCCACGAGATCCGCCACCGTGATCCCGTCGGGGACGACCGACGTCTGGGGAAGCAGCCCGAGCCGCCGTGCCACCTCCTTGGACGGCAGTGAGGTGATCACGCTCCCGTCCAGGCGCACCGCGCCCGCGCGCGGCTTGAGCATCCTGGCCAGCGCGCGCAGCAACGTCGATTTGCCGCAGGCGTTCGGGCCGATGATCACGGTGAACGACCCGTCGGGGATCTCCACGTTCAGCGACGTCGCCACCACCCGCTGTTCGTAGGCGAGGGTGAGGTCGGAGCCGGTCAGCCGAGCCATCAGCGGCGTTCCTTTCTCAGCAACAGGGCCAGGTAGGTGCCGCCGATGGCGGCGGTCAGCACGCCGACCGGGAGCTGGGTGGGGGCGAGCAGGCGCTGGGCCGCCAGGTCGGCCGCGGTCAGCAGGACGGCGCCGGTCAGGGCGGAGGCGGTCAGCGTCACGCCGGGGGACCGGGTCATCCTTCTGGCCAGCTGCGGCGCCGCCATCGCGACGAAGATCACCGGGCCCGCGGCGGCGGTGGCGGCCCCGCACAGCAGGACACCCGCGACGATCGCGGCCGCTCGCACGGGCTCCACCCTGATGCCGACGGCCCTGGCCGCGTCGTCGCCCATCTCCATCATCCGTAGCGGCCTGGAGACGTAGCAGCAGACGGGGACGAGCACGACGAGCGCGAGGGCGACGGGGATCGCGTGCTCCCAGCCCCGACCGCCGAGGCTGCCGGTGAGCCACGCGCCCGCGTTGGCCGCGTCGTTGATGTTCGCCTTGGTGAGGAGGTAGGAGTCGGCCGACAGCAGCAGGGCGTTGACGCCGATGCCGACCAGGACCAGCCGGTAGCCCTGCACGCCCCCGCGGAAGGCCAGCGCGTAGACCAGCGCCGCGGAGATCACGCAGCCGAGCATCGAGCCCGCGGCGATCTGCGCCGCCGTCCCGCCCATGACCACGGCGACGACGCCGCCGGTCGACGCGCCCGCGGTGAAGCCGATGAAGTCGGGGCTGCCCAGCGGATTGCGCGTGAGGGACTGGAAGATCGCCCCGCTCAGGCCGAAGGCGGCGCCCACGGCCAGGCCCGTGACCACGCGGGGCGCGCGCAGCTCGCTGACGATCAGCTCGGCCACCGGCGAGCCCTCGCCGAACAGGGCGGCGACGATGTCGCCGACAGGCACGGTGAACTCGCCCGTGCAGACCGCGACCAGCGCGAGCACGACCGCGGTCACCAGCAGCGCGAGGCTCACCAGGAAGGCGCGCGGCGCCAGCCGTACCGAGTAGGGGCCGACGCGAACGGGGGTGGTCATAGCGCGGCCACCCTCCTGCGCCTGGCCAGCAGGATGAAGACCGGAGCGCCGATCACCGCGCACATGATGCCGACCTGCACCTCTCCCGGCCGCGCGATGACCCGCCCGGCGATGTCGGCGACGAGCAGCACCACCGGCGCGAGGACCGCCGCGTACGGCAGCAGCCAGCGCTGGTCCGGCCCCACGACCGCGCGTACGGCATGCGGCACCGCGAGGCCGACGAACCAGAGCGGGCCCGCGCCCGCCGTGGCCGCGCCGCACAGCAGCGTGACCGCGACCGCGGTCAGCACCCTGGTGCGCCCGACGGCCACGCCGAGCGCCCTGCCCGCCTCCTCGCCCAGCGCCAGCGCGTTGAGCGGCCCGGCCAGCAGCAGCCCGAGCACGACGCCGGCCACCATGAACGGCACCAGTCGCACGGTCACGTCGGCGGTCTGGGCGGCAAGCGAGCCGGTCAGCCAGAACCGCATGCGGTCGAACGCCTGGGAGTCCATGCGCAGGATCGCCTGGGAGACGGCGGTGAACACCATGCCGAGCGCCACGCCCGCCAGCGCCAGCCGTACGGGGGAGGCGCCCGAGCGCGCGGCCGAGCCGAGCGCGTAGACCAGCGCCGAGGCCAGCGCGGCGCCGCCGAAGGCGAACCACACGTAGGCGGCGGGGTCGGTGAGCCCGAACACGCCGATCGCGACGGTCGCGCCGAGCGCCGCGCCCTGGTTGATGCCGAGCAGCCCCGGATCGGCAAGCGGGTTGCGGGTCAGGCTCTGCATGAGGGCTCCCGCCAGCCCGAGCGCCGCACCGACGCCGAGGCCGAGGATCGTGCGCGGCACTCTCAGCTCGCGGATGACGGTGTGGTCGCTGGAGCCGTCCGGCGCCACGAAGGCGCTGATGACCGTCGACAGCGGCACCGAGCGCGCGCCGAGGGCGACACTCAGCAAGGCCACCAGCACGAGCAGTCCGAACGCGGCCAGCAGCCCCGCCGCCAGTACGGCGGGGCGGCCTCGTCCGGCCGTACTGGCGGCGGCCGGTTCCGACTTGGCCGGGCCGGACAGTGGAGGCGCGGTCACGTTTCCCTCTCGTCGTAGCTGAGTTAGGCGAGGCTAATCTAACAACGCCTTTGTGGCGTTCGGTCACCCCCGTGTGCTTCGTGAAGGTAAGGCTAAGCTAATCTCCTTGTCCGGTTTAGGTAAGCCTCACCTTAGGAGTAGCACGATGTCGGTATCCCGCAGGGGTTTCGTCGCGGCGGCCACCGGCCTGGGCGCGGTGCTGGCCCTCGCCGCGTGCGGCGGGCAGTCGGCGCCCGCGCCTGCCACGCAGGCGGCGCAGGCCAGTGCCGCTGCCACCCCCTTCTCCTACACCGACGACCGAGGCAAGAAGATCGAGCTTCCCGGGACCCCGGGCAGGATCGTGGCTCAGGTCGGCTCGGCCGCCGCGCTCTGGGACTTCGGCGTCAAGCCGATCGCCGTCTTCGGCCCGCACAAGCTCGAAAGCGGCGAGCGCGACCCCCAGGTGGGCAACGTCGACATCACCCAGGTCAAGGGCCTGGGCAACGTCTGGGACGAGTTCAACGTCGAGCAGTACATCGGCCTGCAGCCCGAGCTGCTGGTCAGCAGCATGTACCTGAAGGACACGCTCTGGTACGTGCCGGAGAAGTCCAAGGACACGATCGAGAAGGTCGCTCCGAGCGCGGGCGTCATGCTCACCGGCAGGAACGCCACCGAGGTGATCGCCAAGTACGGTGACCTGGCGGCCAAGCTCGGCGCCGACATCAACGCACCCGAGATCACCCAGGCCAAGACCCGCTACGAGGCCGCGCTCCAGGAGCTGGAGAAGCTCTCCGCCAAGGGCCTGAAGATCGAGCTGGTCTCCGGCAGCCCCGACGCGATGTACGTCTCGACGCCCGAGATGGTGCCCGACTTCAAGCTGCTGAGCGACGCCGGTCTCGACATCGTCAGGCCGAAGGTCGACGCCCAGGGCTACTTCGAGCCGCTGAGCTGGGAGAACGCCGACAAGTACGAGGCGGACGTCGTCCTGTTCGACAGCAGGACCCAGGCTCTCGGCCTGGAGGAGATGAAGAAGAAGCCGACCTTCGCCAAGCTCCCGGCCGTCGCCAAGGGCCAGGTCTACCCGATGTGGGTCGAGACCCCCTACAGCTACCAGAAGTGGGCCGAGCTGCTCGAAGGCCTGGTGGCCGACCTGGGGAAGGCTAGTAAGCTCCCCTGACCTCGACGATCTCCGCCAGCGGGAACTCCAGGTAGTCGCCCGCCTCCTCGCACCAGGCGTCGAGCGCCCCTCCGCGCAGCTCGCCGTGGCTGATCGTCGCGGTCAGCCCGTCGGTCAGCGTGATGCCCGCCCGTACTCCCCGGTCGACGACGAAGCCCAGCAGCGACTGCTGGGCCGTCGGCAGCCTGGTCGCGTTCCGCCCGATGATCGCCCAGGTGCGGCCGCTCTGCTCGACGTCGTCCTGCGCCCCGAGCAGGCGGCGGGCGTGCTCGTGGGGGTCGGGCGGGGGCTCGGCGAGGACGTGCGCGGGCACCTCCACCTCGGCCACCTGGCCGCCGGGCAGCAGGATCAGCTTGCCGTTCTGCGGATCCTCGTTGCTCGCGATCCTGGTGCGCCTGATGGAGATCTCTCCCGTGTCGGCGATCGGCACGGGCGCGTAGCCGTTCTCCCTCAGCGCGGCCAGCGTGCGCTCGGTCGGCGTGGAGCTGACCAGCACGGTCGGGGCCAGCAGCCGCAGGCCCAGCCTGGCCAGGCGCCGGTGCTGGGAGATCTCGGCCAGCAGGGCAGGGTCGGAGGCCTGCACGATGCACGCCACCGTCGTCACCGTCACCTCGCCGTGCCTGCGCGCCACGTCACGGATGAGGTACTCCAGCGGCTGAGGGATCGCGCCGACCTCGCCCAGCTCGCCCAGCAGTTCGTCGGCGTCATAGCCCTGGTCGAGCGCGCCGCGCACGCTCTCGGTGGTGAAGCGCCACACCGAGGCGGCGCCGCGGGTCTCCCGTTCGGCCACCCTGTCGAGCAGTTCGGCCAGCTCGGTGCTGGGCGGCCCGGTGACCACCGCGGTCAGGTCGGGGCCGAACAGCGCGCTCCTGCGCACGCTCGCCAGCGCCCTGGTCGAGGCCTCCGCCAGGACGGGGTCGTGCTCGACGAGCGGGACGGTGTCGTCGTTCTCGTCCCCCGCGTGGGCGCTCAGCCCGGCCAGCGCCCTGCCGAGATCGGTGAGCGCGCAGTTGGCCAGCAGGCCGAGCAGCCTGGCCTCCTCCAGCACGGCCGAGGCGCAGTCGGCGAGCAGGGCCTGGTCGAGCAGGGGTGCCTGCCAGTGGGCGCTGCGCACGAGGCTGCCCCTGTCGGCGAAGGCCGTACCCGAGGGCAGGTGGGACAGGACGCCCATCACCGCCCTGCGCACGCGGGCGATGGCCGCACCGCTCTGGTCGTCGCCGAGCACGGTGAGGTACTTGCCCTCGACCTTGCGCAGCGACGAACGCTCCATCCGCCACCAGGCCGACAGCAGCACGCGCAGCCTGGCCGAGCCCTCGTCGAGCCGCCACCGGTCGAAGCGGTCGGTGGGCACCATGCCCGCCGACTTCTCATCCCAGGCGAGCAACCGGGCGACGGCGCAGATCTCCAGCAGCAGCCTGGTCTCGTCCTCGTCGCAGCCGGTCTCCTTGGCCACCCTGCGCACCTCGCGCACGCCCACCCCGCCGGTCTTCAGCAACGGCAGCGGGGTCTTGGCGGTGTTGTCGAGCAGTGCCGCGCAGCGCTCGACCACGTGGGGAGCGGCCAGTGTCATCAGGTGGTCGACCTCTTCGGGATCGACGGGGATGGTCGGCACCTCGGGCGGCTCGGGGGTGAAGGGCGGGTGATAGCCGTCGCCGCGCAACGACAGCGCCACCTCCCGCGGCATCTCGGCCAGCTCCCAGCGGGGGCGGTAGAGCAGGCCGTGGTCGGCCGCCCACTTCTCCGGCGTGCCGAGCGTCACGAACCTGCCACCGTCGACGTCGCGGACCGGCCCGTCCCACGCGAAGTCGGCCAGCAGCCGTTCGGTGCCCTCGGGCGCGTTGCGCAGCAGCGCGGTCAGGCGGCCCCCGTCCGACAGCACCTCCGTCACCCTGACGATGGTGCGGCGCTTGTTGCCGTGGGGCGGCAACCCGAGATTGCGGGCCAGCGCGCGCAACGTGTCGTTGCTGATGGTCCAGGAGTTGAGGTAGTGGTCGAGCGGCTCGCCGAGGCCGAGCGGCGCCGCCCACCAGCGCGAGACCGCCGTGGCCAGATGCACGCCGCCGTCCTCGTCGGGCCAGGCGAGCGCGTGGTCGTAGACGACGTCGAGCCAGGGGACGACCCGTGCCACGGGCGCGTCGAGGAAACCGGCCAGCCGCTCGGGGCTGACGCCGTCACCGAGCACCAGGCAGGTCTGCGTGATCTCCAGACACGGCAGCGGCAGCGTCCGCATCGCCTCCATGACGGCGAAACCGTTGCCCAGCCGCTGGGCGAGCGTGTCGAGCCGGCGCGGCCACGGGGCCGCGATGGCATCCGGTCGGTTGGACAGGACGCGGGCGAGCCTCGCTTCGTCCAGTGTTCGCAGCCAGCCGAGCAGGTGATCATCCATCTGTCAGCACTCTCAGTGGGTCGCGCGCGGGGACTCGCCGTGAGCCTTGATCATCCACGTGGGCCTCACTACGAGGCAGACCTCAGCATACGCGCTCGGTGCCCGGGTGTCCGGGCCTTCACGCGCACGGCGGACCGCCTGGAGTCAGGAGAGAACAGCCCAGACGATCTTCCCGTACGGCGACAGCGCGGACCAACCCCATCGATGGCTCAGCGACTCCACGATGTGCAGCCCGAGCCCGCCCACGTCGAGCGGTCCCGGATAGCGCAGCACGGGCACGGCGGCGGCGGGGTCGGTGAAGGCGCAGGTGACCAGCGAGCCCCTGCGCACCAGCGACATGCGCACGGGCTCGTGGTGCCGGACCTCGTCCAGCGTCAGGCCGTGGCGCAGCGCGTTGGTGGCGAGCTCCGACACCACCAGCTCCATGCTGTCGACCAGCTCGCCCATGCCCCAGCCGGCGAGTGTGCCGGAGGTGAAGCTGCGGGCGGAGTGAACGGATGAGGCCGCGGGGGGCAGGACGAACGTCGCGCTGGCGCCGATCGCCGTGCCGGGCACGAGGAGGTCGCGCGCCGCCTCAGGCCACCAGCCGACCGGGGGCCACCAGTCGAGCGTGGTCCACATGCCGAGGGGTTTGGTGGACTGCACGTTGATCATTCTGCGGCAGAGTCTCGTGCAGGTGCAAGAGCGAATGCACGTGCAGAAGCGATTGTCAGCCGCTACGGTTTGCCCTGTATCGGTGAATCAGGTGGCAAAGGGGGATCTTGCCGCGACCCATGATCTTTGGGGCGCGAAGTGACAGACTGTGTGGTACGGAAACGACCAAGGAGCAGCACGTGTCCATGGATCCGCCGGGTTCTGGCTCAACCGTTCGGCGCATCATGCTCGGCGCCAGCCTGCGTCGCCTGCGCGAGCAGCGCGGACTCACCCGCGATGTGGCCGGATTCCACATCAGGGCCTCCGAGTCCAAGATCAGCCGCATGGAGCTCGGCCGCGTCGGCTTCAAGACACGTGATGTGGAAGACCTGCTCACGCTGTACGGCGTCGTCGACGACGCCGAGCGGCGTGCCCTGCTGGAAATGGTCCGCGAGGCCAACACCCCCGGGTGGTGGCACAAGTACTCAGCCGTCCTGCCTCAGTGGTTCTCCACCTACGTGGGGTTGGAGGAGGCCGCCAGCCTGATCCGCACCTACGAGGTGCAGTTCGTGCCAGGCCTGTTGCAGACGGCGAACTACGCGAGGGCGGTCTACCAGCTCGGCAACCCCGACGCGACCTCTCAGGACATCGACCAGCGCGTGCATCTGCGCATGCAGCGACAGGAACGCTTCACCAGAAAGGACGGCCCTCGCCTGTGGGCCGTCATCGACGAGGCGACTCTGAGAAGGACCATCGGCGGGAGAGCGGTCATGTCCGAACAGCTTCAGCATCTGCTGCACGTGGCGACCTTCCCCAACATCACCATCCAGGTGATGCCCTTCAGGTACGGCATGCACGCCGCCGAAGGGGGCGCGTTCAGCATCATGCGGTTTCCCGAGTCCGACCTGTCGGACGTCGTCTACGTCGAACAGCTCTGGGGTGCCCTGTACCTGGACAAGCGTGAGGACATCGACCCGTACCTCACCGCCATGGAGCAGCTGTGCGTGGAGAGCACCACGCCGGGCGGCACCGTTGAGCTCATCGACGGTCTTCTCAGAAAGATGTAGATGGAGCACACCTACAACGGCATGCCCGCCACCGACCTGACCGAGGTCGCCTGGCGGAAGAGCCGCTACAGCAACTCGCAGGGCAACTGCGTGGAGCTCGCGGAGCTCCCCGACGGCGCGATCGCGGTACGCAACTCGCGCTTCCCCGAGGGCCCCGCGCTGATCTACACCCGCGACGAGATCCGGGCGCTGGTGCTCGGTGTGAAAGACGGGGAGTTCGACGGCCTCCTCGTTTAACACGGTGTTCACCTCCGGCGCACCCGCGTAACCCGGGTGCGCCGGAAGGGAAATCGCCAGGATTCATGCCTCAAGCAGGATCTGTGCATGCTCGACCAGATGACGCTCTACCCGATCGCCGACGACGTGCTCATCGCACCGGGCGGCAGGGTCGTGATCCGTACGTATGGTGTCTCCTCCGCCGTGCCCGACGGGGAGGTCTCCTACCGCACCTGGGTGACAGGGGTGCGCGACCAGCCGCGCTACTGGCACTGGGGCCACTTCGAGGACGCCGCCTCCGGACACCGGCGCGTCCTGGAGTGGCTGACGGGGCGCGGACCTCAGCCGGTTCCCGCCGTGGCCTGATATCATCCCGAGCAATCGCTTGGTTCGATCTCGGGAGGCCGTGGTGCGGCGAGGGATCCACCTGCTCGAGGAAGTCGACTTCCGGCCCATGAACTCCCGGCGGCCGCTGGAGTACCTCACCTGGCTGACGCGCTACAAGGAGGAGGACGCCACCCGCGACGCGCCCGAACTGACCGAGGGGATGTCCATCCGCTCCCGCGAGATCGACCTCGTCGGCGCCTTCTACGCCGTCGGCATCACCGGACACCCGCAGTTCAAGGCCGTCACGCTGTGGGACTGCCACGGCGGATGGGAGGGCGGCTGGCGGCAGATGATGGAGATCTACTCCGGCGTCGACTCGCGGCTGTTCCTGTCCGACATCGACGACCTGCGCTTCTCGGCGTTCTCCCGGCCGCTCGGCGCGGTCCACGGCAGCCCGCCGCTCGCCTCGGCGGCGCCCGCGCCGCTGTTCCTGTTCGAGAGCGCCACGGTACGGCCGGGCGCCGCCCTCGACTACCTGGAGGCCGTCCGCGCCGAACGCCTGCCCATCCTGCGCGACCACGGGCACACGCTCGTCGGGCTGTACGAGGTGCTGATGTGCGACACGGAGGTCGTCACCGTCTGGGGCGCCACACTCGACGCGCACCTGGCCCTCCAGCGGGCCAGGGACGCCGCCCTCGGGCTCGACGACGAGGTCTCACCCGACGAGCGGCTGCTGACCTGGGGCAAGAGGGCCCGCGACTACCTGTCGGGGCCCTGGAGGGAGACCATGCTGGTGCCCTTCCCCGGCAGCAGGCTCGCGCCTTAGGCGGCAGGCTCGCGCCTTAGGCGGCAGGCTCGCGCCTTGGAGGGTGGGGATCGCGGGCACGTGCCCTACTCGGAGGCGTTCCGGTGGGGATCGCGGGCGCGTGCCCTGCTTGGAGGCGTTCCGGTGGGGATCGCGGGCGCGTGCCTCAGGCCGGGGCGTTCCAGGTGAGGATCACCGGCTCGGCGTGCTCGAACCCGAGCCGCGAGTAGGTCCCCGTGTCCAGCCTGAAGAACCTTCCGTCCTGCGGTGACAAACCCAGCCACCTGGCCGTCAGCACCCGCAGGAAGTGGCCGTGAGCGACCAGGGCCACCTGGCCGGGCACGCCCTTCGCCCGCGCGATCACCCTGTCGGCCCTCGCCGCCACCTGCTCGGCGCTCTCGCCCGGATGTTCTGCGTCACCGGGGGGCACGCCGTCACGCCACAGGTACCAGCCGGGACGGCTCTCCCGGATCGTCGGCGTGGTGATGCCCTCGTAGCCGCCGTAGTCCCACTCCCACAGGTCGGGATCCACCTCGTAGTCGGACAGTCCGGCGAGCTCGGCCGTACGGCGCGCCCTGGCCGCGGGGCTGACCAGCACCAGGTCGAACGAGCGCGCCTTCACCAGCGGGGCCAGCGCCCTGGCCTGGTCCTCGCCGGCGGGGGTCAGGGGCAGGTCGGTACGGCCCGTGTGCCGCCCCGCCCTGCTCCACTCGGTCTCGCCGTGTCTCAAGAGCAACATTTCATCCATAGCAGGACCATCATCGCCGACCGGCGGCTTCCGGACCTCGCCGGGTCGCGCCTGCCCGGGACGGCGCCCCCCACGGGCCACCCGTCCTGCTGCTCCGGAACCGCCCGGCCCGCCGATCCGCCCCGCCGTTCGGCCGCCCGGTTCGTTCCGTCCGGGTTGTGGTCCTGGCCGCGCCCGGTTGACCTCAACTCGACTTGAGGTTGCATCGTGGCGGTGAAGCCACCGAACGAACGGAGAACCTCATGCGCGCCGTCGTCCTGCACGCCTACGGGCCCGCGGAGAACCTGACCTACGAGACGGTCGACGACCCCGTCCCCGCCGCGGGCGAGGTGCGCATCGGGGTGAAGGCCGCGGGCGTGCACCTCATCGAGACCCTGTTGCGTACCGGCGTCACCATCGGACCGCCGGTCCCTGAGCTGCCGGCCGTCTTCGGCGGCGAGGTGGCGGGAGTGGTGGACGCCGTCGGCCCCGGCGTCGACGAGTCGTGGATCGGGCGCGGGGTGGTGACGGGCACGAGCAGACCCGGCGGGTACGCCGAGCTCAGCGTCGCCTCGGTGGACGCGCTGCACGTCGTACCCGAGGGGCTCGGGTTCGAGGAGGCGGTGGCCATGATCGTGACCGGCACCACCACCATGGCCCTGATCGACCTCGGCGCGCCCACCGCCGACGACGTCGTCCTGGTCAACTCGGCGGCCGGCGGCATCGGCCGGCTGCTGGTGCAGCACGCGCGCGACATCGGGGCCGAGGTCGTCGGCGCGGCGGGCGGCCCCGCGAAGGTGGCGACCGTCCAGGGCCGAGCGGTCGACTACGACGTGCCCGGCTGGAGCTCCCAGGTCGGCGAGGTGACGCTCGTCTTCGACGGTGTCGGCGGCACCCGTGGGCGTGAGGCGTTCTCGCTGCTGGCCCCCGGCGGGCGGCACATCGTGTACGGCAACGCCTCCCGCGAGGAGACGGACGGGCCCACGCCGGAGGAGGTGAAGGCCAAGGACATCACGTCGATCTACGCGATCGAGCGGATCCTCGCCTGGCCGGGCGGGCGGCGAGAGCTGGAGGAACGGGCGCTCGCGCAGGCGGCGTCGGGCCGCCTGACGCCCGAGGTGCGGACGTTCCCGCTGGCGGAGGCGGCCGCGGCGCACGCGGCGCTGGAGAGCCGCGCCACGACAGGCAAGGTCGTCCTCATCCCCTGACCGTCTGGGTCCCCTGACCGCCCCTTGGAGGGTCCCTGGCCGCCCGGGCCCGGGTGGCCGCCTCAAGGGGCGCCATCCGCCGTCCGTGGCGTGAGGTCAGCGGCCGGAGAGTTCCTCGACGACGGGGGTGAACGCGTCCAGGTCCCGTTCGTGGTGGAGGACGTAGTAGGAGACGTCGTGGGTGTCACGCCAGTGGCGGAGCTTGTCGACGACGTCCCGTCTGGTCCCGAGGAGCACCTGGGGTGTCTCGCGCTGCGGGGAGGAGTCGGCGGCGCTCCACGACTCCCTCGACCGTTCGGTCCCGAGTTGCTGGATGCTCGTCCCGAGCTCCACGTCGGAGTAGCGGCCGGCCGCCGCCGTACGGACGAGGTCGATCTTGTCGAGGAACGCGGACAGCCCGCCGTCGGCGCCGTCGGGGCCGGTGCCGTCGGCGCGGACCCGCATGCCGAGGTTGATCACGTTCGCCTCGCGGGCGGCCAGGCCGAGCATGCGCGGGCCGCCGCCGCCGAGGAGCAGCCGAGGGTGGGGCCGCTGGACCGGCTTGGGCTGCTGGTCGAGCGCGTCGACGCGGTAGTGCGCGCCGCTGAAGGAGAACGGCGCGTCACCCCAGAGCCCCTTCAGCACGGTCACGGCCTCGGCCAGCCGGGAGACGCGCACGCCCGGTGGGTCGAGTCGCAGGCCGGCGGCGATGTAGTCCGCGGCCATCCAGCCGGTGCCGAGTCCGAGCTCCAGGCGTCCGTCGGACAGCAGGTCGAGGGTGGCCGACTCCTTGGCCAGCACGGCGGGGTGCCGGAAGTCGTTGGCGGCCACGAGGGTGCCCACCCTGAGCCGCGTGGTGGCGCAGGCGGCCGCCGTCATCGCGGCGAAGGGGGCCAGGCGGGGGCCGACGAGGTGGTCGGGGACCAGGAGCACGTCGAATCCGGTGGCTTCCAGGCGCCTGGCCTTCTCCGCCCAGGCCTTGCCCGACTCGGCCTGCCGTACGACCGCCGCGAACCTGAACCGCCGCATCCCGCCTCCCGACCAAGCGTTTGGTCAGAACCCTAGATCGGGCGGGCCCCTTCCGCCAGGGCCGGGCCGTGCGGACGGCCCGGCCGGTGCCGTTCAGCGCTGGTTCAGCAGCCCGAGGGCGACGCCGCCCATCCCGGCGGTCATGATCAGCCAGGCGATCCCGGCGGCCGCGCTCCCCAGCCCGGCGAACCACGGGATCGGGATCGCCACCGGCCCGACGATCAGCGCGATGGCCGCCCACGGGGGCGCGGTCTTGCCGAGCAGTGCGGCGACGCCCAGCAGGAGGAAGCCCACCAGGCCGAGCAGGAACGCCATCCCGAAGATCGAGGTGGGCAGGCCCTCGTTGTAGGCGGTGTAGAGCGCGGTCAGCTTGGCGGGGTCCAGGCCGGCCTTGACGCCCGCGTACAGCACGTCGTCCGAGTTGCCGCTGACCGGGACGATCATGATGAAGGCGAGGATCGTGGCGACGAGGCCGAGCGTGGGCTTGCCGAGGCGCGCGACCCTGGACACGCCGAGCGCCGCGGGGATGATCGTGATGGCGCTGATCGCCGACAGCCAGGCGAGCACGGGGTAGGAGGAGGCGTTGGCGGCGAACTGCCGGACGTACGCCTCGCCCTCCGCGGTGATGTCGCCCGGCGCCAGCATGATGGACACGCCGATGGCCAGCGGTGCGATCACCGCAGCGGCGATCATGGCGTAGCGGGCGAAGGTGTCGGCTCCCGACCGGGGAGTCGTGTCGAGACTGGTCATGGCCCGAGCGTCCGCGCGGAGCGGATTCCGCGCATGAGTAGGTCCCTACTCATCTTGTTTTACCAAGCGCTTGCTCAGACACTGTGGGCATGGACGTGCGCGCGACGACCGACGACGAGGTCGCCTTCTTCCAAGCCAACGGGTGGGTGAGGCTGGCCCGCCTCGTCGATCCGGCCACCGTGGCCGACCTGCGCGAACGCGCTCTCGCCCGGCTCGGCGAGCGGTCGAGGGCCCGCGCCACCCTGGTCGACCGGGCCTTCGGCCAGTCGCGCGACATCGCGCGCGAGGACGAGCGGTTCGGCGAGCTGACCGCACGCCTGGCTCCCGCCGCCGTGCGGTTGCTGACCGGCGTCGCCGCGGTCCGGATGCAGGTCACCAACCTGCTGGTGAAGGAGGCGGGCCACGCGGGGGAGCACGGCGCGACGCCCTTCCACCAGGACTTCCCCTGGATGCCCATGGACCGCTCGGCCATGCTGACCGTCTGGCTCGCCCTGGCCCACGTGCCCGCCGACATGGGCGCGCTGCGCTTCTACAACGGCTCGCACCGCCACGGCCTGCTCGGCAGGAGCTTCACCACGGCGGGCGACGACCAGCTCACCCAGCATCCGTGGCTCAAGGAGCTGGAGCTGTCGCCGCCGCTCGACCTGGCGGCGGGCGACGCGACCGTCCACCACGCCCTGACCGTGCACGGCGCGCCCGCCAACCGGCACGACTCGCCGCGGCTGTCGTTCACCGTGACCTACTTCGACGCCGACACGCTCTACACCGGCATGCCGTACGGCCAGACGGACGGCCTCGGTCTGGAAGTGAACAAGCCCTTCGACCACCCGAGGTTCCCGTGCCTTGGACAGTGAGCGGCTTCAAGGACGACCTCGGCGCGACGCTCATGCACGAGCACGTCTTCGGGCTGAGCCCGGAGATCCTGTGGAACTGGCCCGACATCCCCGAGGGCTGGGACCTGGAGACACGCGCCAGGGAGGCGGCGGACAAGCTGGACGCGCTCAAGGCGGCGGGCATCGACACGATCGTCGACCTGACCGTGGTCGGCCTCGGCCGCTACGTGCCCGCCGTCCAGCGGGTGGCCGAGCTGACCGAGCTGACCATCGTCGCCGCCACGGGCCTCTACACCTATGACGCGCTGCCGCCGTACTTCGGCAACCGGGGGCCCGGCAGCCTGTTCGGCGGCCGGGACCGGCTGGCGGAGTTCTTCGTCAGGGACATCACCGAAGGCATCGGCAGGACGGGTGTGAAGGCGGCGATGCTCAAGTGCGCCTCCGACCATCTCGGCATGACGCCCAACTGCGAGCGGGTGTTCAGGGCGGTCGCCGAGGCGCACGTGGCCACGGGAGCGCCCATCACCACCCACAGCGCCCAGCCTGGCGGGCTGGAGCAGCAGCGGGTCCTGGCCAAGGCGGGCGTGGACCTGAGCAGGGTGGTCATCGGTCACGCGGGCGACTCCACCGACCTGGCCTACCTGGAGGAGCTCATCGCCAACGGCTCCTACCTCGGGATGGACCGCTTCGGGATCGAGTCGATCAGCTCCTTCGACGACCGGGTCGACGTGGTCGCCAGGCTGTGCGCGCGCGGCCACGCAGGACGGCTCGTCCTGTCGCACGACTCGTACTGCTTCAACGACAGGTTCGACCCCGACGTCGTACGGCGACGCCACCCCAACTACCACCTGCTCCACATCCCCACCGACGTCCTGCCGGAGCTGCGGAGACGAGGCGTCACCGAGGAGCAGATCCACCAGATGCTCGTCGACAACCCGCGGAGGATCTTCGGATGGACTTCGACGTCACCCAGGACTGGCACGTCGCCTCGCCGTACGACTTCCTGAGACGGCTGCGGCACGAGCGGCCGGTCTTCCGCAGCGAGCACCTCGGCGCCTACGTCCTGACCAGGTACGCCGACGTGCGAGCCGCCTACGGCGACGCCCGCAGGTTCTCCTCCAAGGGCTCGCTCACGATCTCGCGCAGCCTCACGGAGGAGACCAGGGCCAGGCTCGGCGAGCACGGCTCGTTCCTGTCGAGCTTCGTGGCCAACGTGGATCCGCCCGACCACACCCGCCTGCGCCGCTCGGTCTCGCGTGCCTTCACCCCCCGGGCGGTGGCGGCGCTGGAGCGGCGCTTCCGCGAGCTCAACGAGGACGTGCTCGACCGCGTGGCGGGTCGCGGCCGCGCCGACTTCGTCGAGGAGATCGCGCACGAGCCCTCGGTCAAGCTCACCGCCGCCTTCATCGGCGTGCCCGCCGCCGACGAGGAGTTCGTCCAGCAGAGGGTGAAGGAATGGTTCCAGCTGTTCCTGTCGCCGCAGCCGCCCGGCAGGCAGCTCGAGCTGGCCGACGGCTTCCTGACCTACCTCGACTACGTGGACCGGCTGGTCGTGGCCAGGGCCAAGGACCCGCAGGACGACTTCACCTCGCTCATGACCTCGCTCATCGGCGAGGAACTGTCCCACCGCGAGGTGGTGGAGCTGATCTCCACGATCCTGCTCGGCGGCAACGACACCGTGCCCAACCAGCTGGGCAACAGCGTCCTGCGCCTGCTCAGGGAGGGCCAGTGGCCGGTGCCGCCCGAGCGGGTGGCGAACGCGGTCGAGGAGTGCATGCGCATCGACGGCGCCGCGCTCGGCTCCTTCAGGTTCGCCACCACGGACGTCGAACTGCACGGCGTGACGATCCCCGCAGGGGAGCTCGTGCTGCTGTCCACCGACTCCGCCGCCCATGACGAGACCGTCTTCCCCGACCCCGAGAGGTTCGTGATCGACCGGCCCAACGCCGACGCGCACATGGTCTTCGGATACGGCATCCACTTCTGCGTCGGCGCCGCCCTCGGCCGCCTCCAGCTCCGCACCGCCCTCGACGTGCTCGGCGCCCGCCTGCCCGGACTGCGCCTGGCCGAGGGAGCCTCCGTCGCCTACCGCAGGTCGATCGTCGGCCGCGGCCTGCCGTCCCTGATGGTCGAATGGTGAGCCGCTTCGACGGCAGGGTGGCGCTGGTCACCGGAGCGGGTTCGGGCATCGGCGCGGCCTGCGCGGCCAGGCTCGCCGCCGAGGGGGCCTGCGTCGGCGTCGCCGACCTGCGCTCGGCCTCGGCCAAGCGCACGGCGGCGGCCATCAGGGGGAGGGGCGGCACCGCCATGGCCATCACCTGCGACGTCTCGGACGAGAAACAGGTCGCCGCGGCCGTGGCCGACCTGGTGGCCGCCTTCGGCCGCCTGGACGTGCTGCACTCCAACGCCGCCTGCCTCGACCGCGACGTCTACGGCCGCGACGGAGACCTGGCCGACCTCGACGTCGCCGTGTGGGACAGGACGATGGCGGTCAACCTGCGCGGCGCCATGCTCATGGTCAAGCACGCCGTCCCCGCGATGGGGAGCGGCGCCGCGATCGTGATCACCTCCTCCCTGTCGGGTCTTCTCGGCGACGTCGACCACGCCGCCTACGGCACCTCCAAGGCGGCCATCGGCGGCTTCGTCCGCTACGTCGCCACCATGTACGGCGGGCGCGGCGTCCGCTGCAACGCCGTCGCCCCCGCGCTCGTCATGACCGAGGCCGCCAGGCTCGCGCTCGGCCCCGGCCGTCTGGCCGACAAGGCCGCCGAACGGCTGCTGCCGTGGCCGTGCGAGGTGGAGGACGTGGCCGCGCTGGTCGCCTTCCTCGCCTCCGACGAGGCGCGCTGCGTCACCGGCCAGACGCTGGTGATCGACTCGGGCACCTCGGCGCATCGGCCCGAGCACGCCATCCATACGTGGCAGGGCCTAGAGTGACGATCTATGGAGCCTTTGGCGGTAGGACTGGTGGGCGCGGGGCCGTGGGCGGAGATGGCGCACGCGCCGATGCTGGCCAGGGGGCCGCACACGAGGCTCGCGGGCGTGTGGGCCCGCCGTCCCGAGGCGGCGGCCAGGCTGGGCGCCCCGGTCTACGAGCGGATCGAGGAGCTGTTCGACGCGGTCGAGGCGGTGGCCTTCTGCGTGCCGCCGGCCGTCCAGGCCGAGCTCGGCGTGCTGGCCGCCAAGGCGGGCAAGGCGCTGCTGCTGGAGAAGCCGCTGGCGGCCGATCTCGACGGCGCGCGCAGGCTCGCCGCCGCGGTGGCGGAGGCGGGCGTGCCGTCCCAGATGCTGCTCACGCTGCGCTACTCGCCGCAGGCGCGGGAGTTCCTGTCCAGGTGCGCCGAGGTCGAGGCGTTCGGCGGCCATGCGGCGGCCATCTCGGGCACGCTCTCCGGCGGCGGCCCCTTCGCGACCCCGTGGCGGCTGGAGCGCGGCGCCCTCCTCGACGTGGGGCCGCACGTGATCGACCTGCTCGACGCGGCCCTCGGCAGGGTGGTCGGCGTCCGGGCCCACGGCGACCCGCTCACGTGGATGGGCCTGCTGCTCGACCACGAGGGCGGCGCCGTGAGCGAGGTGTCCCTGTCCATGTCCGCCGTGGGCGACGTGCCGCCCATGCGCGTCGAGGTGTACGGCGCCGCGGGCGGCGTCCAGCTGCCCGCCTTCGACGACGACCCGCTGGACGTCGTGGCCGAGGAGTTCGCGGCCACCGTACGGCGGGGCGGCGGTCACCCGCTCGACGCGGCGCGCGGCCTGCACCTTCAGGAGATCATCGCCGAGGCCGAGTCCCAGCTCACCACCCCTTGACTTCGGCCCCACGGGGAGAATTGATAGCGTTTGTCCGACGCGCAGCGTTGCAGCGAAGTCCGGTGTGAATCCGGCGCTGTCCCGCAACTGTCATAGCCAGGTCGCCTGCCGCCGCGCCGACGTCGTCAACCCTCGTGGAAAAGGGTGATCCGTCGCGTATTCGCGGGTCTCTCGGTTCCGACAGTGTGAAAGGACTACTCGTGAGGCCCGTACGCACGGCCTTCGCGGGCGCGCTGCTGGGAACGGTCGTCCTGGCCGGCTGCGGCCAGACTCCCGCCCCCGCCGCCCCCTCGTCGAGCGCCCCCTCCTCCGCCCCTTCGTCGTCCGGCACCGCCGCGCAGGACGCCGCCTTCCCCGCCACCGTCCAGGCGGGCAACGGCGCGGTCACCATCGCCGCCAAGCCCCAGCGCATCGTCTCGATCTCGCCGACCGCCACCGAGACGCTCTTCGCGATCGGCGCGGGACCCCAGGTCGTCGCGGTCGACGACATGTCGACCTACCCCGCCGAGGCCCCCAAGACGGACCTGTCAGGCTTCAACCCGAACGTCGAGGCGATCATCGCGCACAAGCCCGACCTCGTCGTCGCCTCCGACGACAAGGTCGCCGCCCAGCTCGCCAAGGTGAACGTGCCCGTCCTGGTGGAGCCGGCCGCCACCAAGATCGACGAGGCCTATGACGAGATCATCGACCTCGGCACGGCCACGGGCAACAAGGCCAAGGCCGACGAGGTGGTCGCCGGCATGAAGGACAAGCTGGCCGCGCTCTCCTCGGCCGCGCCGCAGGCCAAGAAGCTCTCCTACTACCACGAGCTCGACACCACGCCCTACGCCGCGACGTCCACGACTTTCATCGGCCAGATCTACGGCATGTTCGGCCTGGTCAACGTGGCCGACAAGGCGCCCGAGGCGGCCGGCGGCTATCCCAAGCTCTCGGCGGAGTTCGTCGCCAGGGCCGACCCCGACCTGATCTTCCTTGCCGATGTGAAGTGCTGTCAGCAGAACAGGGAGACGCTGGCCAAGCGGCCCGGATGGCAGAACCTCAAGGCCGTCAAGAACGACCGCGTCATCCAGCTCGACGACGACATCGCCTCCCGGTGGGGTCCGCGCATCGTGGACCTGGCCACCGCGATCGGCGAGGCCGTGCGCAAGGCCGACGCGAGCCAGTGAAGCCGCGCGTGCCCGCCAGGGCCAGACCGCTGTGGGTCGCCGCCGCCCTCGCCGTCCTCGCCATCTCGATGATCGCGGGACTGCTGGGCGGCGCGGCCGGCATCTCGCCCTGGCAGGTCGTGCTCCAGGCCGTCGACTGGCTGCCCGGCGTCCACGTCGATTCGGGTCTCGCTCCCATCGAGCGGGACCTGCTGTGGCAGATCAGGCTGCCCGGCGTGCTGGTGGCCGCCACCGTCGGTGGGCTGCTGGCCATCGCGGGCGGCGGCTACCAGGGCGTCTTCCGCAACCCGCTGGCCGACCCCTACCTGCTCGGCGCGGCCTCCGGCGCGGGCCTCACGGTCACGATGGTGATCGTGTTCCTGCCCGGCAGCGCCGCGAGCGTCCCCGTTGCCGCCTTCGTGGGCGCGGTCGGCGGCGTGTTCCTCGCCTACGCCCTCGGCAACACCGCGGGCCGCTCGGGCGGCACCGCGACCCTGGTGCTGGCGGGCGTGGCCGTCACGTCCTTCCTGACCGCCATCCAGACCTTCGTCCAGCAGCTCAAGGTGGAGGAGCTGCGGCGCATCTACTCGTGGATCCTCGGCGACGTCAGCGGCGGGTGGGACCAGCTCGCGCTGGTCGCGCCGTACGCGCTCGTCTCCACCGTCCTGCTCCTGCTGCACGGGCGCATGCTGGACGTGCTGTCCGTCGGCGACGAGGAGGCCACGGCCCTGGGCGTCAGGGCGGCGAGGGTACGGCTCGCCGTGCTCTTCGGCGCGTCCCTGGCCACCGCGGCGGCCGTCGCCGTCAGCGGGCTCATCGCCTTCGTCGGCATCGTCGTCCCGCACGTGGTGCGCCGGCTGGCGGGCGGCTCCTATCGCATCGTGCTGCCGCTCTCGCTGATCGGCGGGGGCGCGTTCCTCGTCCTGGCCGACCTCATCGCCCGCACCGTCATGGCCCCCGCCGAGCTGCCCATCGGCGTCGTCACCGCCTTCGTCGGCGCGCCCTTCTTCGTGGGCGTCCTGCGCATGACCAGGAGGGCGGAGATGTGATCGAGACCCGGGAGCTGTCGGTGGTCCTCGGCCGGAGGCAGGTGCTGTCCGAGGTCTCGCTGACGGTAGCGCGGGGCGAGTGGCTGGCGGTGATCGGGCCCAACGGCGCGGGCAAGTCCACGCTGCTGCGCGCGATCATGGGGCTGGTGCCCCGCGCAGGCTCGGTCCTGTTCGACGGCGCGCCGCTCGACCGGCCGAGAGAGCGGGCCAGGCGGGTGGCCTTCGCCCCCCAGACGCCCGCGCTCCCCGCCGACATGACCGTCTTCGACTACGCGCTGCTGGGCCGCACGCCGTACATCCCCTACCTCGGGCGGGAGAGCAGGCGGGACAGGGACGTGATCGCCTCGGTGCTCGACAGGCTCGACCTGACCGAGCTGGCAGGGCGGCGGGTGGAGAACCTGTCGGGCGGCGAGCGGCAGCGGGTGGTGCTGGCCAGGGCCCTGGCCCAGGAGGCCCCCGTCCTGCTGCTGGACGAGCCCACCACCGCCCTCGACCTCGGTCACCAGCAGCAGGTCCTCGAACTGCTGGACCGGCTCAGGCTCGGAGACGGGCTGACCGTCGTCACGACCCTGCACGACCTGAGCCTGGCAGGGCAGTACGCCGACAGGCTGCTCCTCGTCGCCGACGGCCGCGCGGTGGCCTCGGGCAAACCGGTCCAGGTGCTGACCGAGGAACTGGTGGGCAGGCATTTCGAGGCGCACGTCAAGATCGAGCCGGGCCCCGACGGGCGGCCTGTCGTCCACCTGGTGAGGGGCCGTTGAAGCTGTCGTACCGCGTGGAGGAGGGGGCCAGGCTCGGCTCGCTGCTGTGGGAGTTCGGGCCCGGCTGGAGGATGATCTCCTCGGCGATGCTCGGCGGCGGCATCGGCCCGCGCTCGTGGGTGCTGAACGCGCAGGTCGTCGCCGGATACTCGCGCATGGACCCGGTCGACCACCTGACCTCGCTGGGGCCCGAGGGGGAGGGCGTCGGCATGATGACCGCGGCCTCCGTCGACCGCTACACGACCGGCTCGGACGGCGGCGTGCAGGCGGTCGCGACCGTCGGTCTGCGCGTGCCCACGTGGGCCGCCGCCCCTCCCGGCCACGTCGACCCCGAACTGGCGCCGCTGCGGGTCGGCACCATCAACCTCATGATCACCGTCCCTGTGGCGATGACCGACGCGGCCCTGGTCAACGCCGTCATGACCGCCACGGAGGCCAAGACCCAGGCGCTCATCGAGGCGGGCTTCCCCTGCACGGGCACCGCCTCCGACGCCGTCTGCGTCGCCGTGCCCTCGTCGGGGCCCGAGGAGGTGTTCGGCGGCCCGCGCTCCCTCTACGGCTCCAGGCTCGCCCGCGCCGTCCACGCGGCGGTACGGCGGGGCGCCACCGGGTGGCGCCCGCGCGGCACCGGCTGAACGCCCGCGGCGGCCCTCACAGGGACAGGCCGTAGTCCTCCGCGGCCGAACGCGCGCTCACCCGGCCCGCCCGGAGGTCGGCCTCGACCAGGGCTCTGTCCCTCAGCATCGGCGAGCCGAGCCCGCCGCCTCCCGTCGTCTCGACGACGAACGCCTCTCCGGCCTGGAACAGCACGTTGTTCGCCTTGTCGGGGAGCCGCTCGAGCGAACCGTCCGCGTGCCGTTTGAAGAAGCCGCCCAGCCTGCCGGGCAGCCCGCCGTCCCGCCCGGGAGGGGCGTTGCGCAGCCGGTCGCCGCGCGTCGTGACGTGGCACGGGGCGAGGAATCGCAGGACCGTGCGCGAGCCGAGGCCGCCCCTGAACGCGCCTGGTCCGCCAGAGTCGGGAACGGTCTCGATCGACTCCACCACCAGCGGGCAGCGGGTCTCCACCGGCTCGGCCTGGGGCACGGAGTTCCGGCCGATCCCGAAGTGCACGCCCGTCGCGTCGGGCCCGTCCAGCCCGCGCCGCGCGCCCACGCCGCCGAAGTCGTAGGAGAGGTGAATCCAGTAGGGCGCTCCGACGGCGGCGATCGAGAACGGCTGGAGGATGCCGCTGGCGGCGATCGCCCGCTCCGGCATCGCGTCGGACAGCGCCTGGAAGATCGCCTCCATGGCCGCGTAGATCGGCACGAATCTGCCTCCGCACGGGTGCGGGGGGCCGGCGTTCACCAGCGACCCCTCGGGCAGGCGCACGTCGATGGCGCGCAGGCAGCCGTCGTTCATGGGGATCGTCGGGTCGAGGAAGCAGCGCACGGCGAAGACGGCGGCGGCCAGCGACTGCGAGGAGGAGGAGTTGATCGCGGCCGGCACCTGCGGGTCGGTCCCCTCGAAGTCCACGACCACGTCGGCGGCGCCGGTCGTGACCGCGACCCTGACGGTGTGCGTCCTGCCGGGGTGGACGCCGTCGCCGTCGATCGGATAGGAGGCGGTGAAGCGGCCGTGCGGGAGGTCGGCCAGGGCGGCGCGGGTGCGGGACTCGGTGTGGTCGAGGTAGGCGTCGATCCCGCGCGCCAGGCCCTCGGCGCCGTACTCGCCGGCGAGGGAGGACATGCGCGAGGCGGCGACGGCGGTGCCCGCGACGAGCGCGCGCACGTCGCCCATCACCTTGTCGGGAGTGCGCGAGTTGGCGCGCAGGATGGCCTCGACGGCCGGTTCGAGACCCGCCGCGGTGGCGAGGCGCACGGGAGGGAGCTGGAGGCCTTCGAGGAAGATGTCGGTCGCCAGGGGCGCCATGCCGCCCGCCGACAGGCCGCCCAGGTCAGAGACGTGGATCATCGCCGCGGTGAAGTAGGCGGGGACTCCGGAGACGAAGACCGGCCGGTAGACGAGCAGGTCGTTGGTGTGCACCCCGCCGCGGTAGGCGTCGTTCAGGACGTAGACGTCGCCCTGCTCCATGGCGTCGAGGGGATGGTCGGCCAGCAGCGAGGGCAGGGCCACCTTGAGCGCCATGCTGTTCATGAGCGTGGTGGCCATGGACTGGGAGACCAGCCGGCCCCCCGCGTCCAGGACGGCGGCGGAGGCGTCGGAGCCCTCGACGATGAACGTGGAGTAGGCCGAGCGGACGACGACGATGCTCGCCTCCTCCGCCGCGACGACCAGGGCGTTGCGCAGGACCTCGGCGGTCAGGTCGTCGTTCACGCCTGGTCCTCCTCGCGCAGGGTCCTGGTGAGGACCACGGCGCCGTCGGGCGCGAGGGCGGCGCTCCAGCCAGGGGGGACGACGATGGTGGACTCGGGGTCCTCGACGACGGCGGGGCCCTCCACGCGGGTCAGGGCGGCGCGGGCGAGCACGGGCACCTCGACGTGGCCGCCGCGTTCGGGAAAGTAGGCGGTCCTGGTTCCCGCGCTCGCGGACGGCTCGCGGGCGAACCGGCGCGCCGGACCTTTCGCGGAGGCGACGCTCAGCCGGAGGCGGAAGCTGACCAGCTCGATCTCGCCCTCCTGCGCTATGCCGTACACCTGCCGGTACTTCGCGAAGAAGGCGCCGGCGACGGACGGTCCCCACGGAACGGTGAGCTCGTGCGCCTGGCCGCGGAAGCGGACGTCCACCGAGCGCTCGACGCGCACCCCGGTGGAGCCGGGCGCGATCGCGAGGTCCTCGCGGGCCGCGGCCTCCAGGGAGTCGAAGACGGCCGCGGGATCGGGGGCCGACGGCGCGGACAGCACGCGCTCGGTCGACAGCTCGCCCGCGAGCAGCCCGGCGGCCGAGGCGACGCCGCACAGGGCGGGCACGACGACCGTGCCGATGCCGAAGCGCTCGGCGACCCTGGCGGCGTGCATCGGGCCCGCGCCGCCGAAGGCGACCATGACGAACCCTCTGGGGTCGATCCCGCGCTGCACGGTCACCACGTGCACCGCCGACCCCATGGCCGCGCACACGATCTCGTGGACGGCGTGGGCCGCCGCCTCGCGTGACACCCCCAGCGGCCCCGCCACCCTGTCCAGCGCCTTCTCCGCCAGCTCGGCGGAGAGCGGGAAGGCAGTGAAGGAGCCGGGGGAGAGGTAGCCGAGGACCAGGTTCGCGTCCGTGACGGTGGGGGCGGAGCCGCCCACCCCGTAGCAGGCGGGCCCGGGGGAGGATCCGGCCGAGCGGGGGCCCACTCGTAAGGCGCCCGCCGTGTCCACCCACGCGATGCTGCCGCCGCCCGCCCCCACCTCGGCCAGGTCGATGGCGGGCGTCTTGACCGGCACGCCCGTGCCCGCCCTGCGGCCGCCGAAGCTGCCCTTGCCGCCCACGTGGAACTCGTGGGTGATCTCGGGCCTGCCGTTCCTGATGACGCACGTCTTGGCCGTGGTGCCGCCCATGTCGAAGGAGATCACCTCGGGATGGCCGGTGAGCGCGGCGGCCAGGACGCCCGCGGCGGGGCCCGACTCGATCGTCGCCACCGCCCTGCGCGCGGCCTGCGCGGCCGACATGACGCCGCCGCCCGACTCCATGACGTGCACGGGGGCGGTGATGCCGAGCGAGGCGAGCCCCTCGCGCAGCCGGGTGAGGTAGGACGACATGAGCGGCCCGACGTAGGCGGACATGATGGTGGTCGTGGCACGTTCGTACTCCCTGAGCTCGGGCCACACCTCCGACGAGACCACCACGTCGGGCACGTGCTCCCTGAGGACGGCGGCCACCTGCCGCTCGTGCGCGGGGGCGGCGTAGGAGTGCAGGAGGCACACCGCGACCGAGGTGATGCCGCGGGCGGCGATCTCGCGGGCGGCCTGCCGTACGGACTCCAGGCGGAGCGGCACCAGCACCGAGCCGTCGGCGGCGACGCGCTCGTCGACCTCGAAGCAGTCCTCGGCGGCCACGGGCGAGAGCGGCGGGGTGAAGCGGAGGTCGTAGCGGTCCTCCTCCACCCGCGCGTAGCGGCCGAGCGGGATCACCGAACGGAATCCGCGCGTGGTCACGAAGGCGACGCGAGCGCCCGTGCGCTCCAGGACGGCGTTCGTGGCCAGGGTGGTGGCGTGCACCACCCTCGTGACCAGGGAGGGGGTGGCATCCGTGAGCAACTGAGAGATACTGAGCATGATGCCCGTGAGGGGGTCGTCGGGCGTGCTCAGGCATTTGGCGACCGACACCTCGCCGTGCGGACCGCGCAGCACGGCGTCCGTGAACGTGCCGCCGACGTCGACCCCGATCTGGTACTCCACGTCGATACGGTAGGACTCAAGCAAGCGCTTGTCACGATTGACTTTCGGTGGGCGGTTGGGACTCTGGTTCTGTCGTAGGGGAGGGAGCTCGTTATGAGGCGTCTCGCATTGCCTGGAGTAGCGGTCGGCCTCGTGCTGATGAGCATGCCCGCCGCGCTGGCCCACGAGCATCCCAGCGGCATCACCGACCTGGTCACTCCCGCGGTGACCAGGGTCGAGGCCAAGGCCCTGATCCACATCACCCTGCTCGACCACGTCGGCGAGCTGCTGCACATCGAGCGCAGTTACGAGGTGCCGATCGGCACCGGCACCGGCACCGTGGTCAATCCCGACGGCACGCTTGTCACACTCACCCAGGTGATCAGGACTGACAAGAACCTGGCGGTCTACGCGGCGAACAGGGTGTTCGCCGACTATCACAAGGCCGATATTCCCACCGACTTCAGCAAGCACAAGGTCGACGACGAGACGCTCAACCATCATCTGCAGCTTTGCTACGACCTCACGAGCAAGATGTCGACCTGCATCGTCGACATCAAGCAGGACATCACCGTCTTCCCGCACATCGCGCCCGCTGACGGGCGCGGGTTCAAGGCCGAGGTCGTGAAGTTCGGCGACGGCCCCGCGACCCCGGCCGTCCTGCGGCCGACGTCGAGGGCCGACGGCGGCGTCGGGCTGCCCACCGCGCCGCTGGCCGAGAAGGTGCCCGACAAGCCGGGTTCGCCCACCGCGGTCGCAGGGTTCCTCGGCAGGCCCGCTCCCAACCAGCCGATCAAGGTCGACATCGCCCACCTGGGGCCCGGCGGCGCGGCCGAGGGCGGCCGCACCTTCAGCGACCCGCAGAAGAAGGCGGACGAGCCCGTCAAGCTCGGCAAGCTGATCGACCAGGGCCTGCTCGGTGCGCCCGTCATCGGCGACAAGGACGGCCACGTCATCGGCCTGCTGGTCGGAGGCGGCAAGACGGCGAAGATGATCGGCGTCCGTGAGATCACCTCCGCGCTCGCCGTCGCCAAGACGCCCGCGCGCAGAGGTCAGCTCGACGCGGCCTTCGAGGCGGCGCTGACCCGCTTCCACACCAAGAACTACACCGACGCCGCGCCCGCCTTCCAGCGCGTGCTCGACCTTTACCCCGGCCAGCCCGTGGCCGCGGCGCACCTGAAGGAGTCGCTGGCCAAGAAGGGCACCGCGGCCGATCTGGGAGTCCGCAAGGCCGCGCCGCCGAAGGCCACCACGATCCCGTTGTGGCCGTTCATCGCCGGAGCGGCGCTCGTCCTGGCCCTGACCACGGGGCTCGGGCTGCTGCTGTGGCGGCGACGGCGAGGCGCGCGCGACGAAGAGGACAGAGAGGAGATGCCGCCGCAGGAGATGAACCTCGCCGCTCGTTCCCCCGATGACGGCGCCGACCCGACCGTGATGGTCAGGCGATCCCAGGCCTTCCCCATGATTCCGACGCAACAACCGCAACCGCAACCGCCGCAACCTGTGCTGACCGCACAGCAACAGGTCAAGTTCTGCACGTCATGCGGTATGAAACTGGGCCCCGCGCACCGGTTCTGTGGCTACTGCGGCCACCCGATCGAAACGTGATGCACTTGAACGAGAGATCCCTGATCGGCCAGGAGGTCGCGGGGTATTACATCGAGGACGTCATCGGCAAAGGCGGCATGGCGGTGGTCTACCTTGCCCTGGACCCCCGCCTGAGCCGCAAGGTGGCGCTGAAGATCCTCAATCCCATCCTGAGCGTGGACGACCGCTTCCGTCAGCGCTTCATCCTGGAATCGAGGACCGTCGCCAGCATCGAGCATCCCAACATCATCCCGATCTACGAGGCCAACTCCGACGAGCAGGGCGTGCTGTACATCTCGATGCGCTATGTGGACGGCCTCGACCTGCGCAGGTTCATCTACGACAGGGGCCCGATCGCCGTCGGGCAGGTCAACAGCATCGCCGCGCAGGTGGCCGCGGCCCTCGACGCCGCCCATGCGCACGACCTGATCCACCGCGACGTGAAGCCCGCCAACATCCTGCTCGCCGGCGACCACGTCTACCTGACGGACTTCGGCATCACCAAGCACCGGACCTCGATCTCCGGGCTGACACAGACCGACCAGTTCATCGGCACCCCTCGTTACATGTCGCCCGAGCAGATCAACAAGGAGCACATCGACGGCCGCGCCGACCAGTACGCGCTGGCCTGCGTCGTCTACGAGGCGCTCGCCGGCCGGATGCCCTTCGAACGTGACAACGACGTGGCTCTGCTGTGGGCCCATCTGGCCGAGTCACCGACGCCGCTGTCGCACCTGCGTCCCGAGCTGCCGCTCGAGGTCGACGGCGTGATGATGAAGGCGCTGGCGAAGTCGCCCGACCAGCGCTACCCCACCTGCACGGCGTTCGTGGGCGCGCTGCGCGACGCCATCAGCGGCGAGATCGCGCCCACCCGACCGCAGCAGCCGGTCCAGCCCAAGACCAAGCCGAAGGCCAAGCCCAAGACCAGAGCGAAGGCCCAGACCACCACGGCCAGGCCCGCGACCGCCAAGCCCCGCATGAGCGGGAGGCTGCCACTCATCCTGACGGGAGTGGTGGCCGCCATCGCCGCGATCGCCCTCGTGGTGGCGCTCATGCTGTCCAACAGGGGCGACGGCATGCTCGTCTACAAGCCGACCCCGGCCGTGCCGATGACCTTCGACTACCCGGACTCCTGGACGGCGCTGACGCACGTGGACCTGTTCGCGATCGCCTCACCGAGCGCCCCGCAGTTCGAGTCGCTGTTCCTCGCGGGGTCGGCCGCCGACTGGAGCGAGGTCAACAACCTGGAGCCGGGCGACGCCACCGGCCTGTACGTCCAGTTGGCCGACACCCTCGACCCCAAGGCGGACCTGCAGAGCATGCAGGAGACGCTCAGCACGATGCTCCCCGGCAAGATCACCTTCACCACCGACCCCAGCAGGGCGTTGATCGCGGGCCGGGAGGGGACCATGTTCGTGGGCATCATGCACGGCTCCGGCAACTCCGGCGAGCTCAACGTGACGGGCTACCTCGTCGACACCCCCACCAGGCCCGCGCTCGTCCTCTACTTCTGCGCGTCGAGCGCGTGCGACCCCTCGCTGCTGTCGAAGATCAGGACCAGCGTCGCGCTCACTTGAGCCTGACTTGGAGCCCGCTGTACCCCTATGGGCAACGGCGTCCTGAACGTCTACTCTCCGCGTGTGGGTATTCGAATCGTCATCGCGGACGACCAGGCGATGGTCAGAGTCGGCCTTCGCATGGTCGTCGACAGCGAGGAAGGCATGGAGGTCGTCGGCGAGGCCTCCGACGGCCACGAGGCGCTCGCCGTGGTCAGGCGGACCCGTCCCGACATCGTGCTGATGGACATCTCCATGCCCCGCATGGACGGCCTCACCGCGGCCAGGCAGATCTTCGAGGAGCCCTCGCCGCCGAAGGTCGTCATGCTGACGACGTTCGACACCGACGAGAACCTCTACGCGGCCCTGCGGGCGGGCACCAGCGGCTTCCTGCTCAAGGTGTCGCCGCCAGAGCAGCTGGTGGAGGCGATCAGGGTCGTCCACGCCGGCGACGCCCTGCTCGATCCCGCGGTGACGAGCCGGGTCATCGCCTCCTTCGCCGGGCGGCACGATCCCACGCCGCCGCCCCAGCTGGCCGACCTGACCCCGCGCGAGCTCGAGGTGCTGCGCCTGCTGGCCAGGGGGCTGACCAATGCCGAGATCGCCCGCGAGCTGTTCGTCGGCGAGGCCACGGTCAAGACGCACGTGGCCCGCGTACTGATGAAGCTGCGGCTGCGCGACCGGGCTCAGGCCGTCGTGTTCGCGTACGAGTCGGGCGTGGTCAGGCCGGGCGCCGCCATCGGGTAGTAGGCGGCCCACGCGGCGTCGCCCATGCGCAGCACCTTCAGGCCCGTCCAGCCGAGGGCGAGCACGGGGGCGCTCCAGAAGGGCACGGTCAGCGGGCCGTACGGCACGGCGAACGAGCCCAGGTAGCCGACGGCGACCACCAGCGGCACCCACCAGCCGACGAATCCCGACCGCCACACCGCCACGGTCAGGAGCGGCAGCCCGATCATGCCCAGGAACATCCATGGCAGCTGGAACGCGCCGACCGTGATCGGCAGGTCGAGCATCTCGTCCATGATCTGCTGCGCGCGCTCCGGCGAGAAGTGCCTGCCCAGCCACCATTCGACCGGGTCGATGATCAGCATGCCGGACAGCGAGCTGTAGCCGACCACCGACATGGCGGCGGCCACGTGACCGAGCCTGGTGCCGGCCCTGCGGGTCAGGTGGGCCAGGCCGAGGGCGGCCACGGCCATCAGCAGCCAGCTCCAGTGGTAGAGGGCGGACTGGACCTGGGCGAGTGTGGGGTTGACCCCGAAGCTGACCGCCTCGCGGTCATCGCCCCACGTACCGGGATCGACGACGACGGCGACCGCCTGGAGCAGCGGTGCGGTGATGAGGAGCGTGCCCGCGGCGATCCTGCGGAAGGCGACCTGGTTGTTCAGCATGCCAGGGACGGTAGGTCGGGCCCGGAGGCCGGGTCGTCCGCCTGCTGACCGATCCGCCCTCACCCGGCCGGGGGACGGGACGCCCCCCTGTCTCGCGATTCGGGAGGGTCTGGCGTTGCATGCCCAGGTTGTGTGTATATTTTCCGTAAGAAGGCGTCCGAAACAGGAGATTTTTATGCGAGCGTTCCCCAGGGTGCTGTTCGACGAGGCGCACAGCGAGTCATGGACGATCCGGCGCGACGTCGCCGAGACCATCAACCCCGCGCACCCCGACGACAACAGTTACGCGCGCGCGGCCGACCTGCTGCGCCGCCTGGGGCATCAGGTGACCTCCGGCGGCCTGGAGAAGCTCGCCGAGCAGGACGTCCTGGTGATCGCCCACCCGTCACAGGAGCGCTGGGAGCGGACCACCGGCCAGGGCAGCCCGATCTTCACCGCCGACGAGCTGAACGCGATCGAGTCGTTCGTCGCCGACGGCGGCGGGCTGATCGTCCTGGCCGAGGAGGAGCAGGACAAGTACGGCAACAACCTCGCCGAACTGCTCGGCCGCTTCGGCATCGGCATCACCCACGCCACCGTCCGCGACCCCGGCAACGCCCACCGCGGCGTCGCCACCTGGGTGCTCGGCGCCCCGGCCAAGGGCGGCGTGCTCGCGGGCGTCGACAGCGCGTGCTTCTACCGCTCCGGCGTGCTCACCGCCCGCGACGACGCCACGGTCCTGTTCGCCACCTCCGCCACCGCCGACCCGGTGGGCGCGCCGCTGGCCGTCTCCGTCGAGTACGGCAAGGGCAAGGTCGTGGCCTTCGCCGACTCCGACCTGTTCGGCGACGACTCCATCGACGACTACGACCACCGCACCCTGTGGGGCAACGTGGTGACGTGGGCGGCCAGGGTGCCCGCCGCCACCCGCTCGGCAGGCGCGCAGGACGACGCGAAGGCCCAGCTGTTCGCTCAGCTCAAGGCCGTCGTCGAGGAGCTGCGTCCGCTCCAGGTCAAGGACGGCTCCGTCCCCGAGGACAAGCCGCACGCCGCGGCGCTCGTCGGCTACGTCTCCGACCTCGTGGGCAGGCTGTCCGGCTACTTCCCGCACGACGCGGCCTACCTCGCCGCGGTGCAGGCGGACCTGGCCAAGTGGATCAAGCAGGACCTGGGCGTGCCCGACTTCCTCGACTCGCTCAACCTCTTCCACCCCGACACCCAGCGCGTCGACGGCCTGGAGCACCTCGTGGTGTTCCCCATGTACACCCAGAACGGCAACCCCAACCGCAACCTCGAAGCGGTCTGGATCCGCACGATCTGGCCCGAGTGGCTGGCCGCGCTCGAGTCGGGCGGCTACGACAACCCGCTGTTCGTGCCCATCGCCTTCGAGGACTTCACCTCCGGCTACGACACGTTCTCGGCCGTCCTGTTCCCCGAGACCGTCGCCGTACGGCAGGCGCCCGAGCGCTTCACCTGGGGCGGCATCTTCGCCGACCGGGAGGCCGCGCGCTTCCGCAAGGTCAGCGCCGCCGCCGCCCAGACGCTCAAGCTCGACCTGCCGCCGGACGCGGGCAGGCTGCTGGAGTCGCAGGAACTGGCCCAGGACACCTTCGTCATGTGGGACCTCATCCACGACCGCACGCACAGCCACGGCGACCTGCCGTTCGACCCCTTCATGATCAAGCAGCGCATGCCGTACTGGCTGTACTCGCTGGAGGAGCTGCGCTGCGACCTGACCGCGTTCGGCGAGGCCGTCAAGCTGGAGGCGGCCGGCGTTCCGCACGCCAGGTACGTACAGCTGGCCATCCTGTTCGACCGGCTCTTCCGCTTCCCGATCACCGGTGAGCGGGTGCGCAACTACGACGGGCTCGGCGGGCAGCTGCTGTTCGCCTACCTGCACCGCAACGACATCATCAGGTGGACCGACAACCGCCTGTCCGTCGACTGGAACCGCGTCGCCGACGGCGTGGCCGACCTGCGCGGCGAGGTGGAGAAGCTCTACCGCGACAGCATCGACCGCTCCAAGCTGGCGCACTGGCTCGCCGCCTACGAGCTGGTCACCGCCTACGTCGAGCCGCACCCGCGCTCGGCGTGGAAGCGCGGCGACCTGCCCGAGGAGCAGAAGGCCATGGTCGACGCCGTCCTGCCCGACGAGTTCCCCCTGAGCATGTTCTACGAGGCCCTTCGCCGTAAGCTCGGTGACGTCGTCGAGTCCACGAAGGGAATCACGGGAGTGAGCCCGACGCAGTGAGCGGAGTGGAGAGGAAGCGGAGCGAGCTCTCCGCGGAGGGAATGAGGAGGGCGCACGACCAATGGAGCGCAGCATGATCATTCTGATTACGGGAGCGGCGGGGCCCACGGGGCAGGCCGTCGCCCGTCACTTCACCGAGAATGGTCACACGGTCATCGGCGTGGACAAGGACGACGTCGACCTGCTCGACCGCGCCGCCGTCCAGGAGCTGGTCGCGAGCATCGACAAGGAGCACGGCCGCCTCGACGGCGTCGTGCACCTGGTCGGCGGGTGGCGCGGCGGCAAGACCTTCGCCGACACCGACCTGGAGGACTGGAACGTCCTGCACGACCTGCTCGTCCGCACCCTTCAGCACGTGTCGCTCGCCGTCGAGCCGCTGCTCAGGAAGTCCGACAACGGCAGGTTCGTGATCGTGTCGGCCAAGGCGGCCGAGCGGCCCAGCGCGGGCGGCGCCTGCTACGCCGCGGCCAAGGCCGCAGCCGAGGCGTGGACGCTCTCGCTGGCCGACGCGCTGAAGGACACCGGCTCGGCGGCGACCATCCTCGTGGTCAAGGCCCTGCTGAACGAGGACATGAAGGCCGCCAAGCCGGAGGCGAAGTTCGCCGGGTTCACCCACGTCGACGCCCTCGCCGAGGCGGTCGCGGGGCTCTACGAGCGGCCCGCCCACGAGATCAACGGCACGCGATTGGACCTCACCCAGTGATTCCCCGCCACGACCCCGCCCTCAAGGCGTTCGCCAGCGACAACTACGCCGGCGTGCACCCGGAGATCCTTCAGGCCATCGTCACGGCCAACGAGGGACACCAGATCTCCTACGGCGAGGACGTCTACACCGAGGCGCTGCAGGACCTGTTCAAGCGCCACTTCGGCGACAGCGCCCAGACCTATCCGGTCTTCAACGGCACCGCCGCCAACGTCGTCTCGCTGCGCGCCATGACCCGGCAGTGGGAGGCCGTGGTCTGCGCCGACACCGCGCACATCCACACCGACGAGGGCGGCGCGCCCGAGGTCGTGGGCGGCATCAAGCTGTTCACCGTCCCCACCCCCGACGGCAAGCTCACCCCCGCGCTGATCGACACCCAGGCGTGGGGCTTCGGCGACGTCCACCGGGCCCAGCCCAAGGTCGTCTCCATCTCCAACACCACCGAACTCGGCACGCTCTACACGCCCGACGAGATCGCGGCCATCTGCGACCACGCCCACGCCCTCGGCATGGCCGTCCACCTCGACGGCTCCAGGCTCACCAACGCCGCCGCCGCGCTGGACGTGCCGCTGCGCGCGCTGACCACCGACGCGGGCGTCGACGTGCTGTCCTTCGGCGGCACCAAGATCGGTCTCCTGTACGGCGAGGCCGTCGTCGTCCTCAACCCCGACGCGGCCACCGGCGTCGACTACCTGCGCAAGACGTTCATGCAACTGTCGTCCAAGATGCGCTTCGTCTCCGCGCAGTTCGAGGCGCTGCTGTCCGGCGACCTGTGGCTGCGCAACGCCAGGCAGGCCAACGCGATGGGCCGCAGGCTCGCCGCCGCCGTACGAGACATCCCGGGCGTCGAACTGTCGAGGGAGGCGCAGGCCAACGCGGTCTTCGTCCGCCTGCCCAAGGACGTCACCGAGCGCCTGCAGAAGCGCTTCCGGTTCTACACCTGGAACGCCGCCATCGGCGAGGTGCGCTGGATGTGCTCCTTCGACACCACCGAAGCCGACGTCGACGCCTTCGCCGCCGCCGTGGCGGAGGAACTTCAGGGAGAGCCGCCCGTCTCCTTCTCGTAGGCGCTCAACTGCTGCTCCAGCGCCTTCATCAACTCGAAGACCTGGCTCGGCGGAATTCTGATACGGCTGACGATCCTGGTCGGGACATGCACCACGGGCTGTCCCGACTCGGGCTCCTCCGCCAGTTGCGGCGGCCGCGTGATCACCGCGAAGTCGAGCACGAACCCGTCGCGGGTGTGCCAGACCGAGGCGAAGTTGGCGTACTGTCCCGCCTCGACCTCCGGCGAGATGCTGACCTCCAGGCGGCTTTCGGGCTCTTCCATGCCGCCATCGTGCCCTAAATCACGATCCACAGGCATGCCCATCGCGCCGCGCCCGCCTCACCCGGCCTCGCCGTCGGTCCTTCGGGCGCGCGACCCACCCCGAAACCGAACCTTACTTGTTGAGGATCGAAGCGAGCGGTGTCGCCCCGCGCTGCTTCAGCAGGTCGGCCATCAGGTTGATCTCGCTGGTCTGGCTGTTGACGATCTGCTGGGCCATCCCCTTCACCTCGGCCCTGTCCGTCAGCTCCAGCAGTCCCTTGGACATGTCGACGCCGCCTTCGTGGTGGCGGATCATCAGCTGCAGGTAGAAGACCTCGGCCTCCTTGCCCTGCAGGCTCCTCAGCTTGGCCATCTCCGCATCCGTGGCCACGCCCGGCATCGGCTCAGGCTTCTCCTGCGTGCCGCCGTGCCCCGCGTGCCCGACCATCCACGCCATCTCTGGGCGGTCCGTGGCCTGGCCGAGCCCCCACTGCTGCAGCCACCCCATGAACATGCCGCGCTGCGCGGTCTGGGTGACGATGATGTCCTCGCTCAGGTTCCTGACGTCGGGCGAGGTCGACCTGTCGCGCACGATGAACGACATCTCAGCCGCCTGCGCGTGGTGTTTGCCCATGTCGCGGGCGAACCCGGCCTCAGGGGACGAGTCGGTGGGCGTGCCGCTCCCGCCCACCACGAAGAACAGGACGGCGGCGACGGCGAGCACCACGAGGCCCGCGATCTGAAGAGGCTTTTTCGTCATCGTTTTCCAGAGTACTGACCGGTCCTTCCTTATTCGCCTCATACGCCCCGAGGGCATAAGGTGACCCGCAGTTGGTGAGCCCATGGAGGAGACTGATGACGAAGGAGAAGGCGCAGGCGCGGCGCGAGCATCTGGCGAAGATGCGCGCCGAGCAGCAGGCCAAGGAGCGCCGGACCGCCATGGTGATGTGGGGCATCGGTGGCCTCGTCATCCTCCTCGTGATCGGCGGAGTGGGCTTCTACATCGTCAAGGATCGGCAGGCGACCTCGCTCGACGCCGTGACCAGCGTGTCCTACGCGGGTGGCGAGCACGTCTGGACGCCGGTGACGTACAAGGAGGCCCCGCCGGTCGGCGGCAAGCACAACAACTACTGGCAGCAGTGCGCCATCTACGACAAGCCCATTCACAGCGAGCACGCGGTCCACTCGCTCGAGCACGGCGCGGTCTGGATCACCTACCGTCCCGACCTGCCCAAGGCCCAGATCGAGAAGCTGAAGTCGATCGCCGAGTCGACGGGCGACTCCGCCTACATGCTGGTCAGCCCGTACCCGAACCTGCCCGCGCCGATCGTGGCCAGCTCGTGGGGCCACCAGCTCACCTTCCAGAACGCGGACGACGCCAAGCTGCCCAAGTTCATCACCAAGTACCAGAACGGCGCCGGCACCCCTGAGCTCGGCGCCACCTGCGGCGGCGAGTACGCGATCACCACGACCGCCGACCAGCAGCCGCTGCCGCCCGAGCCCAAGGGCCAGGCGACGCCGGCGCCGAGCGAGTCGCTCGCCCCCTCGGCCACGCCGTCGCCCTCGAAGTCCTAGGCCAGCACCTCCGCGAGGGATGTCGACACGAGCCCGTGCGCTTCGGCCACGGGCTCGCTGGTCAGGCGCCCCTCGTGCGTGCTCAGGCCTCGGGCGAGCATGGGATCGGCCCTCAGCGCGGCCAGCCAGCCGCTGTGGGCGATGGCCAGCGCGTACGGCAGGGTGACGTTGGTCAGCGCGAACGTCGAGGTGTGCGGCACCGCCCCTGGCATGTTGGCCACGCAGTAGAAGATCGACTCGTGAACCTTGTAGGTCGGCTCCGCATGAGTGGTGGGCCTGGAGTCCTCGAAGCAGCCGCCCTGGTCGATGGAGATGTCCACCAGGACGGATCCCGGCTTCATCCTGCTGACCAGCTCGTTGGTGACGAGCGTCGGCGCCTTCGCACCGGGCACCAGCACGGCGCCGATCACCAGGTCGGCCTCCATCACCGCCTTCTGGATCTCCAGCGTGTTCGACGCGATCGTCTGGCAGTGGCCCTGATAGATCACGTCGGCCTGCCGCAGCTTGTCGATGTTGCGGTCGAGCAGCAGCACCTCGGCCTGCATGCCCAACGCGATCGCCGCCGCGTTCATCCCCGACACACCCGCGCCGATCACGACGACGGTCGCCGCGCGCACTCCCGAGACGCCGCCCATCAGGACGCCCCTGCCGCCTTCAGGGCGCATCAGGTGGTAGGCGCCCACTTGCGGGGCGAGCCGCCCCGCAACCTCCGACATCGGGGCGAGCAGAGGCAGTGCGCCGTTGTCCGCCTGGACGGTCTCGTAGGCGATGCCGGTCACGCCCGAGTCGAGCATCGCTCGCGTGCACGGCTCGGAGGCGGCCAGGTGGAGGTAGGTGAACAGCACCTGCCCCTTGCGCATCCTGTGGTACTCCTCGGCGACCGGCTCCTTGACCTTCAGGATGAGGTCGCCCGTGCCCCACACCTCGTCGGGACCTTCGAGGACCACCGCGCCGACGGCGGCGAAGTCCTCGTCGGGGATCGCCGACCCCCTTCCGGCATCACGCTCGACGAAGACCTGATGCCCATGCCTGATCAGTTCGTGCGCGCCCGCGGGTGTGAGGGCCACGCGATACTCATGGTTCTTGACCTCGCGAGGAACTCCGACCTTCATAAGAGCAATGTTCCCCGGGCAGGGGGTGACACTGTGTATGGACCGTGCCAAGGTTCTTGGCAGTCTGTCGATGATTTCCGGGTTCTTGCCGTCCTCGCTAGGCTCTGCGGAAGCACCAGTCAGGATGGGGTTCACGGATGGAGAAACCGCCGCCGCCGGGGCAACCGCCCGGGGCGCAGCCCTCAACGGTCCCGGACGGGCCGAGGGCAAGCAGGCTCACCACCATCGTGCTCATCGTCTCCCTTGTCCTGGTCGTGCTGACCGCGGGCGTGCTCGGCACCGTCGCCGTGCTCATGACGAGGAACCCCGACTCGCCGCTGTTCGGGGGCAAGCCGCCGATCAGGCTCGGCCAGCCGATCTACTTCGCCCCCGTCGAGGATCAGAAGGCCTCGCCCTGTCCCGGCGAGAAGGTGGCGCTCTCGCTCGACGGGAAGATCTGCTACTTCCTGTCCGAGGCGGTGCCCGTCTCGGCCGTGCAGACGATCGAGACGGTCAAGGAGAAGGACAGCTACGGCGTCAGGATCGCCGTTGCCCCCGCCTTCCGCGACGCGCTCGCCGCGTTGATGAAGGAGCGCGTCGACGAGCAGATCGCCATCCTGGTCGGTCAGAACGAGACCGCCACCGTGCTGGCCGCGCCCACGGTCGCGCAGCAGATGAGCGGCGACAGCGTGAGCATCGCGGGCTTCACCAAGGAGAAGGCGGACGAGCTGGTGAAGGCGATGCTCGGAGCCGTGGCGCCGCCCGCCACTCCGAACGCGCCCGGAACGCCTGGCACGGGCACCACCCAGCCGGGGACGACGCCGGGGGCGACGTCTGGGGCGACGTCTGGGGCGACGCCTGGGACGACGCCTGGGGCGACGTCTGGGGCGACCCAGCCCGGCGTTCCCCAGCCGGGCACGACCCAGCCCGGCTCCACTCAGCCCGGCACCGGGGCGGTGACGCCCGGGACGACGCAGCAGGGCGTCCCTAGCCCGGGAGCCACCCAGCCCGGTGCCACCCAGCCGGGCGCCCGCACGACCGCCACCACGCCGCCAGGCTCGGGCACCGCCGCGACCACCGGCGGCACGCAGAGCACGGGTTCCACGCTCACCGCCGGCAGCGAGAAGCGCTACCCCAGCTGCAAGGAGGCCAGGGCGGCCGGGTACGGCGGGCCGTACCAGAAGGGCAGGCACCCGCAGTACTACTGGTACACGGACAAGGACGCCGACGGGTTCGCCTGCGACCCCCAGGACGGCTGACGGCAGCTCTCACCCGATAGGTTCACGGCCGTGGAAGGGATCGCGGGGACCGTCGCCACGGCGGTGGGGATGTTCGCCGGCACGAACGTGGACGACATCATCGTGCTGACGGTGTTGTTCCTGTCGTCGAGGGCCGGCGGGGCGCCCAGGGCATGGCAGATCTGGGGTGGGCAGTACGCCGGGATCGCGGTCCTGGTCGCCGTGTCGGTGGTCGCCGCCCTCGGCCTGACGATCGTTCCCGACGACTGGGTCGGCCTCCTCGGCCTGATCCCCTTCGCGCTCGGCGTCCGCAGCCTCGTCTCCGCGATCCGTGCCCGCGGCGACGACGACACTCCGCCGCCCGTCGCCTCGAGCCTTGCCGCCGTCGCGGGAGTGACGATCGCCAACGGCGCCGACAACATCTCGGTCTACACCCCGGTGTTCCGTACCATCGGCGCGGGGCCCACCCTCGTCACGATCGCCGTGTTCGCCGCAGGCGTCGCCGTGTGGTGCCTGGCGGGCTCCTGGCTCGGCTCGCACAAGAAGGTCATCGAGATCGTCGAGCGGTACGGCCGATGGCTCGTCCCCGTCGTGTTCATGATCATCGGTGGTGTCATCGTCGTCGAGTCGGGCGTCCTGGCGCAGCTCTTCTGAGCGCGTCCGGCCAGAGCCACCGCGCGTCATGGCCGGTAGGGGCCCGAGGTGACCGCGTAGATGTAGATGACCATGTTGGAGTACCCGGGTGTCTCGATGAGAAGCGCGAACCACGTGCGCGGTCGCGTCGGCACGTAGGAACTCTCGGCGACGCTCACCCGGCCGATGGAGCAGCAGGAGGACTTCGGGTACGGTCGCACGAACGGGACGCCCCCTCCCGGTCCGCCGGCGACCGACCGGGTGAAGCCGCCGTCCATCTCGCGGCTCTCCGCGTCGTCGAACGGATTGCCCATGCCGTCGGCGCCGACCGCCTGCCCTGCGCTTCGGGCGCCCAGCTCCCCTGCGCACGGAGCTGCCGTGGACTCCGTGACGAACGCCATCCGCGTGGTGATCAGGTCGCCGCTGCTGATCCGGTGGACGGGCCTGGTGAAGTTCCATCGGAAGCGGAGCCGTTCCTTGCCACCAGGGCATAGCCGGTACCTGTCGCCGGGGATCTCGATCCGGAGGTCGCCACCCCGCGCGTCAGGCGTGCGAACATCCTCGAACGAGGCGGCCGGATCGGTCCGATGGAAGCGGATCTCGACCAGCCGCCACGTGGTGGGCTGCAGCTCCGCGCCGGTCACGGGCGGGGCGCCGAGGACGCCCAGCATGGCCGTGCCCACAGCGCCCGCGGCCAGGAACGTCGGAATGCGGCTCATCGTGGCAGCCCCCTGTCAGGGCCGGGCGACGCCTGATCACCAGGAGAGAAGGAGACCTCCGTTCCACTGTCTCACCAGGTCAGGGCGCCGAGCAATGGACGGCGTGAGCCGGTGGTCGTGCGTCCCCGCAGAGCGGCGGGCCGCTCCCCGGCGTCCGCGTCAGAAGAAGCCGCTGATCGCGAAGTACACCAGGAAGATGAGCGAGACCACCCACAGCAGCCAGGGGATCTCGGCGAACTTCCCCCTGGCCGCCTTGACGACCGTGTAGGCGATCACCCCGGCCCCCACCCCGTTGGTGATGCTGTACGTGAACGGCATCAGCGCGATCGTCAGGAACGCGGGGATCGCCAGCTCCAGATCCTCCCACGGCACGTTGCGGCTCTGCGTCATCATCAGCGCGCCCACCAGCACGAGCGCGGGAGCGGCCGCCGCGGCGGGCACGACCTCGGCCAGCGGGGTGAACAGCATGGTCAGCCCCAGCAGCGCCCCGGTCGCGACGCTGGCCAGTCCGGTGCGCGCGCCCTCGCCCACGCCCGCCGCCGACTCCACGAACACGGTGTTGGACGAGGCGCTGCAGAAGCCGCCGATCACGCCGGCGACGCCGTCCACGGTCAGGATGGCGCCGAGCCGCGGCACCCTGCCTTGGGCGTCGACCAGTGAAGCCTCGTCGGCGACGCCGATGATGGTGCCCATCGCGTCGAAGAAGCCCGACAGGACCAGCGTGAACAGCACGATGGAGGCGGTGACCACGCCCGCGGTGGCGAATCCGCCGAACAGGTCGACGGCGCCGATCAGCGCGAAGTCGGGCGGTGAGATCACCGCTTCGGGCACGTCGGGCACGACGACGCCCCACTGTTTGGGGTCGATCGTGGCGACGGCGTTCACGATGATCGCGACGATCGCGGTGATCACGATGGAGAGCAGGATGGCGCCCGGCGTCTTGCGGACGAACAGCACGATCATCAGCAGCAGCCCGAAGCAGAACACCGTGACGGGCCAGCCCGCCAGATGACCGGTCGCGCCGAGCTGCAGGGGAGTGGCGCCCGCGCCCGAGACGAAGCCCGCGTCGACCAGGCCGATCAGCGTGATGAACATGCCGATGCCCACGCTGATGGCGTGCTTGAGCGCCAGCGGGATCGAGTCCATGATCAGCCGGCGGACGCCGGAGACCGCCAGCAGGATGATCACCAGGCCCTCGAGCACGACCAGGCCCATCGCCTGGGCCCAGGTCATGTGCGGGGCCGCCTGGTAGGCGACGACCGCGTTCAGCCCGAGCCCCGCGGCCACCCCGAAGGGGGCGTTGCCGATGAACGCCATCAGCAGCGTGCTGACGGCCGCCGCCAGCGCTGTCGCCGTGGTCAGCTGGCCGATGTCGAGCCGCGCCCCGGTGATGTCCGTCGCGCCGGCCAGGATGATCGGGTTGAGCAGGATGATGTAGGCCATCGCCATGAAGGTCGTGACCCCGCCACGCACCTCACGCCCGACCGTCGTGTCGCGTGCGGAAAGCTCGAACAGCCGGTCGAGCACGATCATCCCCCCTACGGTCGAAGGGGGATGATCGTTTTTCTACCCCGGTTTGCCCTGCGGCTACCGCTGCTCGTGCTTCCCGCCGCCGACCAGTGCGACGAACTCGTCCAGCGTGATGCTGCCGTCACCGTCACGGTCGGCCGACGCGACGAACGCCTCGATCTCCTCGTCGGTGACCCCGTGACCGCCCAGCGCCTGATTCACCTGCCGGATCTCGCCCGCCGTGAGCACGCCGTCGTGGTCGGTGTCGAACTTCTCGAACTCGGCCTTGGCCGCCTCGCGCGCTTCGGACATGAGGGCACTTTCCTCCGTGATTAGTCGAGCCTGTCGAGCACCCAACCTAGCGCGGCCACGCGATTCTCATGAAAGGACCCCGACGATGTGCTCGGGCCGTACCGGCACCCTGGTCAGCGCGACGCCGGTGGCGTCGCGGACGGCGGCCACGATGGCGGGCGTCGAGGAGAGCGTGGGCGGCTCGCCCGCGCCCCTCAGCCCGTACGGCGCGGCGGGGTCGGGGTTCTCCAGGATCGACAGCTGCATGGGAGGCATGTCGAGCGCGGTCGGGATGAGGTAGTCGGTGAAGGACGGGTTCAGCACCTGCCCGTCGCGCACCTGGATCTCCTCCATGAGCGCCAGGCCGAGCCCCTGCGCCGAGCCGCCGTGGATCTGCCCCTCCAGCGCGACCGGGTTGAGTATCCTGCCGACGTCCTGCACCGCGGCCAGCTCCACGACCTTGACCAGGCCGAGCTCCACGTCGACGTCCACGACCGCCCTGTGCACGCACAGCGCGAGCTGGGTGTGGGAGTCGGCCTGTCCCGTGACGGGGTCCATGGGGTAGGTGGGCCGGTGCCTGAACTCCCGCGTCTCCTCGATCGGCCCGTGCTTCTCCAGCGCCTCGGCGACCGGCAGCCCCTCGAACCGCTCCCGCACGGCCTCGCAGGCCGCCTTGACCGCGCCGCCCGTGACATAGGACTGGCGGGAGGCGGAGGACGAGCCCGCAGAGCCGACCCGGGTGTCGGCGGTGGCGACCGTGACCCTGTCGACGCCCAGCTCGGTGCGGGCGATCTGGGCCTGGATCGTCACCAGGCCCTGCCCGACCTCGGCGGCCGCGGTGTGCACGGTGGCGTGGGGCTCGCCGCCGATCATCTCCACCCGGACCCTGGCGGTGGAGTAGTCGTCGAAGCCCTCGGAGAAGCAGATGTTCTTGATGCCGACGCCGTAGCCGACGCCTCGCCGTACGCCCTCGCCGTGGGTGGTCTGGGAGACGCCGCCCGGCAGGTCGCGCAGGTCCTGGGTGGCGGGGCCTGGCATGGGCATGGCGGCCAGCTCGCGCAGCATCTCGGCCAGCGGCGCGGGCGAGTCGATGATCTGGCCCGTGGCCAGCGCGGAGCCCTGGGAGACGGCGTTGCGGACGCGGATCTCGACGGGGTCGAGGCCGCAGGCGGCGGCGAGCCTGTCCATCTGCGACTCGTAGGCGTAGCAGGCCTGCACCGCGCCGAACCCGCGCATCGCGCCGCACGGCGGATTGTTGGTGTAGACGCCCGTGGCCACGATGTCGACGTTGGGCACCTCGTACGGCCCGACGCCGAGGGAGGCGGCGTTGCCGACGACGGCGGGGGAGGAGGAGCAGTACGCGCCCCCGTCGAGCAGGATCTCCGCCTTGACGTAGACGAGTTCGCCGTCGCGGGTGGCGCCGTGCTCGTAGCGCATCCACGCGGGATGGCGATGCACGTGCCCGTAGAACGACTCCTCCCGGCCGTAGACGATCTTGACGGGCCGGTCGAGCCGGAGCGCGAGCATGCAGGCGTGCACCTGCATCGAGAGATCCTCGCGGGCGCCGAACGCGCCGCCCACGCCCGCCAGCGACAGCCGTACCTTCTCCGGGGGCAGGCCCAGGCAGGGCGCGAGCTGGTCGCGGTCCACGTGCAGCCACTGCGTGGCGATGTAGAGATCGACCCCGCCGTCCTCGGCGGGTACGGCCAGGCCGGACTCGGGGCCGAGGAAGGCCTGGTCCTGCATGCCGACCTCGTACTCGCCGGTGACGACGACCTCCGCCTCGAAGGTGTCGCCGACCCTGACGGGCTGCCTCCTGACGAACTCCGTGGCCAGCCGTGGGTCGGTGACCGCCTCCCTGACCTCGTAGTCGACGACGATGGCGGCCGCGGCCCTGCGAGCGGTCTCCGGGTGCTCGGCCGCCACGAGCGCCACCGGTTCGCCCTGGTAGCGGACCTGGTCGATGGCCAGCACGGGCTGGTCCTTGTGCTCCAGGCCGTAGAACTTCTCGCCGGGCACGTCCTCGTGCGTCAGCACGGCCAGCACGCCGGGCATGGCCAGCGCGGGACCGATGTCGATCGACCTGATCCACGCCGAGGCGTGCGGGCTGCGCAGCGTCACGCCCCACACCATGCCGTCGAGCCACAGGTCGGAGGAGTAGGCGAACTCGCCCGTCACCTTGAGGGTGGCGTCAGGTCGCCTGACGCTCTCGCCCACGCCCTGCCGCGTGGTGCTGGCCGTCTCCGTCATCTTCCGAGTACAGCACTCGGCATCGGGACGGCCTATGTCTGTGATGTGAAATCGCGGTAAGCCGTCCTTGGGTCCACTTGTATATTCCTCCAAGTGCGCATCAGGGACCTGCTCGCCGTCTCGGAGCTCGGCCTCATCCTGCTGACAGGGGACGAGGACACCGAGTTCACCGCCGTGCACGTCACCGACCTGCCCGACCCCGGCCGCTACCTCACCGGCGGAGAGCTGGTGCTCAGCGGGCTCATGTGGCGCCACGAGCCGGCCGACTCCGCCCGTTTCGTCGCCGCGCTGCGGGCCGCGGGCGTCGCGGCGCTCGGCGCGGGCCAGGCGTGGCTCGGTCACGTCCCCGACGACCTGGTGACCGCCTGCGCGCAGGCGGGCATGCCGCTGCTGGAGATCCCGACCGCCGTCTCCTTCCGCGCTGTCGGGGAGGTGGCGGCCCCGCGTCTGTCGGGTGAGGTCAGGGCCGCGCTCGGCCGCCAGCGCAGGATCGTCGACGCCGTCGCGGAGGGCGCGGACCTGGCCGAGCTGTTCTCCCTCACCGCCGCCGAGCTGGGTGTCGGAGGGGCTGTGCTTTCCTCCATAGGCGAGGTCGTCGTCGGCTCCTGCGCCGATCCCGAACGGCTCGCCATGGCCTATCTGGCGGCGCCCAGGCTTCCCTGCGTGTCCGAGGGCCACACGCTCTTCGGCGTCGGAAGGGGTCACAGGGCCGCGGGGTGGGTGCTGGCGTGCGAAGGGGACCTGCTCGGCCGTGCCGACCTCGGCTTCGAGCTGGCCGCCTGCGTCGCGCTCGAGCGCACCAGGATGGAGGAGGGCAGGCGGGTCGAGCGCCGCCTCGTCGAACAGCTCGTCGGTGCCGCGCTCGCCGACGAGTCCGATCCCGCCGAGCTCAACGCCCGGCTGCGGACGTGCGGGCTGGAGCCGGGCGAGCCGTACGCGGTGGTGACCGCGTCGGTCCGGCGGCCGGGGGCCGCCCGCGGCCCCGACCCGGCGACGCTGGGAGGGCAGGTGCTGGAGGAACTGCTCGGGCGCGGCGTGGTCGCCGCGGCGGGCACGGACGGAGCGGTGGCCCTGGTCCCGCTGACCGGTCCCGTCTCCTTCCTCGCCGACCGGCTGCGAGCGGGCCTCGGCGTGCTGTCGGCCCTGCGCGACACCAGCGTCTCGATCGGCGTGAGCGGCGCGCTGACCGGCGCCTCCTCGATCAGAGGAGGGATCGAGGAGGCGGGCCACGCCCTCCGCATGGCCGAGGCCCGCTCCGGCGGCGTCGTCACCAGCGACGAGATCTACACCCACGCCCTTCTGCTGGCCACGGTGCCGGGCGATGTGCGGCGCTCGTTCACCCACCGGCTGCTGGAGCCGCTGTTCGACTACGACGCCAAGCACCAGTCGGAGCTGGTGCGGACCCTCGGCGCCTTCCTCGACACCGCCGGGTCGTGGAACGCGTGCGCCGAGCGGATGCACGTGCACGTGAACACGGTGCGCTACCGGATCAGGCGCGTCGAGGAGCTGACGGGCAGGGACCTGTCGACGATGGCCGACCGCGTGGACTTCTTCCTGGCCCTGCGGGCCCGCTGACCCCGGATCCGCGGAGCCGGTGGCCGGGCCCCGCGGTGGCGCGGAGGCCCGCCCGTCAGACCAGTCCGGCCAGGGGTAGCGCGTCGCCCGCCCCCTGGGCCTGCCGCTCCTCGGCCACCTGGCGGCTGAACTCGGCCGACTGCATCGCCCTGGACAGCGACGCGGCCTCGCTCAGGAACGCGCGCGCCTGCCGCGGCCTGCCGAGCAGCCGATGCGCCCTGGCCAGGGTGATGAGGCAGTTCATCTCGGTGTTCAGCGACTTCACCGTGCGGGCGACGGCCAGCCCCGCCGTCAGTGCCTCCACACCGGCGTCGAGGTCACCCTCGTCGATCTTGATCAGGCCCAGCACGCCGAGGATGGCGCCCTCGTGGCCCAGGTCGCCGACCTTCCGCGCCATCGCCAGCGCGCTGGTCAGGCACTCCTCCGCCTCGGCGAACCTGCGCAGGCGGCCGTTGGCGTGCCCCGCCATGAGCAGCGCGTAGCGCTGGCCCACCTGGGATCCGATCTCGGTCGCGATCTTCAGCTGCGCCATCGCATGGCGCAGTGTCAGGTCGTGGCGGCCCACGTCGACGTAGGAGTTGGCCAGGTTGCCGAGCGCGCGCTGCTCGGCGAACCTGTCGCCGAGCCGCCTGGCCAGCTTGAGCTCCTCGTTGAGATGGCGGACCGCCGTGTCGGCCTGGCCCTGATGACCGAAGCCGCTGGCGATCCCGCCGTGGGCCTCCAGCGCCATGGCGTCGTCGCTGAGCCGTCTGGCCACCGCGAGCGCCCGCTGGCACAGCGAGATCATGTCCACCAGGCTGTAGGAGTGGCGCTGGAACCAGCGCAGGGCGATGCTGAGCGCGGCTCCCAGGCGCGCGATCCGCTCGTCGGGGTCGTCCATCGCCTGGGCGGCCGCGGCCACCAGGTTGGGCTCCTCGGCGTTGAGCCAGTCGTGGGCCTCGTCGCGGTCGGTCACCGGGTGCGGGCGCATCTGGACGGCGGGGCTGTCGGCCTGCACCCTGTGCGGGTCCATCAGGCGGGTGGCGTGCTCGACGGAGACGAGGTAGTAGCCGAGCACCCTGTCGAGGCACGCGACGCGGTCGGCCACGACGTGTTCGCTGGCGAACAGCCTGACCAGGTCGTGCATCTGGTAGTGCCACGCGCGCCCCCGCTCGACGAGGTTGGCGTCGACCAGCCGGTCGAGAGCGCGCTCGGCCTCGGCGGCGGGCGCGTTCAGCAGCGCCGCGGCGACCTCCGTGCTCACGTCGGGCACCCTGATGAGCGCGAGCAGCAGGAGCAGCCTGGCCGCCGTTCTGTCGGTGGGGTGGTCGCTGTCGTGCAGGGCCTGCCAGCTGGCCGTCAGACCCGACCTGACGGCCAGATCACCCGACTCCAGCTCGTGGAGCCTGCGCTGCTCGTCGGCCAGGCGGTCCACCAGCATGCCGACGGTCCAGTCCGGGCGGCTGGCCAGCCGCGCGCCCGCGATGCGCAGGGCGAGAGGCAGCCCGTCGCACAGCCTGACCAGCCTGGTCGTCGCCGCGGGGTCGGCGGAGGTACGGCTGGCCTCTGTCAGCCTGGCCAGCATGGTGACCGCCTCGGCGTCCTGCAGCGTCCCCAGGCGCACCTGCACGCAGTCGTCGGCGGGCGCCAGGGTCTCCCTGCTGGTCACCAGCACCGCGCAGCCGGCGGGAAGCGACAGCAGCGGCCGTACCTGGGCGAGGTTGGCCGCGTCGTCGAGCAGCACGAGGACCCGGCGGTCGCTGAGCAGGTCGCGCCACAGCGCGGCGGCCTCGTCGAGGTCGACGGGCACCCGCTCGGGCACGGTGCCGAGCGCTCGCAGCAGCCTGCCGAGCGCCTGGGCCTGGGTGAGCCGCTTGACGCCCGGGGTGCCGCCGCGCAGGTTCACGTAGAGCTGCCCGTCGGGGAAGCGGCGGGCGACGGCGTGGGCCACGTGGACGGCCAGCGCGGACTTGCCCGCGCCCGGTGGACCCGAGATCGCCACCACGGGCGTGGGCGGCGCCTCGTCCCATGGCGCGAGATGCGAGCGGATCCTGAGCTGCTCGGTGGTGCGCCCGACGAAGCCGAGCAGGTCGCGGGGAAGCTGGCGGGGGACGGTGATGATGGGGGGCGCCGGTGCGGGGGTCTCGCCGCGCAGGATCACGTCGCGGTAGGCGCGCAGCCGTTCGCCGGGGTCGACGCCGAGTTCCTCCGCCAGCAGGTGCTCGCCGTCCCTGAACACCTCGAGCGCCTCCGCCTGGCGTCCGCTCAGGTGCAGGGCTCGCATCAGCGACTCGCGCAGCCCCTCGCGCAGCGGCTGCTCGTTCACCAGCTTCATCAGCGAGGGCAGGATCTCCTGGTACCTGCCGAGCTCGACCATGACCTCGGCCCTGCGCTCCATCGCGGTGACGCGCAACTCGTCCAGGTGGAGCCTGCGCGCCTCGGCGAACGGCCCCGGCACCCCTGGGAGCGCGGGTCCCCGCCACAATTCCAACGCCAGATCGAGTTGGTCAAGGCACCCTTCGAGATCGCCTTCCGCGCGCCGGCGCGCGGCGTCCTCGAGGCGGGCGGAGAAGGCGACGCAGTCGACGTGGAGAGGGTCCACGTGTAAGGAATAGCCACCGGGGACACCGACGAGTATCCTCGGCTCTCCACGCGATCCTCTGCCGGGTTCGAGGACGTTTCTCAATCCGGCCACATACGTGTAGACGCTCTGCTCGGCGCTCTTCGGGGGATCTTCGCCCCACAGGCCGTCGATGAGGTGTTCCTTCAGGACCACCTTGCCGGCCGAACAGGCGAGGATCGCCGCGATCGCCTGTTGGCGGGGTGCGCCGAGCGAGACCTCGCGTCCATGGAGCCGTCCGAGCACAGGGCCCAGAAGAGCGATGAACACACAAGCCTCCGGAATTCGCCGCAGAGGGATGGTGAGACGGCAAGCCTAATCATGAACGCAGACGATCGAAGATCAATATCGCCTGTAGTTGAAATATAGACGGGCTGGTTACGCTGTTAATCCCCCGTGGGAATGCCGAAGCCCCCGAATTGTGGCGATTCGAGGGCTTGACAGCGGCATCTTCCAGCAAGCACTGGCGCGCACTAGCAGCAGAGGTAGTCGAAGCTCGGCTGACTAGGAGACACTTCGGCACCGGCAGTCGTAACATGTCCTCCAATCGTGGCAATAGCCGCGATGAGGACAGTGAGTGCGGACATGACAAGTCGCTTGCGCATGGGGGGTTCTCCCTCGCTCAGGTGGTGCTTGAAGTACATCATCCCAGGGAGACGTTGCCGTGACCACATCTGATCTGGTCGGACTCCGTATCAAGACGGTCCGCCGCCAGCGTGGCCTGTCACAGGCCCAGCTCGCTCACCCTGAGTTGTCTGACAGTTATGTCTCGCTCATCGAGAGCGGTAAGCGCACGCCAACCCCTGCGGTGCTTGAGCTCCTGGCCCAGAAGCTCGACTGTTCACTCAGCTACCTCGTCAACGGCGTGACCGCCGAGCAGATGAACGATCTCGAGCTCGGGTTGGGCTACGCGCGGCTCGCGCTGGAGAACGGCGAGGTTCACGAGGCTCGGACCAGGTTCGCCGAGCTGGTTGCGGACAATAACCTGACGGGTCTGACCGCTCTTCGTCAAGAGGCGGAGTACGGCCTGGCGCTCGCGACGGAGGCCACGGGCGACATCGCCGAGGCCATCAGGATCCTCAGGCGGCTCGACGGCGAGGACCTCAGCGCGGAGCGCCACGTGGAGATCGCGCTGGCGCTGTGCAGGTGCTACCGCGACAAGGGCGAGCTGGTCGCCGCCGTGCAGGTCGGCGAGCGGATCCTGTCCGGGGCGGTGCGCCCCGCCTGGACCGACGGCCTGGTCGAGCTGGGCGCGACGCTGCTGTCGGTCTACTGGGTGCGCGGCGACCTGCTGCGCGCCCGCCAGTTCTCCGCCGAGCTGCTGGCCGCCGCCGAGCTGCTCGGCACCCCGCGCTCGGCCGTCGCCGCCAGCTGGAACGCCGCCAGGGTCGCCGAGTCCATCGGACGGGCGGAGGAGGCGCTCAGCCTGGTCGAGCGCGCCTACGCCATCCAGTCGGAGACCGCCACGGCGCCGCGCAACCTGGCCAGGCTCCGCGGCGCCGTGGCAGGGCACCGCGCCAGGCTCCAGCCGCACGACACCGACAAGCTCAGGGAGCTGTTCAGCCAGACGGCCAAGGACATCGCCGAGACCTCGGCCGGCGTGACCGACCAGGCCATCGCCGAGCTTCAGCTCGCCACGGTGGAGCTGACCGCGGGCAACCCCGAGCGCGCGGCCGAGCACGCGAGGTCGGCCGAGGACCTGCTGGCCGACCAGACGCCCGAGATGGACGCGCACATGCGGATGGTCCTCGCCAGGGCGCAGGGCGCCATGGGCGGCAGGGAGGAGGCGCTGGCCAACGCCCGCGACGCGGTGCGGTTCATGGAGCGGGCCTCCACCTCGCGCCAGGCGGCCACCAAGTGGTACGCGTTGGCCGAGACGCTGGAGGGCCTCGGCGACGAGGAGGCCACCGTCGAGGCCTACCACCGGGCGCTCGCCTGCGTGGGCCTGTAGCGACGTCACCACCGGGCGGGGCGGTAGGTAGCCTTGGGGATGCCATGAAGAGATCTCCGCTGGCGGCCTTCACCGCCCTGCTCGCTGTCCTGGTCGCCGCCGTCCTGCCGGCGTCGCCCGCGCTCGCCCACGACGCGCTGAAGGGCAGCACCCCGAAGAAGGACTCCACCGTCTCGACGCTGGAGAAGGTGGAGCTGGAGTTCAACGCCACTCCCAAGCTTCCGTTCGTGATCGTGCGCTCCGCCGACGGGGCGCAGGTGCAGGAGGGCAAGCCGGAGATCGACGGCAAGGTCGTGACGCAGAAGCTCAAGGGCGTCCTGCCCGACGGCGGCTACACGATCGCCTTCAGAGTGGTCTCCTCCGACGGGCATCCCATCGAGGGCGAGATCCCGTTCAAGGTCAAGGGCGCGCCGCAGCCGACGCCTGCCGAGGAGCCCGCCTCCACGGCCGCCGCGAGCGCGCCGCCCGCCGCGACCTCGTCAGCGGCCCCTGCGGCCCCTGCCACGCCCCAGCCGGCCGCGCAGCAGCAGGCGGCCCAGGCGTCCACCGGCTTCCCCGTCTGGTTGGTCATCGTGATCGGCGGGCTCGTCGGCGTCGGCATCGGCTTCCTGCTGAGCGCCAGGAAGAAGAAGCCGTGACCAGGACCGCGCGTCTCGCGCTCGCGCTGGCAGGGGCGGCGCTCGTCGCCCTCGTCATCGGCATGATCGCCGGAGGCGCCGCGTTCCCTCGGATCATCCCCGGACTGCCCGACGAGGGCACGCTGACCCGGTGGGGCCTGCCGATCGCGAAGATGGCGATGGACTTCGCGGGGGTGGCCACCGTCGGCCTCCTGCTGGCCGCCACCGTCTTCCTGCCCAGCGACAAGGGCATGCTCGGCAGGTCGGCGCTGCGCTACGTCACGGCGGCGTCATGGACAGCGCTGGTCTGGGCCGGCGCCGCCGCCCTCACCATGATCTTCTCGCTGTCGGAGCAGCTGGGCCTGCCCGTCGCCGAGGTGCTCGGCGGCAACGAGCTGACCAGTTTCGCCAGCCAGGTCGGCCAGGGCATCGCGCTCACCCTCGTGGTGCTGTTCGGCGTCGCCATCGCGCTGTTCTCCCGCGGAGTGATCACCGCGGGAGCCTCGGCGGGCCTGCTCGCGCTGGCGCTGGTGACGATGCTGCCGCCCGCGCTGACCAGCCATGTCTCCTCCTCGCCCAACCACGGTCTGGCCACCACAGGCGTCGGTGTCCACCTGGTGTCGCTGGCGCTGTGGGTGGGCGGGCTGATCGTGCTGATCATCCACGGGCTGCGCAAGCAGCCGCAGCTGGAGGTGGCGGCCAACCGCTTCTCCAGGATGGCCGTGTGGTGCTACATCGGCGTCGGCCTGTCGGGCTTGTTCAGCGTCCTGGCCAGGCTGACCGCGGTCAGCGACCTGTGGACCTCCGCGTACGGCGTGCTCCTCGTGGCCAAGACCGTCGCGTTCGTCGTGCTCGGCTACATCGGCTGGTGGCACCGCCAGCGCACGATCGGGCAGCTCGACAAGGGCAAGCCCGGCGCCTTCACCCGCCTCGCGGTCGGCGAGCTCGTGCTGATGTCGGCCACCATGGGCCTGGCCGTCGCGCTGTCGCGCACCAAGCCACCGGTCACGGCGCTGCCCGCCGACCGCGCCTTCGAACTGCTCGGCTTCACGATGCCGCCGGAGATCTCGCTCGGCAACGTGGTCTCGCTGTGGTGGCTCGACCTGTTCTTCGCGCTGCTCGCCGCCGGGCTCGCCGGCCTCTACGCCGCCGGTGTCCTGCGGCTGCGCCGCCGCGGCGACGCGTGGCCGTGGGGGCGCACGATCGCCTGGTTCGTCGGCGTCGCGATCCTCGTCATCGCCACGCAGAGCGGCCTGGCCCGCTACGCCAAGGTGCTGTTCAGCGTCCACATGATCGAGCACATGACGCTCGCGATGCTGGTGCCGATCTTCCTGGTCCTCGGCGCGCCCGTCACGCTGGCGCTGCGCGCGCTCAAGCCCGCCGCCCGCCGCGGCGACAGGGGTCCGCGCGAGTGGCTGAACGTCATCCTGCACAGCCGGTTCGTCCGCGTCCTGGCCCACCCGGCGATGGCCACGGCCATCTTCATCGCCTCGACCTACGCGCTCTACTTCACGCCGCTGTTCGCCGCGGCGATGGAGGAGCACCTCGGCCACATCGCGATGACGCTCCACTTCCTGCTGAGCGGGTCGCTGTTCTTCTGGGTGATCATCGGCGTCGACCCGGCGCCGCACAAGCTCCCGCACGTCGGCCGGCTGCTGACGCTGTTCGTCACCATGCCCTTCCATGCCTTCTTCGGCATCGCGCTGATGATGATGGGCACCGTCGTCGCAGCCGAGTGGTACGAACAGCTCGGCCGTACGTGGGGGGTGTCCTCGCTGGTGGACCAGCAGGACGGCGGGGCGATCGCCTGGGGCTTCGGCGAGATCCCGACCCTGATCGTGCTGCTCGCGCTGGCCTTCCAGTGGTACCGCGACGACGACAGGCAGGCCCGCAGGGCCGACAGGAGGGCCGACGCGGTGGCCGCCCGCACCGGCGGCACGGGCGACGCGGAGCTCGATTCCTACAACGACTACCTGGCCAGGCTGAACCGCCGCGACCAGGTCGAGTAGCCCTGCGGCTACGGCCTTCTATCTTCGGCCACGCGCTTCCGAACCGCCCGGTAACCTTGCGGGCGGGGGAGACGGGCATCACATTCATGAGCTGCCGGTCCTGGCCATCGTGGGGGCGCCAGGGAACGGCCTCGGTGATCGCCCGCCATGTGCTCAGGAAGGTGAGTGCAGAGTTGGTGGATGAGACGCGCATGCGCGGGGGGCAGGGCCTGGCCGAGGCCCTCGACGGATGTCTGACGGAGTGGTCGCAGCGCACGGGCATCGCCGTGGAGGTCTGGGCCCTTCCGCAGGGCGACGTCCCCGCGGCGATCGCCGGAGGCGTGCTCGCCGTGGTCGAGGAGGCGCTGCTCAACGTCGAGCTGCACAGCGGCGCCGCCACGGTCTCCGTGGCCGTCACCGTGGGCAGGCGGGGGCTGAGGCTGACGGTGAGCGACGACGGCGACGGGTTCTCGATGCCGCACGAGCGAAGGGGGATCGCTCGCATGCGCGCGCTGATGGCCGAGCTCGGCGGCACCCTGTCGGTCAGCAGCGTTCAGGGCGAGGGCACGACCGTGTCGGGCGCCGTACCGCGCAGGCGTTGATCCGGTACGGCAGGCCCGTGGCCGCGGACGACCTCGCCCGCGGCGCTCACGGGAGTGTGAGGATCTCACTGCCGCCGTCGGTCACCAGGATCGTGTGCTCGAACTGCGCGGTGCGCTTGCGGTCCTTGGTGACGGCGGTCCACTTGTCGGGCCAGATGTCGTAGTCGATCGTGCCGAGCGTCAGCATCGGCTCGATCGTGAACGTCATCCCCGGCACCAGCTCCACCTGGTGCGACGGGTCGTCGTAGTGCGGGACCATCAGCCCGGAGTGGAACGTCGTGCCGATGCCGTGCCCGGTGAAGTCGCGCACGACGCCGTAGCCGAACCGCTTGGCGTACGCCTCGATGACGCGGCCCACGACGTTGAGCTGCCGGCCGGGAGCGACCGCCTTGATCGCGCGCATCATCGCCTCGCGGGTGCGCTCGACCAGCAGGCGCGACTCCTCGTCCACGTCGCCGACCAGGTAGGTGGCGTCGGTGTCGCCGTGGACGCCGCCGATGAAGGCGGTGATGTCGATGTTGACGATGTCGCCGTCGCGCAGGACCGTGTCGTCCGGGATGCCGTGGCAGATCACCTCGTTGATCGAGGTGCACAGCGACTTCGGATAGCCGCGGTAGCCGAGGGTGCTCGGGTAGGCGCCGTGGTCGAGCAGGAACTCGTGACCGATCCGGTCGAGCTCGTCGGTGGTGACGCCGGGGGCGATGTGCTTGCCGACCTCCTCGAGGGCCTGCGCGGCGATCCTGCCCGCGACGCGCATCCGCTCGATGATCTCCGGGGTCTTGACGTCGGCCTCGCCGGTCTTCGGTTGCTTCTTGCCGACGTACTCCGGCCGCTGGATGTGGGCGGGAACCTTGCGCATGGGCGAGATCCGCCCGGGCTGGAGCAGTGTGGTCATGAAACCGAGTTTACGGGGCACAATTCACCCCGTGAGCGAAGGTCAATGGTGGTTCTGCCTCAAGCACATGCGCGTCGAGCCCGACCAGGGCTGCCCGAACAAGGACCGCATGGGCCCTTACGCCTCCGAGGAGGAGGCGGCAGGCGCGTTGCAACGCGCCGCCGACCGCAACAAGGCATGGGACGAGCAGGATCAGGATGACGACGACTAGAGCACCGCGTACGCCCTGACGGGGAAGGTGCCGAGACCGGCGACCATCGGCGGCGCGGCGTGGAAGCGGAACCCGCTGTCGGGCAGCCCGGCCAGCCCGGTCAGGTGCTCGACCAGCGGGATGCCCGCGGCGAGGAGCAGGGTGTGGGCGGGGCGCTCGCCTCGCGGCGGGGTCGCGTCGATGTTCAGCGAGTCGATGCCGACGAGCGCCGCGCCCTGTTCGGCCAGCCACGCCGCGGCCTCGGCCTCCAGGTGGGGGTGTGCGTGCCGGTACTCGTCCGTGCCGAAGTGCCTGTCCCACCCGGTGTGCAGGAGGACGGCCATGCCGCGCACGTCGAGGCCGTCCAGCAGGTCCATGCCGATGCTCGGGCGGCCCTCGGCGCGCACGACCATGCCCGGCAGGTCGGCCAGCCGCTCCACCGGCACCTGTGACAGGTCGGGGCCGTCGGCGTAGCGGTGGTGCGGCGTGTCCACGTACGTTCCCGTGTTGCAGGCCATGGAGATGGTCCCGAGGTGGAACTCGGTGCCGGGCGCGTAGACCTCGCGGGAGTCCTCCCTGGTCAGGTGGGATCCGAGGACGGGCCCCGGGACGCCGGGATAGGTCACCATGCCTTCGGTGATCCGGTGACTCAGTTCGACGATCAACGGGCGGCCTCCCTGTGGTTCATGCCGCTCATTGTCGTGAACGCCTTTGGTGCAGAGCAAATAACGAAATCTTCAGCTCCGGTTAAGCTGAGCTAATGGAGATCGATCCCAGGCGGCTGCGGGTCCTGCACGAGGTCGCCAGGCGCGGCGGGGTCATGCGGGCGGCCGAGGCCCTGCATCTCACCGCCTCGGCGGTCTCCCAGCAACTGGCCCAGCTCGAACGCGAGGTCGGGCTGGCGCTGATCGACCGTTCGCAGCGCAGGGTGTCCCTCACTCCCGCCGGGCGCGTGCTGGCCGGATACGCCGACCGGATCGAGGACGAGCTCGCCGAGGCCAGGCGGGAGCTGACGCTCTTCACCGAACGGCTCGCGGGGCCCGTGACCATCGCCGCCTTCCCCACGGTGATCACCCACCTGCTGGTGCCCGCGCTGCGGGCGCTGGCCGTACGGCATCCGCGGATCACGCCGGTGATCCGCGAGCTGGTCGGGCCGCCCGCGCTGGAGGAGTTGCGGTTGGGCGGGGCCGATCTGGTGATCACGGAGCGGGACGCGAGCCTCCCGGCGCCGGTCCAGCCCTCGCTGGTCTCGCGAACGCTCCACGTGGACGAGTTTCGCGTCGTGGTGCCGCCCGGCTGGCCCTCGGCGCCCACGACCGTCGCCGAGCTCGCCGCGGCGCCATGGGTGGCGGGGCCGCGCGACCAGGCCTGCGGGCAGGCGCTCGAACGGCTGGCGTCGCTGCACGGGTTCGCGCCCAGGAGGGTGCACGTCATCGAGGAGTTCCCGCCGACGCTCGCGCTGGTGGCGGCGGGACACGGGGTGGCCATCGTGCCCGAGCTCGCGCTCCTCGACGTGCCCGAGGGGTTCGTCAGGGTCAGCGAGATCGCTGACGTGGGCGCCCGCAGGCTCGACGCGGTCACCCGCCTGAGCCGCACCAGGTCGGGCGAGCCCGACCCCGTGCACGCCGTGGTGATCGCGGCGATCGAGGAGGCGCTAGTCGACCACCTGAGGGCCGCTGACGCGCTCCAGGAGCCTGGCGAGCCGGTCTCGTAGCCCCGGACGCTGCGGCAGCTCGCCCGCCGCGGCGCTCACCAGATGCTGCGCGCCGTCGAAGCTGACGGGCCCGCCGGCGGGGATCGCCAGCGCGTCGTGCGCCAGGCCCGCCAGGTCGGGATCGCCGCCTTCCAACGCCAGGATCGTCGCGCCGGTGCGCCTGGCGTCGTCGACCCGCTCCAGCAGCGGCGTCGGCGCCTGCCGTTCGGCGACCACGAACAGCGTCTCACCCTTGCCCGCCCGCTCGATGCGCTCAAGGCCCACCCGCAGGTGGGCGGGAGCCTGCCGTGGCGGACGCCATCGCACCAGGGTGGGCGCCAGCTGCGGCAACCCGGCCAGCCGCGCCTCGTCGCCGAGGTGCGCGGTGAGGTGCCACGGCTCGTCGTCGGGTGTGCCGACCAGGAGCAGGCCGCCGGGGGAACGGGTGGCTCTCAGCGCCATGCCCAGCTCGCGCGTGCGTTCCAGCCAGCCGGTCTCGGCCAGAACCTCGCGAAGGAAAGCCACCGAGCCTGCGTCCATCCGTCTATGGTGCCTGACCTGTGACACTGCCGCCGCCGCTTTCCGCCGTTACGGCGTTCGGGTCCATGGGGGACCTGGGTTCGGGACGCGAACTCCGGTGCTGGCATGATCTGCCCTATGACTGACCTTCCTGAAGTGAGCGGGTTGACGATCGGCATCCTGGGCGGCACCGGCGACCAGGGGAAGGGTCTCGCCCGCCGGTTCGCCCTGGCCGGACACCCCGTGCTCATCGGCTCGCGCAACGCGGGCCGCGCCCACGAGGCGGCCGAGTCCATCGGCGACGGCGCCAGGGGAGCGGAGAACGCCGAGGTGGCCGCCGAGGCCGACATCGTGATCGTCGCCGTCCCGTGGGACGGGCACAAGGCGACGCTGGAATCCCTCCGCACCCCCTTGTCCGGAAAGATCGTGATCGACTGCGTCAACCCGCTGGGCTTCGACAAGCAGGGCGCCTACGCGCTGCCGGTCGAGGAGGGCTCGGCCGCCCAGCAGGCCGCCGCCGTCCTGCCCGACAGCCGGGTCGTCGCCGCCTTCCACCACGTGTCGGCCGTGCTCCTGCTCGACCCGGCGGTGGACAAGATCGACCTCGACGTGCTGGTGCTCGGCGACGACCGCGAGGCCACCGACGTCGTGCGGGCCCTCGCGTTCCAGATCCCCGGGGCGCGCGGCGTGTACGGCGGGCGGCTGCGCAACGCCCACCAGGTCGAGGCGCTCACGGCGAACCTGATCTCGATCAACCGCCGGTACAAGGCGCACGCCGGCATCCGCATCACCGACGTCTGACGTCGTGCTCTCCCGGGCGGCCGCCGGATGGCCGCGCCGCCCGGATCAGAGCCAGCCGGCGTCCTCCGCGATCCTGATGGCGTCGATCTTGTTCCTGGCGCCCGTCTTGGTGATCGCCCCCGTGAGGTAGTTGCGCACGGTGCCCGCCGACAGGTGCAGCCGGGAGGCGATCTCCTCCGCCGTCGCCCCCCGGGCCGACTCCGCCAGCACCGTGCGCTCGCGCTGCGTGAGCGGGCTCTCGCCGTACTCCATCGCCGAGGCCACCAGGTCGGTGTCGAGCACCCTGAGCCCCGCCGCCGTCCTGCGGATGGCGTCTGCGAGCCGATCCCCCGGGGCGTCCTTCACCAGGAACGCCTCGATGCCCGACTCCAGCGCCCGCCGTACCTGGCCGGGCTGGCCCATCGCGGTCAGCACCAGGATCCGGCAGGACGGCAGCAGCGTGCGCAGGCCGGCGGCGGCGGTGATGCCGTCGACCACCGGCAGGTCGATGTCGACGATCGCGACGTCGGGCCGCACGTCCAGCGCCGCAGGGACGATCTCGTCGCCCCTGGTCACCTCCGCGACGACCTCGATGTCGGGTTCGAGGCGGAGAAGCGCGGTCAGCGCCGCTCTGATCATGTGCATGTCCTCGGCGAGCAGCACTCTGATCACGTGGGGACCTCCATCGTGAGGCGGAACCCGTTCGCTCCGGAGGGCTCGGCGGTGACGGCGCCGCCCGCCTGGCTCGCGCGCTCTTCGAGGCCGGTCAGGCCGTTGCCCGCGGACACCGGCGAGACGGCGGAGGCGCCGTCGTTGACGATCTCCAGGCGCGCCCTGCCCGCTCTGACCGAGGTGCTGATGGAGCAGGTCGTCGCGCGGCTGTGGCGCAGGACGTTCGTGACGGCCTCGCGCACGCCCCACGCCATCGCCTCCTCGGACAGTCGCGGCAGCGTGGCCGCGGCCAGGTTGACCTGGCAGGCCACGCCTGAGGCCTCCAGTAGGGACACCGCCCTGTCGACCTCTCCGGCCAGCGACATCTGCCGGTAGCCGCGCGCGACCTGCCGTACGTCCTGGACGGCCTCGCGGGCGACCTGCACCAGCTCGCCGACCTCGGTCTTGGCGGAGACGGGGTCGCGCTCGACGAGCCTGGCGGCCAGATCGCCCTTCAGCGCGATGGCGGTGAGGCTGCGGCCCAGCCCGTCGTGCAGGTCGCGGGAGATCCTCAGGCGCTCCTTGAGCACCGCCGCCTCCGCCAGCTCCGCCTTCGCCTGGTCCAGTTCCTTGGCCATCAGGGCGCTCCTGACCAGCGCGTAGATCATCACGCCGGTGCTGAACACGGTGACGGCGTAGAAGAGCGTGAGCGCCATGTGCCCGCCGGTCGCCCCGTAGATCTGCCAGCCCTGGTACACCGTGGCCAGCCCCACCAGCGGCCACGCGAGACGTGTCGGCAGCAGGATCAGCAGCGACCCGGCGAAGAGGGGCGAGACGACGGCGGACCAGCCGTACGGGAGGACGAGGTTGGTCAGGTAGGTGGCCACCGCCTGCACGATGAGGGTCGTCGGGAACAGCGGAGGCCGCTCGCCCCGCAGGCCTGCCCGCACGTGCAGGTAGTGGGGGACGCCGGTGCAGACGCCGGCCGCGATCGCCCAGAGGCTCATCGAGAACGGGACGTAGACCAGGTAGGTGGAGATGAGATAGAGCACGACGGCCATCACCGTGTAGCAGGCGGAGATGGTCGCGATCACCGTGATCGCGAGGCGGCGGGCGGCATCGGAGGTCATAGTGCGACCAATTATGACTTTCGAGGTTCCCAGCGGAACCTGAGGCGGATCGCGGCGAGCGCGACGGCCGCCCAGACCGCCAGGTTCAGCAGCGGGAGGAGCAGATCACCCTGCCCCGTGTAGGCCGCGCGCGCGCCCGCCACGAAGCCGCTGGTGGGCAGCAGGTTCAGCAGGGTCCCCACCCACGAAGGGAGCAACTGGACGACGGGTCCGAAACCACCCGCCCCCACACCCGCCAGGAGGAACCACGGCATGGTCATGACCGCGGCCACCTCGGCCCTGGAGATCGCCGCCGTCCACGCCGCGCCGAGCAGCGACAACACGCCCGCGGCCGCCACCACGAACAGCACCAGCACCACAGGGTCGCGCGGGATCCGCAGGCCCGCGGCGGCGTAGAGGACCACACACACGGTCAGGGCCAGCAGCACGGCCTGCGCGGCGACGTTGAGCAGCTCGCCGCCGATGATCTCGCGATCGTGCAGGCCGGTGGCCCGCATCCGCTTGAGGATCAGCTGGTCCCTGCGCGCCGTCAACGTCACCGCCGTCTGCATGAGCGCGGCGACCGTCAGGCCCATGGCGAGCACGCCGAGGTGGGTGTCCAGCAGCACCCCGGCCTCCGCCGGCCGTACCTTCGCCATCATGAACGGCAGGCCGATGCCGAGCCCGAGCGACAACGCCACCGAGGTCGACAGAGCGACCTTGTCCCGCCAGTACAGCCGCCCGCCGAACCTGGCCACGGCCACGAACTCACGCATGGTCGACCCCTTCCAGAAACAGGTCTTCGAGCGACGCCGTCCGCACCTCGAGGCCGCGCAGCCGCAGGCCCTTCTCCGCCGCCCAGCTCAGCAACTCCTGCGCGGCCAGGTCGGGATCCTCCGTCCTGCACGTGGCCACGCGCCCCGCCACGGTCACCGCCAGAGGCACGTCCCCGGGCGAGAGGCCGGTGGGCAGCTCGAACGACACCCTGCCTGCCTGCGCGGCGAGCGTGTCCGCCATGCCGCCACCGGCGACGATCTCCCCGTGGTCCATGATCGCCATACGGTCCGCGAGGCGCTGCGCCTCGTCCAGATAGTGCGTGGTCAGCAGGATGGTGGCGCCCGAGGCGGCGATCCCGCGGACGACGTCCCAGGTGTTGCGCCGCGCCTCCGGATCCATCCCGGTGGTCGGCTCGTCAAGGAACAGCACCTCGGGACGGCCGAGCAGGGCCAGCGCCAGGTCGAGCCTGCGCTTCTCGCCGCCCGACAGCTGCCGCACCTTCGTCGGCGCCCTGTCCAGCAGGCCCGCAAGCTCCAGCGCCTCACCCGTCGGCCTGGCCGCGGAGGTGAAGTCCCGCCACGAGTCGACGGTCTGGGCCACCGTGAGATCGGGGAAGAATCCCGCCTCCTGCAGCATGATGCCGGTGCGCCGCCGTACGCCTCTGCGGTCCCTGGCCGGGTCGAGGCCGAGCACGCGCACCTCGCCCGCGTCGGCGCGCTGGAACCCGGCCAGCACCTCGATCGTGGTCGTCTTGCCCGCGCCGTTCCTGCCGAGGAGCGCGAAGACCTCCCCTGGGGCGGCCTCGAACGAGATGCCCTTCACCGCCGGGAAATCCCCGTAGCTCTTGGTGAGTCCGTTCACCTGGATCATGTGTCTGATTCTTCGGGGTGCCACTCGCGGTGGGCAGTGAAGAATTCATGACTTGCCGCGCTTTCCCCGGATCGATGAGGTGATGGGGTCGCAGCGGGTAGCCACGTGAACGCCCGTCGGGCGTCGCATCGGGCAGGCCACGCGCGGGTGCGGGGTGCCGGCGCGTCAGACGATCAGGGTGTGCCGGGTGGCGGTGTGGTGGGCGCCGTCGTAGGCGTCCCACGCGGCCGCCAGAGCGTCGACCGCCGCCGTCAGCTCCGCCGGCGGGAAGAGGAAGTGCAACCGCATGTGGTCGGCGTGGCCTCCCGCAGGGTCGAACGAACGGCCCGGCGGAATCGCCACCCCGTGCCGCAGCGCCACCTGCGCGAAGGCGTCGGCCTCGCCGCGAGGCAGCCGGACCCAGATCGTCTGACCGCCGAGCGCCGGAGCGAACTCCCACGACGGCAGCTTGGCCCGCAGCTCGCCCAGCAACCGGTCGTGGCCTGCGCGAAGCACCTTGAGCCGTGCCCGCCGTACGTCGTCGAGTCTGGACAGCACCGAGACCGCCGCCAGCTGGGACAGCACATCGCCCCCGAGGTCGTGGATGGCGCGCAGCCTGGCCAGCCGGGCGGTCAGCGGGGCGGCGGCGCGGATCCAGCCCACGCGCAGGCCACCCCACACGAGCTTGCTCAGCGAGGCGATGGTGATGACCTGCTCGCCGGAGGTGAAGGAGGCCAGCGGCGGCGGGGTGTCGCCCGAGAAGCACAGCTCGGCGCAGACCTCGTCGTCGATGAGCGGCACGTCGTGCGCGACCGCCGAAGCGGCCAGCCGCCTGCGCTCGGCCGTATCCATGATCGCGCCTGTGGGGTTGCTCGCCGTGGGCGTGACGTAGATCAGGGCAGGCCGCTGGGCGGCGTCGACGCTGGACCGCACCACCGCCGCGGCGTGGCGGAAGACCTCCAGCGCGCCGGGGTAGGTGGGCGTCTCGGTCTGGACGGTGTCGCCAGGGCTGACCAGCAGGCCGGTGAGCAGGGTGAGCGCCTGTTGCGCGCCGGTGGTGACGATGATCTCGGCGGCGTGGGTCGCCAGCCCGCGCCGCGTGTAGTAGTCGGCGATCGCCGAGCGGAGCGCGGGATGACCGGCTGGGTGGTAGCCGAGATCGCGGCGGGGCAGCAGCGTGACCGCCTCGCTGAAGGCGTCGGCCAGCAGCGGCGGCGGCTCGTCGGGCGCGGCGCAGGTGAGGAGCGTGACGCCGTCGGGTGGGTGCAGGATGTGCGACAGCAGCGGGTTGCTGCTCACCTCGTTCGTCGTACGGGTGGCCGGCAGGTCGGCGGAGGAGACGCGGGTGCCGCTGCCCCTGCGCCTGACCACGCGCCCCTCTTGCTGGAGCAGGTCGTAGGCGGCCACGACGGTGCCCCTCGCCACCGCCAGCCGCCTGGCGAGAACCCGATCGGGCGGCAGTGAGGCGCCCGGCGGCAGCAGCCCGTCGTCGATCAGGTCGCGCAGCCGGGCGGCGAGCAGCAGGTAGAGCGGGCCGCGTCCGGACGCCCACCGGCCGAGAAGATCCGCAAGATTGGCCTCATCCATGGACCAATTATCGGTGATTGGATCTGACATCCAACCGTCAAACGGGACATCCTTATCGGTATGACCGAACTGCGTCCCGAGACCCGCGCCGTCCACATCCCCAGGCCCGTGATCAGCGGAAGCGTGCCGATCTCTGTGCCGATCTACCAGACCTCCGGCTTCGTCTTCGACGACCCCGAGGTCTTCGCGGACGGCATGGGCAGGCCCGACGGGGCCTTCGTGTACGGCAGGCTCTCGAACCCCACGGTGCGCTCGCTCGAGGAGGCCGTGGCCGGCCTGGAGGGCGGCGTCGCGGCCGTCGCGACCGCCTCCGGAATGGGTGCGATCAACTCGGTCCTGCTCGGCCTGCTCAAGCCAGGCGACCACCTGATCGCCCAGAAGGCGCTGTACGGCGGGACCGCCGCGATGATCAACGACCTCGTGTCGCGCTTCGGCATCACCGTCAGCCACGTCCCGGAGGACGATCCCGCCGCCCTGCGCGCGGCTGTCCGCCCCGAGACGAAGCTCGTCTACCTCGAGACCATCGCCAACCCCGTGTGCCAGGTCGCCGACCTGCCCGCGATGTGCGCGGCCGCCAAGGACCTCGGCCTGCTGTCGGTCGTCGACAACACCTTCGCCTCGCCCCTGCTCTGCCGCCCGCTCGAACACGGCGCGGACATCGTCGTCCACTCGACCACGAAGTATCTGTCGGGGCACACCGACGTGCTCGGCGGCATCGCGGTCTTCGCCGACGAGGAGCTCTATCGCAAGGTGTGGCACTTCGCGATCGAGCTCGGCTCGACCCCCGACCCCTTCGCCGCGTGGCTGACCCTGCGAGGGATGCAGACGCTGCCGCTCAGGATGGAGCGCCACTGCGCGAACACCCGCGTGCTGGCCACCAGGCTCGCCGAGCACCCCGCGGTCAGCGCCGTGCACTGGCCCGGACTGCCTTCGCATCCCTCGCACGACGTGGCGGTCAAGCTGCTGCCGGAGTTCGGTGGCGTGTTCTCCTTCGACCTCGTCGGCGGCCGCGCGGCGGGCGAGAAGTTCATGGCCTCGTTGAAGCTCGCGCTCCTCGCCCCCTCGCTGGGCGGGGTGGAGACGCTGGTGTTGCACCCCGCCACGACCTCGCACAGGTCGCTGAGCGCCGAGGAGCTGGGACGGCATGGCATCTCCGAGGGGACGGTGCGGGTGGCGGTCGGCATCGAGCACGCGGAGGACCTGTGGGCCGACTTCACCCAGGCCCTGGAAGGAACCCTCTAGAACCCTGGCCCTGAACGGCGCCGCCCAAGCTCCTTGGCCCTGGACGTGACCCACCACAGGACGCGGCCGGCCAACCACCCGGGTCCTGGGCGGGGGCAGGCCGGCCAGGTCCTGGGCACTGCCTGACAAGGTCTCCAGATCCCGGGCGAACCGGCTCTTGTGCGGTTGGCAGGCCGAACCCTGCCGGCTGCCAGGCACAGCTCCGGATCCCGGACGGGCCCGCTCGTGCACGGCGCGCAGGCCAAGCCCTGGCCGCAACCGGGGGCAGCTCCGGACCCTGGGCCCGCAGGACAGACCCACCGCACCCCGGCAAGGTCGCGGATCCTGGACGGACCCGCTCGCGTACGGTCGCACCGGCCCGGCCTTGGTCGCAGCCGGGTGCAGTTCCGAACTTTGGGTGGGCCTGTAGAGCGGCGCCACCCCCGCCGGGTGCAGTTCCGAACTTTGGGTGGGCCCGTAGAGCGGCGCCACCCCCGCCGGGCGCAGCTCCGCGCTTTGGGCGGGGTGGGGCGGCGGCCTCACCTCAGCCGGGCGCGGCTGCGGATTCCGGGCGGACCCGCAGGGCAGGGTTGCGGGCGAGGTAGGGCACGTCTCCGGCTCTTGCGCGGGCCGGACCTCGGGCTCTGGGCGCAGCCGGGCACGGCTCCGGACCTTGGGCTGACCGGGCCTCGGGGCTCTGGGCAGAGCCGGGCACGGCTCCGGACCTTGGGCGGACCCGGAGGCCGGGCTCTGGCGGATCGGGGTATGGCCAGGCCTTAGGAGGAGCCCACTAAGTAGGCCTCGCGGACCCATCCCGCGAACTCCTCGTCGAGTTCCTCGCACCCCCGCAGGTGGAAGCGGTGCACGAACAGCCGGTCGGTGTAGCGTGTGGCCCCGCCGAAGCGGGGGTCGTGGACGACGCGGCGCAGGCCGAGGTAGCCGGTCAGCCCGAGAGGGGTACGGCGGGCTCCGGCGAAGTCGCGGCGGGGCCCGCGGAAGGTCATCGAGGTGGCGGACCTGACACAGGTCACGGGACCACAGGACTCCACCAGTTCGACGAAGCGTTCGCACAGGTTCGATTCCATGTTCGGAAAGCTACTCGACGGCACCGACGGTTTGACGTGACGCTTAGTTATTTAGGAAACTTCCTAAGTGCTAGCGATTCTCCGCGCGCTCGCGAGCGAGCCGAGGCTGCTGATCCTCGACTGGCTCAAGGATCCCGTGGCCCACTTCCCTCCGCAGGTCGACGGCGACCTGGTGGAGGACGGCGTCTGTTCGATCTTCATCGCGACCAAGCTCGGCATGACCCAGCCGAGCGCCACGGCGCATCTGAAAATCCTGGAAAGAGCCGGGCTGATCCACGGTACGAAGATCAAGCAGTGGGTCTTCTACCGGCGGGACGAGGCGCGGATAGCCGACCTGAAGCAGACGATCGAGCGGGAGCTGTGATGACGGTTTCGTATGACGACGTGCTGGCGGCGGCGCGCAGGATCGAGGGCCGCGTGCTGCGGACACCGGTCATCGAGATCGCCGAAGGGCTGTTCCTCAAGCTGGAGGGTCTGCAGCATTCAGGCTCGTTCAAGGTGCGCGGGGCGTTCAACAGGATGCTGTCGGCCGCCGTGCCCGCCGCGGGCGTGATCGCCGCCAGCGGGGGCAACCACGGGCTCGCTGTCGCCTACGCGGCGCGGGCGCTCGGGCTGCGGGCCGAGATCTTCGTGCCCGTGGTCTCCAGCCCCGTGAAGGTGGCGGGGCTGCGGGCGCTCGGCGCCGAGGTCACCCAGACCGGGGCGATCTACTCCGAGGCCGCGGAGGCGGCGGCCAAGCGCGCGGCCGAGACGGGTGCGCTGGAGGTGCACGCCTACAACCATCCCGACGTGGTGGCGGGGCAGGGCACGCTCGGGCTCGAGCTGGTGGACCAGACGGGCGGCGTCGACACGATCCTGATCGCGGTCGGTGGCGGCGGCTTCGTGGCCGGCGTCACCGTGGGCGCCGGTGCCGGTGCCGGTGCCGGTGCCGGTGCTGGAGTTGGAGCTGGGGTGAGATCTGATGCCGGTGTCGGAGCTGGAGCCGGGATGGGATCTGATACCGGCGCCGGAGCTGGAGCCGGGATGGGATCTGAAGCCAGTGCTGGGGTGGGATCTGATACCGGTGCCGGAGTTGGAGCCGGGATGGGATCTGAAGCCGGTGCTGGAGCGGGAGCCGGAGCTGCGGTGGGATCTGAAGCCGGTGCCGGAACTGGCGGCGCGCGTGAAGGCGGCCGCCGTGGAGTGCGTGAAGCGGAGCGGGATGGCGGGCGCGATGGCGCGTATGGAGGTGAGCGGGACGGCGGGCCTAACGGTGGGCAACGAGGCTGGCGCGATGGCGTGCGTGAGGACGGGCGGAGGCCGACGATCGTCGCGGTCGAGCCCGAGCTGATCCCCACGCTCCACGAGGCGCTGAAGGCGGGCGGGCCGGTCCCGGTGGCCGTGAGCGGGGTCGCCGCCGACGCGCTCGGGGCCACCCGGCTCGGAGACGTGGCCTACGACATCGTCTCCAAGGCGGGTGTCAGGAGCCTGCTGGTGTCCGATGACGCGATCGAGGCGGCACGCCGTACCCTCTGGGCCGAGTACAGGATCGCCGCCGAGCACGCCGGTGCGACCGCCTACGCGGCGCTGCTGTCGGGCGGCTACGTCCCGGCCCGCGGCGAGCGGGTCGCGGTGGTGGTGTGCGGCTCCAACACCGACCCCGCCACGCTGCTCTGAGCCGCGCCCCCCGTCGTCGACGGTCGCCCCGCTCTGAGCCGCCGGTGCACCGATCCGCCGCCTCTCATGTGAGCTGCTGCGTGGGTGCGAACCTTCCCGCTGTGGTGCGGATCGCGGGTGGGGCTGGTCGGCTGCTCCGGTGTGAGCCGGGGGGTGACGCCGGCGTGATGACCCCTGGCTCGCCGCCCGCCGCGAGGGGTGTGCCTGCCGCTCGGGTGTGGCCGACCCCACCACCTTCGTGGAGTCGCGGGTTCGGCGGGTCTGGGATGAGGTGCCAGGGCCGCCGAACCCTCAGGTGCCGCGGGACTCGGGGTGCCGCGGGGCCGGAGCCGGCCCCGCGGCGGGTGTCAGCCGGCAGTGGGGTGTCAGCCGACGGCGGCGTGTCAGCTGTAGGCGTGCTCCGGCGCGGGGAAGGCGCCGGAGGTGACCTCGGCGGCGAAGGAGCGGACCGCCCTGCCCATCTCCGCCCCCAGGTCCGAGTACGCCTTGACGAACTTGGCGGGCTTCGGCGTGAGGCCCATCAGGTCCTGCCAGACGAGTACCTGGGCATCGGTGCCCGCGCCCGCCCCGATGCCGATCGTCGGGATGGCCAGCGACGTGGTGACCCGCTCGGCCAGGTCGGCGGGCACGCACTCCAGCACGACCGCGAAGGCCCCGGCCTGCTGCAGGTCCTTGGCGTCGGCCATGAGCTCGTCGCCGGCCTGGCCACGCCCCTGTACCCGGTACCCGCCGAAGGCGTTGACCGACTGCGGTGTGAGGCCGAGGTGCGCCATGACCGGCACACCCGCCGAGACCAGTGCTTCGACCTGGGGCAGGACCCTGCGGCCTCCTTCCAGCTTGACCGCGTGCGCTCCCGCCTCCTTCATGAACCTCGCGGCCGACTCCAGCGCCTGCGCGGGGGAGGCCTGGTAGGAGCCGAACGGCAGGTCGGCCACCACCAGCGCCCGTGAGGAGCCGCGCACCACGGCCGCGGTCAGCGGCAGCAGGTCGTCGACGGAGACGGGGAGCGTGGAGTCGTAGCCGTAGACGACCATCGCCGCCGAGTCGCCGACGAGCAGGACGGGGATGCCCGCCTCGTCGAACACGCGGGCCGTCATCGCGTCGTAGGCGGTCAGCATCGGCCACTTCTCGCCGCGCTCCTTGGCCGCCGCGAGGTCGCGGACGGTGACCCTGCGCCCGGAGGCGCCGCCGTACAGGGAAGAGGACATGGGTGTAACCCTCCAGAGGCGTCTCGAGTCGCCCCAGTGGCGTACCCGGACCCCTCCGATGATGACATGCGGCGAAAAGTGTCGGTGCCTAACGAGACAATGGTGGCGGAGGTAAGCAATAAAAATGGGTATCGAACCTTACCGTCGTCTGCTCAAGCTCTCCGGTGTCCGCACGTTGCTGCTGGTCGGGCTACTCGCCAGGATCCCCGCCACGGCAACGGCCATGGCCTTGACGCTGCATGTCGTGAACGGCCTGAAACTGGGCTTCGCCGAAGCGGGCGTCGTCGCCATGGCCAGCACCATCGGCATGGCCGTCGGCTCGCCGCTGTCGGGAAGGTTCGTTGACAAGCACGGCCTTCGCCCCGTGCTGGCCGTCACGACGGTCGCGCAGGCGGTGTTCTGGGCGACGGCGTGGCTGCTGCCGTTCGCGGTACTGGTGCCGGCGGCGGGCGTGGCGGGGCTGCTGGCGCTGCCGATCTTCAGCGTGATCCGCCAGTGCCTGGCCGCGATGGTGCCGGTCGAGCAGCGCAGGATGGGCTTCTCGCTCGACTCGATGATGGTCGAGCTGTCCTACATGGCGGGTCCCGCGCTGGCCGTCGCGGGGATCACCACGCTGGGAAGCGCCTGGACGATGACCGTGATCGCGATCGGGCTCGCGGGGTCGGGGTCGGCGCTTCTGATCCTCAACCCGCCGATCAGGTCCGAGGCGGAGATGGAGGAGAAGGCGGAGAAGGTCTCGCGCCGCCAGTGGCTCACCCCCTCGCTCATCGCGTTGTTCGGCACGGTGACGGCGGCCACGTTCGTCCTGACCGCCACCGAGCTGTCGCTGGTGGCCACGCTCGAGCACGCCGGTCAGACCGAGTGGATCGGCCTGGCCGTCGGCATCTGGTGCGTCTACTCGCTCGTCGGCGGATTCGTGTACGGCGGGCTGCCGCGCGGCTTCCCCACCCTCCTGCTGACCGGACTGATGGGCGCGCTAACGATCCCCGTGGGCCTGGTCGGCGGCGACTGGCGGTGGCTGGTGGTGGCGCTGGTGCCCGCCGGGGTGCTCTGCGCGCCCGCCCTGTCGTCCTCCATCGACACCCTCAGCAGGTGGACGCCGGCGGCCGCGCGCGGCGAGGCCATGGGCCTGCACGGCACCGCCCTGCTGATCGGCGGAGCCACGTCGGCGCCGATCGCGGGAGCGGTGATCGACGCGCACGGGCCCAGCTGGGCTTTCGCCGTCGCGGGGCTGGTGGCCGTCGTGATGGTGCTGCTCGCGCTGCCGTTCTGGAAGCGGACGCCGCGGCAGGAGGTCGCGCCAGAGCCGGAGACCGTGAACGCCTGAGTTCGCAGGGGATTCCATTTATGAAACGACACCGTTGCGTATCGTATTAAGTTGCGCTACGGTGTCGTTGCGAAACTAAGTCGTATCGAAATTTGGAGTCCCTGATGGAACCACAGACGGGCCATCCCCGCCGCTGGGCGATCCTCGGCGTCCTCGTCTTCAGCCTTCTGGCAGTCGTGCTGGACAACACCATCCTGAACGTCGCGATGAAGACCATCGCCGACCCGGTCCACGGTCTGGGGGCGACGCAGAGCGAGCTGGAGTGGGCGATCAACTCCTACACGCTCGTCTTCGCGGGACTGCTCTTCACCTTCGGCGTGATCGGTGACCGTACCGGCCGCAAGAGGATGTTGTTCATCGGCATGTTGCTGTTCGGCCTGGCCTCGCTGGCCAGTGCCTACTCACAGGATCCGATGCAGCTCATCATGGCGCGCGCCGCGATGGGCATCGGCGGCGCGGCGATCATGCCCGCCACCCTGGCGATCATCTCCAACGTCTTCCCGCCGCAGGAGCGTGGCAAGGCCATCGGCATCTGGGCCGGCGGCGTCGGCCTGGCGGTGGCGATCGGCCCCATCACCGGCGGCTTCCTGATCGAGCACTTCTGGTGGGGTTCGGTCTTCCTGATCAACGTGCCGATCGTGCTGATCAGCATGGTCCTCATCGGCACCGTCGTCCCCGAGTCGCGCGACCCCAGGCCGTCCAGGCTCGACCCCGTCGGCGTGGTGCTGTCGATCATCGGGCTGGTCGCCGTCGTCTACGGCATCATCCGCATGGGCGAACTGGCCACCGTCGCCAGCGCGGAGGTGCTCATCCCGACCGTCTTCGGCGTGCTGGTGCTGGCCGCGTTCGTCTGGTGGGAGCGGCGCATCGACCACCCCGCCTTCGACGTGCGCAACTTCTCCAACGTCCGCTTCAGCTCGGCCATCGGCATGATGGGCATCACGTTCTTCGCGATGATGGGCGGGATGTTCTTCCTGACGTTCTACATCCAGATCGTCAAGGGCTACAGCCCGATCGTGGCGGGCGCGCTGATGATCCCCTTCGCGGCCGCCCAGCTGATCTTCGCCCCGCTCAGCCAGCGGGTGAACCAGCGCTTCGGCGCGAAGGCCGCCTCCACAGCCAGCATGCTCGTGGTCACCGCCGCCCTCGCCGGCTACGCCCTGTTCGACAGGAACACCCCGATCTGGCTGATGGAGGCCGTCTTCTTCATCCAGGGCGCCGCGATGGCCAACATCATGCCGCCCGCGACAACCGCGATCATGGAGGCGCTGCCCAGGGAGAAGGCGGGCGTCGGCTCGGCCATGAGCAACACCGTCCGTCAGGTGGCGGGCGCGCTGGGCGTGGCCGTCCTCGGCTCGGTGCTGTCGTCGTCCTACCGGGGGGAGATCGCCCCCGCGCTGACCGCCCTGCCCGAGGGCATGCGGCACGCGGCCGGCGAGTCCATCATGGCGACGGTCGGCGTGGCGCAGGGCAACCCCGCCATCCTCAACCCCGCCTTCGACGCCTTCATCGACGGCATGCACACCACGGCCCTGGTCTCCGCGGTCATCGCCCTGGTCGGCGTGGTCGTCGTGGCGATCTGGATGCCGGGTAAGGCACGGGCCGTCGTCAATGTCGAAGAGAAGGAACCAGCGGTAGTCTGAGGCGGCGATGACGACGACAGAGACCGGCACGGCCCGCCCCGCGGGCCGTCCGCGCAGCGAGAAGGCCGAGAAGGCGATCATCGAGGCGACGCTCGATCTGATCGGCGAGGGGATGGGGATCTCCGAGCTGTCCATCGAGGCGATCGCCTCACGGGCCGGGGTCGGCAAGACGACCATCTACCGGCGCTGGTCGAACAAAGAGGACCTGGTCGCCGACGCGCTCGCCTCGCTGAAGGCGCCGGTGCCCCCGCTCGCGGGGGTCTCGGCGCGCGACGACTTGGTCGCCCTGCTCGACACGATGATGCGCGAGTCGGGTCACGCCCGCACGCGCTGCGTCATGAACATCGCGATGAGCGAGTCCGACCGCTACCCGGAGCTGTTCGCGAAGTTCATGAAGGTGGCCGTCGAGCCGCGCACGGCTGCGATGACGGCGGTCATCGAACGGGGCGTGCGGACCGGCGAACTGCGGGCCGACCTGGACACCCGGCTGGCGCTCGGCACGCTGTCCGGCGCCATGATGTGGCACATCAAGCGGGCCAGGGGCGACGACGACCTGCCCGACGACCTGCCCGCCCGCATCGTCGACAGCGTCCTGCGCGGCCTGGCGGGCTGAGCCCGCCTGTTCAGGTGGGGTTGCCGGTCTGGCGGTTTGAGCCTGTCTAGGCCGGACTGCGGTCTGGCGGTTTGAGCCTGTCTAGGCCGGGCGCAGGCCGCTCGACCGCGGCATGCGGTCGAGCAGTCTGGACAGCGGCCAGCGGGGATGGGCCGCCGCCCTCGCCGCCACCAGCCGTACGGCGAGCGGCAGCCCGCCGCAGCGCCGGACGATCTCTCGCGCGACGGCGGGCTCGGCGGCCGCGCGGGAGTCGCCGATGGCGCTCTCCAGCAGGCTGATCGCCTCGTCCTCGGCCATGGGCTCCAAACGCACGTGCGCCGCGCCGTCGAGCAGGGTGAGCGGCCGCCGCGAGGTCACGACGACCATGCACCCGGCCCCCGAAGGCAGCAGCGGTGTCACCTGTGCCGCGTTCGCCGCGTCGTCGAGCAGGACGAGGATCCGCCTGCGCGCGGTCACCGACCTGAACCTGCCCGCCGCCTCGTCCGCCCCGGCGGGCACGTCGGGTCTGCCGAGCGAGCGCAGGAACCTGCCGAGGACCTCCGCTGGTTCCAACGGGTGGGGGGTGGAGCCCCGCAGGTCGGCGTAGAGCTGGCCGTCGTCGAACCGGCCCACCAGCCGGCGCGCCGCCTCCACCGCCAGCACCGACTTGCCCACGCCCGCGCGGCCGCTGATCGCGGCGATCGGCCGATCCTCCCCGGCCAGCTTGTGCACGTGCCTGAGCTCCGCCGCGCGGCCGACGAACGCCGACGCGGCTCCACGCGGCAGCTCGGCGGGCCGTTCCGTGGAACCTGTCTCCCCGGGCGCCGGTCCGGGCCGTCCGGCGGGTGCCGCCTCTGGCGTCGAGCCAGGTCGTTCGGTGGGTGCCGTCACTTCTGGTGCCGGGCCGGGCCGTTCGCCGGGCGCCGCCGTCCCGGGCGTCGCGGGTCGTTGGGCGGGGGCCGCCTCGGGTATCGCGACAGGCCGCGCGAGCGTTGCCGGGGCGGGCTCCAAGAACAGCGAGGGATCGTCGGCCAGGACGGCGCGCTCCATCCGCCGCAGCTCGGGCCCCGGTGCGAGGCCGAGTTCGACGTCGAGCAGTTCGCGGCCCTCTCTGTACGTCTCCAGCGCCTCGGCTCTGCGCCCCATCCGGTAGAGCGCGAGCATGAGCTGCGCGCGGGAGCGCTCGCGCAACGGATGCTCGGCCACGAAGGCCGCCACGCTCGCCACCAGCTCCCCGTGCCTGCCCAGGGCCAGCTCCAGCTCCACGCACTCCTCGGTGACGGCCAGGCGCAGTTCGTCCCAAAGACCGACGCCCTGGACCTGCCTTCCCATCCCGACCAGTGTGGGGCCGCGCCACAGTGCCAGCGCCCTCCGCATGCCGGCGGCGGCTTCCGTGGATCGCCCGGCCGCCGCTGCCGCCCGGGCTGCGGCGATCCCGTTCTTCGCCTCCGCCGCGTCCAGCGGTACGGCGGGCCGTACCCGGTAGCCCGCGCCGACCGTCTCGATCACGTGGGGATCGCCTCCCGCCTCGCGCAGCACCCGGCGCAGCCTGGAGATCGCGATGGCCACCTGGGACCGTGCCGAGCCGGGCGGGTTCTCGCCCCACACCAGGTCGACCAGCCGGTCGACGGCCACGACACGGCCCAGCCCGAGCAGCAGGGCGGCCAGCGCGGCCTGCGGTTTCGGGCCGCCCACGTGGACGGGCACGCCGCCCACGAGGACCTCGAGGGGGCCCAGGATCCTGAACTGAACCTCGGCGAAGGACATGGCAGGCCACCGTACGCGCGGGGCGTTGGGCCCGCGTTGGGTCGCTCCGGTCGGTCGGGTGTGACTCCGCGCGAGCCGGCGAACGTTCCGGTCGGGTGTGACCCCGCGCGAGCCGGCGAACGCTCCGGCCGAAGGTGACCCCGCGCGAGCCGGCGAACACGGTGCGACCGCCTGCCGCCACGAAAGGGCGGAGAGAAGGCCCTAGGCAGAACGTGAGCAATGTTCTAGTCTCGCCGCCATGCCCCTCATCGCCCGAAGGACACTGACGCTCTTAGGCGTGGTCCTCGCCCTGCTCCTGCCCGCCGGCGCCGCACTGGCCCACGAGGAGCGGGAGGTGAAGCTGCCGGACGGCGCGGGAAGCGTCCCCGTCTACCGGCAAGGGGAGCCCGACCTCCTGGTCTGCAAGACGGATAAATTCGATTTCGAGCGGCGAATCTCGAAATTTCCGGAGGATCTCAAGCGGCGGAACCTCGCCCTCTTCGCCCGCTGCCAGAAGGAGGGCGTGCGCCACCTCCAGGACGCGGTCGACCGTGTCGACAAGCCTGGCATGAACATCGCCATCCTGCCGGGCCTCTACCTCGAGGAACCCGGCCAGCCGCAGCCCGAGGGCGCATGTTCCAAGCTCGAGGCCCGCTGGTCGAGCTGGGGCTACCAGATCCTCTCGTACGAGCAGCAGGTCCAGTGCCCGCACAACCAGAACCTGGTGGCCATCCTCGGCAAGAAGGACCTCCAGATCGAGGGCACCGGCGCCGGCCCCCTCGACGTCGTCATCGACGCGCAGTACCGCAAGCTCAACGCCATCCGCGCCGACATGACCGACGGCGTCTACTTCAGGAACTTCACCGCCCAGCGCACCACCTTCAACTCGCTCTACATCCTCGCCACCGACGGCTTCGTCATCGACAACATGCTGACCAGGTGGAACGACGAGTACGGCTTCCTGACCTTCGCCAGCGACCACGGCCTGTACACCGACTGCGAGTCCTACGGGAACGGCGACTCAGGCCTCTACCCCGGCAGTGCCTCCAACATCAACGATGGCCGCGGCCACGAGGTCCCGCGCTACTCCATCGAGATCAGGCGCTGCAAGAGCCATCACAACATGGTCGGCTACTCGGGTACGGCGGGCGACTCCGTGTACGTGCACGACAGCGAGTTCTGGGGCAACCTCGCGGGCGCCACGATGGACAGCGCCTTCCCCGGGCACCCCGGGCTCCCGCAGAACCACGCCAGGTTCGAGAACAACAAGATCTACGACAACAACGCCACCTACTACGAGTACGTCAGGGACGGCACCTGCGCCAAGCCGCCCGCCGAACGCGGCTACGAGAAGGGCGTGGTCTGCCCGCAGATCGGCCTGCCACCCGGCAGCGGCATCATCACCGGCGGCGGCAACTGGAACGTCTTCAAGGACAACTGGATCTGGGGCCACGACAACGCCGCCTTCAACCTGCTGGCGGTGCCGGCCTTCATCCGGGGCGAGGAGTCGTGGGACAAGCAGTTCGACACCTCGCACAACAACCTCTACACCGGCAACCACCTGGGCGTCTCCCCTGCGGGTGAGAACAGGCCCAACGGCGCCGACGTCTACTGGGACGGCCAGGGCGGCGGCAACTGCTGGGAGGGTGTGCGCGTCAGCAGCCCAGGAGCGCTTCCCTCCTGCGGAGGGAGCGGTCCCGCGAGAGTGGTGGCCGAGCCGGTGAAGCTCGTGCAGATGTACCTCTGCAACGACTACAGCATCGGCGACCGCCGCCTGCCCGGCGGGTGCTGGTGGTTCGGCTCCAGCGGCCTTTCCAGGGTGGAGGTGCAGCTCGCGCTGGGCGGCTCGCTCGTGCTGGCGCTGATGGCCGTCCTGCTGTGGCGGCGCCGCCTGCGCTCGCGCTGGGCGCTGCCGCTGACGCTCGTCGGCCTGGCCGGGCTGGCGCTGGACGTGTTCGGGGCGCTCGACTCCTACACGGTGCTGCCCGCCGTCGCGCTGGCGCTGACGGGAGTGTGGCTGATCGGGTCAGGGCTGATCATGCGAGGGGCCTTCGGCTGGTTCGGTGTCGTGCTCGGCGCGCTCTACCTGGTCGACGCCTTCGACAAGGCGGTGTGGATGCTGCCCGTCCTGCCGATCGGGCCCGGCTGGATCCGGGGGCTGCTCACAGGGGTGTGGGTGCTGTGCGCGGTGGTCGCGGTCGCGCCACGCCGTACGGCGAGGGCCGCGGAGGTGCCGGCGTGAGGCGGGTGGCGGCGCTGGCCGCGTTCGTGCTGGTCGCGGTCGTCCCGGTCACGGGGTGCGCTTCGCTGCCGGAGACGCACCACAGGCCGGGAACGGGACACGAGGTCGCGACGGGGGCGCCCGCGGCGGGCGCCCCGCACGCGGAGATCACGATCGCGGGAGGGAAGGTGACGCCGCCCTCCGGCTGGCTGGAGGTGAAGCGCGGCCAGACCGTGACCCTCACCGTGACCAGCGACGTCGCCGACGAGCTGCATGTGCACGGATACGACCTCGCCAAGGAGCTCCTTCCTGGCAAGCCCGCCGGCGTCAGCTTCGTGGCGGACATGACAGGCGTGTTCGAGGTGGAGACGCACGAGAGCAAGCTGGTGCTCATCCAGCTGGCGGTCACGTGACGGGCGTGCTCGCGCACGGGATCGGCAGCCGCAGCGACCTGCCGATCCCGCTCTTCTACGCCTACGCCGGGGCGTTCGCGGCGCTTGTCGTGTCCTTCCTCGCGCTGGGGCTGCTGTGGGCGGACTCCCGCTTCAGCGGTGACAGGGCGGGCAGGGTGCTGCCGTGGCGGCCGGCCGGCAGGACGCCACGCGTCATCACCGCGCTCATGGCGCTGTACACGCTGGGATGGCTGGTCCTGGGCCCGGCCGAGGACAACGCCGCGCCGTACCTGATCTATGTGGTCTTCTGGGTGGGGCTGGTGCCCGCCTCGCTGCTGTTCGGGCCGGTGTGGCGGCTGGTCAACCCGTTCAGGCTGCTGCCCGACAGGCCGCGCCGCCCGCTTCCAGGGCGGCTCGGCTACTGGCCCGCCGCCGCGGGCCTGACCGCCTTCACCTGGATGGAGCTGGTCTCGCCCGAGCCCGCGGCGACGGCGACCCTGCTGGTCTTCCTCCTTCTGTACGGCACGGCGACGGTCGCGGGCACCCTCACGTACGGCCACGCGTGGCTCGACAGGGGCGACCCGTTCGAGGTCTACTCCACGCTCGTCGGCCACCTGTCACCGCTGGGCAGGAGGGCCGACGGGACGCTGGTCGTGCGCAGCCCCTTCAACGGCCTGGACGCGATCGTCCCCGCGCCCGGCCTCGTCGCGACCGTGTGCGTGCTGCTCGGCAGCACCGGTTACGACGGGTTCGCCGGCGCGCCCTTCTGGGTCGACGCGTTGCAGACCGGCCCGCTCGGCAGGGTGGGGCTCGGCACGGTCGGCCTGCTGACGGCCATCGGGGGAGTGGCGCTGCTCTACGTCGCCTGCCTGGGCGCGGCGGGACTGATCGGCGGGACCCGCGGGCTGGCGCCCCGCTTCGCGCACTCGCTGGTGCCGATCGCGATCGGCTACCTGGTGGCGCACTACTTCTCGCTCTTCGTGATCGAGGGGCAGCGCGCGGTCGTCCTCGCCCTCGGCCTGGACGCCGAGGTGAACGCGGACGTGGTCGGCGCGGGCACCATCGCCACGGTCCAGGTGCTGGCCATCGTGATCGGCCACGTGCTCGGCGTGGTCGCCGCCCACGACAGGTCGGTACGGCTGCTCGAACCCGCCAGGGCCGTCGCGGGGCAGATCCCGCTGTTCGTGCTCATGGTCTGCTACACCATCGGCGGGCTGACCCTACTCTTTGCGGCATGAGACGCATCCCGGTCCAGAGGCGCAGCGCGGAGAAGGTCGACCGGATGCTCGACGCGGCGGCCGCCCTGCTGGACGAGGGCGGCTACGACGCGCTGAGCACCAGGACGGTGGCCGCCCGCACCGGGATGCCGATCGGCTCCATCTACCGTTTCTTCAGTGACAAGCGATCGCTGGCGGCCGCGCTCACCAGGCGCAACCTGGAGCAGTTCGTCGCCCGCATCGAGCCGAAGCTGGTCGGGGCCCGCGCGTGGGACCCCGTCATCGACATCGTCGTGGACGAGTACCTCGACATGAAGTCGTCGGTCCCCGGCTTCGCCGTCCTCGACTTCGGCGACAACTCCGAGGTCGCGCGGGCCCTCGCCGACCTGCTCGGCATCGAGGGGCTCAACCCGATGCTGGTGGCCGTCGAGGCGGCCGACACCCTGCTCAGGGCCCACCACGGCGACCCCGAGCTGGTCGAGGAGACCAAGCGGCTGCTGCGCGCCTACCTAGGCCGTCGGCTCCCTCCACCTGTTGGTGATCGGTAGCCTGCGGTCCCTGCCGAAGTTCTTCGGCGTGATCTTCGGGCCAGGCGGGTACTGCCTGCGCTTGTACTCCGCCAGGTCGACCAGCCTGATGATCCTGGCCACCAGCTCCGGATCGTGTCCAGCCGCGATCAGCTCGGCCGAGCCCATGTCCTTCTCGACGTAGTCGTCCAGCAGCCGGTCGAGCACCTCGTACGGCGGCAGCGAGTCGGTGTCGCGCTGGTCGGGCCGCAGTTCCGCACTGGGCTCCTTGGTGATGGAGTTCTCGGGGATCGGCCGCTCGGCGGACAGCAGGAACGAGGAGTCGGTGTGCTCGTTGCGCCACCTGGACAGCGCCCACACCATCGTCTTCGGCACGTCCTTGATCGGCGCGAATCCGCCGGCGGAGTCGCCGTACAGGGTGGAGTAGCCCGTCGCGAGCTCGCTCTTGTTGCCGGTGGTCAGCACCAGGTGGCCGTGCTGGTTCGACAGCCCCATGAGGATCATGCCGCGCACCCTGGCCTGCAGGTTCTCCGCGGCCAGCCCGGAGAGGTCGATCTCCTTCTCGAAGGCGGTGACGATGTCGGCGATCGGCACGACCTGGCTGTTGAGGCCCTGCCTGCGCACCAGCTCGTCGGCGTCGCCGAGGGAGTGGTCGGAGGAGTAGCGCGAGGGCATCATCACGACGTGCACGCGCTCGGGACCGATCGCGTCGGAGGCGATGGTGGCCGTCAGCGCCGAGTCGATGCCGCCGGACAGGCCGAGGATCACCGAGCGGAAGCCGTTCTTGGCGACGTAGTCGCGCACCGCGAGGACCAGCGCCTCGTAGACCTCGCCGGTGTCGTCGAGCCTGGGTGCCACCTCGGGCGCCTGCTTGGCGTACGGCGCGACCGGCTCGTCCGACAGCACCAGCCGTTCCACCGTGATCGTCGTGCCGTCGCCCGCGTCGAAGGGGAAGACGCCAGGCTCGGCGTCGGACACCGGCAGGTCGAGGTCGACGACGAGCAGTTCCTCCTTGAACTGCTCCGCCCGTGCCACGAGCTCGCCGGACGCGTCGACGACGATCGAGTCGCCGTCGAAGACCAGCTCGTCCTGGCCGCCGACCTGGTTGGCGTAGGCGAGCGCGCACCCGGCCTCGCGCGCCCTGCGCGCGACCAGCTCCAGGCGGACGTCGTCCTTCTCCTTCTCGTACGGCGAGGCGTTCGGCACCACGAGCAGGCCCGCCCCCGCCCGGCCGACGACGGCGACAGGGCCGCCGTCCTGCCACAGGTCCTCGCAGACGGCGATGGCCACGTCGACCCCGTGCAGGCGGAAGATCGGCAACCGGTCACCGCGGACGAAGTAGCGATACTCGTCGAACACGCCGTAGTTGGGCAGGTGGTGCTTGGCCGTACGGGTGACGACCCTGCCCTGGTGGAGCAGCGCGGCCGCGTCGAGGGGCGCGCCCTTGGGCTGGCCGACGCGCGGAGCGAGCCCCGCCCTGTCGACGTAGCCGACCACGACGGGCAGGTCGCCGAGGCCTTCGTCGGCCAGTCGGACGGCGACGTCCTCGAGCGCCTCGATGCTGGCGTTGAGGAAGGAGGTCCGCAGGACGAGATCTTCGACCGGGTAGCCGGTCAGGAACATCTCCGTGAAAAGGACGAGGTGAGAGCCGTGGTCGGCGGCCTCACGCGTCCATCGGACCAGCGCGTCGGCGTTGCCGGTGATGTCGCCGACGACCGGGTTTGTCTGAGCGAGGGCGATGCGCAATTGAGCCACGGGCCCAGCCTAGTACCCCCGATTTTTTATCGTCAAAGCGACGATAAGTGACGTCTCATCGTCCCGGGGTGACCAGGCCCGACTCGTAGGCCGCGACCACGAGCTGGGCCCTGTCGAACAGGCCCAGATGATCGAGCAGGCCGGCCACGGCGGTCGCCACCTGGCGATCGGGGACGGCGAGCGTGTGCGCGATCTGCCGGTTCGTCAGGCCACGGGCGATCAGCTTGAGCACGTCGAGCTGCGTGTCGGGGAGCCCGGCCAGGGCAGGGGGCGCGGCGGGATCGGTCCTGCCGGCGAAGGCGGAGATGATCCTCGTCGTCAGGGCGGGGTCGATCAGGGCGTCACCCGCCGCGGCCGCGCGGATGGCGGCCACGAGCTGCTCGGGCGGCGAGGTCTTCAGCACGAAGCCGCTGACTCCCGCGCGCAGAGCGGCGTAGAGGTTCTCGTCGGTGCCGAAGGTGGTCATCATGATCACCTTCGGCGGGTTGCGGTCGGCGAGGATCCTGCGCGCGGCGGTCAGGCCGTCGAGCCTCGGCATCTGGATGTCCAGCAGGACCAGATCCGGGCGGGTGTCCCTGACGACCGCGATGGCCTGCTCGCCGTCGGAGGCCTCCCCGGCCAGTTCCAGGCCGGGTTCGGTGTCGATCACGACCCGCAGCCCCGTCCTGACGAGCGCCTGGTCGTCGGCGACCACCACCCGCAGTTCCTTCGCCGGATCCCCGTCTTCGGCAGGGGCGGGGCCGGCCGTCCTTCCGGTGGCCGGCTGGCCGGAACCCGGCTGGACGGAGACGGGCGCAGCTGCGACGGGGTCGGCGTCCAGGTGAGGCGACTGGGCGAGCATGTCCGCCTCCAGCCGCTGCAACACGGCGGAGGGGTCCAGGCCCAGCTCGTCGCGCCAGATCGCCCGCGCCCTCCTGAGGGTCGCCAGCGCGTCGCCCTGGCGACCGCTCCGGTAGAGGGCCGTGGCCAGCAGCCGCCACGCCTCTTCCCGCAGCGGACACGCGCTCGCGTGCGCCTCCAGGTCGGGGACGAGCGAGGTCGACCGGCCCAGGCGCAGCCCCGCGTCGGCCCGCCGTTCGAGAGCGACGAGCCGCAGCTCCTCGAGACGCCCGCCCTCGGTCGACGCCCAGGTCAGGTCGGCGAACTCGGCCAGCGCCGGCCCACGCCACAGCCCCAGCGCCTCCTCCATGGAGGCCCATACCTCGGGGGCGGGTCCCTCCATCCGCACGAGCCGCTCGAAGTGCCAGCAGTCGACCTGCTCGGGCGTCGCGCGCAGCGCGTATCCGGGAGGCGCCGACACCAGCACCTCGGCCTCGGAGCGCGGGGCCCTGTTCGGCTCGAGGGCGCGGCGCAGCCTGGAGACGTATCCCTGGATGGTGGACAGGGCCTGCGCGGGCGGCCGGCCAGGCCACAACTCGTCGATGAGCGTGGTCACGGGCACCGCGCGGCCCCTCGCGACCAGCAGCCTGGCCAGCACCGCCATCTGGCGCTGGCCGCCGAGGTCGAGGGGAAGCCCGTCGAGGAGGACCTGGAACGGTCCCAATGCACTGAAGGTCACCATTGCAGGCGTAAGCGTAGAGCCCTCCGCGAGTGCGCGAAATGGCGACATATTCCAAAATCTCCAATCACTGGGATAGCTCGACACGATCGGGCTCGGCTCGGGCCGCTCCGGCCCCCGGCTGCCGGGCCTTCCGGAACCCGGCCTCCTGCTGTCCGGCCTGCTGTCCGGCCTGCTGTCCGGCCTGCTGGCCGGTCTCCTGTCCGGGGCAGGGCAGGTCGGCGACGACCTCGGTGCCGCCGCCCCGTGCGGGCCGTACCGTGCAGGTGCCGCCGAGTTCGGCCGCTCGCTCGCGCATCGAGGCCAGCCCGACGCCCGCAGGCGCGCCCGGACGGATCCCGAGGCCGTCGTCGACCACGGTGACCCGTAGCGAGGCCGCCCTGTCGATGCGGACGCTCACCTTGGAGGCGCACGCGTGCCTGCGCGCGTTGGTCAGCGCCTCCTGCACGATCCGGTACGCGGCGACCTCCACGGCGGCCGGCAGCCCCGACAGATCGCCCGACACGGTCACGGGCTCGCCCGCCAGCCCGGCCACCGCGCCGGCGAGGCCCAGCTCGTCGAGGGCGGGAGGGCGCAGGCCGTACACGAGCTCCCTGATGTCGGCGCCGACCGCGTCCATCCCTGCGCGCACCTCGGCCAGCAGCAGCTCGGCCCGGTCGGGCGCGGCGCGCATGCTGAGCATCGCGGCGTTGACGGCCATAGCCATGCCGCCGAGCGACTGCCCGAGCCCGTCGTGCAGGTCGCGGCGGAGCCTGCGCCGCTCCTCCTCCCGCGCACCGAGGATGCGCTCGCGCGAGGCCTGCAGCGCGGCCGTGAGGTGGACGGCGTGCGCGGCCTCCGCGACGTACGGCGTGAGCGTCGCGATCACCCGCTCGTCGTGCGCGGCGGGGAAGCCGCGCCGCTCCGGTGGCCCGATGAGCAGGGTGCCGACCGTCGCGCCGTGCCAGACCAGCGCCATCTCGCGGCCGACCGAACCCGGCAGCCCGGAGGAGACGACCGTGTCGCCTGCCGTCACCGACACGCCCGTCACCGCGAGGCCCTCGCGCAGCACGTCCAGCGCGGCCTGCAGCCCGTGTCCTGGATCCGCCTCGCGCAGCCGGCGCCTCAGCCTGGCCGCCAGCGTGGCGGGGTCGCCCGTGCTGCCGTACAGCAACCGGTCCACGCCGCGCTGCACCCACCGCCTGGCCGGGAAGAAGAACAGCCCGGCCAGCAGCGCCGTGAGCAGGCCCGCGAACCTGTCGACCGCCGACAGGAAGACGCTGGACGCCGCCGTCACGGCGACGTAGACCCCCCCGACCGCGATGGCGAGCCCGATGCCGACCAGTGCCCTGCTGATCAGGGTCTCGATGCCGAACAGCCGGTGGCGCAGCACCGACACCGCGATCGCGGCCGGGATCAACGGGATCGTGAACGAGGCCAGCCACCAGACGGGGTCGCCTACCACCCACGGCACGATCAGCCCAGGGAGCGTGACCAGCAGCCACCGCAGCTGCCGCCGCTCGACCGGCCCCGACCGGGCGAAGCGCACGGCGAGCGAGACGAGAGCCGCCGTCATCGCGGCCGAACCCGCCGCCTGCGCCCACTCGCGGATCGCCTGGTCGCCCATGAGCCTGCCCGTCCAGTCGGCCGCGACGGAGGCCGGCGCGAGCACGACGACCCAGGCCCACCGCCGCGAGGGCAGCGTGCCTGTCGGGTACAGCAAGGGCAGAAGGACCCCGAGGGCGAGCGTGCAGGCGTTCCATGACGCGCCGACGACGGGCCAGGCGCCCGGATGGTCGCCGAGCAGCCGAGCGGTGTTGGCCGACAGGATGTTGACCGCCGCGGCCAGCCCTCCCGCGCACAGCAGCCACCCGATGACCAGCCGCGGCCTGCTGAACACGAGGATCGCGCCGAACACGGGGAACGCGGTCCCCGCGACGTCCTCTGGCGCGAAGGGCAGCGGCGTGTACGGCGAAGGCGGCAGCCTGGCCGTCACCCAGATGTCGGCCAGCTCCAGCACGACCGCGACGGTGGCCGTACCGATGGCGAGGGACACCAGTCCGCGCGAGGTCGAGGGCACGCGGGGACACTATCCACGCCGTGCCAACGTCGGATCAACGCTCGTTCAACGCCGCCCTACGCTTGATGGCGGGGGAGAGCGCCGCGCCGGCGGCCGCGGTGACCAGGCCGATGACGCCGACCGTGAACCACAGCGCGGACGCGCTGATCTTCAGCAGCGGGGTCATCAGCGGAGCGGCCATGCCCGCCGCCGCCCACGCGAGGCCGAACAGGCCCGCGTACCTGCCGCGCAGGTGCGCGGGGGCCAGCGACGCCACGATCGCGCCCGCGATGCCGGCGGTGACGATCTCGCCGAGCGTCCACACCACGATGGTTACCACGAGGGCCGTTGTGGAGGTGACGAAGGCGGTCATCGCGAAGCCGACACCCATGACGGCGATGCCGAGCGCGAAGGTCCTGGCGGGGTCCCAGCGGCCGAGCCAGTCGGACACGAGCGGCTGCAGCACCACGATGAGCACGCCGTTGGCGGCCATCGCCAGGCCGAACTCGGCGGTGCTCAGCCCGACGAGCTTCATGGCGACGGGCAAGGTGGTGAAGGTCTGGCTGTAGACGAGGGCGTCGCCGAGCACGACGGCGGTGAAGGCGAGCATCAGCCGGTCGCGCAGCACCTCCCGCATCTCACCTCCGCGCGCGCCGTCCCCCGGCTCCGGCCTGGTCTCGGGGATGGCCCGCCACACCAGCACCGCGAAGATCACGCTGCTGACGGCGTCGAACCAGAACAGCCACATGAACCCCGACTGGGCCAGCCAGCCGCCTGCCGTCATGCCGACCGCGTAGCCGAGGTTGATGGCCCAGAACAGCAGGCCGTACGCCCTGGGCCGCTCGGCCGGCGCGATCAGGTCGGCCACCAGGGCGCTGGAGGCGGGCCGGTAGGCGTCGATCACCAGGCCGAGCACGAACATCGAGACCAGGATCGCCGGCAGCGTGGTGCTGTAGCCGAGCGCCAGCATCGCCACCGCCGTGGCCAGCATGCCGCCCGCCAACGTCGCCCTGCGCCCGATCCGGTCGGCGAGCGATCCCGCGATCAGCTGCGAGACCAGCTGGCCCGCGCCGAAGATCGCCATCACCATGCCCGCGGCGGCCAAGGACAGCCCGCGGGACTGGGTCAGGTACACGCCGGTGAACGGCATCACCATGGTGCCCAGCCTGTTGACCAGGGTGCCGCTCCACAGCGCCCAGAACGGGCGTGGAAGCCCGCCGATCTTCGACTTCAGGAATGACGGCTTTTCAACGGTTGCGGTAGTCACGCGGACAGATTGTCCGGGTTTGCCCCGCGTCGCGAACCATTTAGGGCAGACTAAAAGGTATGTCCGTCGTGTGGACCCTCAAGCCCGAGGACGTGGCCCGCATCAGGTTCGCCTTCTCTCCCGTCTGGGAGCTGGTGGCCAGCCTGCGGACGCTGCGCGACCCCGCTCGCCAGTCCGTCCACCTGCCGTGGATCAAGGCGGTGCGCCCGCGCCTCGCCGCGCTCGACATGGGCGAGCTGCTCGCGCTGGTGCCGCCCAGCGGATACATCGCCGACTTCATCACCCCTCCGCCCGACACGCCGCTGCCCGAGTTCGCCACCGAGATCAGGCGGATCAGGATGACGCCGCCCGAGCGCGCGGCCGAGGAGGCGGGCATCGTGACCGGCTCCGACCCCGCGATCATCGAACGGTTCAGGTCCGACCCCGCCGCGGGGATCGCCCGCGTGGCCGACGCGCTGGAGGCCTACTGGGACACGTGCTTCGCCGAGTACTGGCCGCGCGTGTACGGCCTGCTCGAAAGGGACGTCATGCGCCGCTCCCGCGAGCTGGCCTCGGGCGGGGCGCGCCAGCTGTTCGCCGGGCTCGACCCGTCCATCGTGTGGACGGGCGAGCGGCTGCTCATCGACCGGCCGTGGTGCACGGACGGAGGGTTGCACGGCGACGGGCTCGTGCTGTTGCCTTCGGCCTTCTACTGGCCGAGCGTGGCCGTGATGACCGACCCCTACCAGTCGATGCTCATCTATCCCGTGCAGGGGGTGGGCACGCTGTGGGAGCAGGGGCCGCCGCCCGCGCCAGGGGCGCTGGCCGCCCTCATCGGCCGCAGCAGGGCGCAGATCCTCACCGCGCTGGCCGAACCCGCCACCACATCGGCGCTGGCCAGGCGGATGTCGCTGAGCGCAGGCGCGGTCAGCCAGCACCTCGGCGTGCTGTCGGCGGGCGGGCTCACGGTGGGCAACCGGCTGGGCAAGGAGGTCGTCTACCGCCGCACGCCCACGGGAGACGTCCTGGCCGCCGGCGCCGCCTGCTAGCAACGTCCTCTGACATGCTCGGCGGCCGGCGGGGCGGGGGAGCCGCTCGGTGCAGGCGCTACGCCCGCGGGCGCCGCGCCGTACAGCCTGGCGGTGGTCCGCTGGATCTCCTCAGGGGCGAGATCGACGCCCCTGACGGTCGCGTGCTGCCCGTGCACGTCGGTCACCTGCAGGTCGAACGGGCCCGCGCCCGCGCCGCCCTCGGCCACCCAGTAGCTGTCGGAGCCGCGTTCCAGGGCGCGCCACCGGTCCTTCTCCCTGACCTCGACCTTGCGCAGCGGATTGCCGTGGTCGAGCACCTGGAGCGCCAGCCAGGCGGTCGTCGATCCCTTCCGCACCCTGACAGCCAGCCCGTGGCCGAGCTCGGGGTCGCGCACGGAGTGGTAGGCCACCCGGGCCACGCCGGAGCGAGGGTCGGCGATCCTGGAGAAGGCCGCCATGCTCAGGTCCAGCTCGCCCGGCCTGCAGGTGGCGCAGCTGTCGACGACCTGCACGCGGACCGTGCCGCGCGGCCCCTTCACGTCGAGGTAGCCGCCGCACGCCTCGGATCCCGCGTACTCCTCGGCCGACACCGAGGCGTACATCTCGCCACCCGTGATCGAGCAGTTGCCGGCCGAGCCCTGGTAGTGCAGCGCCGTGCCCGTCCTGGCCGGCTCCACGTCGGCGGCCGCGCAGCCGTCCGCGCGCAGCAGGTCCATCGCCCACAGCGCGACGGCGAGGACGACGAGCACGATCGCGCCCGCCGTTCCTCGCCGCCGCCATGTCCGCTGTCTCGCGTGTCTGCCCACCATGATGAATACATAGGGGAAGCGCGTGGTGACGTTACGTGTAGCGCTCGCTCTCCGTGGCCCAGTCCAGGTGCGCCCTCGGCGCGGTCAGGTAGGCGCACGCCACCTTGCTGACGTCCCTGGCGATCTTGGGAGGCAGCGTGTCGAGCGGCAGCCGCCTGGCCGCCGCGCGCATGTCGGCGCAGCGGGCCGCGATCCTGTCGAGCACCCACTCGGCCGCCTCGGGCTCGCTCACTCCCAGCTCGTGGGTCACGACCACCACGAAGTTGTGCGCGTCGCCCCGCTCCTTCGACAGAGAGACCAGGTCGTTGCACCAGGCCGCCACGTCGGCGCAGGCCTCGACCAGTGCCAGCCACGGTTCGTCGGCGGCCAGCTCCGGCGGGACCTCCACCCCCAGGCACGGCTCCACCAGGTCGTAGAGGAAGGGACCCGCCGTGCCCCTGCGCAGCACCGGGTACTCCTCGATGGTCGGCACCTTGCCGCCGGCCCTGTTGTCCGCCTCCACCCCGCACGCGTCTGCCTGCCGCTGCAGGTTCGTCGCGAACCGCAGCCGCCAGTCGTCGCTCATGGTCGCGCTCGTGGCCCGCCACAGGTCGGTGAACGCCGCCTCCAGCGGATGCGCGCCGTTCCCTTCGAAGAGCCTCGGGTACGGCTGGCCGGCCTCGTCCACCAGGTCGTCCAGGTGGAACAGCCACGTCAGCCACTGTGCGAACAGCGCCGCCGCCCTCGCGTCGAACTCGGCGAAGGCGCGCGCGGCCAGGCGGTGACAGGCCGAGCTGCGGTCGACGCACAAGCCCGTGCGCCTGGTCCAGTCGATGACCGCCGCCTCGATCGCGTACACCGAGCGGTGCATCCTGCACGGCGCGGCCAGCGCGGGAACCCGGGAGACGAGCGGCGTGAGCAGGCTCGCGGGCGTCATGGTCAGCACTACAGCGGTCCGAACAGCCAGTTGCCCACCGCGTGGGGGTCGTCGCCGGTGTAGTACTGCCTGACGGCCTCGACCAGCTCCTTCACGCCCAGCACGCCGTCACGGTCGCGGTCGAGGCGGTCGAAGGCCTCGTCCACGTCGTCGTAGGCGGTGCCGAACGCGGTCAGCAGCACGCGGAACTCCGGCACCGCGATCCTGCCGTCGCCGTCCCCGTCGCACAGCTCGGCCGCCGCCGTCGCCGCGGGCTCGAAGACCGGGTCGTACAGGTCGCCGTCGATGAAGGCGGAGGTCATCCCCGCGTGGAACTCGGGATTGGAGATCCACGCGTCGTTGTCCCTGCCGAGTTCGGCCGACAGCGTGGACCAGATGCCGTCGAAGCTCCGCACGAGACGATCGCCGACGACCGAGGTGGGGGACTCTCCGAATCCCACCAGCAGCCGCGCGCCGAGCCCCAGCAGGTCGTCGCGCTCGATCTGGCCCCTGTTGTTGACGTCGATGTGCGTGAAAGCTCGATCGAGCTTGTGTTTGCGCAGCTCCGCGCCCATACGTGCCTCCCCCGAGACGGCAGTGCGTGATCACCCTAGGAGGGCGGGGCGGCATTTGTCAGCGAGGCACGCGCTTGGTTCGCTCCCAGGCGTTCTGCCTGACCCTTGGCCGTTTCTTGGGCGACGGCGCCGCCGGCCCGCGGAGCGGCCGCCCTGGTGACGCCGCCGCGCGACGTTCCGTAACGTACTCGAAACACGAAACAGGCAGACTGTAGGGGACCAGACATGTCTTTTCAGTCAAGGGGACGCCTTGGACCGTCAGCAGGAGTTCGTTCTCCGCACACTCGAGGAGCGCGACATCCGGTTCATCCGGCTCTGGTTCACTGACGTGCTCGGTTTCCTCAAGTCCGTCGCCATCGCGCCGGCCGAACTGGAAGGCGCCTTCGCCGAGGGCATCGGGTTCGACGGCTCGGCGATCGAGGGCTTCGCGCGCGTCTACGAGAGTGACATGCTCGCCAAGCCCGACCCCGGCACCTTCCAGATCCTGCCGTGGCGCAGCGAGGTGCCGGGCGCGGCCCGCATCTTCTGCGACATCCTCATGCCGGACGGCTCGCCCTCCCACGCCGACCCCCGGTGGGTGCTCAAGCGCGCCCTCGCCAAGTGCGCGGACATGGGCTTCACCTTCTACACCCATCCGGAGATCGAGTTCTTCCTGCTGAAGAACCGGCCCGAGGCGGACGGCCCCAGGCCCGAACCGATCGACTCGGGCGGCTACTTCGACCACACCCCGCACAGCGCCGGGCACGACTTCCGCCGCCAGGCGATCATGATGCTGGAGTCGATGGGCATCTCGGTGGAGTTCAGCCACCACGAGGGCGCCCCCGGCCAGCAGGAGATCGACCTGCGTTACGCCGACGCCCTCACCACCGCCGACAACATCATGACCTTCCGCCTGGTCATGAAGGAGGTCGCGCTGGAGCAGGGCATCTGGGCCTCGTTCATGCCCAAGCCGTTCACCGAGCACCCCGGTTCCGGCATGCACACCCACATGTCGCTGTTCGAGGGCGACCGCAACGCCTTCTACGAGGCCGGTGCCGACTACCAGCTCTCCAAGATCGGCCGGTCGTTCATCGCGGGGCTGCTCAAGCACGCCGCCGAGATCACCGCGGTCACCAACCAGTGGGTCAACTCCTACAAGCGCCTCTGGGGCGGGGCCGAGGCCATCGCCGGTCAGGGCGGCGAGGCGCCCTCCTACATCTGCTGGGGCCACAACAACCGGTCGGCGCTGGTGCGCGTGCCGATGTACAAGCCGCACAAGGGCGGCTCCACCCGCATCGAATTCCGCTCGCTCGACTCGGCCTGCAACCCGTACCTCGCCTTCGCGCTCATCCTGGCGGCAGGGCTGAAGGGCATCGAGGAGGGATACGAGCTCCCCGCGCCCGCCGAGGACAACGTCTGGGCACTGACCAGCGCCGAACGGCGCGCGCTCGGCATCCAGCCGCTACCGCAGTCGCTCGACGAGGCCATCTCGGTGATGGAGCGGAGCGAGCTGGTCGCCGAGACGCTGGGCGAGCACGTCTTCGACTACTTCCTGCGCAACAAGCGCTCCGAGTGGCGCGACTTCCGCCGCCAGGTCACCGAGTTCGAGCTGGGCCGCTACCTGCCCGTCCTCTGACCAGCCAAGATGCCCTGCTGCTGAGAGCCCCGTGGTGATCGGGAGTCGCTCAGTGGCAGGGCATCTTGCGGTTCTGATCATGATCAGGGCACATCCAGGGCACTCACGCCCCCGTGCTGTACGAGCTGCCGCCCGCACCTGCCGATGGCATCAAGCGGCGGGGCAGGCCCCGGACCAAAGGGGACAGGCTGGGGCAGGTCGCCGAACTGGCCGCCATCCGCTCGCCGCCGACGTCGTCGCCGAGCACCGCCGACGCGCTCCCTGGTATCGCACCAAGAGCCGGCCCAGCTTCGACGACATGCTCGCCCTGCTCCGCCGCCAGGTCATCGCCTCACGATTTTCCGCGACCCGGCACGCGCAGCCCGACCTCGCGAAAATCGAGGACGAGGCTCTGGCTTGTGCTTACGCAACGGGATAACGGCCAAACTCGAGCAAGGAATCAACCTAACCTTCAATAGACCCGCGGACGAGCTGCGCCCGGCTCGGGCGCATCAGCCACACGGCAGCGGCGAGCGTGAGCACCCAGCCGATCACTTCGATGAGCAGGTGATCCGTTGCGTTGGGGACGGATTGCAGCAGGTACACCCGGACGCTGTTGATCGCTCCGTGCGTCAGAACCGCGGGCCAGACACTCCCCGACTGCCGGCGAAGTGCGAGCAACAGCGGCGCCCATGGCAGCATGCCCGCGTAGTAGACAACGATGTCCCAGGGTGGTCGATCACCGATGACGGCGAGGACCGGTAGGTGCCAGACGATCCAGACCAGACCGCTGACAAGGGCCAGCGGCCAGAATCCCCATGACGCGGCGCGCGTCGCCAGCCAGCCGCGCCAGCCGAACTCTTCGCCGATGGCGAAGACCGACTGCATGAGGAAGACCGGAACGATCCACATGGTCGCCGTGAAGATCTGGTCAAGCGGGTTGAGCTGCCAGATCCCCAATGCCAGTGCGATGGCGGTTTGGATCGCGGCGATCGCGGCGATGAGGCCGATGCCGATGCCGGCCCACTTGGGTGTGCCGCGCCACCTGGTGGCGAACGTCTCTCGGAACGTTCCGGGTCGTCGGGCGAGCCACATGATGATCGCTGCGAGCAGCGGGGTCAGTTGCAGGATCGGAGTGATCAGGTTGTAGAAGTCCGTCGGGACGAGCCGGAAGACCATCGGAACGGACAGCGCGAAACACAGCAGGACGGCGATCGCGAAAAACCACGTGACATCGCTGATAGTTGATCTGGCAGAACTGGAGCGCGTGGGGGACGCAGTCATGATGACCTCGTTTCGTGCGGGCGCGAGGATCTAGCTCGATGAGCGGACGGTGATCTTGGTGTACGCGGATCGGCCATCTTGAACTCGGGGAGAACCTTGACGACCGGGTCGTCCATGGAGAATCGGTCCGTCAGCAGCATGATCGCCGTCGCCGTCATCGACTTGCTCAAGGACGCGATACGGAACGGCGTCCGGGGCGTCACCGCGTTGTCGTCCCCATCCCGGTCGTGGACGATCGTCTCGACGGACGACCCGTCGATCACGGCAGCTGCGACGCCCGGCGTGCCGTAGACGGAGCGGTAGTCGTCGATCAGCTCCTGGTCACCGGCATAGGCCGGGGCTGTCCAGCCGACGAGCATGACGACGCTGAGAAGTATGAGACGTAGGAAACGCACAATCTCGAACCTAGGCCGGGCGGAATCGGTCCGGCCTCACCCGAAGGGGTGAACCCGGTACCGCCCGTCAGGATGGAATTCGTGGCGAGCGACGAGCCCGTTCTCGTAGGCGTAGATCACCACGTGCACGCGGTCACGCAGGTCCCGCTTCTGCAGGCTGGCCCGGACGTGCGACCTCACCGTGTTCTCGCCCAGCACCAGTTCCGCTTAGATCTCGCTGTTGGACCTGCCGCGGGCGAGCAAGCCGCCACCCTCTCCACGAGCATCGTGCTCATCTCCGCACTGCTGGGCGGGTGGCCGCCATGCCGGCTGTGGACCGGCCGGGCGAGCTTCTGGCGAGCAGCAGGGCGATGGCGCCGAACACCAGCCAGCCGACGACGCCGAACACTCCGCCGAGGACCGGGTCGGCGGGATGGCGGGCGTCGGAGGCCACGAGGTAGAGCGCGGGCATCGTGCCGTTGATCGCGGCGTGCCCGATCACGGCGGGCCAGACGCTGGCCGTACGGAGGCGGAGCAGGCCCAGCACGGACCCGGTGGCCACGCAGGCGGCGGTGAACAGCGGCACGCCCCACCAGCCGAGGCCCGGGTAGTGGTAGCCGGCCAGGGTGAGCGGGGCGTGCCACACGCCCCAGATCACGCCGGACAGCAGCAGCGCCTTGGTCCGGCCGAGCGGCATCAGGCGGGGCAGGAGCCAGCCGCGCCATCCCCATTCCTCGCCGAACGCGCCGATGGCGTACAGGACGGGGTAGACGACGATCGCGATGGCCAGCCCGGTGGCGGCGAAGGCGTGCGTGGCCCCGGGGAAGACCTGGCGGTAGCCCGACAGGCCCGCCAGGTCGACGGGGAAGAGGCCGGCCGCCGCGCTGATCGCGATCGTGACCGCCACGGCCACGGGGACGGCGAGCCAGGTGAGCGCGGTGACGCCGAGCGCGCGCCCCGGCCTGCCACCGAACGTCAGGCCGGTGTCGCGGGCCCACGCCCTGGCGTTGTCCCTGCGCAGCAGCCAGACGGCGAGGACCCCGAGGGCGGGCGAGAGTTGCATGCCCGCCAGCGTGGTCTGGAGGGCGGAGCCAGGGGCGTTCGGGAGCGCGCTCCAGAGGGGGATCGCGGCCAGCCAGGCGCCGCCGAAGGCGATCGCGAGGAACACGAGGAAGTCGGCGGGGCGAGCCGGGATGACCTGGCGTGTCGGCGGGCTTTCGAGGTTCGTCATGTCCTCGATCGTCGGAGGGGGAAGGGGGCGCGGCCAGTGAAGAATTCACGACCTGTGGCACTATCGCGTCATGCCCATCGACCATCAGTTGCTCGTGGTGTTCACCCTGACCACGATCGTCGCCATGATCACCCCAGGGCCTGACATGCTGTTCGTGCTGGGTTGCGGGATGCGGGGCGGGCCGCGCGCCGGCCTGCTCGCCACGGCGGGCGTCGCGACCAGCGAGGCGGTCCACGTCGCCGTGGCGGCCGCAGGTCTGGCCGCGCTGTTCGCCGCCGTGCCGGTCGCCTTCACCGTCGTGCGGATCGTGGGCGCCGCCTACCTGATCTACCTCGGCGTGCAGGCCATCAGGCAGAGCAGGAAGAACCAGGACGAGTCACCGCTCATCGGCGTGGGCATGTCGGGGCGCAGGGCCTTCCTCAACGGCCTGGTGACCAACCTGCTGAACCCGAAGATGGTCACCTTCACGATCGCCTTCCTGCCGCAGTTCATCAACCCGCAGCTGGGTCAGGTGTGGCTGCAGTTCGCGATCCTCGGTGCCATCATGATCGCGCTGGAGTTCCTCGTCGACGGCACGGTCGGCGTGATGGCCGGGCGGATCGGCGCGTGGCTGCGCCGCAGGCAGGCCGTACGGCGGCGCCTCGACCTCGCCACCGGAGGCGTCTTCATCGGGCTGGGTGTGAAACTGGCCGCCGAGCGTTGAGCCCAGGGCGTGAGCCCGGCGGCCAGGCGGGTCAGAGGTACTTCGGGTAGAGGTCGGTGGTAGGCCACGAGGTGACCGCGTCGTGCGCCTGCCACATCAGCCGGTCGATCACGTCGAAGTCGGGGGAGCCCTCCTCCTCCCGCCTGTTGAACTGCACGCACCACGTCACCCCTGCCGAGGTGCGCACGAGCAGCGTGAACGTGCCCGGCATCGAACCCGTGTGCCAGGTGTTGAGGCCGCTGCCCGCGGTCCTGACGTACCAGCCGCAGCCGTACCACCAGCCGTCGCCGCTCACGCCGATCTCCGGCTTGGCGAACGCGCGGGAGATGGAGGTGGCGTTCAGGACGGTGCCCGCCTTGTCGAAGGCGCCGGCCCACCGGACGGTGTCGACGGCCGAGGCCAGCCAGCCCCCGTTGGCGTCCTGGTTGGGCATGTTGAACCCGCCGTACGGGTACGGCACGACCTCACCCGAGGTGTCGACCACGCTCTTGTTGGTGTACTTGGAGTTGTACTCGACCTCGCTGGGCGACATGTCCGCGCGCAGGCTCTCGCCGAGCCCCATCCTGTCGATGCCGAGCGGCGCCAGCAGCTTCGACTTCACGTAGGACTCGTAGCTCTGCCCCGAGACCTTCTCGATGACCCGGCCCAGCAGCATGTAGCCGTAGTTGCTGTAGGACATCTTGCTGCCCGGTTCGAAGTCGAGCGGCTTGGCCGTGACGTATTTCACGATGTCGGCGTGGCTGACCGGCAGCGGCGCGTCGAGCGAGGCGGAGATCGTGGCGTCGAGCCACAGCGGGTCCTTGCTGACGTTCCTGTCCCAGCCGCCCGTGTGCTGCATGAGCCGCCACAGGGTGACCTTCTCGAGGCGGGGGTCGGCGGTGGCCGAAAGGCCGAGGAGCGTGGTGATGGGGGAGGTCAGGCTGAGCTTGCCGTCCTGGGCCAGGCGCAGGATCGCCGCCGAGGTGATGCTCTTGCTCAGGCTCGCGATGCGGAACAGCGAGGTCGGCTGCACGCGGGCGAGCGTGGTGGTGGTGTTCGGGCGGTAGACGCCGTAGCCGCGGGCGACCAGCAGCTTGCCGTTCCTGGCGACGGCGAGCTGGCCGCAGCTGATGTTCCGCTCGGTCATGTACTTCTGCACGGTCTTGTCGAAGCTGGCCAGCTGAGTCGGGACGACCCCGCTGGCCAGCAGGGCCGCCTCGGCTCTCGCGGGCTGCAGCCCCAACGCTACGGTGGCGGCGCCCGCCTTGAGCAGGTTCCGACGGCTCAGCACAGTCACTTCTGACCCCCAAGTCACATCCGTGTCAAGGGGCAGCATCTTACGGACAAGTCAGTGCTTTTGCCGATTCCATGGGAAGCTTGACGGACATTGGCGCGTTACACGTGCTTAGCGACCCCGACATCACCCCCTGGTTCTCTTGGTTATGGGACATTCGGGTAAAATCGGTCCGTTCTAAATCGCGTTTCCAGACATATTGGAGGGTGTGGCATGACGACGGCTGCCCTGCAGACCGTGTTGACCGTCCCCGAGCGCTTCCGCGGCCCGGCGGAGATCGCCAACGGCGGCTGGATCTCCGGCACCGTGGCCGAGGCGCTCAACGGTCTCGAATCGGCCGTGGAGGTCACCCTTCATGCACCCACCCCGCTCGAGACCGAGCTCCGGCTGGAGCACGTGGCCAACTCCGCGTCCCTCTCCCAGGACGGCAAGCTGCTCGTCGAGGCCATCCCGGTCGCCGAGCACCTCACCGGGCCCGGCTTCGTGCCGTTCAACGAGGCCGCCCGCGCCGAGGCCGGATTCCCCGGCTGGAAGGGCCACGCCTTCCCCGAGTGCTTCGCCTGCGGCCTGCGCGAGCCGGGCGACGGCCTGCGGGTCTTCCCCGGTCCTGTCGACGGCGCCGACGTCGTCGCGGCGGGGTGGCGCGTGCCGTTCACGGTGACCGACGAGGACGGCGCCGTGCCCGTCGCCGTCGTCGGCGCGGTGCTCGACTGCGTGACCGGCTGGGCCCACTTCGCGCCCGGCGAGTCCGCCCTGCTCGGCCGGCTGACCCTGCAGGTCGACCGCCGCGTCTACCCGGGCGGCACGTACTCGGTCGTGGCCAAGGCCACCGGCCGCGAGGGCCGCAAGCTCTTCGGCGAGAGCGCCATCTACGAGGTGGACGGGACGCTGGTGGCCGCGGCCAGGGCGACCTGGATCGCTCCACGCTAGGAACGCATGACGTCAGGGGTGGCCCGGCCGGGCCACCCCTGACGCGTCTACCGGGTCAGACGGTCGGCGACCAGCGACGCGCACCGGTCGTCGAACAGGATCGTGTAGTGGTTGCAGTCGGGCACCAGCTCGTCGCGCAGCCCCGGCACCCGCGCCGTCCATGTCGCGGCCAGTTCGTCGGGCAGCATCCCCACGTCCTGGTTGAGCAGGCCGCGCGGCGCCCGCAGCACGGTCGTCGGCGCCTCGATGGCGGCCAGCGACGCCCCGACGTTCTCGCCGTTGACCCACAACCACCTGCCGTCCTCGCGCACCGCCTCGCCCACCGCCCGCGAGCGAAGCGCGCCCGAGGGCCCCATGAGGTCGTACCTGACGTACTCCTCCACCTCGGCCGTCCACTGCCCCACGAAGGCGGGGTGCGCCCTGAAGAAGGCGACGTACTCCTCGGGCGTCGCGAAAGTCCGGCTCAGCCTGGCGATCGCGGGTCCCAGCGTGGCCTCGATCTCCGCGTCCACGTCGGCGTCCGGCGCGGGCGAAGGGAACGGCAGCCCGCCGTCCACCAGCACCACCCTGTCGAAGGGGCGCCGAGCCGCCGCCAGGACCGCCACGTAGGCGCCCATCGAGTGACCGGTGAGCACCGCGTCGGGTCCCGCCCCGACGTGCTCGGCCACGCGCAACACGTCGTCGGCGTGCCTGGGCAGGCCGTAGGGGCCGGGCAGGTCACGGCTGTGACCGCGGCCCCGCAGGTCCATCGCCACGAGCGACCACTCCGGGGGCAGCCTGCGCGCCACCGCCGCCCACGCCATGAGTGAGGCGGTGATCCCGTGGACGGCGACGATCAGCCTGGGACCCGTCCCGAAGGTGGCGATCCGCAGGCCTTCGACCTCTTCTTCCCTCATGCGCGCGATCTTAGGGGCAGACCTTCCTGTACGGCAGGGCGGGCACGTACGTCCGCCACTGCGCCTCGGTGAGCGTTCCTCCCGCGCGGGCGCAGACGGCGGCCAGCACCTTGGCGGGAGCCACCGGTTGTTCGCGCACCACCGCCTTGCCGTCCATGGTGAGCAGCGACGAACCGTCGGTGGTGAAGGCCACTGACTTGATCCACCCGCCGCCGGCGAACTCGGCCCCGCCCGCGTCGGGGTAGGTTCCGAGGCTCACCCCCTTGACCGGGTCGAACAGCAGCACCCTGCCCTTGCCGCCGACCGCGACGACGTCCTCGGTGGGGGAGTAGGCGGTGGCGTAGTCGGCGGAGTTGCCCTGGGCGCCCCTGGTGACGGGGTTGAGCCGGCGCCTGGTGGCCGCGTCCCAGAGCGTCAGCCGCCCGCGCGAGTCGAGCACGGCCAACTGCCTGCCCGAGCGGGTGAAGAACACCCGCATGCCTTCCCCTCCGAACGGAGCCCCCAGGGGCTTGCCCGTCGCCGCGTCGAGCAGCGACTGGCGTGGGCCGCTCAGGGCGAGCGTGCGGCCGTCGGGCGAGAGCGCGGCGTCGTTGGTCTCGGCCTGGTCGCCGCTCCACAGCCGTCGTCCGCGCTGCCAGTCCCAGACCTGGGCGGCGTGGCGGAGGTCGGGCCTGCCGTCGTCGGGACTGCGCAACACGATGGCCAGCCGCGCTCCGTCACGGCTGAAGACGGCCCGCACCGGCTCCATGTCGCCCGCGGCCAGCCGTAGCTCGGCGAGAGTGGCCCGCGAGCCCACGTCCACGATCGCGACCTTGCGGCGGAGGAAGAGGGCCAGCCGCTTGCCGTCACCGCTGAAAGCGAGGCCTTCGACGGAGGGCAGCGAGCCGAGGTCCTTGCCTCCGCGTGCCTGGCGCAGCTTCATGGCCCCGCTGTCGTCGGCGGTCACCAGATGGTGGCCGCCCGGGGAGAGCGTCGCCAAGTCCGAGTACGTGCTGTCCCCGTCCCGCCAGGCCAGGTCGGACAGATCCATGGAGAAGACCCTGTCGTCGACGAGATAGCGATAAGTACGGCCGTCGAAGAAGCCCTGCGGGAGGTCGAACTCGTCCGAGTCGCCCCGCACGGGCATGGTGGCGAGCAGCCCCGAGTCGCCCATGCGCCAGATCTGGATCTGCTTGGCGGCGGCGGAGGCGGCGAACCGGCCGTCCGCGCTGATCGCCACCGAGCCCTGGTTCCAGACCCCGTTCTCGCCCGCGCCGTCCCGCACGCCGAGCTCGACCTCGGCCTTGGTCCTGGAGTTGGTCAGGCGCAACACCCTGGTGTCGTCGGTCGTCCTCCACTCGCCCTTGGCGTCGAGCACGAAGTGGGGGACGGCCCGAGTCGTGGCTCCGGTCTCGAGGTCCCATCGCACGTCGGGTCGCTCGCTGACGGACAGGCCGGGACCGCGCTCGTCGGTGTAGAAGAGGTCGGCTCTGCCGTTGACCAGGTCGAGAGCTCGATCGAAGGTCCGCTCCCTGATGAGGCCGCCGTCGCGCAGGTCCCATGCCCTCATGCCCTTGTCGGTGACGACCGCCAGCGTCCGGCCCGAAGGCGACAGCGCGGCGTCCGCGATTCGCTGCGATCCGAGCCCGAGGTCGGGGATGCCTCCTGTGCGCTTTCCCGTCCGGACGTCCCACAGCCGAGCCGCGTTCTCGCTGACGCTCAGCAACGTCCTGCCGTCGGGCAACAGCTTTCTGATCGTGTCGCCGCTCGTGGCGGGATCCCTGAACATCGCCGACTCGCGCTGCGCCAGAGAGGCCACCAGTCCCGCCCTGGTCTGCGGGGTGTGGTCCAGGCTCCACGCCGCCGCGCTGAGCCGCATCGCCAGCCTCGGATCCGTGCCCCGCGTCGAGGCGGCCAGCGCCGTCAGCCTCGTGGCCTCGGAGCGCTCCAGCTGCCTGCCGATCTCCGCGGCCCGGTTGTCGGCGACCATGCTCTGCTGGACGGCCAGGCCCCCGGCCACCAGCGAGATCACCAGCAGGCCGCCCAGGCTGAGCGAGACGAGCCTGTTCCTCCTCGCCCTGCGCCTGGTCACCCCCGCCGCCGCCTCGAGGAAGTCGCGCTCGGCGGGGGAGAGCGTGATGTTCCTGCGCGCCGTGGCCGCCCACTGCAGCGCGTTCTCCAGGCTGGAGCCGTGGAACAGGTCGCCGTCCTTGCGGCCGCTGACGTCCCACTGCCGGGCCGCGAGCAGGATCTGCCGATGTACGGCCAGGCCGTCCCTGTTGGTGTCGATCCACCTGCGGTACCTCGGCCACGCCTGGGGCAGCGCGGGACGGGCCAGCCAGATCTCCTCGCCGTCCCTGCCCAGCAGGTAACCGAACACCTTGAGGATCTTGGTGATCGCCGCGACCTCGGGCAGGGGCCTGCCCTCGATCAGTTCGGCCGCCGCGGCGTGCCGTACCGAGAGCTCGCCGCGCTCGTCGACGGTCACCAGGCGCAGGAACACCTCGGGCGCCAGCTCCTTCTCCATGGCGCCGAGCAGCGCGTAGGCCTCCTCTGCCAGCGTGCCGAGCGCAGGATCGTCGGCGGTGACGCTCATCAGCGCCGCCTCACGCCCGCCCCTGGCGAGAAGCCCGGCGGTGCCGAGCCGCGCGTCTCCGCTCACCAGCGCGAGCAGGAGCCTGCGCGAGTCAGGCCGCTGCGCGGGCTCCTTGCTGAGCGCGGCGTCGACCAGCGGGCGCAGTTGCTCGGGCAGGACGGTGAGGTCGGGGTTGGCCGACAGCACCCTGTGCATGATCCCGCCCAGGCTGTCGGCCTCGAAGGGGTCGGCGCCCGTCGCGGCGTACAGCGTGATCGCGCCCCACGCGAACACGTCGGCGGCGGCGCTCGCCCGCTGTCCCGTGAACACCTCGGGCGCCATGTAGCTCGGCGTCCCCTTGACCAGGCCGGTCTCGGTGAGCGACATCTCCTCCGTCCTGGCGATGCCGAAGTCGATCACACGCGGCCCGTCGGGGCCGAGCAGCACGTTGTCGGGCTTGAGATCCCTGTGGACCACCCCCGCCTCGTGGATCGCGGTCAGCGCGGTCGCCACCGCGGTGGCCAGCCTGACCAGGTCGCCGCCGCCGAACCTGCGGCCGTCCGCGACGGCCCTGCGCAGGCTCGGCCCCTCCACGTACTCGCTGACGATGTACGGCCGCGGGCCCCTCAGTTCGGCGGCGATCACCTTGGCCGTGCAGAACGAGGCGACCCGCTGGGCGGCCGCGGCCTCCCTGCCGAGCTGGGCGACCTGGTCGCCGTGCAGCACCTTGACGGCGACCCTGCGGCCGTCCTCCGTGTACGCCTCGTAGACCACGCCCTGGCCGCCCGCGCCGAGCCTGGCGGCGAGCCAGTAGTCGCCGAGCCGTTGCGGGTCCCCGTCGATCAGTGCCGTCGCCATCCGCCTTCTCCGTCATCGTGATCTCTGTGGCTTTTGATGCATAAGGCCGCAATAAGGTTCGATCTGGCGTTCTTGGGGTGGTCGGGCGACACTGAAGTTCCCCCACGAAGGGTGTCAGCGATGAGCAAGCGCTCACGCCGGCGTCGCGCGCTGACCAGCGGCGCGCCCGCCTGGATGCCGGGGTTCGGCCCCGGAGAGCCGCACTGGTCCGATGACCTTCCCGACGAGCCGCCGGGAGGCGAGGGTGGTGTCAGGGAGCCGAGGCGGCCCAAGCCGACACTTCCCGGCCTGTCCGAGTACCTGGACGAACCCGAAACGCCCATTTCCGTGAGGGTCGGATAGACAAAGGCCGGATAATTGCGCATATGCGCATCACCGTGATCGAGCACGAGGCCGGAGCCGGCCTGGGGTTTTTCGAGGACTGGCTCGGCGTCGACGTCAACGTCGTCCGGCCTTATCTGGGTGAGGACGTGCCCTCGCGCGCCGAGGACGGGCTGATCGTGCTCGGCGGCGAGGCCTCGGCGTGGGACGACGAGGGCTACCCCTGGCTGCCCGCCACTCGCGAGCTGCTGCGGGTCAGCGTGGCGGACGGCACGCCAACGCTGGGCATCTGTCTGGGAGCCCAGCTCATGACCATCGCGTGCGGCGGCACGGTGGAACGCGGCGGCGACGGGCTCGAGGTGGGCGCGCGCGAGGTGGCGGCGCTGCCGGAGGCGGCGGGGGACGCGCTGCTCGGCGGCCTGGACACGGCCGTGGCCGTGCAGTACCACCAGGACGCCATGACCGCCCTGCCCGACGGAGCGGTACGCCTGGCCACCGGCGAGCAGTACCCCAACCAGGCCTACCGTCTCGGCGAGCGGGCGTGGGCGATCCAGTTCCACCCCGAGGCCACCCCCGAGATCTTCGCGGGCTGGAATCCGCCTGAAGACCTGGTCGTCGAGGTGAAGAGGGCGGAGGAGGACCTGGTCGCCGCGTGGCGGCCGCTCGCCGCGGCGTTCGGCGAGGTGGTCAGAACCAGCGGTCGTGCCGCCTCGTGAGCAGGCGGCCCAGCACGCCGTCCCCGGGAGTCGTGAGCCGGCGTGCCGCCGCACGGGCACGGGGGCGCGGCGAAGCGGGCTGGGGAGGGGACGTGCCTTCGGCAACGGACGTGCGGTCGTGCGGCGTCGAAGGGTCCCGTGGGGCGATCTGATCCCGCCGTGTCGTGAGGATGTGGGCGGCGGCGTGGACGCCGCCGAGGGCCAGCGGCAGGAGCAGCCAGCTCGATGAGGACAGCCGCTTGTCCTCCAGCCGCCGCCACGCCCACACCGAGTAGGGGATGACCACGAGCGGCGCGGTGACCACGCCCGGTGTGTAGCCGCGCACCACGGCGGCCTGCGCCAGGTGCACGACCCCGTGCGCCCCGAACGCGGCCAGCGCCGCCCGGTAGAAGCCGCTGCGCGGGCCGCTGGCCGCGGCGGCCGCCACCACCCCGCCCATGAGCCCGATGGCGACGTTGACGTGCCGTTGGTCGACGTCCATCGCATCCCAGACCCGATCGGGCACCCAGGGAAAGCGTTGGGCCAGCCGCGGCCGCGCCCTGCGGGCCCACCCGGCCATCGTGGCCAGTTCCTCGGCGTCGTGCAGCGCCCATGCGGCGAGCAAACCCCAAGCTGCCATGACGTCTCCTCTCTCATAGCAACGCAACGTTGCGTTGCAGTTTTCACTATACGCATACCTGACAAGATGAGAAGGTGCCGAGGATCGAGTCCATCGCCGCCCGCCTGGCCAAGCTCGGCTTCGCCGACCCGGCTCGCGCCGAACGCCTGGTCGCGGAGATCGACGCGGCCTGGCTGCTCGACGCCTTCGCGGCCGTCGCCGATCCCGACCTGGCCCTGCTGTCGCTGACCAGACTGGTCGAGCGGGACCCGTCGGTCCTGGACCTGCTGCGCTCCGACGAGGGGCTGCGCGCACGCCTGCTCGGCGTGCTCGGGGTGAGCGCGGCGCTGGGCGAGCATGTGATCACCCATCCCGGCCACTGGCGGTCGCTGGCGGGAGAAGCCGCCCTCGCCAGACCGGGCGAGGGCGAACTGCGCGCCACGCTCCTTCGCGCCGTCGCCGCCGACCCGTTCGCTCAGGCGCCCCGCGCCGGCGACCCGGGATCACCCGCGAGCGAACCCCTCCCCAGCCTCCCGCCCCCCGCCACACCCACCACCCCCGGGCGCGAAGCCGAGCCTCAGGCTGCCGCGCCCGCGTCCGCGACGTCCCAGTCAGACGCAGGACCTCTGGCCGCCGCGTCTGCGTCCATCACCCCCGGGTCCGACGGCGAGCCTCAGGCCGTCGCACCCGCGTCCGCCACCCCTGGGTCCGACGCCGAGCCCCAGGCCGCCGCGCCCGCTCCCGCAGGTCCTCGGGCCGACGCGCGTCCTCCCGACGCACCCCGGTCCGCCGCGACCCCGCCTGCCGAACTGCGGTTCGCCGCACCCTCACCGGCCGCGCGACACTCGGTCCAGCCCGCGCCCGGGGACACGGCCACCGGGCCCGGGCCCGGCGGGGGAGACCGGGCTCCGGCCGAGCCGGCCCCCGGCGCGGACTCGGCTGGGCTCCACTCCGGCGGAGGCGAGGCGGCCCCGGCCGAAGCCACCCTGAGCAGGGGAGAGGCGGCCCCGGCCGGGGATGCGGCGGGCCTGGCCCTCGCGGCGGACGACGACCCCGAGGGGTTGAAGTCCGCCTACCGGCGGCGGCTCATACTCCTGGCCGCCCGCGACATCACAGGCGCGGCCTCCTTCGCCGAGGTCACCGCCGAACTGTCCGACCTGGCGGGAGCCGCGTTGGAGGCGGCCCTGGCCGTCGCGCGGGCGGAGGTGCCCGCCGACGACGTACGGCTGGCCGTCATCGGCATGGGCAAGTGCGGCGCCCGCGAACTCAACTACATCAGCGACGTCGACGTCATCTTCGTGGCCGAGCCCGTCGAAGGCGCCGACGAGACCAAGGCCCTGCGGACCGCCACGCGCCTGGCCCAGGCGATGATGCGCGCCTGCGCCGACCTGTGGGAGGTCGACGCGGGCCTGCGCCCGGAGGGCCGTTCGGGCCCGTTGGTGCGCACGCTGGCCAGCCACGTGGCCTACTACCAGCGCTGGGCCAAGACCTGGGAGTTCCAGGCGCTGCTCAAGGCCAGGCCGGTCGCCGGTGACGCCGCGCTCGGCGCGGACTACGTCTCGGCGGTCGACGAGATGGTCTGGCAAGCCGCCGCGAGGGAGAACTTCGTGGAGGACGTCCAGGCGATGCGCCGCCGCGTCGAGGCGAACGCGCGCGAGGACGGGGAGCGGCAGCTCAAACTCGGTCCTGGCGGCCTGCGCGACATCGAGTTCGCGGTGCAGCTGCTGCAACTCGTGCACGGGCGGCTCGACCCGATGCTGCGCCGCAGGGCCACGCTGCCCGCGTTGGCCGCCCTCTCGCGCGGTGGATACGTCGGCAGGGACGACGCCAGGGGCCTGGCCGAGGCGTACACCTTCCTGCGCCAGGTGGAGCACCTGCTGCAGCTGCACCGGCTGCGCCGTACGCATGTCGTGCCGTCGGGCACCGACGACCTGCGCAGGCTCGGCAGGGCGCTCAAGCTGGGCCCCGACCCCGCGGCGGAGTTCACCAGGCAGTGGAAGAAGCATGCGATGGAGGCGCGGCGGCTGCACGAGAAGCTGTTCTACCGGCCGCTGCTGCAGGCCGTGGCCAGGCTTCCCGACGCCGAGGCGCGCCTGTCGACCGCCGCCGCGACCGCCCGGCTCCAGGCGCTCGGCTACCGTGACCCCTCGGGCGCGCTGCGCCACATCGCCGCGCTCACCACGGGCGTGTCCAGGCGCGCGGCCATCCAGCGGACGCTGCTGCCGGTGATGCTGGACTGGTTCGCCGACACGCCCGATCCCGATGCGGGGCTGCTCGGCTTCCGCCAGGTCAGCGACCAGCTCGGCACCACGCCGTGGTACCTGAGGCTGTTGCGCGACGAGACGGCGGTGGCGGCCCGCATGGCGCGGGTCCTGGGCACCAGCCGTTACGCCACCGACCTGCTCACCCGCGCCCCCGAGGCCGTCGCCATGCTCGGCTCCGACTCCGAGCTGGAGCCGAGGCCGGTGGCGGCGCTGCACGCGGAGGCGGCCGCGGCGGTCTCCCGGCAGGCCGGTGCCGAGGCCGCCGTCGCCTCCGTGCGGGGGCTGCGCCGCAGGGAGCTGTTCCGTACGGCGGTCGCCGACCTGTCGGGCCTGTCGGACATCGAGCAGGTGGGCGTGGCGCTGTCGGAGCTGAACGACGTGACGATCCAGGCCGCGCTCGACACCGCGCTCGCCAAGGTGGGGCTGGAGAGCAGGGGCGAGCCGCCAGGGGCGTTCGCCGTCATCGCCATGGGCAGGCTGGGCGGCATGGAGTGCTCCTACGCCAGCGACGCCGACGTGATGTTCGTCTGCGAACGCCCGGAGGCAGGCTTCGCCGTGGCCAACGAGCTGCGGCGGCTGCTGGCGCTGCCCGCCCCCGATCCGCCGCTGCTGATCGACCCCGACCTGCGCCCCGAGGGCAGGCAGGGCCCGCTGGTGCGCACCCTGGCGTCCTACCGCGCCTACTACGCCCGCTGGTCCTCGCCGTGGGAGTCGCAGGCGCTGCTGCGCGCCCGCTTCTGCGCCGGCGACGCCGGGCTCGGCGAGGCGTTCGTCGAGGTGATCGACGATCTGCGCTACCCGCGTGACGGCCTGTCGCAGGAGGCGGTGCGGGAGATCCGCAGGCTGAAGGCGCGCATGGAGGCCGAACGGCTGCCGCGGGGGGCCGACCCCGCCCTGCACACCAAGCTCGGCAGGGGTGGGCTGGCGGACGTGGAGTGGGTGGCCCAGCTGCTGCAGCTCCAGCACGCCGCCGCGGAGCCCGGGCTGCGGACGACCAGGACGCTCGAGGCGCTGCGCGCCGCCGTCTCCGCGGGGCTGCTCGACCAGGCCGACGCCGAGGTGCTGGCCGAGGGCTGGCGGTTCGCCTCCCGCATCCGCGACGCGATCATGCTGGTGAAGGGCAGGGCGGGCGACATGGTGCCGGCCGACACGCACGAGCGGCGCCTGATCGCCAGGACGCTCGGCTACCCGCCCGACGGTTCGCAGGACTTCGTCAACGACTACCGCAGGGTGACCCGGCGCGCCCGCCAGGTGGTGGAGCGCGTCTTCTACTGACGCCCACCTAAATCGGCGAACGCATTGCGTGCGGCGGGCCTGGCGTGTATCACGGCGTGGGGTGATCGCTTTGCTGTCTCTTTACGTCGATCTCGCACTCGGCCTCGTGATGTGCTTCCTGCTGCTGTCGCTGCTGGTCAGCGGCCTGAACGAGGGATTCGTCAGGCTGCTGTCGATCCGCAGCAAGTTCCTGTGGGCCTATCTCAGGGACACCATGGACGGCGCCGACTCCTCCGGCAGGGCGTGGCTGCCCAACAAGGTGGCCGACGTCTTCGCGAAGCTGCCGTTCACGCACGACCCGCGGCCCGAGCACAGCCAGCTGCCGGCGCCGTCCGAGGTCGCGCCGATGCCCACGGCGGAGAGCGCCTCGAAGGAGGCGATGACCGCGCTGTTCTACCAGCGGGTCCGCGAGATCGACCATCCCAAGACCGGCAGGACCAGCATCGCCAACATCCCCCCTGAGCGCTTCGCCGTGGCGATGATGGAGATGGCCTCGGCGGAGAAGGACGGCGTCGAGGGGCTGCTGGTCAAGCTCAAGGGCATCGGCAGTCCGCTCCACGGTCACCTGCAGGGTCTGTGGGAGGGCGCCCAGCGTGACATGGACCGCTTCAGGCAGGGCGTCGAGACCTGGTTCGACTCCGAGATGCAGCGCCTGACCATGCTGTACAAGCGCTACGTCAAGTGGGTCGTCGGCGTGCTCGGGCTCCTGATCGTGCTGCTGTTCAGCATGGACGGCCTGGAATACGCCAAGACACTGCTGCGTGACAACGCCTACCGCTCGGCCGTGTCGGCGATCGCGGGCAGCGGTTCGGAGCAGATCGAGCCGCTGAAGCAGGAGTGCGACACGCCCGGCAATCCCTACCGGTGCGTCACGGAGACTCTCAGCTCACCCGCCCTGGTCAAGGTCTTCGACCACGCGATCGTCAGCGTCGTCATCCCCGAGGACGGCGATCCGTCGGTCTCCTGGAACGGCGGCGCGTGGTGGGCCCGGCTGACCACGCTCAGCCACTGGCCCGGCTTCCTGGCCACGTATGTGGCGCTGCTGTTCGGCGCGCCCTTCTGGTGGGACGTCCTGCGCCGCATCACCGGCCTGCGCTCCGCGAAGTAAGATCACCCCACTCCCCCCACGTTTCTCAGGGAGGAGTCCTCATGTGGATGATCGCCGGAATCGTCATGATGTCGAGCGTCCTGGCGCCGGTGCCCGATGTGAAGGGCCAGGCGCTGGTTCCCGCGCTCGGGTCGCTCAGGGACGCGGGATACGAGCGCGTCAGGACCACTGACGTCAGCGGGCGCGGACGCGTGGTGGTCCTGCGCCGCGACTGGAAGGTGTGCGCCCAGAAGCCGGCGGCCGGAGCCGTGCTGAGGCAGGAACGGGTGGAGCTGGCGGTGGTGAAGGTGAGCGAGAGCTGTCCCGTCGGCGCGCCCACGCCGGCCAGGCCCGGGTTCATGCCGGACCTGAAAGGCAAGAGCGTCCGGGTGGCCCGCCAGACGCTGCCCCGGAGCACCACGCTCAGGATCAAGGACGCCACCGGCCAGAACCGCATCGTCTTCTGGGACATCGCGTGGCGCGTGTGCACCCAGACGCCGGCAGCCGACAGGCCCCTGGAAGGGCCCGTGTCGCTCGGCGTGGTCAAGTACGGCGAGTCCTGCCGCTGACCAGCCCCGCGCCCGCCTCACACACGGCGAGGCGGGCGCGCTCCTCCCCGGGCCCCAGAACCCGATGGCGGTCCGCAGGGGCCTGGCCCTGCTGCGCATCGCCGACGTCGTCCGACCGCGCCGCGTGCCGTCGCCAGGGCGGTCACTCGGGCACGGGGCGACGGCGCGTCGTGACGGTGGCGCGTGCGGTCCGGGTTCCGGACACCTGGAACCTGCCAAGCGGAAAGCCCGCGGCAAGGCACGGGACCTCGCCACGGGCTCTCGACTCGACGTGCGGCGCCACGGTGCTCGTCGCTCGGAAGGGACAGGCGCGGAACCGGACGGGAGCCGCGCGGCGGCCACGCAGGGCGCCGCGCGGCGACCGGCTAGACGTCGTAGTACATCTCGAACTCGTGCGGGTGCGGGCGCAGCCTGATCGGGTCGACCTCGTTCTCACGCTTGTAGGCGACCCACGTCTCGATCAGGTCGGGCGTGAACACGCCGCCCTCGAGCAGGTAGTCGTGGTCGGCCTCGAGCGCGTCGAGCACCTCCGACAGCGAGCCCGGCACCTGCGGGACCTGACGCGCCTCCTCGGGGGGAAGCTCGTACAGGTCCTTGTCGACCGGCTCCGGCGGCTCGATCTTGTTGCGGATGCCGTCGATGCCCGCCATCAGCATCGCCGCGAACGCGAAGTACGGGTTGCACGAAGGGTCGGGCACCCGGAACTCGATGCGCTTGGCCTTCGGGTTGGACCCGGTGATCGGGATGCGCACGCACGCCGAGCGGTTGCGCTGGGAGTAGACCAGGTTGACGGGCGCCTCGTAGCCGGGCACGAGCCGGTGGTAGGAGTTGACCGTCGGGTTGGTGAAGGCCAGCAGCGACGGCGCGTGCTTGAGCAGGCCGCCGATGTAGTAGCGGGCGGTGTCGGACAGGCCCGCGTAGCCGACCTCGTCGTAGAAGAGCGGCGAGCCGTCCTTCCACAGCGACTGGTGGCAGTGCATGCCGGAGCCGTTGTCACCGAAGATCGGCTTGGGCATGAAGGTGACCGTGTGGCCGTACTCCAGCGCCGTGCTCTTGATGACGTACTTGTAGAGCATGAGATTGTCGGCCGTCTTCAGGAGCGTGCCGAACTTGAAGTCGATCTCGGCCTGACCCGCGGTGCCGACCTCGTGGTGCTGCATCTCGACGTCGATGCCGCACTCGATGAGGTTGCGGACCATCTCCGAACGCAGGTCGGTGAAGTGGTCCATCGGCGGGACGGGGAAGTAGCCGCCCTTGTAGCGGGGCTTGTATCCGAGGTTGCCGCCCTCGGCCGCCTTGCCGGTGTTCCAGGCGCCCTCGATGGAGTCGACGTAGTAGTAGCTCGAGTGCTGGTTGGTCTCGAAGCGCACGTCGTCGAAGATGTAGAACTCGGCCTCGGGCCCGAAGTACACCGTGTCGGCGATGCCGGTGCCCTTGAGGTACTCCTCGGCCTTGCGGGCGACGTTGCGAGGGTCGCGGCTGTAGGCCTCACCGGTCAGCGGGTCGTGCACAAAGAAGTTGATGTTGAGCGTCTTGTGCTGACGGAAGGGGTCGAGCACCGCGCTGGAGGGGTCGGGCAGCAGGAGCATGTCCGACTCGTGGATGGCCTGGAAACCGCGGATAGACGAGCCGTCGAACATGAGGCCGTCGGAGAAAACGCTGGCGCCGAAATTCTCTACGGGAAAGGTGAAATGGTGCGTCGTCCCCGGCAGGTCGGTGAACCTGACATCGACGAACTGCACCCCTTCGTCCCCAATGAACTTCAGAACGTCGTCGGCGGAGTTAAACACTCTCGAACCTCCCGGGGCATGGGCTATCAGGCCGACCTTAGGGGTCGGCCGTTTCCGGGTCGTGTCCCGATTGTTTCGCATGTGTTAAGGGGGGCTCACGTCTCCTCCGAGATGGTGCAGTTCTCGCTCGTGCCCGCGTCCAGGCGGTAGGGATCGCCCGCCTGTTCGGTGGCCTTGGCCGCCACCTCGTCGTGCGGCGAGTCGGGATAGATCGGGTGGGTGAAGCCGTCGTCGATGTCGCACCTGGCCGGGGTGACGCTCCCGGTGTTCCAGTCGTAGACCCAGGCGACCAGCTCGCCCCCCTGTTTGGAGACGTGCACCTCTCCGAGATGGTGGGCCACCACGCGGTGCCTGGTCCGCGGCTGGCCCGGACGCTGGATGGCGTAGACGAAGAGGTAGTTGACCGTGACCTTCATCCCGTCCGGGTGACGGGCGAGCGTGGTTTCGCCGTTCACCTTGACGACGTCGGTGGCCAGCTCGGCGGTCTTGGGCGCGAAGCTGTGCACCCACGCCCTGGTGTTGAAGTCGTCCTTCGCTGTGAATCCCGACTTCCGGTCGAGATTCTTCCTGAACCAGGCGCGTTCCTCCGGCACGAGAAGATCGATGAAGGCTTTGGGCCTGCCGCCGAGAACGGTCGTCCTGTCGAGGTGCGAAGCGATCATGAGCTGCTTGACCCGCTTGAGGGCGGCGGCCACGTCCTTCTTCGACAGGCCGTACATGGCCTTGGCGGGCGGCATGACCAGGCCCGCCGCGCCGTTGGCGTAGTTCTCGGCCCTGGAGTCCTCGAAGGGGCCCAGCTCCTCGGGTCTCGCGTCCACCGCCTCAGTCTCCTCGGGCACGGGGCCGATCCCGGGTAACGCGCTCTCGACGGTCGCCATCAGCTCGCGCACCTGGTCTTTCGCCGAGACCAGGCCGGCGGCGCCCGCGATCACCACGACGGTGATGCCGGCCACGGCGAGCTTGCGGCGGCGTGGGCGCCGCCTGGGTTCCACCTGAGTGAAGAAGTCGTCCGGAGACATGCAGTGATCGCGCCTTTCGAGGAGGGTCGACGCATGATACGGACCGGCGGCCCCGCCGGATACCGTTGGGGTATGAGCAGCAAGGAGCAGCGGCCCCGCTGGACCCAGACCTGGTTGGGCGGGGTGAGGTCGGCCGGTGTGGATCTCGGCTACCCCGGTGAGCGCCTCGGCCTGCCCGAGGAGGGCAGCGGCTCGGTCGCCAGGTTCGGACGCAGGATCGGCGCGCTGGTCATCGACTGGCTGATCTGCACGTGGGCGATCGCGCAGGCGCTGCTCAGGATCAACCCCGCCGAGTCCCCGTGGGTGCCGGTGGCGATCTTCGCGGTGCAGTACCTGCTGCTCGTCGGGTTCCTCGGGCAGACCTTCGGGCACCGCCTGTTGGGCATCCGGGTCGCCGCGATGGACGGCGGCCGGCCGAGGTGGTTCCCTGTGCTGGTCCGCACGATCCTGCTGTGCCTCGCCGTCCCGGCGGTGATCTTCGACAGGGACCAGCGCGGCGTTCACGACCGCGTCTCCAACACCGTCGTCGTCCGCATGTAGGCGCTCACCGCCCGCCTTCGTCAAGCTCACGGCGCCTTCATCAAAAGGTGATCCGGCCGGGCGTTGACAACGTTGTCTACACGAAGGATCTTCGGTGACAACGTTGTCAGCTTCCTCGGAGGTCCCGGCATGCGGAGAGCACATCTGGCCGCGTTGGCGAGCGCGCTGTTCCTGGCGTTACCAGGGGTGGCGCTGGCCGATCCGCCACCCTCACCACTCCCCTCGGACGCGCCGTCCGCCACCCCGACCCCGCCCCCTCCACCTCCCGACGTCACCCCGTCCCCCGACGTCACCCCGTCCCCTTCGGCCCGCAGGGCGAAGGTGGACCTCGCCCCCGCAGGCGCGCTCTTCCACACCTCCTTCGAGCCCGGCCAGGCCCAGCCGACCTGGGTCAACACGGTCGACGAAGGCAAGGGAGCCGAAGGCGTCACCGGCTCCACCACTGGCGGCATCCCGGGCAACGTCACCGACGAGGTCGTCGAGGTGGCGGCCAGCGGGGAGTTCGCCGAGGCGGGAGAGGTGAAGGAGAACCTCTTCGACGGCGACGTCAACACCAAGTGGCTGGTGTTCGCCGGCACCGGCTGGGTGTCGGCCAAGCTGTCCAAGCCCATCAGGGTCGCCCGGTACGCGCTGGCCTCCGCCAACGACGCCCCTGAGCGCGACCCGCGCGACTGGGCGCTCGAAGGCTCACCCGACGGCCAGACGTGGACCGCGGTCGACACCCGCTCGGGCCAGGTGTTCGACGGCAGGCTGAAGACCCGCGAGTTCGACGTCGCCACGCCGGGCGCTTACCTGTACTACCGGCTGAACGTCACGCGCAACGGCTCCGGCGGCATCGTCCAGCTCGCCGAGCTGCAGCTGTCGGACGGCGACACCTCGCCCAAGCCGCCCTCCGACATGCGCAGCCTCGTCAGCGGCGGCCCGAGCGGAGGTTTCACCGCCAAGCCGCGCGCCGGCTACACCGGCATGAAGGCGCTGCGCTACTCGGGCAGCACCACGACCGAGCGGGGCGGACGCTCCACCAACAAGCTCTTCGAGGTGGACGTCCCCGTCGGCGCCGACACCGAGCTGACCTACAAGATCTTCCCTGAGTTCACCGGGGCGGACCTGCGCTACCCCAGCACCTACGCCGGTGTCGACCTGGCCTTCTCCGACGGCACCTACCTCAGCGACCTGGAGGCGAGCGACCACCACGGCGTCAGGGCGCGGGCACGCGCCCAGGGGGAGTCGAAGACCCTCTACGCCGACCAGTGGAACAACAAGCGCGTACGGCTCGGCGAGATCGCCAAGGGCAAGCGCGTCAAGCGCGTCCTTCTCGCCTTCGACGCGCCCGCGGGGCCGCTGCCGTTCAAGGGCTTCGTCGACGACATCACGCTGGCCGACACCGCGGCGCAGGCCCCGCAGAGCGTCGCCGACCACGTGGTCACGACCAGGGGCACCCACTCGACCGGCGGCTTCTCTCGCGGCAACAACTTCCCCGCGACGGCCGTCCCGCACGGCTTCAACTTCTGGACCCCGATGACGGGGTCGGGCTCCAACACCTGGCTGTACGAGTACCACCGCAACGGCAACCCGGACAACATCCCGACCATCCAGGCCTTCGCCGCCAGCCACGAGCCGAGCCCGTGGATGGGCGACAGGCAGTCCTTCCAGGTCATGCCGTCGCTGCTGGCCACGCCCAACCCCGACAGAGTGGCCAGGGCGACCCAGTTCACCCATGACAGGGAGACGGCCAGGCCGTACTACTACTCCGTCGACCTGCTCAACGGCATCCGCACCGAGATCGCCCCCGCCGACCACTCGGCGGTGTTCCGCTTCACCTTCCCCGACGAGCGGGGCAGTCTGATCTTCGACAACTACAACAACAACGGCGGCCTCACGATCGACGGGGGAGTCGTCACCGGGTTCACCGACACCCGCAGCGGCCTGTCGGCCGGCGCGACCAGGATGTTCGTCTACGCCGTCTTCGACCGGACACCGACCGGCGGGGGCAAGCTGACCGGGGCGGGGCGCGACAACGTCACCGGTTATCTCGCCTTCGGCGCCAAGCAGGTGACGATGCGCATCGCCACCTCCTTCATCGGCGTCGCCCAGGCCAAACGCAACCTCGAGTTGGAGGCGGGCACCTTCGAGGAGGTCAGGGCCAGGGCGAAGAAGGCCTGGGAGGACAAGCTCGGCGTCGTCGAGGTCGAGGGCGCCACGGACGACCAGCTCACCACCCTCTACTCCAACCTCTACCGCCTGTTCCTGTACCCGAACTCGGGTTTCGAGGACACTCCGGAGGGCGCCCGCTACGCCAGCCCGGTGGCGCCGCGCAGCGGACCGGACACACCCACCCAGACCGGAGCGAAGATCGTTCCGGGCAAGATCTACGTCAACAACGGCTTCTGGGACACCTACCGGACCACCTGGCCCGCCTACTCGCTGCTCACTCCCGACAAGGCGGGCGAGCTGATCGACGGGTTCGTCCAGCAGTACCGCGACGGCGGCTGGATCGCCAGATGGTCCTCGCCCGGCTACGCCGACCTGATGGTCGGCACCAGCTCCGACGTCGCCTTCGCCGACGCCTACGTCAAGGGTGTGCGCGGCTTCGACGCCCAGGGGGCCTACGAAGCCGCGCTGAAGAACGCCACCGTCGTGCCGCCCAACGGCGCGGTCGGCCGCAAGGGCATGCAGACCTCGGTCTTCCGCGGCTACACCGCCAGGGACGAGGTGGGCGAGGCGATGTCGTGGGCCGTCGACGGCTACATCAACGACTTCGGCATCGCGAACATGGCCCAGGCGCTGGGCAGGACGGAGGAGGCGGAGTACTTCCGCGCCAGGGCGCTCAACTACGTCAACATGTTCGACCCCTCGGTGGGCTTCTTCCAGGGCCGCGACTCGTCCGGCAAGTGGCGCTGGACCCCCTCGGCGTACGACCCGCGCGTGTGGGGCTACGACTACACCGAGACCAGCGGCTGGAACATGGCCTTCCACGCGCCACAGGACGGCGTGGGCCTGGCCGCCCTGTACGGCGGGCGCGCGGGCCTGGCCAAGAAGCTCGACGACTTCTTCGCCACCCCCGAGACGGCGACGTTCCCCGGTTCCTACGGCGGCATCATCCACGAGATGCGCGAGGCCAGGGACGTGCGGATGGGCCAGTACGGCCACAGCAACCAGCCCTCCCACCACATCATCTACATGTACGACTACGCGGGCCAGCCGTGGAAGGCGCAGGCCAAGGCCAGGGAGGCGCTCTCGCGGCTCTACCTCGGCAGCGAGATCGGCCAGGGCTACCCGGGCGACGAGGACAACGGCGAGATGTCGGCCTGGTACCTCTTCAGCGCCCTCGGCTTCTACCCCCTCCAGATGGGCAGCCCGCACTACGCGGTCGGCTCCCCGCTGTTCACCAAGGCGACCGTGCACCTGCCAGGCGGGAAGGACCTGGTCGTCAACGCGCCGAAGAACAGCGCGCGCAACGTCTACGTCCAGGGGCTCAAGGTGAACGGCACGGCGTGGACCTCCACCTCGCTGCCGCACGACGTCCTGGCCAAGGGCGCGGTGCTCGACTTCGACATGGGGCCCGAGCCCTCCACGTGGGGTGCGCCGCTGCAGTCGATCACCCCTGAGGGGCGGTCGCCGCGCCCGATGCGCGACATCCGGGTCACCGGCGGTCCCGCCGCGCTGTCCGACGACACCTCGGCCACCGAGGCGGTGTTCAGCGGGCCCGTCACGCTGGCGGCGGCGGGCAGGGAGCCCGTCACCTTCTACACGCTCACGTCGGGAGCCTCGGCGGCCCCGGCTGCGTGGAAGCTCGAGGGCTCGTACGACGGCGTGAGCTGGGCCGTCATCGACGAGCGCAGGCAGGAGAGCTTCGCCTGGCAGAAGCAGACGCGGCCCTTCAAGATCGCCAAGCCGGGACGGTTCGGGCACTACCGTTTCACGACGTCGGGGAACGTCGCCGAGCTGGAGCTGCTGGCCGTACCCGACCAGGCCTGTTCCAGGACCGTCAGCGGCACCCACAGGGGGCCGCTGACGGTGGACGAGGGCGTCACCTGTCTGACCGAGGGGGCCACCGTGACGGGCCCCGTCACGGTACGGCAGGGCGCCACGCTGCTGGCGAAGGACGCCAGGGTCGAGGGCCCCGTCACCGCGCACAAGGCCGCCGCGCTCGTCCTCACCGGCGTGTCGGTGGGCGGGCCCGTGAGCGTGTCGGGCGTACGCGGCGAGGTGAGCCTGGAGGCGGCCGGGATCGGCGGCCCTGTCACGCTGACCGGCGGCACGGGGCCGCTGGTCAGCGCCAGCACCGTCGGCGGCCCGCTCACCTGCTCGGGCAACGATCCGGCGATGCGCGACAACGGACTGGCGAACACGGTACGAGGTCCGCAAAACTGCTGAACCCGGTTCGTAACTAAACCGGGTATGGCTTGAGTGTGGCCGGACTTCGAGAGCGCAAGAAGGAACAGACGCGGTGCCGCATCTCGCAGGCGGCACTGCGTCTGTTCGCCGAGAGAGGGTTCGACGACGTCACCGTCAACGAGATCGCCGAGGCGGCGGAGGTGGCGAAGGTGACGTTGTTCTCGTACTTCCCGACAAAGGAGTCGCTCGTCCTCTCCGGGGTGAAGGAGGATCTCGCGGGCATCGTGGCGGGACGGGAGCCCGGCGTCTCCGTCGTCGACGCGCTGCGCGCCCACTACGGCAAACCCGTCGAGCCGGTCGGCGAGGAGCTGACGACCGTGGTGCGCATCATCACCGAGAGCGCGACGCTGACGGCGGGCGTGCAGCGCATCTACGCGGGGCAGCGCGCCGAGCTGGCCGACGTGCTGATGCGGGAGACCGACGAGACCACCGCCCACCTCATGGCGGCACAGATCGCGGCGACGGTCACCACCCTCCAGGAGCTCTCGTTCAGACGGGGGCTCACCGCGGAAGACACGCGGATCGCCTTCGATCTGCTCGACAACGGAATGAGGGGACGCTGACCATGCGCGCGAAGGGCATCAACTACGACACCGGCTTCCTGCCCGACCTGTCGCGGAAGGACTTCCAGGCGGAGACGGGTCTTCCACGCCATGGCTACGCGCTACACGTGAAGATGGCCGTGCCGGGCAGGTGACGGCCCCTGAGCGGGCTCCACCCGCCCCAGACCCTGTCGTGACCGTCCGGCCACTCCGGCTCCATGAGCGAGGTCAGGGTGAGCCCGCTCGCCGCGATCAGGCCGACCCAGTCGCCCATGGTCCTGTGGTGCTCGACGTAGGTGGGCGTCCCGTCGTCGTCGGCCTCGACGTACGGCGTGCGGTCGAAGTAGGAGCGGTCGGAGGTGAGCCCGCGCTCGCCGGGGTCGTCGGGAAAGGCCCACCTGATCGGATGGCTCACCGAGAACACGAACCGGCCGCCCCGCCTGAGCACCCGCTTCACCTCGGTGAGGACGCTCAGCGGGGCGGCCACGAACGGCATCGCCCCGAACGCCGAGCACACCACGTCGAACGCGCCGTCCCTGAAGGGCAGGCTCTCGGCGTCGGCCTGGAGCACGGGCACCCGCAGGCCGGTCTCCAGGTCGATCCGCTGGGAGTGGCGCAACTGCCGGTGCGAGATGTCGAACGCCACCACGCGTGCCCCCCGCGTGGACAGCCAGCGCGAGCACTGGGCGGCGCCGCAGCCGATCTCCAGCACGTCCTTGCCCTCGACCGCGCCGAGCAGCCGCGCCTCGGCCTCGTCGACGCCCTCGGGGCACCAGATGAAGCCGGCGTCGCGCAGGAACTCGCCGTGCTCCACCTGGTACTCGTCCGCGTTGCCGTCCCACCAGAAGCGGTTGGCCCGCGACGAAGCCGACAGCACTAGCGCATCTTCGGGCCGCGCGGCATCCGCGTGCCCTTGGGCATCGGGCCCTTGGGCATCGGCAGGTTCTTCGGCAGCGAGCGCAGCCGGTCCTTCACCTGGTTGACCGCGGGCTTCTTGAGGTTGCGCGGCAGCTTCATCAGGTGCCGCTGCAGCTTGCCGAGCGGGATCTGCCCCTCGCCGTCACCGCACTGGATGTCGTAGACGGGCACGTCCATGACCACGCGCTGCAGGCGCTTCTTCTCGCCGACGAGCATCTTCTGCACGCGGTTGCCCGGGCCCTCGGAGACCAGGACGATGCCGGGGAAGCCCACGACCAGGTGCACGAGGTCCTGGTCGCGGTTGGCGGCGATCGCCGGGGTCACCTCCCAGTTGCCCCGCATGCCCTGCAGCACCGCCGCGGCCGCGCCTGTCTGGCCGTCGAGCATGCGGTACTGCGCCCGCTGCGCGAGCTGGCCGAACACGACCAGGCCCACGGTGAACGCGAGCATGATGCCGATGACGATCGAGTACCAGAAGTAGTCCGTGACCAGACCGATCACAATGACCACCGCCAGCGTGGCGACCGCCGAAAGGAAGACGATCGGCATCCCCTTGGGATTGGCCTGCTGGATGATCTTCGCGATCATGCGGAGCTGCTTGATGCGCCCCGGCTTCTCTGGGTCTACGGGCTTCGCCATGTTGTGAAGGATACAAACACCCCCCGCCGGAGATGAAAACGTGACCCGACGTTTCGTCGCGTTTCCGGCGGAGACCCCCTTCTGGGAGATCGGTTTCACCTCGGAGAAGCGTCCGGTCCGCCCCTCGAACAGCGCGTTTCCGGTGAACCGCGGCTCGCGCCTCCACCTGCTGCAGGCCGCCCGCGACGACCTCCGCGAAGGGCCGCACTCCCGTGTGACCCTCCGCGTCCACCTGGAGGGACGGCTTGGCGAATGTCCTCGGCGCGGCCCCTCCGGTCGTGAGACCTCGGGCCGGCCGAACGGGCCGTCGCCGGCCCGAGGACTGCGGCCGTGTCAGATCTTGACGGTCGCGCTCGCCCTGAGGTCGGCGACGCTGCGGCCCGCCTCGACCGTGTACTCGCCGGGCACGGTGCTCCAGCCCTCCTCCGTCCACACCTGGAAGGCCCGCTGGGGCAGGAAGAGCGTGGTCAGCACCGTCTCGCCCGGCGCCGCCTCCACCACGTCGAACCCGGCGAGCCACCTGGCGGGCCGGTCGTCGGGCGTCACCGCCGAGAGGTACACCTGGACGACCTCGCGGCCGCGGCGTGGCCCCGTGTTGGTGACCGCCACCGTCACCGTCGAGCCCTCGGCCGCGATCGAGTCGTAGGACCAGGTGGTGTAGCCGAGGCCGTGGCCGAACCAGAACGCGGGAGCGCGTCCCCTCTTCTCCCAGGCGCGGTAGCCGATGAAGACGCCTTCGTCGTAGGGGACCTCGCCCTCGACCGGTGTGACGTTGACGACGGGGCTGTCCTCGAGCCGTACGGGCCAGGTGGTGGGCAGGCGGCCGCCGGGCTCGGCGTCGCCGTACAGGACGTCGGCGAGCGCGTGCCCCGCCTCCTGGCCGGGGAACCAGGTCAGCAGCACCGCGGCCACGTCGGACACCCACGGCATCTCGACGGGCGAGCCGGCGTTCACCACGACGATCGTGCGCGGGTTGGCGGCGGCGACGGCGGCGATGAGCTCGTCCTGGCGGCCGGGCAGGCGCAGGTCCTTGCGGTCGAAGCCCTCGCTCTCCACCTCCAGCGTCGTGGAGGCCACCACGACGGCCACCTCGCACGAGCGCGCCAGCTCGACCGCCTCGGCGATGAGCGCGTCCTCGCCGGGGGAGGGGTTGGCGTGGCCGAGGGTGTAGGCGACGAACGCCATGCCGCTGAAGGCCCCGGCGGGGTGCGTCACCTCCAGCTCGTACGGCCGGCCCGCGACCAGCTCGACGACGACGCGCTTCTCCGGCGGCGAGAGGAAGGCCGCCGCCGGGTCGTCGCCCTCCAGCTCGATCGTCTCGTCGAACACCGTCGCGCCGTCCACGCGCACGGTGAAGGGCCCCACTCCTGCCACCGACAGCTCGTGCGGACCCGTGAGGTCAGGGGTGTAGGCGGCGCGCAGCCGCACCGCGCTCAGCAGGCCGCCGTCCACGTCGGACGGCAGCTGTCCGACCCACCTGGCCTCCGTCGTGGCCAGCGGGTGCTCGGCCAGCACGTCGCCTCCGGCGTCGAGGAACTGCGCCGTCGTCGGTACGGCCAGCGGCGCCAGGCGCACGCGGGGGTCGGTGCCGAGCGCGTACCTGACCTCGCCACGGGCCTCGAGCCCCTGCAAGGGGGAGACGGTGCGGTCGGGGAAGACCTGGGCGCTGCCGCCGCCCATGATCCGCGCCTCGTCGGCGGCCGAGCCGATGAGCGCCAGCGTCGGCGTTCCGGCGAGGGGGAGCAGGTCGCCGTCGTTCCTCAGCAGCGTGAACGAGCGCGCCGCGACCTCGCGGGCGAGCGCCACCCCGTCGATCGGCGCGGCCTGCGCGGAGGTCGTCCCGCCGGCAGGGCGGAGCGCGCCGACGCGGGAGGCCAGGCGCAGGACGCGGCGTACCTTGTCGTCGACGGCGGACTCGGGCACCCTGCCCTCGCGCACCGCCTCCTCGAGCTTGTCGCCCCACGGTCCGAAGGGCCCCGGCATGGCCACGTCGGTGCCGCCGAGCGCCGCCGCCTCGGTGGAGCGCACGGCGGTCCAGTCGGACACGACGAGGCCGTCGAAGCCCCATTCGCCCTTGAGCACGCCGTTCACCAGTGCGGAGTGCTCGGTCATCGTGGTCCCGTTGACCGAGTTGTAGGCCGTCATCATGCCCCACGCCCCCGCCTCGGCCACCCGCTCGAAGGGCGCCAGGTATGCCTCCCTGAGCACCCTGTCGGTGACCTTGACGTCGACGGTGAAGCGGTCGGTCTCGAAGTCGTTGGCCACGAAGTGCTTCGGCGTGGTCGCCACGCCGCCCTCCTGGACGCCCTCGACGTAGGCGGCTCCCAGCTCGCCCGTGAGGTGGGGATCCTCGGAGAAGCACTCGAAGTGCCGGCCGCCGAGAGGGGAGCGGTGCAGGTTGATGGTGGGCGCCAGCAGCACGTGCACACCCTTGCGCCTGGCCTCCTGGGCGAGCAGGCGGCCCACCTGGCGTACCAGGTCGACGTCCCACGTCGCGGCCAGCGCGGTCGGGCTCGGCAGCGCGATGGAGGGGTCGGCGGAGCTCCACTGCTCGCCGCGCACGCCGATGGGCCCGTCGCTCATGACGAGCCGGTCGAGGCCGATCTCGGGAATGGCGGGCAGCGACCACATGTCCGCGCCGGTGAGCAGGCGGATCTTGGTGGGCAGGTCCAGCTGGTTGATCAGTTCGTCGATGTCCACGCCGTCAGTGTTAACCAGAAAACCTACCGATAGATAGGTTTGTGACTATTACGTTACCTTGAGGGTCGAGGCTCTTTCCTGTGGCTCACGGTGAATCCTTTGGCGGCGTCCGCGCCTCTCATACGCGTGCCGGTAACAATGGCGGCACGGGATCCGGAGGTTTGTCATGATCATTGGCGCCGTCGTCGCCATCGCGGCCGTCCTCGTCTGCACGTGCGTAGTTGTGCTTCGCCGGCGGGGTCGATCGCGTGGCTGAGCCGACCTGGCCCGCCGAGCGGCTGGTCCTCGCCGCGCAGGACGGCGACGTCGAGTCGATCGTCGCCGTGGTGTCCGGCTCGCACCCGCACGTGCGGCGGTTCGCCCACGCCCTGTGCGCCACGCCCGAGGACGCCGAGGACGCCGCGCAGGAAGCGCTGATCATCCTGTTCCGCAAGATCGGCATGCTACGGGCCTCGGGTGCCCTGGCCTCGTGGATGTTCCGCATCGTCCGCAACGAGTGCCTGCGGCGGTCGCGGCTGATGCTGCGGCCTCACCCGCCGGTCAAGGACGCCCCCACGCCCTCGGCCGAGGACGAGGTGTTGCAGCGCCTGGAAGCCGGCAGGGTGGCGACGGCCATCGCCGCCCTGCCCGCCGGGCAGCGGCGCGTGCTGATCATGCGGGACGTCCAGGGCTACAGCGGGCGGATGGTCGCCGACGCGCTCGGCCTCAGCACCGCCGCGATGAAGTCGCGGCTGCACCGCGCCCGCCTGGCGGTTCACCACTCACTGCAGGGCACCACCGACCCCGCCTTCGGAGACGACGATGACTGACAGAGGATTCGCGAGCGCTTCGCTGCCCCGGCACCTGGTACGCGGGGCGGTGGGGTTCGGCGCGCTGATCGGTTCGGTGGCGCTCATCCCGGTGCTCGGCCCGGTCGTACTGCTGCTCGCGCCGGTCGGACTGCTCGCCCTGCGCGGCTGTCCGACCTGCTGGGCGATCGGCCTGGCACAGACCATCTCGATGGGCCGGTTGAAGCGTTCGTGCGTGGACGGCCGGTGCGAGCTGACCGTCTCGAACCGCTGAACACCGAAGATCCCGCGCCGCAGGGCGTGCCGCGGGAGTGAAAAGAGATGGGGTGCGCAGAAGAGGAAAGGCCGCACATTGTGCGGCCTTTCCTCTTGTGCGGATCAGACGTTCTGACGGGCCTCCATGGCCTGCTGGTAGAGCCGCCCCGCGCGGTACGACGAGCGCACCAGCGGCCCCGACATGACGCCGGCGAAGCCGATCGCCTCGGCCTCTGCCTGGAGCTCCACGAACTCCTCAGGCTTCACCCAGCGGTCGACGGGGTGGTGACGCGGCGTCGGGCGCAGGTACTGGGTGATCGTCACCAGGTCGCAGCCGGCCTCGTGGAGGTCGCGCATCGCCTGGGTCACCTCCGACCGCTCCTCGCCCATGCCCAGGATCAGGTTGGACTTGGTGACGAGCCCCGCCTCGCGCGCCCTGGTGATCACCTCGAGCGAGCGCTCGTAACGGAAGGCGGGACGGATCCGCTTGAAGATCCGCGGCACCGTCTCGATGTTGTGGGCGAACACCTCGGGCTTGCTGGAGAAGACCTCCTCCAGCTGCTCCTGGTTGCCGTTGAAGTCGGGAACCAGCAGCTCGACGCCGCAGCCGGGCAGCAGCGAGTGGATCTGCCTGGCGGTCTCGGCGTAGAGCCAGGCGCCACCGTCGGGCAGGTCGTCACGGGCGACACCGGTCACCGTGGCGTACTTCAGGCCCATCTGCTGGACGGACTCGGCGACCCTGCGCGGCTCGTCCCTGTCGTACTCCTTGGGCTTGCCCGTGTCGATCTGGCAGAAGTCGCACCGGCGGGTGCACTGGTCGCCGCCGATGAGGAACGTCGCCTCCCGGTCCTCCCAGCACTCGTAGATGTTGGGACAGCCCGCCTCTTCACAGACCGTGTGCAGGCCCTCCCGGCGCACCAGCGATTTCAGCTCGGTGTACTCGGGACCGGTCTTGAGCTTGGTCTTGATCCACGGGGGCTTGCGCTCAATAGGGGTTTCGGCGTTTCGCACCTCGAGGCGGAGGAGCTTACGGCCTTCAGGAGCAACGGTCACCGTTAAAGCTTACGTCGCTCAACTTATGAGACCGAACCCGCGTGCCGCTCTTGCGTAGTGCCTGCTCAGCTCGGAGTCGATGACCGCCGACTCGGCCGCTTCCAGCAGCCGCGAACCGGGCGCGGAGGTGAGCACCCCGTCGTCGGCCAGCCTGGACCTCGTCAGCGCCGCCTGCCTGATCTCCTCCACGCTCTCCCCGCGCAGCACCGCCGCCTGCATCGGCGCCAGATAGCTGCGGCCGGCGACCAGCTCCTCCAGCTCGGCCAGGTCGTCCTCGCTCACCGCCCGCAGCATGAGAGTCCGCCGCCTGGCCGCCGCGCGGGGGTCGCCCGAGGGGGCCAGCCGCCTCAGCACGTGCTCCAGCACCAGCACCGGCCAGCCGAGGACCCTGCCGACGATCCGGCCGAGCACGCCCGCCGCGTTGTAGGAGCTGCTCGGGCTCCACGCGCCCAGCGACATCGCCATCGTGAGATCCGCCTCCCTGCGCGCGCTCAACGGCTCGGAGCCGAGCAGCGTGTGACGCCACTCGCCGAGCGTCGACAGCGCCCCTGCGACGATCAGCCCGTCGAGGGTCTCCGCGCTCGCGTAGGCGCTCGCCAGCAGCGTCACCCGCTGCCTCGGCGACAGCGTCAGCCACAGCGGCAGGCCCACGACCAGCGCGGGGGTCCTGCGCACGCCGAGCCGCACGTAGCCGGCGGCCGTGGCCAGATCCATCACCGCCACCTTGGCCGGCCTGGGCACGCCCACCTCGTCGGCGACGCGCGCGGACACGCCGTACAGCATGGGCGCGGCGGCAGGCTCGAGCACCTCGGCGTCGGCGGGCAGGCGGCCCAGCCGCGGGCGCAGCAGCACCCCGATCGCCACCAGCAGGATGCCGAGCAGCCAGGACAGAAGCGGCGCCGAGCTGTTGACGACGGTCGACACGCCGAGCACGAAGAAACCGAGGGTCAGCGCATGGACAGTGAGGGATAGGACGAGAGCGGCGCTCCTTCGCATGCCGCCGATACTAGGAGCGGCTCATCCCGATTTCACCGCAGTTTCGCCACCGCTTGGAGAAGGTCCTCCTCGTGCATGTCCTGCGGCTCCGCCTCCAGCGCCTCGGCCAGGCGCTTCTCCGCGTACGGCATGACCTCGTCGACCACGATGCGCCGTCCCGACTCCTGCGACAGCGAGGTGACCCCCGCGTCGCTGATGCCGCACGGCACGATCCTGTTGAACCAGCTCGGGTCGTTGGCGCAGTTGAGCGCGAAGCCGTGCATCGTGACGCCGCCGACGATCCTGATGCCGACCGCGCCCAGGGCGCGTTCGGGGCCGCCCTCGTCGCGCACCCAGACGCCGCTGCGCCCCTCGACCCTGTGCACGCTGACGCCGAAGTCGGCACAGATCTGGATCATCGCCTCTTCGAGCGCGTGCACGTAGGCGCCTACGTCGCCCACCCGCATGATCGGGTATCCGACGAGCTGACCGGGCCCGTGCCAGGTGATGCGGCCGCCCCTGTCGACGTCGACGACGGGGGTGCCGTCGGCGGGCCGCTCGTGCGCCGCCGTGCGCCTTCCCGCCGTGTAGACCGGCGCGTGCTCCAGCAACAGCGCGGTGTCGCCGAGAGTGCCTGCGACCCTGTGGGCGTGGACGCGTCTTTGGAGTGCCCACGCCTGCTCGTACGGCACGTCCACACCAAGACGGACAATCGTCAGCTTCGCCACAGATAAAGGTTACTCACAAGAAACGACCACGGGACCGCAATGACCTCCCATGGCCGTGCCCGGCCACGTCATCGCGGACCCGTGGGACGCGCCTCCCGCCTTCAGCGGATCACGCGGTGAGCAGCCTCGGCTCGATCCTGAACTCCTTCACGCCGCCCGCGCCGTCGTGCTCCACCCGGTAGGCGTAGCCCGCGGGGTCGACGGTGACCGCCTGGATGAACTCGGTGCCCACGTAGTGCAGGCCCACGCCCTCGTCGGCGGCGTAGCCGTCGGGCAGCTCGCCCGAGGCCACCGACTCGTGCAGCAGCTGCCTGCGCTGCGGGTCGGAGTTGTAGTGGACGCCGCACGAGTAGGGCAGCAGCGCCAGGCCGTCGGCCCACACCCGCAACCGCGGGCCGAAGGAGTCGGTGTTGCCGCCGACATGCCAGCACAGCGCGCCCGCGCTCTGCCCGGCCAGCACCACACCCGACCGCCACGCCTCCTCGAAGGCCTCGTCAAGGCCGTGCAGGCGCCACAACGCCGCCAGGTTGGCCACGCTCCCGCCACTGACATAGATCATGTCCTGGTCGAGCATCCACGCCTTCGGGTCCTCGACATTGGGCATCGGGAAGACCGTCAGATGGCTCACCTCGACGTCCCAACCGGCGAAGGCGCCGTACATCTTCAGCAGCCAGTCGGCGTCGTCACCCGTCGCGGTGGCGAGCAGGCCGAGCTTGGGCCTGTCCTGCCCTGTGAGATCGAGTGCGTAACGCAACAGCGGGCTGGCCTGCAGGAAGCCGTAGCGCTCGGTCGCCTTGAAGGATCCGCCGCCGATGGCGAGGATATGGGACTGCCCTGACCTGGTCATTGTGCTACCCCCCACGGTGAGTCGGACGAATGGCTCACTAGAGTACGGCCGCCAGCGCCTCGTCGAGGGTCGGATGCAGGAACCGGAACTCGCTGTCAAGCAGTTTCGACGGGACGGCACGCTGTCCGATCAGCAACCCTTCGTCGGCGAAACCGCCCAGCCCCGTCCGCAACGCGAACCCCGGCACGGCGATCGGCATCGTCGGCTTCTTCAGCGCCCGGCCCAGCGCCCTGGTGAACTCCTTGTTGGTCACGGGCTCGGGCGCGGCGACGTTCACCGGTCCCTCGATGTCCCGGTTCCGCAGGATGTGGAGCGCGGCGCGGACCCAGTCGTCGAGCGAGATCCACGCCCACCACTGCCCGCCCGAGCCCAGCGGCGCGCCGAGCCCCAGCCGGAAGACCGGCAGCATCCGCTCCAGTGCCCCGCCATGGGCCGACAGCGTGATCGCGGTCCTGAGCTGGGCGGTCCTGATACCCGCCTGCTCGGCCCTTCTCGCCTCGGCCTCCCAGCGCTCGCACAGCTCCGCGAGGAAACCCTCACCGCGCGGGCCGCTCTCGTCGGTCACCCTGTCGCCCGTGTCGCCGTAGAAGCCCGCTCCAGAGGCGGACAGCAGCACCTCGGGCGGCCTGCTCAGCCCCTTCAGCGCCGTGACCAGCGTCCTGGTCCCTGCCACCCTGCTGTCGACGATCTCCCGCCGGTAGGCGTCGCTCCATCGGTGCTCGCCGAGCCCCGCGCCCGCCAGATGCACCACCGCCTGGGCGCCTTCCAGCACCTCCCGGTCGACGAGGCCCTTCTCGGGCTCCCAGAGCGACTCGTCGCCGCTCGCGGGCGGGCGCCGTACCAGCCGGACGACCTGCTCTCCTTCTTCGGTGAGCGCGCCGACCAGCGCCCTGCCGAGCAGACCCGAGGAGCCCGTCACGATGATCGCCATCATCCCACCCTACGCGGAAGGGGCGCCGCGACCTCGATCCCGCGCCCGTGGAGGGGCGACGTCGCGACGGCAGTCGAAGGACCGGGCGAACGAACCGGCCGCGAACGAACCGAACCGCGAACAGACCGGCGCGAACCGGTGGACCGATGCGAACCGGCCGCGAACGGATCGATCACGAACGGACCGGCGCGAGCGGGCCGCGAAAGGATCGGTCACGAACGGACCGGTCGCGACCCGCCTTGAACGCGGGCGGGCGCCCGCGGAGAGTCTCCGCGGGCGCCCGCATCACGAGCCTGAACGGCAGGGCGTTACGCGAGGCCCAGCTGCGCCTCGAAGCGGCCCTCCTCGAGACGACGCTTGATCGTCGTGAGGAAGCGCGCCGCGTCGGCCCCGTCGACCAGACGGTGGTCGTAGGTCAGCGCCAGGTACACCATCGACCTGACCGCGATGACCTCGCCCTCCGGCGTGTCGAGCACGACGGGCCGCTTGACGACCGCGCCGGTGCCGAGCATGCCGACCTGCGGCTGGTTCAGGATCGGCGTGTCGAACAGCGCGCCGCGGCTGCCGGTGTTGGTCAGCGTGAACGTGCCGCCGGTGAGCTCGTCGGGCGTCACCTTGTTGTCGCGGGTGCGCTCGGCCACGTCGGTGATCTTCCTGGCCAGGCCGGCCAGGTTGAGGTCACCGGCGCTGTGCACGACCGCCGCGAGCAGACCCCGCTCGGTGTCGACCGCGACGCCGAGGTTCTCGACGTCGAAGTAGGTCACCTCGTTGGTCTCGTTGTTGATCGTGGCGTTGAGCTTCGGGTGCTGCTTGAGCGCCTCGACCGCGGCCATCGCGAAGAACGGCGTGAAGGTCAGCTTGACGCCCTCGCGGCGGAAGAAGTCGTCCTTGGCCTTCGCGCGCAGCTTGGCGATCTTGGTCACGTCGACCTCGACGACCGAGGTGAGCTGGGCCGCGGTCTGCAGCGACTCGACCATGCGCTTGGCGATGGTCTGACGCAGGCGCGACATCTTCTCGGTACGGCCACGCAGCGTGGTGTCGACCTGGACCGCCTCGGGCGCGGCGGCCACCGGAGCCTGGGCCGCGGCGGCCGGAGCGGCCTGGGCGGCGGGGGCAGCGGCGGCGGGCGCGGCCTGGACGGGCGCGGGGGCCTGGGCGGCCGGGGCAGGAGCGGCCTGGTCGCGCCGGGTCTTGGCGGCCTCGAGCACGTCCTGCTTGCGGATACGGCCACCGACGCCGGTGCCGGTCAGCGAGTCGAGGTCCACCCCGTGCTCGTTGGCGAGCTTGCGCACCAGCGGCGTGACGTAGGGGCTGTCGCCCGAGGACGGCAGCGGGCTCGGCGCGGCGGCGGGCGTCGTCGCGATCGGCGAAGGCGCGGGGGCCTGGGCGGGCGCGGGAGCCGGAGCTGCGGCGGGAGCAGGGGCCGGGGCCGGGGCGGCGGCCGGAGCCGGCGCGGGCTGCGGGATCGAGGAGGCAGGGGCGGGCTCGGGCTCAGGCTCGGGCTCAGGAGCGGCCGCGGCCTCCGGAGCGGGAGCGGCGGCGCCGGCCGTACCGTTCTCGTCAATGATCGCAAGCTCGGCGCCGACCTCGACGGTCTCGTCCTCGGCGACGACAATCTTGGTCAGGACACCCGCCGACGGCGACGGGATCTCGGTGTCGACCTTGTCGGTCGACACTTCGAGGAGCGGCTCGTCGGCCTCGACGCGCTCGCCCTCCTTCTTCAGCCAACGGGTTACCGTGCCCTCGGTCACGCTCTCGCCGAGCTGGGGCATCTGTACGGAGACCGGCATGGGTATGTCTTCCTCGAGTTCTTAGTTGTGGACGTGCAGGGGCTTGCCGGCCAGCGCCAGCATGGCCTCGCCCATGGCTTCGGACTGGGTCGGGTGAGCGTGGATCAGCTGGGCGACCTCCGCGGGGAGCGCCTCCCAGTTGTAGATCAGCTGGCCCTCGGTGACGAGCTCGCCGATGCGGCGGCCGACCATGTGGACGCCCACGACAGGGCCGTCCTTCTGGGCCAGCACCTTGACGGCCCCCGCGGTGCCGAGAATCTGGCTCTTGGGGTTGCCGGCCAGGTCGTAGACCTGCTCGACGATCTCGATGCCCCGCTCCGCCGCCTGCTTGGAGGTGATGCCCACCGAGGCGACCTCGGGGTCGGAGTAGGTGATGCGCGGCACGCCGTCGTAGTCGATCGGCGGCGGGTTGAGGCCCGCGATGTGCTCGGCCACCATGATGCCCTCGGCGAAGCCTGCGTGGGCCAGCTGCGGGGTGGGGATCAGGTCGCCGATCGCGTAGACGCCGGGCACGCTGGTCTGGCAGTGCTCGTCGACGACCACGGTGCCGCGCTCGATCGCGACGCCCTGCTCCTCGAAGCCCATGCCCGCGCTCACCGCGCCGCGGCCCACGGCCACCAGCAGCAGCTCCGCGTCGAGGGTCTTGCCGTTGGCCAGCGTGACGACCACGCCGGTGTCGGTGGTCTTGACGCTGTCGAAGAAGACACCCAGCTCGTACTTGATGCCCCTGCGGCGGAAGGCGCGCTCCAGCAGCTTGGAGCTCGACTCCTCCTCGGCGGGAAGCAGGTGGGGCAGGGCCTCGACGATGGTGACCTCGGCTCCGAAGGAGCGGTAGACGCTGGCCAGCTCCACGCCGATGACGCCGCCGCCGAGCACGATGACCGAGGTGGGCACGCGGTCCATCTTCAGCGTGTGCTCGCTGGTGATGATCCGCTCGCCGTCGATCTCCAGGCCGGGCAGCGACTTCGGCGCGCTGCCCGTGGCCAGGACGATGCTGGCGCCCTCGTAGACCTCGGCGCCCACCTGGACGCGGTTGGGACCGACGAGCCTGCCCTCACCCTCGACGATCGTGACGCCCGCAGACTTGAGCAGGCCCTGCACGCCCTTCCACGCCCGGGTGACGATCTTGTCCTTGAAGGCGTGGACGCCGGGGACGTCGATGCCGTCGAAGCGGGCCTTGACGCCGTACGCCTCGCTCTCACGGGTCTCGTCGGCGATCTCGGCCGAGTGCAGCAGGGCCTTGGTGGGGATGCAGCCGCGGTGGAGGCAGGTGCCGCCGATCTTGTCCTTCTCGATCAGCGCGACCGTCTTGCCCAGCTCTGCCGCCCGCAGTGCGCAGGCGTAGCCGCCGCTACCGCCACCTAGGACGACGATGTCGTAGGCCACAGGAAAGCTCCTTGTCGGATGGTGATGCCGTCATCTTTTCACTTGTTAAGGCCCGTTGCGGCCCTCTCGGCCAGTCCGATGAGGGTGCGGGTGATGGCGCCCGTACCGCCCTTCGGCGTGTAGCCGTGCGGCTCGCCCTTGTTGAAGGCGGGCCCCGCCATGTCGATGTGCGCCCAGCGCCTGCCCTCCGGCACGAACTCCTTCAGGAAGATGCCCGCGGCGAGCATGCTGCCCCAGCGCTCGGGCTGGAGGTTGGCGATGTCGGCGATCGGCGAGTCGAGGCCCTTGCGCAGTTCCTCGGGCAGCGGCATGCCCCACGCGCCCTCGCCCGCCTCGTCGGCGACGGAGACCACGAGTTCGCGGACGTCGTCCTCGTTGGACATGACGCCCGCCGTACGCCAGCCGAGGGCGACGATCTGGGCGCCGGTCAGGGTGGCGACGTCGACGATGAGGTCGGGGTCGTCCTCGACCGCGCGGGCGATGCCGTCCATGAGGACCAGGCGGCCTTCGGCGTCGGTGTCGAGCACCTCGACGGTCTTGCCGCTGTAGCTGGTCAGCACGTCGGAGGGGCGGGTCGCGGTGCCGCTGGGCAGGTTCTCGGCCAGGCAGAGGTAGCCGACGACGTTCACCTTGAGGCCGAGGCGGGCGATGCCGACGAGGGCGCCGAACACCGCGCCCGCGCCGCCCATGTCGGACTTCATCCAGTCCATGGCGGCCGACGGCTTCAGCGACAGGCCGCCGGAGTCGAACGTGATGCCCTTGCCGACGTAGGCCAGCGTCTGGCTCGCCTCGGGGTGGGTGTAGGACAGCCGGACCAGGCGCGGCGGGTTGGCCGAGCCCTGGCCGACGCCGATGATGCCGCCGTAGCCGCCGTCCTTGAGCTGCTTCTCGTCGAGCACCTCGACGCTGAGGCCGGCCTTGGCGCCCTCCTGCTCGGCGATCTCGGCGAACTTCGCCGGCCACAGGTCCATGGGCGGGGTGTTGACCAGGTCGCGCACCAGGGTGACGGCGTCCGCCACGACCGCGACGCGCTCGGCCGAGCCCTCGGCGGCGGTCAGCACGACCAGCTCGCCGACAGGGACCTTCTGCTCACCGTTGGTGCGGTACCTGGCGTAGTCGTAGGCGCCCAGGAGGCCGCCGAGCGCGACCGCCTCGGCCTCCTGTGCGGAGGCGGAGGGCAGCGTGAGGGCGGCGCGTGCCGTACCGGCGAGAGAGCGGACGGCCGTGCCCGCGGCGCGGCGCAGCCCCTCGAGGTCGGCGGACTCGCCGAGTCCGACGGCGACCAGCAGCGGCGCGGTGATGGCGCCGAACGTGGGGACCTTGGCCACCTCACCCGGCTTTCCCGCGAAGCCGACGGCGTTCAGAGACGCGGCCAGCTTGCCGTCGAAGGCGGCGTCGAGGCCCTTCGCGGTGGGGCGCGGGCCCTCGGAACCTGACAGGAAACCGACGACCAGGGCGTCGGTGTCGAACGAGACGGGATCTGCTGAGTTCAGCCGCACAGTGGTCACGTAGACCGATGCTATCCACGGTTGGCAGCTTATTCATAAACAGGGGTTCATCCTACCAATACGGTGCCGAAAAATGATGCTATTGTCATTAGCACCATGTTGCTCACGCTCGATCTCAACGATCCCCGGCCCCTGCACGAACAGGTGGCAGGGGCGATCAGGCGCGCCATAGGCGAGGGCTCCTACCAGGCAGGCGATCGCCTCCCGCCGGCCAAGGACCTCGCAGACGCGCTCGGCATCAACGCCAACACCGTGCTGCGCGCGCTGCGCGACCTCCGCGACGAAGGCCTGCTGGAGTTCAGGCGGGGCCGGGGGGTGAGCGTGGCCGGGGTCCCGACCGGCCGCGCGCTCATCGTTCAGCGGGCGCGCGAGCTGCTCGAGGAGGCGAAGAGGTACGGCTACAGCCGCGACGACCTCATCGACGTACTGAAGGAGCTGCCATGACCAGCAGGAACCGCGCGCTGCTCGCCGCGGGGGCGTGGGGACTGACCGTCTCCGCCGTCCTCGTGGCGGTCCCCCTCTCCCTGCGCGACAGGTTGCCGGACCCGCTCGCCACTCACTGGAGCGGTGCCGTGCCCGACGGCAGCATGTCCTTCACACAGAACCTGCTGTTCAGCGTCGCCACGGCGGTCGTCGTCCTGGCGGTCATGGTGGGGATCGCGCTCCACGGCACGGCCTTCGACCGGCGGCTGAGCCGCGCCTACTGGTGGGGAACCCTGTTCGGCTGGGGCCTGTTCGTCGTCGGCGCGGAGCTGTCGATCATGTCCGCCAACCTCGACGTGCCGGTGTGGACCCAGGCCAAGAGCCTCGGATGGGACGTCGTGGCCGTCCTGGCCGTGGCGGCCGCGGGTGGCATCCTCGCGGGCTTCCTCTTCAGGGGCGAGCCCGACCAGGCCACGCCCGAGGGCGAGGCGCCGCCGAGGCTACGGCTGCGCCCGGGCCAGCGCTCGGTGTGGGTCAGCCGCGTGTCCAACCTGTGGCTGGTCGCGGTCACCGCGGGCTCGGCGCTGCTGACGGTGGCCTTCGGCGCCCTCACGCTCGCGGGGCTGATGCCGGGCGCGGGCGGGCCGCTGTTCGGCGTGGCCGCCCTCGTGCTCGTGTGCGGCCTGCTGACCTCCTCCGTCACCGTGCGGATCACCGAGGACGGCGTCGCCATCGGCTTCGGGCCGCTCGGCTGGCCGGTCCGCAGGATCAGGCTGTCCAAGATCGAGCGCGCCTGGTCGGAGCAGCGCTTCCCGAGCCAGGTGGGGGGCTGGGGCATCCGCGGCGTCCCCGGAGCCGCGGCGATCATGCTGCGCGGCGGCGACTGCCTCGTCCTGCGCTACCGCTCCGGCGGCCAGCTCCTCGTCAGCATCGACGACGCCGCGCGCGGCGCGGCCCTGCTCAACGCCCTCATCGACGAAAGGGTCGGCGCGTGATGGCGCTCTTCCTCCTGGTCACCTTCGGCACAGCGTGGCTGGCCGCGTCACCTCTGTGGCTCGGCGAAGGACTGGCCGATCCGCTGTTCGGCCCGCTGATCGGGCTCATGATGTTCACACCCGGTGTCGGCGTGCTCGCCGTATGGCTGGCCAGGCGCACACCGTTCCGCGCATGGGCCAGGCAGACCGGCCTCACGTTCGGTGAGCACCCGCGCCGCACCGTCGGACTGCTGCTGGTCACGTGGGCGGCCGTCCCCCTGGTCGTGTACGGCACGCTCGCCCTGACCGCGGCGCTCGGCCTGGTCTCCCTCGACCTCGACCGCCTCAGCATCTTCACCTCGATGCTCGGGTCCTCGGCCGACCCGCACACCGCACTGGTCGTTCAGCTTCTGGCCTCGACCCTGCTGTTGCCGATACTCAACATCATCCCGATGCTGGGGGAGGAGTGGGGCTGGCGCGGATGGCTGCTGCCCCAACTGGTCGCATCGCGCGGGGTCTTCGGCGGGCTGGTGCTCTCCGGCGTGATCTGGGGGCTCTGGCACGCGCCCGCGACCGCCCTCGGCTACAACTACCCTTCCATCGGCCCGTGGGCCGCCGTGCTCTTCGTAGGGTTCTGCGTGCTGGCCGGGATGCTGTTCGGCTGGCTGCGCCTGCGCACGGGCAGCCTGTGGCCCGCCGTGATCGGCCACGCGGCGCTCAACCCGGCCGCCTCCCTCGCCCTCCTGCTCGGCGACGCGGCCGACCCGCCCAACACCGTCCTCGCCGGCATCACCGGTCTCGTCGGATGGGCGGTGCTGGCCGTCATCACGGCCGTGGTGTTCAAGCTGTCCCCGGTACGGCAGGCGCAGCCGGTCAGCTGAACACCGCGCACACGACGAGCACGGTGGTGGCGGCCGTCTCGACGAGCGCGCCCAGCACGTCTCCCGTGACGCCGCCGAGCCTCCGTACGGCGTGCGCCAGCAACCCGGTCGCCACCCCCAACCCGGCGAGCACGGCCAGTGGGAGGACGAACCCCCCTCCCGCAGGCCCGGCCCCTGCAGCTCCCGCGAGGACGGCCGCCGACAGCACGACCAGGGTGGCGACGAGCGCCGCGCCCCGCCGTACGGTGCCCGCCACCATGGCGCCGAGCCCGCCGGGCCGCGCGGACGGCACACCCGGCGTACAGGCCCACGTCAGGGCCAGCCGCCCGGTCACGCAGGCCGCGACCAGTGCCACGGGGCCGGCCTCTGCCAGCGCCGCGCACTGCACGATCAGCGTGAAGACCAGGGTGACAACCCCGAACGGCCCGATATCCGACCTTTTCATCACATCCAGGGCTTGAGCGGCGGGCCTGCCGCTCCCCAGCCCGTCCGCCAGGTCCGCGAGCCCGTCCAGGTGCAGGCCCCTGGTCAGCAACGCGAGCAGACCCAGCGCCAGCGCCGCCCCGAGCAACTCCGAGCCGGGCAGGGCCAGCGGCAGGCAGCTGACGGCCCCGAGCACCAGCCCGGTCAGCGGCGCGAGGACCATCGCCCGCCCCGCCACCTCACGGTCGACCCGATCCACCCTGACGGGGAAGACGCTCAACGTCCCCACCGCGAACCGCACCCCGTCCGCCCACCCGGTCATGGCCGTCGATCCTACGTTCACCACCCCCCGTCCCCTCGGCCCCAACCCACCCCTCGCCCTGCCTCGCCCCGGCCGCCTGCCCCCACCCTCCACCGCCATCGGGGGAAGAGCACGACTGCGGCGGTGGTGACCGCTCGAAGCGGACCCGGGGAGAAGGCACGCCCGGCTGGTCGTTAGGGTGTCCGGATGCACGCCGTGGAACTCGAAGGTGTCGGTGTCAGGGTGGTCGGCAAGACACTGCTGGCCGGGATCGACTGGCAGGTCGCCTACGGTCAGCACTGGGTGATCCTCGGTCCCAACGGGGCGGGCAAGACCACCCTGCTGTCGCTGGCCGCCGCCGTACGGCATCCCAGCGAGGGCGCCGTCACCATCCTCGGCCGCCGGATGGGCCGGGTGGACCTCCGCGAGCTGCGCAGGGACATCGGCCTGGTCGCGGCGAGCCAGCGCCTGGTGGACGAGGCGCTGCTGGAGGAGGAGGCCGCGACCGCGCACACCGTGGTCCTCACCGGGCACACGGGCACGAGCGCGCCGCTCTGGGACCGGTACGGCGAGGCCGAGCACGACAGGGCCCACGCGCTGCTGGCCGAGATGGGTTGCAAGGATCTGGCCGACCGGCTGTTCGTGGTGTGCTCGCAGGGGGAGCGGGCCAGGATCAGGGTGGCGAGGGCGCTCATGGCGGACCCGGCGATCCTGCTGCTGGACGAGCCGTTCGCCGGGCTGGACTTCCCCGCCCGAGAGGACCTCATCACCTCGATCGAGGACCTCGCGGGGCGCGACGGGCTGACGACGGTGACCGTCACACACCACCTGGAGGAGGTCCCGGCCACGACCACGCACGCGCTGCTCATGCGGGACACCCGCATCCTGGCGGCGGGCCCGGTCGAGGAGACCCTGACCGCGTCTGCGCTGTCGGAGTGCTTCGGCCGCGAGCTCCGCGTGGACCGGCTCGACGGCCGCTGGTCGGCCCGCGCAGTCCGCACCCCCCGCCTCTAGCACCCCGGTCCTCCACGTCCGCCCGGGACTCCCAGCGCTCGGGTGCGCCGCTCCACGTCCGCCCGGAACCCCGCGCCCGGCTCAGCCTCTACGTCCGGCCGGAACCTCCGGCGCTCGGGTTCGCCGCTCCACGTCGGCCCGGAACTCCCAGCGCTCGGCTTAGCCTCTCTGCGTCCGCCCGGAACCCCGCGCCCGGCTCAGCCTCTCTACGTCCGGCCGGAACCTCCGGCGCTCGGGTCGCCGAACCCGCCTGGTGGGCGGAACGGGCGTCAGGTGAGGGGGAGCAGGCGTCCGGCCACGACGAGCGTGACGTCCTCCGACTCGGCGGCCAGACGCTGGTTCAGGCGGCCGAGCGCGTCCCGGAAGGCCCGCCCGCTGGAAGTGGCGGGGACGACGCCGAGCCCCACCTCGTCCGACACCGCGACGATCCGCCGGCGGGTCGAGCGCCAGGCCTCCACCAGCTCGTCGCAGCGCCGTACCACCTCGTCGCGACGCGAAGGCTCCTCCCACGCGCCGGCCTCATCGAACATCGCCGCCAGCCACGTCCCGAGCCCGTCGACCAGCAGCGGCGTCGTGGCGCGGTCGATCGCCTCGGCCAGTTCGGTGGTCTCCTCGCTCGACCAGTGGGCGGGCCGTCTGGCGCGGTGGGCGGCCACCCGCGCCGCCCACTCGGGGTCGCCGTGGCCCGAGGGTCCCGTGGCGAGGTAGGTGACGTGGGGCTCGGCCGCCAGCCGCAGCTCGGCCTCGTCGGACTTGCCCGAGCGCGAGCCGCCCAGCAGCAGCGTCCGTCGTGGCGGGGCCGGGGTGGGTGGGGGAGCGTGGGCGGTGTCCACGACGGTCCCGTCCGGTACGGCCCGCGCCCCCCACAGCGCGAGCCGCCTGGCGAGTTCGGACTCCGACCTGACGCGATGGTCGAGCCCGACGGCGACGACGTGGGTGGCGGCGGTGACGATCCCGCGCCTTCGCAGGTCGCCGAGGACGGAGGGGTCGTCGAGCAGGTCCACCAGCACGAGGTCGCACGCCGGGGAGGTGTCGTTCACGGGCGTCGGGAGAGCGGTGCCCGTCGAAGGAGCCGCCGCGGGTCCTGGCGGCCCAGGGTCGAGCGGCGTGGCCCGCCGCTGCTCCTCCGGGTCGAGTGTCGTCTGGCGAGGGTCTCCTGGAGTGGCGGGCGCGGTGGGAAGAGGGGGGCCCGGGGTGGCGGGCGCGGCGGGTCGAGGGGATCCCGGGTCGAGTGGTGTGGTCTGGTGAGGGTCTCCTGAGGTGGCGCGCGCGGTGAGTGGAGAGGGCGCCGGGGTGGCGGGCGCGGCGGGTCGAGGGGGGCCCGGGTCGAGCGGTGCCGTGGGGGGAGGGGGTCCCTGCGAGGGGGCCGTCGGGTGAGGGGATCCCGGTGGGGGCGGCGCGGTGGTGCCGTCGCGCTCGTCGGAGGCGGTGCCGTACCTCTCGGCAGAGGCGGGGGCACGGGACAGGTCGAGGAGCCGGGAGCCGTCAGGTGCGACGACGAGTGCTCCCTCGGCCTCGTAGCCGGGGGGAGGCGCGTCGTCCCCCAGCGTCAGCACGCCGTCGATCTCCACCCGCAGGGGCGCGCGCCAACCCGGCGGCAGTCCCGCGCACGAGACGCACGAACACCCGGGCGAGGGCCAGCCGTCGCGCCCCGCCGTACCGATGAACCTGACAAGCACGCCTCACAGCGTGGCACGCCCACGGGAGCGGCGGGCCACCAGCACCCCGCCGCCCACGATCGCGACGGCGGCCACGCCGCCCGCGATCCACAGCACCGGCGGCCCTCCATCCTGGGCGGGTGAGGGGGCAGGGGCGGCGCCGCCCTTCGCCCTGGCGGGGTAGTCGTTGACCGCGAGGACCGTTCCAGAGGACTCGGCGCGCACCCTGGCGGCCAGGACGAGCGCCTGCATCCCCGTGGCGCCTTCCGCCCCTGCCACGCACGTGGTGACGGGAGCGGGTGGGCGCTCGCCCGGGTAGGCGTCGGTGCCGGTGTCGCCGAAGTCGATCACGAGGGCCACGCGCTGGTGGCCGGAGGCGGCGGGCTCCTTGCCGCAGACCTGGTCGAACGCCGGCAGTTCGCCGCCGGGGGATTCGGCGGCCGAGCCGTCGGGGGCCGCGGCGAAGCGCCAGCCGATCACCGAGCCGTCGCGTACCGCGGCGTCCGCCTGGCCCGACAGCCACGCGGTGCCGTCGCTCTGCCAGTAGCTCCACAGGCGGGCGGCGTTCGGATCAGGCGCGCCGGGGGCGGGGTCGGCGAAGGCAGGAGCGGAAACGAGCAGGGCCGCCGCGCAGGCGAGCCCTAATGCGCGCAGCATCGATCAACCTCCATGCTCCAGGGGTATGGTGCGGGTGCCGATGTGAGCTCGGGCGATCCCGCGGAAAAGGAGCGTATGGCATGACATGGCGCTGGCGTTATGAAAACGCAAATGGTGGTGAGGTGACCGACCGCCCCTTGCCGCGCGAGGTTTTCCCCAGCCAGGCCGACGCCGAGTCGTGGCTTGGTGAGAACTACCGTGACCTGCTGGAATCGGGGGTCGAGCAAGTGGCTCTGCTCGACGAAGACCGGGTTGAATATGCGGGAATGTCGTTGCGAACGGAGTGAATGAAAAAACCCCTTGGGAACCAAGGGGTTTTTCGTTTCATGCGTAATCGCTATGGCCGGGTGGCCGGGGAGATCGTCTTGGCCGGGTCGCGCTCGATGATCGGGCCGAGCACGTCGTCGATCTTCTTGAGCACCTCGGCGTCGAGCTTGACGCCTGCCGCCTTGACGTTGTCGCGCACCTGCTCGGGCCTGGAGGCCCCGACGATGGCGCTGGCGACGTTCGGGTTCTGCAGCACCCACGCGATCGAGAGCTGGGCCATGGACAGGCCGAGATCGGCGGCGATCGGCTTGAGGTCCTGGACGCGGGTCAGCACGTCGTCGTTCATGAACCTGTCGATCATCTTGGCGCCGGTCTCGTCCGTGGCGCGCGAGCCCGCGGGAACGGCCTGGCCGGGCAGGTACTTGCCGGTCAGCACGCCCTGGGCGATGGGCGACCAGACGATCTGGCTGACGCCCTCCTTCTCGCTCAGCGGCACGATCTCCGACTCGATGACCCGCCAGATGGCGTTGTACTGCGGCTGGTTCGACACGATCCGGTCGAAGCCCATCTCGTCGGCGATCTTCAGCGCCTGGGCGATCTGGTCGGCGTTCCACTCGCTGACGCCGACGTAGAGGACCTTGCCCTGCCGTACGAGGTCGTCGAAGGTCTTGAGGGTCTCCTCGAGCGGCGTCGCGTAGTCGAAGCGGTGGGCCTGGTAGAGATCGACGTAGTCGGTCTGCAGGCGGCGCAGCGAACCGTTGATCGACTCGGTGATGTGCTTGCGCGACAGTCCGCGGTCGTTGGGGCCGGGGCCCGTGGGCCAGTAGACCTTGGTGAAGATCTCCAGCGACTCGCGCCTGACGCCCTTCAGCGCCCTGCCGAGCACCTCCTCGGCGCGCGTGCCCGCGTAGACGTCCGCGGTGTCGAAGGTCGTGATCCCCTCGTCGAGGGCGGCCTTCACGCATTCGTTCGCGGCCTCCTCCTCGACCTGGGAGCCATGGGTGATCCAGTTGCCGTAGCTGATCTCGCTGACCAGGAGACCGCTGCGGCCGAGGTGACGGAATTCCATGCACACGACTGTATCGGTTCGGGATAGTGTGCCCGGCGTGGTGAAGCTTGTACGGCACGCGCTGACCGCCGCGATCCTGACGGCTGTCGTGGTACGGCTACGCCGCCGCGCCCGTACGACGTCGCCCGAGGTCGCACCGCGGGAATCGGCGGAAGGGCGGCGCGCCGGAGCCCGGTGAGCGAGCGCGGCGGCCGTCGGTGATCTCCGCCGAGCCGGTCCCCGGGTGGGTCCGGTAGGGTGCCGCGCGTGCTCAAGCTCCTGCGGATGGCGCTGATCGCCGTCGTGCTCGCCGCGATCGCGATCAGGATCGACAGAAGGACCTCGCCGTCTGCTCCCGTGCGGGAGCCGGTGCTCGGCCGTCCCACTCCGGAGGACCTCGAGCGTTACCACCGGCGCCCTGTCAGCCGCTTCCTCAACGGCCTGCTGGCGGGGTTGATTCTCGGCCTGCTGGTGGCCGGCGTCGGCACGGTCGCGGCGATCACCTCGGCGGGGGAGGCGGAGAAGGAGCGCGAGCAGTTGGCGAGCATGCGCGCCCGATCCGGTACGGCCGAGCAGGGTCACGCGCCCGAGCCGTTCATCGCCGACGTCCCCACGCCGTCGCCGTCGCCGTCGCCGTCGCCGTCGCCGTCGCCGTCGCCGTCGCCGTCGCCGGCGCCGGCGATCGCGCCCACGCCCGACCCCGCCTGCGCGCCCGAGCGGCGCGCCGTGGTCGTCAGGCCGCTCGACCCTCAGGTGAAGCGCCAGGTCGACGCGCAGTGGCGGCGCCTCGAGCGCTGGCTCAGGCGCAACGCCCCTGTCACCTACGCCTCGCTACGCGGTCCCGGCAGGGCGCGCACCATCGCCGTCGCCGAGTCGCAGACCGGCCTGCGGTTCCCGGACGACCTGCGCGCCTCCCTCCTGCGGCACAACGGCGGCATGCCCCTCGGCCCCGACAAGGGCGTGGGACTCGGCATCAGGGAGATCCGCGACGGCTGGCGGTCGATGTGCAGGGGGGACATGGTGGAGGGTGACGACCCGCGCGCGGAGTACTGGAACGGCAGGATGATCCCGTTCCTGCTCTACCCCGAGAACGACGAGAACCGGATCTACGCTGTGATCGACTCCGTCGTGGGCGACGTCCGGTGGGTCGACGGGTGGGACGACGGGGGTGCGGGCGTCGGCCCTTCACACCGGCCGTCCTACCTGGACCTGTTGCGGGCCAACGCCGACGCGCTGCAGCGCGGCGCCGCTGTCGACGGATGGCGGCCCCGCGTGGTCCGCGGGGCCGTCCGCTGGGAGCCGGCCGGGTGATCTATCGCTGTCGCAGGCGGGCCTCGTCGACGAGGGCGTGCCTGTGGTGGCCGTGCTGCCCGCGCAGCGCCAGGACGGCGGGCGGGAAGACGACCAGCGGCCGCATCATGCCCTCGTCCTGGTGCTCGAGCAGGTGACAGTGGTAGGCGAAGCGCCCGCTGCCGCCCTCGAACCGCCCTGCGACCTTGACGACCTCGGCGCCGCCGACCCTGACGACGTCCTTCCAGCCCTGCTCGTTCGGGTCGAGCACGCCCGCCTGCTTGAAGACGACCGGTGTCTCCGTCGTCCCCTTGTCCACCTTGAATCCGGAAATATCGTAAATATCCCGGCTGAGGACTTGGAAGCGCATCAGGTGGATGTGCATCGGGTGCAGCGCGGGAGCGACGTTGACGAACGTCCACACCTCGGTCCCGCCCAGCGCGGCGAAGAAGTTGACCGCGTCGTCGGGCATCCTCGCCACCCGCCGGTAGGTCTTGACCGTGCCCGACGCGTCCTTGATCTGCACGACGCCCTCGGCCCCGACCGGAGCCCCGGGATCCTCGGCCATCTCCCACATCTGCGCGTGGTCCCCGCCGCCCACCATCGTGAGCACCACCCTGTGCCCGTGGTCGGCGGGCAGGTTGTCGTGCGTGGTCCGCACGAAGCTCGGCGAGATCACCGCGGGCAGTGTGAAGGAGTCGTTCGGCCTGCGGTCGGCCACCCTGAACTGCATCACGTCGGGGAAGGGGATGTTGGCCTGCGGGGCCGGCTGCCCTGGCACGCCGGGACCGCAGTTGACCATCTTCACCCTCTTACCGGCCAGCGCCCTGAAGTCGACGAGCACATCGGCCCGCTCGGCGGGCGCGAGCACCAGGTCCCCGTCGATCGCCACCGGCGCGGGCAGCAGCCCGCCGTCGCTGCCGATCTGCTTGACCGCGCCCGTCACCGGGTGCCCCGTCGCCTCGTCGAACAGGCGCAGCCTGAACGTCCGCGCGTTGGAGGCGTTGAGCATCCTGAACCTGTACCACCGCGGATCCACGTCCATGTACGGCCAGACCACCCCGTTCACCAGCGTGTACGGCCCGGCGAACGCCCTGGTGACCACCTTCGGCGTGGTCGTGGTGATCTGCACCTTGTGCAGGAGTTCCCCGTTGAGCAGCCCGCCCGCGTCGGTGTCGAAGTTGCGGTCGCACAGGATGAGCGGGACCTCGTGCCTGCCGCTGGGCAGCCTGAGCGCGTCCTCCTCCTCGTCCCTGATCAGGTAGGCGCCGAGCAGTCCCGAGAAGACGGTCCATGTGCCCACGTGCATGCCGTGGTCGTGGTACCAGAGCCCGGTGGAAGGCTGGTCGTTGACGTACTCCACCGCCTCGGCCTCACCGGCCAGCAACCCGTTCTCGCCCCATCCGTCGTTGCCCGCGTTGGTGATGGCCCCGTGCAGGTGGACCACCAGCCATGGCGGGATCGCCGCCACGTCGGCGCGCGGCGTCGCCCCGTCCCTTCCCGGATTGTTGATCGGGATCGTCGGACCGGCGGGCACCTGGACCGCGGTGACCGGCACGGTCTCGCCCCTGATCGTGTTGGTCCACGCCAGCTTGACCTTCTGGCCGCGCCGCACCTCGATGGTCGGGCCAGGGAAGCTGCCGGCATACGTCCAGAGCCGTGTAGGCGGCAGCTGGGAGTGCAGGCGCCTGCGCACCGAGCGCATCTCGAGCGCGACCTGCTTGCCCCTGGGCCTCAGCACCTGAGGGACGGGCAGGGCGTCGAGGAACGGTGTGAGCGTGGCGGTGGTGGGCCTGTCGACCCCCGCCGGCTCGAAGCCGTCCCCGACGAGCGGTTCGGCGTCGGCGACACCCGTGGCGGTGGCGGTGACCGAGGCCGCCGCCCCTACGGCCACGCCGAGAAACCCCCGTCTTGTCGTTCGCATGGTCTCCCCGTGAGTGAAGATCCGGACCCCACCGGGTGTGACGATCGTGACGACTCACAGGTTTCCCGCTTTTTCAGGAAACTTTAAGTTCCTGATGTCATGCCCACATGCTCGTACGGCCCGCGTCCTTGTGTCAGGACGCGGGCCGTACGGGATGAAGCGGGATCAGGCCTTGGGCGGCGCGGGCTTGCCGCCGGGCAGGAACTGCGGCGGAGGGAAGCGGAGCCTGCGGATCTGCAGAGCGCGCATGGCCGCGTAGAAGCCGACGCCCCTGAGGTCCTCGCTCGGGAACTTCTCCGCGGCGACCTTCTTGACCTTCCACGACACCCAGATCGAGGTGGCCAGCACGCCGACCATCATGATTGGCCAGCCGATCGTGATGACCCCGAAGTAGACCCAGTTGCGGATCTCGGGCGGGAAGGGAACCCACGTCAGCACCAGGATCACCAGCGAGAACGGCAGGAAGTACTGGCTGATGACGCGCCGCGAGTCGACCCAGTCGCGCGCGAACTTGCGCACCGGGCCCTTGTCGCGTGCGGGCAGGTAGCGCTCCTCGCCGCGCAGCATGCCCTGGCGGGCCTTGTCCCGGTCGGATGCCTGCCTGGCCCGCATCTGCTTGTAGGCCTCTTTGCGGTTGGCAGGGGCGGTCACCGGCTGGCGCCGACGCCCTTCGGCGTCACGGCGCTTGGGGGTGGGACGACCTTTGCCCTGGGGCTTAGGATCGTCAGTGGGGACGGGGGATTCGTCCACTGAGGTCTGGGAACGGCGTCGCAACACAGCGTCAACCCTACCTGGAGTGCAACTTAGTGACGCCCCCGTGCGTTATGCGTAGGGTAATCCCAAGGCGGCTGCGCTGCACTGGGTGATCACAGCACGACCTAAGAAGGGGACGGCCGACGCGCATGAGCGTGATGAAGAGACTTTCGATGATCTTCAAGTCCAAGGCCAACAAGGCCCTGGACAAAATGGAGGATCCGCGCGAGACCCTTGACTACTCCTATCAGCGGCAGCTCGAGCTGTTGCAGAAGGTGCGCAGGGGTGTGGCCGACGTCGCCACGTCGCGCAAGCGGGTGGAGCTCCAGATCAACCAGATCGAGCAGCAGGCCACCCGTCTTGAGGATCAGGGGCGCAAGGCGCTTTCCGTCGGGCGCGAGGACCTGGCGCGCGAGGCGCTGACCCGTCGCTCCAGCCTGCAGACCCAGATCGCCGATCTGCGGGTCCAGCATGACAACCTGCAGGCCGAGGAGGAGAAGCTCACCACGGCCTCCCAGCGCCTCCAGGCGAAGGTCGACTCCTTCCGCCACAAGAAGGAGACCATCAAGGCCACCTACACCGCGGCCGAGGCGCAGACCCGCATCAACGAGGCGTTCTCCGGCATCTCCGAGGAGATGGGCGACGTCGGCCTGGCGATCCAGCGGGCCGAGGACAAGACCGCGCAGATGCAGGCCAGGGCCGGCGCGATCGACGAGCTGCTGGCATCCGGCGCGCTCGACGACTTCAGCGGCAGCCGTACCGACGACATCCAGGCCGAGCTCGACCGCATGGGCGGCGGCAGGGACGTCGAGCTGGAGCTGGCCAGGATGAAGGCCGAGCTCGGACAGGGGTCCGCACCGCAGCCCTCCATCGAGCAGGGGCAGCCGCAGGCTCAGCCCCAGCCGCAGCAGCAGACCCAGCAGTTGCGTCAGCCCGGGGAGCCCGCATGATCGTCAGAATCATGGGCGAGGGCCAGGTCCAGATCGCCGACGCCGACCTCGGCGTGCTCAACGAACTCGACGGCGAGCTCGAGGCGGCCATCGAGGCCGACAACGAGCCGGAGTTCCGCGAGAAGCTTCACGCTCTGCTCGACAAGGTGCGCCACGTGGGCAAGGCGTTGCCTGACGACAGCCTGGAGCCGTCCGAGCTGATCCTTCCCCCCGCTGACGCCTCGATCGAGGAAGTCAGGGAGATGCTGGGCGACTCGGGGCTCATCCCGGGCTAGGCCGTGAGCACCCGGTTCGCGCCCGACCGTGGCCTCACCAGCCGCATGGTCGTGACGATGTTCCTGCTCGGGTTGCTCTACGTCGTCTTCGTCGGCGCCCTCATCGCCCTGGGCGTGCGGGCGCTGAGCGTATTGCTGATCGCCGGTGTCATGCTGCTGGCGCAGTACTTCCTGTCCGACCGGATCGCGCTGTTCGCGATGGGCGGGCGGGAGGTCTCGCCGCAGGAGGCGCCGGAGCTCCACGGCCTGGTCGACAGGCTCTGCGCGATGGCCGACATGCCCAAGCCGCGGGTGGCGATCGCCGACTCCGACGTGCCCAACGCCTTCGCGACGGGCCGCAACCAGAAGAAGTCCGTCGTCTGCGTGACGACCGGGATCCTGCGCCGGCTGGGGCCGGAGGAGCTCGAAGGCGTGCTGTCGCACGAACTCTCCCACATCGCCCACCGCGACGTCGCCGTCATGACGATCGCCTCCTTCCTCGGGATCGTGGCGGGCCTCATGACGCGCTTCGCCCTCTACACCGGCCTGGGCGGCCGCAGGGAGGGCAACCAGGGCGGGCTTCCCATCGGGCTGATCGTCATGCTGGTCTCGATCGCCGTCTACGCCGTCAGCTTCCTGCTCACCCGTGCCCTTTCCCGCTACAGGGAGCTGGCCGCCGACCGGGCGGGCGCCCTGTTGACGCAGAAGCCGTCGGCACTGGGGAGCGCGCTGGTCAAGATCAGCGGCGAGATGGCCAGGATCCCGACGCGTGACCTGCGCGAGGCCCAGCCGTTCAACGCCTTCTACTTCGCGCCCGCGGCGGCCCCTGGAAGGACGCTGGCGAACCTGTTCTCCACGCACCCGCCGCTCGAGCGCCGCCTGGATAACCTGGCGAAGATCTCCGCGCAACTCGGAAAGGGCTGAGCGATGGGCTGGATCGACGTGATCCTCGGCAGGTCCAAGCCGGCCGAACCCAACCTCGACGCGCTGTTCGCGCTGCCGTCCGCGGCCGTCACGCTGGAGGCCGCGACGGGGTTCGCGCCGACGGGCGTGGGGTCGGTCAGCTACCGGGCGGCCGAGGGCGGCGCGTTCGCGACGCTGGAGAGCGAGGTCAAGGCCCTGCTCGGGGACCGGGTGGAGGAGACGCGCGACGACTACGGCTACTCGTGGCTGGTGGTCAGGCGCGCGCCCGAGGCGATCGGCGACCTGGTCACCGAGCTGCACGCGGTCAACTCCTCCTTGGAGGACGCGGGGTTCGGGCCCTCCCTGCTGTGCTCGCTGGTGTCCTTCGCGGACCGGCGGGGGCGCAGGCTGGCGGTGGTCTACCTGTACAAGCGGGGAACGTTCTATCCGTTCGCCCCGCTGGACGGCCAGACCAGGGACAACGCGCTGGAACTGCAGGCGCGGGGCGTGCTGGAGGGTGAGCTGAAGATCGAGGAGGACCTCAGCAGGTGGTTCCCCGTCTGGGGCGCCCCGGGCCTCTGACCAGGGGTGAGCCACCCGGTGTCCCTTATATGTCACTTTGGGTGATTTACTGGTCACATGGAGCGACGACTCACTCTTGCGGCCGCCTGCGCGTTCGTCGTCGGTGCCGTCCTCTACAGCGCGTGGCTGCCGGGCCAGCTGGCCGCACCGGCCCTCGACAGGCTCGACGGGTACGTCGGCGAGCTGGCCGCCCGTGATCAGCCGTGGTCCAGGATGTTCAGAGCCTGCGACGGGCTCGCGGGACTGGCCTGCATGGGCGGCGTCGCCCTGGTGGCCAGGGTGCGCGAGGAATGGCAGGGCTGGCTGGCGATGGCCCTGTTCGGGCTGTTCACCACCGTCGCCGCGCTCTTCCCGCTCGACTGCGCGACCTGCGGGCGCGCGCTCTCCCCTCAGGCCTGGCTGCACGTGCCGGCCAGCGGCGCCGCCAACGCGGCCGTGCTGGTCGCGATGGTGGTGCTGAGCGCCGCGTGGCGATCGGCGGTCGGCTGCGCGTTCGCCGTCGTCATGTTCACCGCCAGCGGGACCACGCTCGTCGCCGACGCGATCGGCAGGTACGCGGGGCTGGCCCAGCGCGTGCAGGTGACGCTGATCGCCGTCTGGCTCATCTATCTCGCCACCCGGCTGCTCGGCGCGGTCACCCCCCGGGTGGAGACGGGGCCGATGCACGTCGTCCACGAAGGCTCGGGCCTGCCCGTCCTGGTCAGCTCGGGCCCCGCCGGCGCGTGGTTCCACGGAGACAAGCTCGCCGAGGGGCTGCGCCGCGACCGCAGCGTCATCCGCTTCGACCGGCCAGGTCTCGGCCGCAGCCCGGCCGCCCCCACCCCGCCCACCCTGTACGGCGAGGCCGCCCGCCTGGCCGCCCTCGTCCCCGACTCGATCCGCGCCACGGTCGTGGCGCACTCGGTGGCCGCCTGGCACGCCGAGGCCTTCGCCAGGCTGCACCCCTTGCGCGTCGCGAGCCTCGTCCTCGTCGAGCCGGCGTGCGAGGTGCGCAGGCGGCGCAGGGCGCTCGTGACGGGGCTCGGGTGGTGGATGCCCGCGCTGGGCGCCACGTGGGGGGCGACAGCGCTGGCCAGAGCGCTGGGGCCTTCGCTCCACCGGCTGCGCAGGCGCATGGCGGACCCGTACGGCGTCTACGGAACCGGCCGGGTGGTCGCGGCGGTCGTGGGGGAGTGGCTGGCCCACAGGGAGATGGCCGCCACCCTGCGGAAGGTCAGGGAGCGGCACCCCCTGCTCACCGTGCCCGTGACCGTCATCAGCGGGGGACGGCCGAACCGCTGCCACGAACGGCTGGCCGCGGCGCTCGGGGCGCGGCTGGTACGGGTGCCGGAGAGGGAGCTGTCCGCCGCGGTCGTCGAGGCCTGCCGGTAGCCGAGCCGGCCGGACGGTGACACGATCAGCCTGTGCCGAGCGCCCGGGCGACCCCTCCGCCGCCGGGCGGGCGGGACGAGCGGCGGGCGGATCGCCGTGCAGGGCGGGCGAGAAGGCGGGTCGGGAGGGCCGATGGTCAGGGACTGGACGCACGAGGACCACACCGAGGCGGCGGTCACGCAGATCGAGCGGATGGCGGACACCGTCCGGGAGGCCGACTTCGGCGCCCCCGTGCCAACCTGCCCGGGATGGAACCTGGAGCAGTTGGTGAGGCACACCGGATCCGTCCACAGGTGGGCGGCGCGGATGGTGCGCGAGCTGGCGCCCAAGCGGCTCGACAGGACGGCGATCGAGGCCGAGGCGGCGGGGAGGCCCGCAGGCGAGCTGCCCGGATGGCTCCATGACGGCGCGAGGGCGCTGGGCGAGGCGCTGACGCTCCAGAAGCCGGGCGAGCCCGTGTGGGCGTGGGGCGGCGACAGGCACGTGCGGTTCTGGTCGCGCAGGCAACTGCACGAGACGGCCGTCCACCACGCCGACGCCGCCCTGGCGCTGGGCCGCCCGCTCGCGATCGACGAGAACGTGGCGGCCGATGGCGTGGAGGAGTTCCTCGACGTCCTGCCGTACGCCAGATGGCGTCCGCAGGTCGCCGAACTGGCCGGCGAAGGGGAGACGATCGCGTGGCGGACCGGCACGGGCGCGGCCTGGCTGATCACCCTGCACCCGAGCGGCTTCACCTACGAGCGGGCGGCTGAGCGGGCGACGGCGGACGTCACGGCGACGCTGCACGCGGACACGGCCGCCGACTTGTTGCTGCTGGCGTGGGGACGGCGCTCGGTCGAGCAGCACAGAGTCGAGGGCGAGACCACGTTGCTGTCGTGGTGGGCGGATCGTTCCATGATCTAGTCAAATGGCCGCGTCGGTTCGCCGGAACGCATCGGACCGATGGTGACATGGCGCCTATGATCAAGCTTGCTGACGCGCTTGCGGCCACGGCCGTCGCGCTCGGGATGATGGGCACGCTCGGCGGTACGGCTCACGCGGCGCCGGAATCAGCGAGGGTGGTTGTGGACGAGGCGAGAAAACAGGTCGCGGTCGTCGGACACGGAACGGTCTCCACCGCGCCCGATGTCATGCGGCTGTCGGCGGGTGTCGAGGTGCGCGGGGCCACCGCGGGCAAGGCGTTCGCGGCGGCCAGGGGTGCGGCCGCGAGGCTCACCAACGCACTGATCAAGGCGGGAGTGTCCGTCGACGACCTGACGACGAACGAACTGTCGCTCGGCCCCGAGTACGAGACCTATCCGAAGGTGTCCGGCTACCGTGCCGCCCAGGGCGTCGAAGCCATCGTCCGTGACCTTTCCAAGGCCGACAGGATCATCGACGCGGTCGCCGCGATCGGCGAGGAGGTCAGGCTCAACGGCGTCAGCTTCGAGGTGTCCGACCCCGCCAAGGTGATGGAGGGGGCACGCGCCGCCGCGTTCAAGGACGCGGCGATCAAGGCCAAGCAGTACGCCGCGCTGGCGGGACGCAGGCTCGGCGAGGTGGTCGAGATCAGCGAGGAGATCACGGGCGGGCCCGCCCCGATGATGTTCACCGGCGCGCTCGCGCAGGACAAGGCGTCGGTGAGCCCCGGACGCCAGACCCTGGGGGTCAACGTCCGGGTGGTCTACGCGCTCGACTGACGCCTCCGGGCGGCTCCCGGACACCGGCAACCCCCAGGGTCCCGCGACCCTGGGGGTTTCGTCACGGCAGGGCCAGCATGCGCTCCAGCGCGACCTTGGCCCAGTGGGTGGTGTCGGCGTCGACCGTGATCTGGTTGACCACCTCGCCGAGCGCCAGCGACTCCAACGCCCACACCAGGTGCGGCAGGTCGATGCGGTTCATGGTGGAGCAGTAGCAGACGGTCTTGTCCAGGAACGAGACCCCCTTGTCGGGGAACATCTGCGCCAGGCGCTTGACCAGGTTCAGCTCGGTGCCGATCGCCCACTGCGAGCCGGCGGGCGCCGCTTCGAGCTTCTTGATGATGTACTCGGTCGAGCCGACGTAGTCGGCCTTCAGCACCACCTCGTGCTTGCACTCGGGGTGGACCAGGACGTTGACGCCCGGGATGCGGGTCCGTACGTCGTCGACCGACTCGGCGGTGAAACGGCCGTGCACCGAGCAGTGGCCCTTCCAGAGGATCATCTTGGCCCTGCGCAGCTCGTCCGCGCTCGGCGGCCGGTGCGGGTTGTAGACGACGCAGTCCTCCAGTGACATCCCCATCTCCAGCACCGCCGTGTTGCGGCCCAGGTGCTGGTCGGGCAGGAAGAGCACCTTCTGGCCCTGCTCGAAGGCCCATTCCAGCGCCCGCTTCGCGTTGGACGAGGTGCACACGGCGCCGCCGTGCCTGCCGCAGAACGCCTTGATGTCGGCGCTGGAGTTCATGTAGGTGATCGGCACCGTGATGTCGGCGATGCCTGCTTCCTCCAGCAGCTCCCACGCCTCCTCGACCTGGTCGAACGTGGCCATATCGGCCATCGAGCACCCGGCCGCCATGTCCGGCAAGATCACTTTCTGGGAGTCGTTGGTCAGGATGTCGGCGGACTCGGCCATGAAGTGCACGCCGCAGAAGACGATGTACTCGGCCTCGGGGCGCGCGGCGGCCTGCTGGGCGAGCTTGAAGGAGTCGCCGGTCACGTCGGCGAACTGGATGACCTCATCACGCTGGTAGTGGTGGCCGAGGACGAACAGCTTGTCGCCCAGCGCCTCCTTCGCCTTGCGCGCCCGCTCCACCAGCCCCGGGTCGGAGGCCGGGGGGAGTTCACCGGGACAGTCGACACCCTTCTCGCTGTGCGGATCGGTGCCCTGCCCGAGGACGAAGAGCGGCAGCCCTGTCTGGGTGGCCATGGCCGTACCCCCTTATCGTCGAAGTGACGACTAATGATGACACACGGCTTGGGGCGCTTTGTTCCTGGCACCCCCTTCGCCTCGAGGGCGCCGATCAGCGCAGGTCGGGGGTGCAGGGGCGGCGCCGCGTGGAGAGGAAGGGGGTCAGGGCGTCCCCGATGCGGGCCGGCCAGAGTTCCGTTTTCCGATTTTTCTGGACGATCTATAACAACCCCTCAGACGCGGAATGCATAGCAAGCCTCCGGTGTTGGTAGCGTCTTAGTAGGACGTCAGAAACAGACAGCCGTGACACTGCGGCTGATCCAGACGCGGGAGTCAGCACATGACGGTTGAGAGCAGCGAGACCACGACGCAGGGCCTGATCCTGACCGACGCGGCCGCGGCCAAGGTCAAGAGCCTGCTGGAGCAGCAGGGTGAAGAGGGCCTCCAGCTGCGCGTGGCCGTGCAGCCGGGCGGCTGTTCCGGTCTGCGTTATCAGCTCTTCTTCGACGACCGCTCGATGGACGGCGACATCGTGTCCGACTTCGACGGTGTCGGCGTCGTGACCGACAGGATGAGCGCGCCGTACCTGATCGGCGCCACGATCGACTTCGTCGACACGATCGAGAAGCAGGGCTTCACCATCGACAACCCCAACGCCACGGGCTCCTGCGCCTGCGGCGACTCGTTCAACTAGATCGACGCGCGAAGGTCCCGCGCGCCTTTGTGCGCGCGGGACCTTCGCGTATTCTCTTGGGGCTTCATTGGCTTGCTGACAACGAGGAAGAAGAATCCCGTGCGCATCGCCGTCACCGGCTCCATCGCGACCGACCATCTGATGACCTTCCCCGGGAGTTTCGGGGACCAGCTCATCGCCGACCAGCTCGACCGGGTGTCCCTGTCGTTCCTCGTCGACGATCTGCAGGTCAGGCGCGGAGGTTGCGCGGCAAACATCACCTTCGGGATGGGCTGTCTCGGCCTCACCCCCATCCTCGTGGGCGCGGTCGGCGCCGACTTCGCCGACTACCGTTCGTGGCTGGAGCGGCACAGGGTCGACTGCGACTCGGTGCATATCTCCGACGTCCACCACACCGCCCGGTTCCTGTGCACCACCGACGAGCACCACAACCAGATCGCCTCGTTCTACACCGGTGCGATGGCGGAGGCGCGGCTCATCGAGCTGCAGCCGATCGCCGACCGGGTCGGCGGGCTCGACCTGGTGCTGATCAGCCCGAACGACCCCGACGCCATGCTGCGCCACACCGACGAGTGCCGCCAGCGGGGCATCCCGTTCGCCGCGGACCCGTCGCAGCAGCTGGCCAGGATGGCGGGCGAGCAGATCCGCCAGCTCGTCGACGGCGCGGCGTACCTGTTCTCCAACGACTACGAGAAGGGGCTCATCGAGCAGAAGACCGGCTGGTCCGACGCCGAGGTCCTCGACAGGGTCGGCGTCCGCGTGACCACGCTCGGCCCGAAGGGCGCCGTCATCGACCGCAAGGGTGAACCGTCGATCCACGTGACTCCGGCGCCCGAGCTGGGCAAGGCGGACCCGACGGGTGTCGGCGACGCGTTCAGGGCGGGCTTCCTCGCGGGCGTCGCGTGGGGGCTGCCGCTGGAGCGGGCGGGTCAGGTCGGCAACCTGACGGCCACGCACGTGCTGGAGCGGGTGGGCTGCCAGGAGTACGAGCTCGGCCAGCGCGTGTTCCTCGAGCGCTTCGCCGCCGCGTACGGGCAGGCGGCCGCCGACGAGGTGGCCGAGCACGTGCGCTGCCACTACGCCTGATCATCAGCCGCCGTCCGCCGCGCCCGGCCCCTGTCGGGCCGCGCGCGGCCCGCGGTTGGGCTCATGGGTCCGCCGCGCGCGGCCCTTCACGATCCGTCCGTACGGCAGGCCGGGTCACGGCCACCGGGGTCACCGGTGGCCGTCCGCCCATCACGCCGCTCCAGCGGACTTCGCCTGCCGCCGTCACGCCGCGATCCTGGCTGTCCTGATGGATCGTGTGCGCGGGCACGCGTCAGGACGCGTAGATCCGGTGGCAGAAGGCGGCGAGCTGGTCGTCGGGCAGGTGCCTGGCCAGGTCGGCCTCGCTGATCATGCCGATGATGCGGTGCTGCTCGATCACGGGCAGCCGTCTGATCTGGTTCTCCTCCATGCGGGCCAGCGTTTCTTCGACGGTCGCGTCGGCGGCCACCCAGACGAGCCCCGTCGCCAGGTCGGACGCCGTCATGCGCGAAGGGTCGTGTCCTTGCGCGATGCACTTCACGACGATGTCCCTGTCGGTGATGATGCCCTTGAGGCGGTCGTCGGGCCCGCAGACGGGCAGGGCCCCCACGCCCATGTCGCGCATCATCTGCGCTGCGCGGTCGAGGGTCTCGTGGGCGGCTATGCACTCCACGCCCGGGTTCATGAGGTCACGCGCGGTGTTGTGCGGATGTCCGCTTGTCATCTGTTCCCCCCGAAGTCGATGACGTTGTTCGGGGAGGTTTCTACCCATTTAGTGCCATTTGTGACCCCTGGCGGTGGCACGGGTCTTCCGGTCTCGCGCGCCGTCGTGGCGGTGGGCGGTGCGCTCGTCAGCCGGGGATGCCCAGCAGCTTGCCGAGGAGCGTGGCGAGCTGCGTGCGCTCGTCGGGCGTGAGCGCCTTGAAGGTGTCGTCGAGGTGCCCGGGGATGGACCGCTCGGCCACGGCGAGCTGTCGCCTTCCCGCGTCGGTGATCGTGACAGCGTAGGAACGCCGGTCGTGAGGGTTGCGCTCGCGCCTGACACACCCGCCCCGCTCCAGGTCGTCGCAGATCGTCACCATCACGCTGCGGTCGATGCGCAGTTCCTCGCTGAGCGCCTGCTGGGAGCAGGGGCCGACGGTGTCGAGCATCTTCAGCACCAGGTGCTGGCCCACGCCCAGACCCTGTTCCGCCGCGTGGGTGTCGGCGGCGCGGGCGACGGCGGCCGAGGCCCTGCACAGCGCGATGTCGAGCCGCTCGCCGGCGAGCCGAGGAAAGTACGTCGGCCTGACCTGCATCGGATCCTCTCCTCATTCTGCAGGGTCAGCCTACCACTCTTTGTTTGACATCAGATCGTCTGTGCTCATACGTTCTGCCAAGAGATTGTCTGATGACAAGATGGAGTTCGCGATGACACCCGACGAGCTGCTGTCCACCACCCGCGCCGTGCGCAAGCGTCTCGACCTCACCAGGCCGGTGCCTCGCGAGCTGATCGAGGAATGCGTCGACCTGGCCACCCAGGCGCCGACCGGGCGCAACCGCCAGCGCTGGCACTTCCTGGTCGTCACGGACGAGGAGCAGCGGGCGCTCGTGGGAGACCTCTTCCGGCGCGCGCTCGAGACCGGAGGCGGGCGCCCGGTCAACGAGCGGGACCTGCGCCGTATGTACGCGCACCCCGGTTCCATGGAGCGCATCTCAGACGGGCTGCGCCACCTCTATGACAACATCCACCGCGTCCCCGCGTTCGTCATCCCCGCGGTGGAGGGGCGCACCGACGGCGCCTCGGCACTCGACCAGTCCATGACGTGGGGATCGATCCTGCCCGCCGTGTGGAGCTTCATGCTCGCCGCCAGGGCCAGGGGGCTCGGCACCGTGTGGACCACCGCCCACGCACCGCTCGAACGGGAGCTGGCGGCGGTGCTCGGCGTGCCGTACGACGAGGTGATGCTGGCCGCGTTCGTGCCCCTGGCGTTCACGATCGGCACGGACTTCAGGCCGGCGCGCAGGATCCCGCGCGAGGAGGTCCTGCACTGGGAGCGCTGGTAGGTCAGTAGTTGCGCCGGACGTGGATCTCCCAGCCGCCCCCCGGCAGCTCGTAGGTGCCCACGTGCGGGTGCGACTTGAGCCTGCACCAGGCGGGCACGTCGGTGTAGGCGGCGGGGTCGTCGGCGAGGACGGCGACGATGGCGTTCAGCGGCACGAAGTTGATCTGCTCGGCGAGCATGATGATCGGGATCGGGCACTTCTTGCCGAGTGCGTCGATGGTCAGAGTCGGCTGAGCTGCGACGGTCACGAGGCCCCCTTCGTCGGTCTCATGACCACCGTGCCGCGTCTCTGGACGACCTCAACGAGCCTGGTCATACGACCCCTGCGTCTTGACGGATCCGGCGCACCGTCTCGGGGAGGACGGCGAGAAACCTGTCCACCTCGGCCGCGGAAGCGCCCCTGGGCAGCGATACCCGGACGTTTCCATGCGTAAGCACGCCCATCGCCTCCAAAACATGCGATGGACGAAGCGTACTAGCCGTGCACGAACTACCGGAGGATACCGCGAAACCCGCCTTGTCCAGTTCGGTCAGCAGCGCCTCTCCGTCGACGTACAGGCAGGAGAAGGTGACGATGTGCGGCGCCCTGTCGACGGGGTCGCCGATCACCTCCACGTCGGGGACGAGCTGGGGGACCCGCTCCCTGATCGTGTCGATGAGCGCGGACAGCCGGGCGTTCTCCTGTGCCGCCTCCTCCCTCATCGCCTTCAGCGCGGCCGCGGCGGCGACGATCGAGGGGACGTTCTCGAACCCCGGCACCCTGCGGCGCTCGCGCTCGTCCTCCGGCAGGAAGGAGCGGAAGCGCGTGCCTTTCCTGACCGCCAGCACTCCCACCCCCGCAGGACCGCCCCACTTGTGCGCGCTCGCCGTCAGCACCGACCAGCCCTGCGGCACCGGCAGCCGGCCCGCGCTCTGGGCGGCGTCGACCAGCAGCGGAACCCCGTGCTCCCGGCACGCCGCGGCCGCCTCGGCGACCGGCTGCAGAGTGCCGACCTCGTGGTTGGCCGTCTGGAGGCAGGCCAGCGCGATGCCCTCGGCCGAGACGGCCGTCGTGAAGGCGCCGAGATCCACCCGTCCCGCCAGGTCGACGCCCACGCTGGTGACCGTGCCGCCCTCGGCCTCGTGCACCGCGGCGGCGTGCAGGACGCTGGAGTGCTCCACCGCGCTGGTGACGAGGTGACGCCCTGCCCTTCGCCTGCCGTGTAGGGTGCCGAGCACGCCGAGATGCACGGCCTGGGTGCCGGAAGAGGTGAACGAGACCTCGTCCGGCCTGGCACCGAGCGCCTCGGCCACCTCCGTGCGTGCCTGTTCGAGAAGCAGGTGAGCACGGCGGGCCTGGCCGTACAACCGCGCGGGGTCGGCCCAGCCCGCGTCCAGGGTCGCGATGAGCGCCTCACGCGCCCGGGGATGCAGGGGCTCGGTCGATGCCGCGTCGAAGTAAGGCACATCGAGACATTAACGGGGGTGAGCGGGGAGCCGACCACCCCCCACGCTAATGTGTCTGCAATCAGCTGTGCATATGGAAATACGAGCGCCCAGGAGAGACTCCTGGGCTTCATCTGTGGGGTAGGCGATCCGTGAGTCCGACCCGCCGTACTGAGCGGCGTCCGTTGGGCCGGCGCAGAGTGTCGAGCGCCGCCGGTTTGGCGTTGCTGCTGGCCTCCGCGACGGCCTGTGCAAATGACGTGCCCGAGGCCAACTGGTCGCGTGGACTCCTTCCCGAGGGGGTCACCGAGCAGGCTGACGTCGTCACGAACTTGTGGAATGGGGCCTGGATCGCGGCGCTGGCCACGGGACTCGTCGTCATCGTCCTGATCATCTGGGCGTGCATCTTCCATCGCAAGCGAAAGAGCTCGGCCGAGCTTCCTCCGCAGGTTCGCTACAACCTGCCGATCGAGATCCTCTACACGGTCGTGCCGCTCGTCATGGTCTCGGTGTTCTTCTTCTTCACCGCGCGCGACGAGACGAAGCTCATGAGCGTCTCGGCGCAGCCCGACGTGACGGTCCACGTGGAGGGCTTCCAGTGGAGCTGGCGGTTCACCACCGACGCCGGTGGCAAGACCGCCAAGGTCGTCGGCATGCCGGTCAGCGACTACAAGGCCCCCCAGTCGCCCGAGCTGGTGCTTCCCGTGAACAAGAAGGTCCTGTTCAAGCTGGACGCTGACGACGTGATCCACTCGTTCTGGGTTCCCGCCTTCATGTTCAAGCGTGACGTGATCCCCGGCATCTCCGGCGAGAAGAACAAGTTCGAGATCACCACACTGAACAAGCCGGGCGTCTACGCGGGTCGCTGCGCCGAGCTGTGCGGCGTCGACCACAGCCGCATGCTCTTCAGGGTCAAGCTCGTTTCGCAGGCTGAGTTCGACCAGTACATGACGACCCAGGCTGGGAGAGCCCAGTGACCGCCATCCAAGCACCCTCAGTCACGGCGCAGCCGACCCGTAAGGGCCTGGTGATCGCCAAGTGGCTGTCCTCCACCGATCACAAGATCATCGGACACCTGTACCTGATCACGTCGTTCGTGTTCTTCCTCATCGGCGGCGTGATGGCGCTCATCATGCGAGCCGAGCTGGCCCAGCCGGGGCTGCAGGTCACCACGAACGAGCAGTTCAACCAGCTGTTCACCATGCACGGCACGATCATGCTGCTGATGTTCGCGACGCCGCTGTTCGCCGGCTTCGCCAACGAGCTCATGCCGCTGCAGATCGGCGCGCCCGACGTGGCGTTCCCCCGCCTCAACATGGTCAGCTACTGGCTCTACCTGTTCGGCAGCATCATCGCGGTCAGCGGCTTCCTGACCCCGAACGGCGCAGCGAGCTTCGGCTGGTTCGCCTACACCCCGCTGTCGAACGCGATCAGCTCGCCCGGCGTCGGCGGCGACCTGTGGATCATGGGTCTGGCCCTGTCCGGTCTGGGCACCATCCTCGGCTCGGTGAACTTCATCACCACGATCATCTGCATGCGCGCGCCCGGCATGACGATGTTCCGGATGCCGATGTTCACCTGGAACATCCTGCTCACCAGCATGCTCGTGCTGATGGCCTTCCCTGTGCTGGCCGCCGCGCTGCTGGCGCTGGAGGCCGACCGCAAGCTCGGCACGCACATCTTCGCCCCCGAGACCGGTGGCGCGATGCTGTGGCAGCACCTGTTCTGGTTCTTCGGCCACCCCGAGGTCTACATCATCGCGCTGCCGTTCTTCGGCATCGTGACCGAGATCATCCCGGTCTTCAGCCGCAAGCCGATCTTCGGTTACATCAGCCTCGTGGCCGCCACCATCTCGATCGCCGGTCTGTCGATCACCGTGTGGGCGCACCACATGTTCGCCACCGGCCAGGTCCTGCTGCCGTTCTTCTCGTTCATGACGTTCCTCATCGCGGTGCCGACGGGCGTGAAGTTCTTCAACTGGATCGGCACCATGTGGCGAGGCCATCTGAGCTTCGAGTCGCCGATGCTGTTCTCGGTGGGCTTCCTGATCACCTTCCTCCTCGGCGGTCTGACCGGCGTCATCCTGGCCTCCCCGCCGCTGGACTTCCAGATCAGCGACAGCTACTTCGTCGTCGCCCACTTCCACTACGTGGTCTTCGGCACCGTCGTGTTCGCGATGTTCGCGGGCTTCTACTTCTGGTGGCCCAAGTTCACCGGCCGGATGCTCAACGACAAGCTGGGCAAGGTCCACTTCTGGCTGCTGTTCATCGGCTTCCACACCACGTTCCTCGTGCAGCACTGGCTGGGCATGGTGGGCTTCCCCCGGCGCTACGCCGACTACGCGCCGACCGACGGCTTCACCGACCTGAACATGATCTCGTCGGTGGGCGCCTTCATCCTCGGCGCCTCGACGCTGCCGTTCTTCTACAACGTCTGGAAGACCTGGCGCAGCGCGCCGAAGGTCACCGTCGACGACCCCTGGGGCTACGGCGGCTCGCTCGAGTGGGCGACCTCCTGCCCGCCGCCGCGGCACAACTTCACCTCGCTGCCGCGCATCAGGTCCGAGCGCCCCGCGTTCGACCTCCACTACCCGCACGTGTCGGCCAAGCCCGAGGAGGTTGAGGCCCGATGAAGGTTCAGGGTTGGCTGTTCCTGCTCTGCGGACTGTTCTTCGCGGGCGTGGACGTCGTCTACTGGTTCTGGTCCAAGGAGCCGGTCGGCACCACGGCCATGGCCATCTCCGTCGGCTTCGCGTTCATGATCGGCTACTACCTGATGTTCACGGCTCGTCGCATCGGCGACCAGCCGGAGGACAACAAGACGGCCGAGATCAGCGACGGCGCCGGTGAGATCGGATTCTTCAGCCCGAGCAGCTGGTGGCCGCTGTTCGTCTGCCTCGCGGCGGCGTTCGCGTTCGTCGGTTTCGTGATCGGCCTGTGGATGTTCCTGATCGGTGTCTTCCTGGTGATCATGGCGATGGTCGGATTCGTCTTCCAGTACTACCGGGGCAACTTCTCTCACTGACCCCACCCCATACCGAAGCGGGTGCCCTGTCCGAGGGCGCCCGCTTTTGGCGTTTTTTACTTCCCGCCGAATGTGGCGAAACGATCACCGAGGGTAGTAAGGGGACGTTAGGGGTTCGAAGAAGAGGAGAGTACCCGTGGGGCGGATGACCCAAGGTTCGGCTGGAGCGCTTGCCCTCGCCGTACTCACAGCGTGTTCGGCGGGGACGCCCGTGGGGATCGCCTCGCCCAGCGCGGGGCCACCACCCGCCAGCGTGGCGATCATCCCCGCGGACAAGACGGGCAACGTGCCCACCGACCAGACGGTCCTGGTCTCCGCGCGCGGCGGCACGCTCAGGAGCGTCAGCATCACCGGCGCGTCCGGCGGCCTGACCGGCGAGCTCAGCGCCGACCGGACGCAGTGGCGCAGCAAGCGCTATGCCCGGCCCGGCACCTCCTACACCGTCACCGCGCTCGTCGCCAACTCCGCGGGCCAGACGACCAAGACCACCAGCACCTTCACCACGGTCAAGGCGACCAGCTCCTTCAGCATCGAGCAGCTGGCGCCCCACAAGTACGACACGGGCCTCACCGTCGGCGTCGGCATGCCCATCATGATCACCTTCGACAAGGACATCACGGACCGCGTGTCCGTCGAGCGCAACCTCGTCGTCAAGACCTCCAAGCCGGTCGAGGGCGCCTGGCACTGGTTCGACTCGAGGCACGTGGACTTCAGGCCGAAGGTCTACTGGCCCGCGCGCACCAAGGTGCGTCTCGAGGCGCGCCTGACGGGCGTGCGGGGCGGCGCCGGCATGTACGGCAAGCGCGACCACACCCTCGACTTCACCATCGGCAGGGAGCAGATCACCTCCGGCACCACCGGCAATCACCACCTGAAGGTGAAGCGGGACGGCAAGGTCATCAGGAACATGCCGATGAGCGCCGGCCAGGGAGGGGTGTGGAAGTACCACACGACCTCCGGCATCCACCTGGCGATGTCCAGGGAGCCGGTGACGGTCATGACCTCGCCGGGGATCGGCCCAGGACAGGCCGGCTACTACCAGCTGACCGTCTACAACACCGTGAGGATCTCCAACTCGGGCGAGTACGTGCACAGCGCGCCATGGTCGGTCGGGTCGCAGGGCTACGCCAACGTGAGCCACGGCTGCGTGAACATCAGCCCGACGAACGCGTCGTGGTTCATCAAGAACACGCTGATCGGCGACCCGATCATCATCACGGGCTCGCCACGGCCGCTGGAGCCGACCAACGGGTGGGGGCACTGGCAGGAGAACTGGAAGGAGTGGCTCAAGTGGAGCTCGCTGAAGTCCTCCACCACCGAGGCGCTGTAGCCGCCGTCCGCCGCCGGCGGGTCAGCGGAGGGGGAGGCGCGCGTGCACCGCGCCTCCTTCGATCGTGACGGTGCCGCCCACGAGGGCGGCCCGCTCGCGCATCAGCCGGCCCTCAGGCATGGAAGGGCCGTCACCGCTCACCAGGACCTCCAGGAAGCCCTGTCGCCACCTCAGGGTCACACTGGCCCTGGAAGCGCCCTCGGCGTCTCTGAGGGCCTCCTGGACGATGCGAAAAGCGGACAACTCCACCCCAGGGGCGGCCGGCACCGGTGTGCCGTCCTGGGTGAAGTCCACCTGGAGACCGCCCGTGCGGGCCTCGTGGAGCAGGTCGGGCAGGTCGTCGAGGAGGGGCTGCGGGGTTCGCGAAGGCGGGACGCCCGTGACCGCGCTCAGGATGCCCAGCATGCGCTGGAGCTCGCCGAGCGCCTGGCGGCCCGACTCCTCCGCGTCCCTGAGGGTGTCGGCGGCCCTGCGGGGGTCCTTGCCCATGGTCATCCTGCCCGCGCCGATGCCGAGGGTCATGACGCTCACCCGATGCGCCACGACCTCGTGCAGCTCCTGGACGATCAGGACGCGCCTCAGGGTCTCCTCCCGAGCCGTCCGCTCGGCGGCCAGGTCGGCCGTCACGCGGGCGCGGAGCCGGAGCAGGAGCAGGACGGTCGGGCACAGGACTACCGTGGTCACGGCGGCCAGCCATGACAGGAGAGGCGGCATGGCCCGGAGCGTAGGCGCGGGCTGCCCGGTACGCATCCGCTTGGCGGCGGATCTCCACTCCGCCCCCGAGCGTAGGGCCCCGGCGCTGCCCGCTGCGGCCTGCCACGACGGCCGGCGCGGGCACTCTTCTGCCCCGGAGCCGCTGCCCGCTCACGGCCGCTCTCGTCGTGGGTGCCGCCGCCCGTTCGGCAGGAGGGGCCGGGGTTATGCTGGAGCGATGGTGGGGACCCGTACGGCGGCGGTCCTCATGATCGCCGCGTTGCTGACGGCCGCGTGCGGAGTGCAGGGGGACGGCTCAGCCGGCGCGCTTCGCGGCAAGCCGTTGTCCTCCGCCGTCACCGCGAGCGTTCCCGACGCGCTGAGGTTCACCGCCAGGACCCTGGACGGCGAGGAGTTCAAGGGCGAGAGCCTGGCGGGAAAGCACGTGGTCTTCTGGTTCTGGGCGCCGTGGTGCGTCGACTGCCACGACGAGGCTCCGGCGGTCAGGGCGGCCTCGGCCAAGTTCCGTGACGTCGCCTTCATCGGTGTCGCGGGCCTCGACACCGAGGCGGCGATGAAGGAGTTCGTCCAGCGCACCCGCACCGGCACCATCGTGCAGCTGTCCGACGACAAGGGCGTGGTCTGGACCAAGCTGGGGGTCAGCGAGCAGTCCACCTTCGTGTTCATGAGGCCGGACGGCTCGAACAGGATGGAATGGGGGCCGCTCACCACCCAGGAGCTGAGCGGTTATGTCCAGCAGTTGCTCGCCGGCTAGCCCGACGCCCTCGCCGGGACCCCGATGGTGGTGAGCGCCGACCTGCCGCTCGCGCTGGCGCTCACCGCGGGCACCCTGGCCGCGTTCAACCCGTGCGGTTTCGCGCTGCTGCCCGCCTACCTGACCATGCTCCTCGCCGACGACACGGACGCTCCCTCCGGCGCCGTGCCGCGGGCGCTCAAACTCACGGCCGCGATGACGGGCGGGTTCGTCACCGTCTTCGGCCTCGCCGGTCTGGTCCTCACACCGCTGGCCGTATCCGTGGGGGAGTACCTGCCCTGGCTGACGATCGTGATCGGCGTCGCCCTCGCCGCCATGGGGCTGTGGCTGCTGAGCGGCAGAGAACTGTCGCCGCGCACGCCGAGGCTCGCCGCAGGCCGTCCGGCGATGTCGGTGCGATCGCTGTACGGGTACGGGCTGTCCTACGCGGTGGCCTCGCTGTCGTGCACGATCGGCCCGTTCCTCGCCGTCGTCTCCGCCGCCCTGGTCGGCGGCGGGGTGCTCGGCGGGCTGGCGGTCTTCGTGGCCTACGCGGTCGGCATGGGGCTGGTCGTCGCCCTGCTGTCGCTGGCCGTCGCGCTGGCCAGAGGCGCGGTCGTGGGACGGCTGCGGCGGATCCTGCCGTACGTCTCACGGATCGGCGGCGGTCTGCTCCTGCTCGCCGGGCTGTACGTCGCCTACTACGGCTGGTACCAGCTGCGCGTCTTCGCGGGCGCCTCGACCCGCGATCCGATCGTCGGCGTCATGAGAGCCGTGCAGCGCACGGTGGCGGGATGGGTCGCGGTCATGGGCGCGGGCTGGATCGCCCTCGTGCTGGCCGTGGCCTTGGCCGCCGCGTTCGGGCTGTGGCGGAGCCGTACCGGATCACGCGGGAGATGAGCGCGGCACGCCCGGGAGAACCGGCGGCCTCGCGAGTCGGAGAGCCGACCGTTGTTCACATGAGGTGGTGGATGTGGGTGACCGCCCAGAACAGGACCGCGGCCACGAGCCCCACCTTGAGCAGCGTGCGAACGCCCCGCCACGCGTCTTTGCGCATGCCCGGCAGGGCCGCCTTGGTGCCCCGCCACCTCCGCCACAGGTCCAGCATCTGCTGAAAGCGGCGGCCGACGATGTACGCGGCGAACGCCACGACGATGAACAACACCACTCGTCCGTCTGTCACGTATGGCTCCCGTTGGTGAGAGGTCACCGTCCGGCCCGTCGACCAGACCCGGGCGGCTGTCACTCCTGGGAACCTCGGCGGGCACGAGCGAACGTGGAACTCACCTGACCCATCGTCATCAGGGCCACCAAACGTTACCGACCGCTATGTATTCGTGACTCACTGTAGATCGCTACTGGTGGGCGGCTCGGCCGCCGACCTGTCCGTGGGCGGCCCTCCAGGACGCACACCGAAGCCGGCCGCCGAGCGCACGCTCGGGGAGGGCGGCTCGCGCCCAAGGGCCGGCCGTAACCGCCTGGACGCGGGCGTGCCCGGTCGTCGGAGCGGTCCCAGTGTCGGGCCGCGCGGAAGCCGTCTCTGCGCCTGGCGGAGACCGGCGCTCTCGTGCGGAGCCGCGAAGTCGGGTCGCGCCGGCGCTCTCCGGTGACGGGGGAGCGGTCAGGCGGGGCTGAGGGTGCGGCTGACCTCGATCCACCGGTCGAGCGTCTCCGCGGCGCGACCGGAGTCGACCGCCTGTACGGCACGCGCGTACCCGTCGATCATCGCCGAGTCGAGGTCGTCGCCCGGGCCGTCGGCCGCCACCAGCGCCGCCGCCGCGTTGAGCAGTACCGCGTCGCGCACGGGACCGCTCTTCCCGCGCAGCAGGTCGTGCACCGCCTGCGCGTTGAAGGCCACGTCGCCGCCGCGCAGCGCGCCGACCTCGGCGCGCGCGATGCCCAGCACCGCGGGGTCGAAGACGGTCTGCGTCGCCGTGCCCTCGCGTACCACCCACACCGTCGAGGTGGTGGCGATGGTCAGTTCGTCGAGTCCGTCGTCGCCGCGGAAGACCAGCGCGGAGACGCCGCGCTCGGCGAAGACGCCGGCCAGGACGGGCAGCATGCGGGCGTCGTAGACGCCGATGGCCTGCGCGGAAGGCCGGGCCGGGTTGGTCAGGGGGCCGAGGAAGTTGAAGATCGTCGGGATGCCCAGTTCCTTGCGCGGCGGCCCGGCGAAGCGCAGCGCGGGGTGGTAGACGGGCGCGAAGCAGAACGCGATGCCGGCCTCGGCCGCCACTCGCGCGGTCGACTCGGGCGGCAGGTCGAGCCTGATGCCGAGGTACTCCAGGACGTCGGCCGCGCCGCAGGAAGAGGAGGCGGCCCTGTTGCCGTGCTTGACCACGCGCGCACCGGCGGCCGCGGCGACGATGGCCGCCATCGTGGAGACGTTGACCGTGTGGGCGCGGTCGCCTCCCGTGCCGACGATGTCGAGGACGGGCCCTTCCACCTTCAGCGGGGTCGCGAGCTCCAGCATCGTCCGCGCCAGGCCCGTCACCTCGGCGACGGTCTCGCCCTTGGCGCGAAGCGCGACCGCGAACCCGGCGATCTGCGCGGGGGTGGCGGAGCCCGACATGATCTCCCGCATCGCCCACGCCGTCTCGTCGGCGGTCAGGTGTTCCCCCGCCAGGAGGGCTGACAGCAGCGCGGGCCAGGTGGTGCGAGCGTCCATGGCGAACCTACTTCGCGTTGAGTCGGGTGGCGGAGCGCTGGCGCATGAGGGTGGCGACGGCGTCGGCCACGGCGATCGGCTCCAGCGGCTGCGGGACGACGGCGTCGGCGCGCGACCAGTTGGCCAGCCACCGGTCGTCCTTGCGGGCGACCAGCAGCAGGATCGGCGGGCAGTCGTAGACCTCGTCCTTGGCCTGCTTGCTGACACCCATGCCGCCCGCGGGCTGGGTCTCGCCGTCGAGCACGGCCACGTCGATCGTGCCGGAGTCGAGCAACTGCAGGACCTTGGGCTGGGTGGCGCACTCCACGATCTCCACCAGCGGGACGTCGGCTGCGGGACGGCGCCCGATGGCCTGCCGTACCTGGTCGCGGGTCCTGGCGTCGTCGCTGTAGACGAGGACCCTCATGGTGTCGTCGGTGCTCACGGTCGCAGCTCACTATCGGTGGTAGCAGTATGGTCACCTGGGATCGTACCGGTGCCTTCAGGCGGAAACCCAGGCCGCCGGGCTCGGCGGGCGTTTTGCACTAATTGTCCCAGGCTGTGGGCGTGTTCGGGTCCACTAACGGGGGGTCGTGCGGCGACCCGACCACCAGAGCCGCAATAATGCTGCCCGTGGCGACAGCATCCGCAATTACGACGACGACGGCTCACTCGTCCCGCCGGCCGAATCTGGTCAGCGTGGGGACGATCGTGTGGCTGTCCTCTGAGCTCATGTTCTTCGCGGCGCTGTTCGCGATGTACTTCACCATCCGGTCAGTGAGTCTCGGCGAGGGCAAGGCCTGGCCCGAGGCAGAGCTGAACATTCCGTTCTCTACGGTCAACACGATCATCCTGGTCCTGTCGAGTGTGACGTGTCAGCTTGGCGTGTGGGCCGCGGAAAAGGGTCAGGTCGGCAAGCTCCGCTTCTGGTACCTCGTCAGCTTCCTCATGGGCGCCGTCTTCGTCGGCGGCCAGATCTACGAGTACATGCAGCTCGCCCACGAGGGTGCGACGCTTTCCGCGAACGCCTACACCTCGGTGTTCTATCTGACCACGGGCTTCCACGGCCTCCACGTGACCGGTGGACTGATCGCGTTCCTGTTCATGCTGGGACGCACGTACGCCGCGAAGCGCTTCACACATGAGCAGGCGACCAGCGCGATCGTCGTGTCCTACTACTGGCACTTCGTTGACGTTGTCTGGATCGGCCTTTTCGCGACCATCTACATCATCCAGTAAGGAAACGGGGATCTCTGTGACTAGGATCACCGCTCGGCGGCGGCATCCGCTCGCGAGATACGCCGTCCTGCTTTTCGCGTTGGCGCTGGTCGGGGGGGTGTACACCCTCATCACGCCGGCCAGCAGGCCGGCTGACGCCGCTCTGGCGTCCGGCAAGGCCGACGACGTCGCCGAAGGCAAGAGCCTGTTCCAGGCGCACTGCTCGAGCTGCCACGGCCTCAACGCCGAGGGGACAGCCTCCGGACCCACGCTCGTCGGCGTGGGCGCGGCGGCGGTCGACTTCCAGGTGAGCAGCGGCCGCATGCCCGCGGCCAACCCTGGCGCCCAGGCACCGCGCAAGCCCACCCCCGAGTGGGTCAACGAGGACACCACCCGCCAGCTGGCCGCCTACGTGCAGTCGCTCGGCGGCGGACCCGTCGTCCCCGACAAGAACGCGGTCGACCCCGCGCAGGGCGACGTGGCCAGGGGCGGTGAGCTCTTCCGCGCCAACTGCATCCAGTGCCACAACTGGACCGGTGCCGGCGGCGCTCTCACCCAGGGCAAGTACGCGCCGAACCTGAACGAGGCGACGCCCACGCAGATCTACGAGGCGATGGCCACCGGCCCGCAGGCGATGCCGGTCTTCAACGACTCCACGATCACGCCCAAGGAGAAGCGCGACATGATCGCGTACATCACCGATGTGCGCGAGCAGAAGGACCCCGGAGGCTTCGGTCTCGGCCGCATCGGCCCGGTCACCGAGGGCCTCGTGGCGTGGCTCGTGGGCATCAGCGCCCTCGTACTGGCCGCCATCTGGATCACCGCTAAGAAGCGACAGGCGTCATGACAGACAACGGACATGAGATCGAGCAGCCGGACGAGCGCGTCCCCAAGCGCGTCATCGGCACTCCTCCGCACGGCAAGACGTTGATCCCGGCGGAGCAGAAGTCGGACGACGTGGAGGTTCCCGGCGTCTACTACCCCGACGAGGGCAAGGCCCGCAAGGGCGAGAGGATCGTGGCGCTCTGCTTCACGGTCACCTTCATCGCCGCCCTCGTGTTCATCGTCAACTACGTGGTCTTCCAGGTGGGCGACGTCGACAGCACGGCGGTCTCCAACCTGGCACTCGGCGCGCCGCTGACGGTGGCGCTGCTCGGCCTCGCGGCCGGCATCGTGGTCTGGGTCCGCCAGGTCATGCCGAAGTACACGCTGGTCCAGGAGCGCCACGCGATGGCCTCCGACGGCGAGACCAGGAACTACGTCTCCGAGACGTTCCTGCAGGGTGCCAAGGAGAGCGGCTTCGTCAAGCGGCCGCTGCTGCGCCGTACGCTGCTGCTGGCCTCGGCCCCCCTGGGGCTGATCCCGCTGGTGCTGCTGCGCGACCTCGACAACTCCAAGATGCCCGCCTCCGCCTTCCACAAGGAGCTCCGCCACACGGTGTGGGGCACCAAGAACAAGGAGGGCAAGCCGCTCAAGCTCGTCGTCGAGGGCACGGGTCAGCCGATCCGCGCCGCCGACTTCAACTCGCCCGGCGGCATCCTGTCGGTGGTCCCCGAGGGCTACGAGCACGACCTCAACGCCCTGGCGAAGGCCACGCTGATCCTGATCAAGTTCCGCCCCGAGGAGATCAAGTCGGGCGTGAACCTGAACTGGACCCACGACGGCATCGTCGCCTACTCCAAGATCTGCACGCACGTCGGCTGCCCCGCCGCCCTCTACGAGCAGACCACGCACCACATCCTGTGCCCCTGCCACCAGTCGACGTTCGACGCCGCTGACGGTGCCAAGGTCATCTTCGGCCCGGCCGCGAGGCCGCTGCCGCAGCTGCCCATCGCGGTCGACGAGCAGGGCTACCTCATCGCCAAGGGAGACTTCGCTGTGCCCGTCGGCCCCAGCTTCTGGGAGCGCGGCGACGCCGAGGCGAAGGTCCGGTCCGAGGGAGGCCACGCATGAGCGAGCTGACGACGGTTCCCAAGGCCATCGGCGGCCCCTCGACCTACCTCGACGACCGGCTCGGCGCGGGCAGCTTCCTCCAGCGCAACCTGCGCAAGGTCTTCCCCGACCACTGGTCGTTCCTGCTCGGCGAGATCGCGCTCTACTCGTTCGTCATCCTGCTGCTGAGCGGCACGTTCCTGACGTTCTTCTTCAAGCCCAGCATGATGCACGTCGTCTACGACGGCTCGTACGAGCCGCTCAAGGGCGTCATGATGTCGGAGGCCTACGCCTCCGCGCTGGAGATCAGCTTCGAGGTCCGCGGCGGCCTGCTCATGCGGCAGATCCACCACTGGGCCGCCCTGCTGTTCGTGGCCGGCATGATGGTGCACATGCTCCGCGTGTTCTTCACGGGTGCATACCGCAAGCCGCGCGAGCTCAACTGGGTGATCGGTGTCCTGCTGCTGACGCTGGCGCTGGCCGAGGGCCTGACCGGCTACTCGCTGCCGGACGACCTGCTGTCCGGCGCGGGCCTGCGCATCACCGAGGGCGTGGCGATCTCGCTGCCGCTGGTCGGCACCTACATCACCTTCTTCCTGTTCGGCGGTGAGTACCCGGGCGAGGACGTCATCTCCCGGTTCTACTCGCTGCACATCCTGCTGATCCCCGGCATCCTGCTGGCGCTGATCTCGGCGCACATGGTGCTCATGTGGGTGCAGAAGCACACCCAGATGCCCGGCAAGGGTCGCGACAACCACAACGTGGTCGGCGCGCCGTTCTACCCCGCGTTCATGCTCAAGGCCGGGGCGTACTTCCTGTTCACCTTCGCGATGGTCGCGGGACTGGCGACGTTCGCGCAGATCAACCCGATCTGGGCGTTCGGCCCCTACACCCCCGCCGACATCTCGGCCGGCTCGCAGCCCGACTTCTACATGGGCTTCCTCGAAGGCTCCCTGCGGTTGATGCCGCCATGGGAGATCAACATCTTCGGGTCCAGCGAGTTCGGCACGCTGCCGTTGAGCGTGATCATCCCGGCGCTCGTGCCGATGGGCATCGTGATGACAGGACTGGCGCTGTACCCGTTCCTGGAGCGGTGGATCACCGGCGACAACCGCGAGCACCACATCGCCGACCGTCCCCGCAACAACCCGCACCGCACCTCGATCGGCATGGCCGCCATCACGTTCTACGGCGTGCTGTGGCTGCTCGGCGCGAACGACGAACTGTCGGCCAACTTCTACATCAGCCTGAACTGGACGACCTACATCGGCCGCGTGGCGGTGATCATCGGTCCGGTGATCGCCTACATCATCACCTACCGCATCTGCCTGGGCCTGCAGCGTTCCGACGCCGCCGTCATCGGGCACGGCGTGGAGTCGGGTGTGATCAAGCGGCTGCCGCACGGCGAGTTCATCGAGATCCACACGCCGCCGGCGGAGGACATCGAGGCGCACATGCGGGGCAAGGAGGCCATCCAGCAGGTCGACGTCGACGTCGACAGCGAGGGCATCCCGCCCAAGGGCATGCGCGGCCCGCTGGGCAAGCTGCGCGGGCGGATGTCGAAGGCGTACGGCGGGGAGAAGATCCCGCTGGACGACGGTCACGGCCACGGTCACGGCGACGAGCACGCCGAGATCACCAGCGGCGACGACCGCAGCCTGACGCACTAGCTCCACCAAGCGAAACGCCCCGGCCCGGACACCATCCGTCCGAGCCGGGGCGTTTCCGCGTCCCCGGCGACCTTTCTCACGGGACGGCAGGCCCTGCGGTCGGTCTTCGAGGTGGGCGTCTTCGTGGAAGGCCGAAGGTGGTCCCGGGCGAGTGCGGTCGTCAGGTCCCGATGTGGTCGTTGGCGGGCGTCCTGGTGAGGCCGACGGCGGTCTCGGGCGGACGCCTTCCCGTCATGCCCGGGTGGTCCAGGGCGGGCGTGGACCCGGCCTGTACGGCAGGCACGCCAAGCCGCCACCCCCGTCACGGGGCGGGCGTCTGTCCAGGGATACGCGTCACCGAGCGCGCGTGGCGGGGGAGGGCGACGGACAGGGCGTCACGGGCGACGTGACGGCGGCCCGCCGGAGTCCTGCTGGAGTGGCGTGATGGACGGGCCCCGGCCCCGCGCCCCGCGGTGGGCTGGACCCGGCTTGCCGTAGAGGCCGATGGCCCGGGCGGAAACGGATGGCCCTGCGGTAGACGGATGGCCCGGCGGAAGTTGGATGGTCCCGCGGAAGTTGGATGGTGCCGTGGAGAACGGACGGCGGAAGGACGCGGATCCGGCTCAGGGGCGATGGGCCCCGCGGGAGACCGGCGGCCCCGGAGCGCCTGCCGGGCCCGAAGACGGGTGCCGAGGGGCGCCGGGTCAGTCGGATTCGGTGAGGCCGATGGAGAAGGCGGCGTCGAGGTCGTGCTTGGAGTACGTGCGGAACGCGATGTGCGTCGAGGTGTTGAGCACGCCCGGCACCTTGTTGAGCCGGCCGGGGATGACCTCGGCGATCTGCTCGTAGGCGGCGACGCGCACCATGGCCATCAGGTCGTATTCGCCGGTGATCGAGTAGACCTCGCTGACGCCGTCGATCTCGGCGATCGTCTGCGCGATCTCCGGGATCCGGTCCACCTCGGCGTTGATGTGAACGATTGCCGTGACCATGCCCCAACTGTATCGGGTTACCGCAATGGCCGTCCCTCGCGCCTGCTGCGGTGGTCGAGGCGCTGGTAGGCCAGGTCGATGCGGGCCTTGTGGCGGGCGGCGCCGTGCGCGGGCAACGCCCACTCGCCGTCGACCTCGACCAGCCGCACGCCCGGCCCCTCCAGCCACCGCAGGATGCACTCGGTCTCCTCGGCGCTGGCGGCGGGGATGGGACCGGCGCCGGGAGCGACGGTTTCGGAGGTGGCGACGAGCGCCTCGACGAAGGGGGTGGGGTGGGCGCCGCGTGGCATGTGGCCGGCGGCGGCGAGCCTGCCGTACCGGACGACGTGGATCTCCCATCCGCCGTCGAAGGCGGGGCTGGCGGCCACCATCTGCGGGATGCGGGTCAGGGAGGTGAGGCGCTGCATGCGGGCGGCGGTGCGGACGTAGGCGGCGAGCCGGTCACGGTCGACGGACGCCTCCTCGTAGCGCTGCTCGACGGACAGGCGCTCCATGCGGGCCTCGAGGGCGGCGAAGACGAGGGAGACGTCGGTGGCCATGGCCTTGCGGGCGCTGTCGACGTGGAGGGAGTAGTCGGCGGGCGTCTCCTTGCCCTCGCAGGGGGCGCCGCACCTGCCCATCTCGTGCAGCACGCAGGCGGGGCGCCAGGTCCTGAGGGTGAGGCGTTCGGTGCACTGGCGCAGCGGCACGGCCTCGTGGAGGGCGGTGCGGGCGTCGTCGGCGGCCTTGGCGCTGGTGAAGGGGCCGAGATAGGCGGCGCCGTCGTCCTTCAGCTCGCGGACGATGGACAGCCGGGGGAAGGCCTCGTCGGTCAGCTTGAGCCAGACGACCTTCTCGGGGAAGCGGGACCTGCGGTTGTAGCGGGGCTTGGTGCCGCCGATCAGGCGCAGCTCCCTGACCTCGGCCTCCAGCGGGGTGGCGCAGACGATGTGGCGGACCTGCTCGGCGATGCCGATCATCTCGCGGATGCGGGGCCTGGTCTCGCTCGCGGTGAAGTAGGAGCGGACGCGGTTGCGCAGGTTGGTGGACTTGCCGATGTAGAGGACCTCGCCGCGGGCGTCCTCGAACAGGTAGACGCCTGGGGCGTGGGGCACCGTCTCGGCGAGGTGGCGCTTGCGCTGCTGCTCGGGCGTGGGGGCGCGGACGAACGACTTGAGCTCTTCGAGCGTGTGCACCTGGAACGAGCCGGCGCGGGCGATCAGGCCGTGGAGGACGTCGACGGTCGCCCTGGCGTCCTGCAGGGCCCGGTGGCACGGTTCGACGGGGCTGTGGAAGAACCTGGCGAGCGTGGAGAGCTTGGCGTTGGGGATCTCGTCGCGGGTCAGGACCCTGCGCGCCAGGTCGACGGTGTCGACGACCGGGTTGACGGGCGGGGGGTAGCCCTGCGCGGCGCAGGCGGCCTTGATGAAGCCGGTGTCGAAGGCGGCGTTGTGGGCGACCAGCGTGGCGCCGGAGATGAACTCGAGAAAGCTGGGCAGCACCGACTCGACGCGCGGGGCCGCCATCACCATCGAGTCGGTGATGCCGGTCAGCACGGAGATGAACGGCGGGATCGGTCCACCGGGGTCCACGAGGGTGGCGAACTCGCCGATCACCTCGCCCGCGCGCACCTTGACCGCGCCGATCTCGGTGATCGCGTGCTCGTGCGCCGAGCCGCCGGTGGTCTCCAGGTCGAAAACGACGAAGGTGACCTCGCTCAGCGGGGTGCCGAGCTCGTCGAGAGTGCCTTGAACCGCGTCCACGTCCAAGACCATAGAGACGTCGACCGACAGTTATTCGGGCGACCCGGCGAAGACCGGGCTGACCTGCGGGCCTCAGGTGAGGGGTCGCGGGCGAGGCGGCCGGACCTCACGGGGGGAGATTATTCGTTACTCTCCCCTTTATGTCCGGGGGACGACTCGCCGGCCGCTACACCCTGATCAGGCCGCTGGGCAGCGGCGGGATGGGCAAGGTCTGGCTGGCCAGAGACGAGATGCTTGACCGCGAGGTGGCGGTCAAGGAGCTCACGCTGCCCGAAGGCCTCGACGAGCAGGGCAGGGCCGAGGCCGTCGCGAGGGCGGTGCGGGAGGCGCAGGCCACCGCGCAGCTGCGCCATCCCGGCGTGGTGGCGCTCCACGACGTCATCGTCGAGTACGGCAGGCCATGGCTGATCATGGAGCTGCTGCGCGGCCGTACGCTCGGCGAGGCCATCACGCAGGAGGGCGCGCTGCCGCCCGCGACGGTCGCCAGGATCGGCGCGGACGTGCTGGAGGCGCTGACCGCCGCCCATTCGCGCGGCCTGCAGCACCGCGACGTCAAGCCGGGCAACGTCTTCCTCACCGACAGCGGGCGGGTCGTGCTGACCGACTTCGGCATCGCCAGGCAGGAGGGCCAGGCGACGCTGACCCAGGCCGGCCTGATGATCGGCTCGCCGGGATTCATCGCGCCCGAGCGTCTGGAAGGGGAGGCCGGTGGGCCGCCGAGTGACCTGTGGTCGCTGGGCGCGACGCTGTTCGCCGCGGCCGAGGGCGTCTCCGCCTACGAGGGCACGGCGATGGAGCGCATCAAGGCGACGCTGACCATGCCGCCCAGGCCTCCGCACCGTTCGGGCCCGCTGGCACCCGTGCTGAGCGCGATGATGGCCAGGCATCCCGCCGCGCGTCCCGACCCGTGGAGCACCGTCCACGCGCTGCGCCAGGTCGCCGTGGGCCAGTCCGCTCCGCCGCTGGCGCGCCAGGACCCGACCGTCCCCGGCGTGATCGCGCGGCCGCGCTCGCGGCGCCGGTGGTGGCTGTGGCTCGTCCCCGCGGGCGCCGTGGTCGTCGCGGGCGCGGTCGCCGCGGCCCTGGTGTTCTCGCGGGGCGGTACGGCCGCGCCCACCGCGTTCACGCTTCCCGTCGACATGTGCGGGCTGCTGACCCCCTCCCAGGTCGGTGAGGTGCTCGGCACGGGCCAGCCGCCCAAGGGCGTGCAGAGCGTCGCGGACAGCGACGACAGGCTCGGCGTGTCCTGCGACTGGACGGTCAGCGGCAGGGGAGTGTCGGTGGTGGCGCAGCGCGACTCCGACACCCCGCAGCCGTGGTCGATGACCACCGAGTCGGCGCGCAGGCTGATGGAGAGCCAGCGGGTGTGGATCGGCAAGTACCGGGAGCTGCAGTGGTCGTGGAAGGAGATCGGCGCGAAGGGGCCGTTCACCGCCAAGGTCAGCAAGGCCCAGCCGCTGCAGGGCGTCGGTGAGGAGGGCTACACCTACGAGCTGAGCGCCCAGGGCAGGGTCCACACCGCCGTGGTGATGTACCGCGTGGCCAACCTGGTGATCCAGGTGGAGTTCACCACGCTGGCAAGCAGGCCCACAGACGACCAGGTCAAGCGGACCGCGCTCACTGTCGCCCGGCAGAGCGAGCAGGCGCTGCGGAGCGGGGGCTAGCGACGTGGAGTACGTGCTCGCCGGTCGATACCGGCTGGCCGAACGGCTCGGCGAGGGCGGTGCGGGCACCGTGTGGCGCGCCCGCGACGAACGGCTCGGCCGCGACGTCGCCGTCAAGCAGGTCCGCATCCCCCAGCAGCTCGACGCGGCGGGGCGGGCGGCCTTCGTCGAGCAGGCCATCCACGAGGCCCGGTCGGCGGGCAGGCTGCGCGACCCGTCGATCGTCATGGTCCACGACGTGGTGCTCGACCAGGGGCTGCCCTGGATCATCATGGATCTGGCGACGGGGCGCTCCCTCGACAAGATCATCAAGGAGAGCGGGCCGCTGCCGCCGCACATCGTGGCCCGCATCGGCCTCCAGGTGCTGTCGGCGCTGGAAGTGGCGCACGCGCACGGGATCCTCCACCAGGACGTCAAGCCCGCCAACATCCTGCTCGACGCCGACGGCAGCGCCATGCTCACCGACTTCGGCGTGGCGGCGCCCGTGGGCGGCGTCGGCGGAGGGGGCTCGCCCGGCTACATGCCGCCCGAACGGCTGAACGGCCTGCCCGCGGGCCCCGCCTCCGACCTGTTCTCGCTGGGCGCCAGCCTCTACACCGCGGTCGAGGGCCGCGCGCCCTTCCACAGGGAGATGCAGGCGGCGGTGGCCGCCGCCGTCCTGCTGCACGATCCGCCGCCGCCGGAGCGGGCGGGCAGGGAACTGGGCAGGCTGATCCTCGACCTGCTGGCCAAGCAGCCCGAACGGCGGCCGCATCCGCGGGAGGCGCGGCAGCGGCTCACCGGCTCGACGAACACCACGCCCGTCGCCTTCCGCCCTCGTCGCAAATGGAAGCTGCCCGCCGCGCTGGCGGTCGCGGCGGTGGCCGTCGTGGGCGGCGTGACCTACGCCTTCGCCGTACCGGGGGAGGGGGATCAGGGCAGATTCGCCGACCTGCCCGACGCCTGCACGCTGCTCACCGACGCCCAGGCCGGCGCCCTGCTGGGCGGCGGCGATGTGCGCAGGGACAAGCCGATGCCGGGCAGGTGCGCGTGGCAGGTCTGGAAGGGGTCGCGCGCCGACCGCTCGATCAGCCTGCGGCTGGCCGTGCACCGGCCGCAGGGCGGCCACGACGGGCCGCAGGTGGCGAAGCTGGTGTTCGACAACGACCGGTCGGCCGCCGCCTCCTCCGACGGCTCGATCTTCAGGAAGTCCACCTACAAGATCAGGGACGTCCAGAGCGTGGGAGAGGCCGCCTTCGCCCAGGACTCGTACGAGATCTACCAGATAGGCACGGGCGACACGGGCCAGGCGCGGTACCGCGTGGCGCTGCGCGACAGCAACCTCACCGCGGAGGTCGTCTACCACACCCTGGAGGTGAAGGGCGTGGACGCGGCGGGGCAGCGGGTGGCGGTGGAGGCGGCGCGGCAGGTCACATCCTCGCTTCGAGGTTGACCAGTGCAAGTCAATTGCAATCACAGCGGCTAGCATCCATGCCCATGTCTTGGAGTCAGGACGATCCCCCTCCCACCAACCCGTACCGTGCACCGGACTGGCAGTTCCAGCAGGTGCCGACCATGCCGTCGGCGCCGCCGCCCCCACCGCCGAAGCGCCGCTCGTGGGTGCTGCCGACAGTGGCGGCAGGGGCCGCGGTCGTGCTGATCGCCGCAGGCGCGGGCGCCTTCCTCCTGTACGCCAGGCCCACCGCCGCCGACCAGCCCGCCACGCCCACCTCCAAGGCCACCCCCGTCGAGACGGCTTCGCCCTCCGACGTCCCGTCCGCGGCACCTGCGCTGGACGTCTGCGCCATGCTCCCCGCCGCGGAGACCGAGCGCCTGGTGCCCGCGGCGACCGTGGACAAGCGCTCTCGCGACGCCGACCACGCCGTCTACTCCTCCTGCGACTGGACCAACCGCCGCATCTCCTATGGCGAGTTCTGGCGCAGCCGCGAGATCAAGGTCTCCATCGCCCAGCACAAGCCCGACGGGCCGAAGACCGGCAGAACGCAGGCGCAACAGTCGCACGACGCGGAGCGCGGCTTCTTCGCCTACAAGGCGAACAATCCGAAGAAGGACGACGCCAAACCAGGGGAGAAGGACTACTACTCGCCCGTCAAGGAGTACGCAGGGGTGGGCGACGGCGCCTTCGGCCAGTACACGTGGCGGCGCGACAAGCTGCTCTGGTACTCCTTCGGCGAGGGCAGGGCTCGCGTCGACGACCTGATCATCGAGGTGCGCTACGAGGCCAGCCAGCAGCGCAAGGACACCAAGATCCTCTCGAACGAGAGCACGCAGTCCGTCAGCGAGGAGAACGCGCTGCGCGAGGTCGGCATCCTGCTGACCCATCTGGCCAAGTCCGCCGCGGAGTGGAAGCGGGCCCACCCGGATCAGCTCGCCAAGGCCGAGCCGAGCTCGTCGCCGTCCGCGCCCCCCAAGCCGACGCCGTCCTCCACGCCCACGGTGGTGGCTCAGCTGCCCCCGGCGTGCAAGCGGATGTCGCCCGCGATGACGAAGCTCGTCCCCGGCGCCACCGAGCGCGCCAGGGCCAACGATGTCGCGGGCGTGAAGGAGAGCGAGTGCCGCTGGCTCAACCTGAACGCGTCCGCAGGTGAGGGCAGGCGCAGGATCCGCAGCGCGCTCCTCACGATCCAGGTGTTCAGCAACCGCGCGGGCGCGGGCGATCCGACCGCCGCGCTGAGCCGCTTCTCCACCAAGATCGGCAACGCCAGGTCGACGGAGGGAAGCTCGTTCGGCGGCGTCACCTGGGGCAAGATCGAGAAGGTGAAGGGGCTCGGCGACGACGCCTACATCCAGTACTGGGTCGACAAGAAGAACGCCGTGTTCAACGGCAGCGCCGACGTCGTGGTCAGGCTCGGCCCCACGGTCATCCATGCCTCGTTCGCGGGGGCGGACCTCGGGGCCGACGAGCCGACCAACTCGCCCAAGGTCAAGGTGCTGGGCGAGAAGGAGGCCCGTGACGGCGCCATGATCATCGCGAAGGAGATCCTCACCTCGCTCGCCCAGCCGGGGTCGTAGGGAGACTCGCTCGTCCGGCTGGGGTTGTGGGGAGACTCGCTCGTCCGGCTGGGGTTGTGGGGAGACTCGCTCGTCCGGCCGGGGTGGTAGGGAGACTCGCTCGTCCAGCGGGGTCGTAGGAGAACGGACGGGGCAGGGCGGGCCCGCCGTCGACGGCGGCCGGCCCGCTCCTCGACGGCGACAGGGCTGACCCGCCGTCGGCGGGTCAGCCCTGTCGGCGCGTGCCGGTGCTCTGGACGAGGAACGGGCCCAGCAGCCCCGGCACGGCACGGGCCGCCAGGTCGAGCCCCTCGGTGGTGCCCACGTCGAGCACGTCGTAGTGGCCGTCGCCCGCCGCGGTCGTGGCGGCCACGGTGATGAGTCCGAGGCGGCGCTGGAAGAAGGACTGCCTGATCCGCCAGCCGACGATGCCGCCCGTGTCGAGCGCGACCGTGGTGCGCCCCGCCGAACCCGCCCTGGTGAGCAGGTGGCCGCCGCTGAGCCGGTGCCCGAGCCCCCTGTAGGCGTCGGCGGCCAGAGCCAGGGCGGCGGGGAGGGCCAGGGCGGGCAGCGCCCACGCGGCGAGCGGGATCCAGCCGGTCAGCCACTCGGTGATTCCCATGGCGGCGGTGAGCACGGCGACCATGAGGAGCGCCTGACGCGTGCGCCGCCCTCTGGCCGCTCGCGGGTGCGGCGCCAACTGCCCCCACCCCACCTCTCCCACGGCCTCCCCAGGGACGGAGGCCGCGTGCCCACGGCTCCCATCGCTCCCACGGCTCCCATCGCTCCCACGGCTCCCCACGCTCCCAGGGCTCCCCACGCTCCCAGGGCTCCCCACGCTCCCAGGGCTCCCCACGCTCCCAGGGCTCCCCACGCTCCTAGGGCTCTCAGGGCTCTCAGGGCTCTCAGGGCTCCCAAGGCGAGTATGAGCACTATGGCCTGACGCAGACGCAGACGCAGACGCAGACGCGGACGCAGGCGTTGGCGTCGGCGCGAGAGCCGGCGCTGGTGTGGGGTGGGTGGCAGGAGCCGGGGTGGACGCGGCGTGCAGGACGTGGGAGGCGACGCGGAAGGCCTCCGCGCGGGGGACCGGCGGGGTCAGCGCGGACACCTCCTCGCTCTCCTGCCCCTCGGCCTTGCGCAGCCCGACCGCCACCACTCTGACCTTGGCGCCCCCGCCCAGCCTCAGCAGCAGCGGCTCGGCCACCGTCACGCCGCGCAGCCTGCGTGTCTCCATGGTGAGCGAGCGGGTGGTGAGCAGCCCTCTGCGGACCCGCAGCGTCCTGGCCTCCTGCTCCAGGCGATAGTTCCCCCACGACTCGGCGAACAGGCCCACCGCGCCGACCAGCCCGACCAGCAGGCTGACGGCCAGGACGACCGGTATCGCGACCCACGGGTTGCCGACCAGCCACTCCCAGGCCATCTTGGCGGCCGAGGTGCTGAACAGGTCGATGCCGACCACGTCGAGCACCTTCTTGATCGCCCCGATCGCGATCGCGCCGCCGACGAACACCCAGATGGACAGCGGCGCGTACCTGATCCAGCTCCACCGCAGCGTGGCCACGGCCAGGCCGCTCTCCTCGTGCTCGGCGCCGGCCGCGAAAGGCGGGCCGGGCGCGGCGAGCGTGGAAGGCCCGGCGAGCGTGGAAGGCGCGGAGGGCCCGGTGAGCGTGGAAGGCGCGGCGAGCGCGGGCGAAAAGGCGGCATGGCCGGGCGTGGCCGCACCCGCCCCCGTCAGGAGGGTGCGGCGCAGCGCCTCGGCGTCGGGCGCGGCCATCGCGTTCAGGGTGAGCTCGGTGTGCTCGCCCGTGGTGTGCTCGCCGGTGCCGACCTTGACGACGGCCAGGCCCAGTGCCCGCCGTACGACATCGGCCTTGACATCGACGCTGCGCACGCGGTCACGGGGGATCGAGCGGTGCTGGCGCACCAGGATCCCCGCCCGCAGTTCGAGCCGGTCGGGGGTGAGCCTGAAGCGGGTGGTGCGCAGCCGGGCCACCCCGTAGACGTAGCCGGCGACCAGCACCAGGGCCACGGTGCCCGCTGCACAGGCGATGACCAGCTCGCGGGCGATGTCCTTGTCGAGGAGGAAGCGCGTCAGGGCGAACGCGGCGGGCGCGGCGACCGTCGTGGACAGGGCCGCGTTGGCGAGGGGGATCCTATGGTGCAGCGTGCTCCATCTGACGCCGCTCTCGGTCCCCTGGTGGGTGGTCACGTGGCGTCTCCCCGTGTGGCCTGCGTGATCGCGGTGAGCCTGGCGGCCAGTTCCGCGGCGAGCTCGTGGTCCAGCCCCTCGATCTTGATGGCGCCGGCGGCGGACGCGGTCGTCACCGTGACGTCGGCGAGCCCGAACATCCGCTGCACGGGGCCGCGCGCGGTGTCGACCGTCTGGATGCGTGACATCGGCGCCACCCTCCAGGTGTGGGTGATCCAGCCTGAGCGGACGTAGACGGCCTCGTCGGTGATCTCCCATCGCTGGACCCGGTAGTAGGCGCGCGGCGCGACCGCGGCCAGCAGCACGCAGGCCAGCGAGACGGCCACGGCCGCTGTGCCGAGCGCGACCGGGTGCGGCGTGAAGAACCAGTACGCCACGGCGATGGCCACCACCAGGGGCAGGGCCAGCATGAACGCCTGCACGGTCCACCAGGTGGCGGCGCGGGGGTCGGCCAGATTGCGGGGTGGGCGAAGGGCGAGCTCGGCCATGGTTCAGCTCGTCTCCTTCTTCTTCTTCATGGAGTTGGCCGCCGCCAGCAGCGCGAAACCGAGGACGCCGAGCGCGATGCCGGCGAACACCTCGTAGCCGTCGAGGAACGGCAGGCGGTTGATGATCAGGAAGTCGTGCGCCCAGCCCCACCAGCCGAGGACGGTGTTGATCACACCGCCGACGCCCTGGATGAGGAGCACGGTTCCGACCACTTCGACGATTCCCTTCATGCCGTCAAGCCTCCGGCTCGGACGGGGGCCGGGGCGTCGTCCGGAGGTTGAGAACGGCATCGACTTTGGTCGCTGTCGTCGTGCCGAAGGGAGCACCTAACGTGAGGGACCATGAAGTTGGAGTACCGGTGGCTGCTGCCTTCGGTCCTGCTCGGCGATCCCGACGAGGGACGGCCTGTGCGCCGCTCGACCCGAGACTGGATCGTCGACATCGTCGTCTTCGTGGCCGCCTGCGGGCTGGCGGTGCTGACGCTGCCCGACCTGGACGGCCTGGCCAGGCCGTTGCGGATCAGCGAGCAGGTGTTCGGCGCGCTCGCGTGCGCGTCGGTGTGGCTGCGCCGCCGGTGGCCGGTCACGCTGTCCGTCGTGCTGACGCTGCTGTCGGCCGTCTTCGTCATGGTGGGGGGCGGGGCGGCGTTGGCGCTGTTCACCGTCGCCGTGCACCGCCCCTTCAAGATCTCCGGCATCGTCCTCGGGCTCAACCTCCTCACGGTCTTCCCGCTGGCCTGGTGGCGGCCCGACGAGCTCGGTCCCCTGTGGACGGCGGGCGTCATGGTCCTGATCGTGCTGCTGGTGTTCGGCTGGGGGGTCGTGGTCAGGTCGAGGCGGCAGCTGGTCTACTCGCTCAGGGAGCAGGCGAAGGTGGCGGGGCGCGAGGCCAGACGGCTCGAACGTGAGCGCATCGCCCGCGAGATGCACGACGTGCTCGCCCACCGGATCTCCATCCTCAGCCTGCACGCGGGCGCGCTGGAGTTCAGGCCCGACGCGCCGGCCGAGCAGATCGCCAAGGCGGCGGGCGCGATCAGGGAGAGCGCCCACCAGGCGCTGCAGGATCTGCGCGAGGTCATCGGCGTGCTGCGCCAGCCTGGCGAGCAGGGGGAGCTCCTGCCCGAGCGGCCGCAGCCCACGCTGGCAGACCTGCCGAGCCTGGTGGAGGAGTCGCGGGAGGCGGGCATGGAAGTGGAGCTCCGGCTGGACGTCGAGCAGGCGCCGGAGAGCCTCGGCCGCACCGCCTACCGGATCGTCCAGGAGGCGCTCACCAACGCCCGCAAGCACGCCCCTGGCGCGCTCGTCAGGGTCGGTGTGGAGGGCGGGCGGGGCGAGGGGCTGACCATCGCGGTGCGCAACAAGATCGGCTGGCCGTCCGCCATCCCGGGCACGGGCACGGGTCTGATCGGGCTGGCCGAGCGGGCCGAGCTGGCGGGCGGACGGCTGGAGCATCGCCGTACCCCTGAGGGTGATTTCGTTCTGGAAGCATGGTTGCCGTGGCAGACATGAAGATTCGCGTGCTGATCGTCGACGACGACGCGCTCGTCAGGGCGGGGCTGTCGATGATCCTCGGCGGCACGGGCGACATCGAGGTGGTGGGAGAGGCCGCCGACGGAGACCAGGTGCCGAAGATGGTCGCCCAGCACCGCCCCGACGTGGTGCTCATGGACATCCGCATGCCGCGCGTCGACGGGCTGTCGGCGACGGAGGTGCTGCGCGCCACGACGGGCTCGCCCGAGGTGGTGGTGCTGACCACCTTCCACGCCGACGCGCAGGTGCTGCGGGCGCTGCGGGCCGGCGCGGCGGGGTTCCTGCTGAAGGACATCCCGCCCGTGGACCTGGTCGCCGCCATCCGCAGGGTCGCGTCGGGCGAGCCGATCCTGTCGCCCGCCGTCACCAGGCAGCTCATCTCGCACGTGGCCGACGGCGGGGCGGGCGGGCGCAGGGACTCCGCGCGCGTCCTGCTGGCGCGGCTGAGCGAGCGCGAGCGCGAGGTGGCGGTGGCGGTCGGGCAGGGCAGGTCCAACGCCGAGATCGGCGGCGAGCTCTACATGAGTGTCGCGACCGTCAAGGCGCACGTCTCGCGCATCCTGACCAAGCTGGGCCTCAACAACAGGGTGCAGATCGCGCTGCTGGTCCACGACTCGGAGTCATGACAACATCCGCTCCAGCAGGGCGCGGTGCAGTATCAGGTCGTCGGGGTCGTCGGGCGCGGGCTGCTCGCCGAAGTGGATACGGCGCTGCCAGACACGGGCCATGACGATCCCGTGCCTGAGCGCGGCGTACGCCTCGTAGAAGTCCATGTCGCGCGGCTGGTGGCCGGTAAGGTCGCGGTAGACGGCGCAGACGTCGGCGCGGCGCATGAAGTCCGGCAGTCCCCGCAGTTCGAACACCTCGGCGAGATCCTGGAAGAAGCGGTGAAGGAAGATCATCCAGGCCAGGTCGAGCTCACGCGGACCCACCGCCGCCATCTCCCAGTCGAGCACCGCCACAGGGGTGTAGTCCCTGTACATCACGTTCCCGATCCTGGCGTCGCCCCAGGTGAGCACGTCGGGACCTGGCTCGTCCGGCCAGTGGTCCTCCAGCCAGCCGAAGGCCCGCTCCAGCAGCGGGATACGCGTCGGCCCGCGCATCCACTCGTAGTAGGCGCGCTGGGCGTCGACGTGGGCCCGCAGCCCGCGCCCGCCGAGCGGCGCCAGCTCGGCGTCGCTGAACTCGGTGCCGTGCAATCTCGCGGCGACGGCGACCGTGGCGTCCTGCAGCCGCCGCCGGTCGCCGGGCTCGGCCTCCAGCAGCCAGCCCTCGAAGGTGTACGGCGGCACGTCGGGCGGCACCTCGCCCTCCTCCCGCTCCATCACGAAGAACGGCGTGCCGAGCGGCTCGGCCGACGGTTCGAACCGCAGGGTCCTCGGCGCGGGCACCCCCGCCCGCTCCCTGGCCAGCCGCATCACCTCGAACTGCGTGCCGAGGTCGTAGGTGGGGAAGACGGGCACCGCCTCGTGGGCGGGCGCGAGGCGGGCCACGCACCTGCTCGTCCCCGCGGTGAAGAACAGCGTCTCGCTGGACATCCCGTTGGCGGACGGGCGCGACAGCTGGGAGACGTCGTCGCCCAGCCAGGCGCTCAGCCGCTCGCGCAGGTCATCGAGATCCCTGGTGGAGGTACGCATCGGCTCGGTCACGCCCCTGTCGTACATCTCCAACCAAGCGCTTGTCCATATGTGAGTCACGACACGGACATGTGCGTGACAGCCTTACCCTTGGTGAGTAGGACAATCGCGAAGGGTCAGTTGAGAGGCAGTGGGATGAGCTCAGCCGGTGAAGGCCTGTCTCGTCCACTCCCTGAGCAGGTGCGGCTCAACGTGGTGGACTTGGCGGCGCAGCTGCTCGGCACGATGCCGGCCACTGCCGTCCCACCGCCGCTGCGCGGCATCGCGAAGTTCGACCCGCGCAAACGCGCCAAACTCGGTAGCGCCCCCATCGCCGCCCAGCTGGAGAACGACAAGAAGTTCCGCGAGGCCGTCGCCGAGTCGATCGAGAAGGGCTGGCCCGAACTGGTCGCGTCGCTGGCCGAGGGCAATGCGCCACCCGCCGCTGACCCCGTGCTGGTCGCGGCGGCAGCCTATCTGACCAGGCCGCCCGGGTGGGCGGAAATGGTGGAGATGGCGCGAGTCGACCTGGAGCAGTCGGCGGTCGCGGCCGAGGGCTCGGCCCAGGAGGCGACGGTCACGCGGCTGCGCGAGCAGCTGGCCGCCCAGAAGACCGCCGCGAAGGAAGAGGGCGAACGGCTGCGCGAGCAGCTCAAGGCATCCAGGGCCGAGAACTCCGACCTGCGCCGCAAGCTCCACGACGCCAGGGAGCGGCTCAAAGCCGCCGACCGGCGCGCCGACGAGATGGCGCATGCCGCTGAGGAGGCCAAGCTGGCCGCGTCCACGGCGGGCAGCGCCGGCGAGTCGGAGCTGCGGCGGTTGAAGGAGCGCCTGGCCGACGTCGAGCGGCAGCTCGAAGCCTCACGCAGGGCCGCCCGCGAGGGCCGCAGCGTCGAGGACAGCAGGATCAGAGTGCTGCTCGACGCGCTCCAGGACGCCTCCGCGGGGCTGCGCAGGGAGCTGGCCCTGCCCACCACGATCAGCAGGCCCGCCGACTCGGTCGCCGCCGTCGCCCCCGGCGTGCCCACCGTGCGGGGAGTGCCCGCCAGAGCGCTGGCCGACGACGACCCGCAGCTGCTCGACCAGCTGCTGGCACTGCCGCAGGTGCACCTGATCATCGACGGCTACAACGTGACCAAGACCGGGTACGGCACGCTCACGCTCGCCGACCAGCGCAACCGGCTGATGACCGGCCTCGGCGGCCTGGTCGCGCAGACCAGGGTCGAGGTGACCGTGGTCTTCGACGGCGCGGAGCTCAACGCGCCGGTGCAGGTCGTGGCGCCGCGCGGGGTGCGGGTGATGTTCAGCGCGCCCGGCGAGATCGCCGACGACCTGATCCGCCAGCTCGTCAGGGCCGAGCCGCAGGGCAGGGCGATCGCGGTGGTCTCCTCCGACCGCGAGGTGGCCGAGTCGGTGCGCAGGATGGGCGCGCGCCCCGTGCAGTCGGCGCTGCTCCTGCGCCGTCTTGGCCGGGCCTAGGTCACAAATTGGGCGACATTTTGAGCTGCTAGGCGACGCTTCTGTACTATTTCGCCCCAGGCGTGATCACTGGGAGGCGTGTCGCTGTGAGGTTTGGCCGGGTACCGGTGGCTGCGGGTCTCGTGATCGGGGCTCTTCTCCTGCCTCTGGACGGCGCGGTCGCCGATCCCAAACCGACGATCGCGCAGGCGAAGGCCAAGCTCGAGAAGCTCAACGACAAGGCCGACAAGGTCGTCGACAAGTACAACACCGCCACCGAGAAGTACAAGAAGGCCAAGAAGACCTTCACCGGCCTCAACAACCGGTACAAGAGCAAGGTGGCCAAGGTGGCCGGCCTGCGGGCCGAGGTCGTCGGCATGGCGGTCAACGCCTACCAGGGCGCCGACATGACCTCGTGGACCACGATGCTGAGCGACGCCGACCCCACGGCGACCCTCGGCAGCATGGCGCTCATGGACCAGATGACGAACGAGCGGGCGCAGGTGCTCGCCGTCTTCGACCAGGAGAACCGCCAGCTCAAGGCCGACAAGGAGCAGGCCAAGGGCGCGCTCACCGAGGCGGACAAGCTGCGCGACGAGGTCAAGTCGGAGAAGGACAAGGTCCTCGAGCTGATCAAGGAGCAGGAGAAGCTGCTGCGCAAGCTCGGCGCCTACAAGGTCGGCAACCCGAACAGCACCGGCATCAAGTACACCGGTTCGGCCTCCGGCAACGCGGCCTCCGTGCTCAGCTTCGCCTTCGCCCAGGTCGGCAAGCCCTACCAGTACGGCGGGACCGGGCCCGGCGGCTGGGACTGCTCGGGCCTGACCCAGGCCTCGTGGCGGGCGGGCGGCGTGTCGCTGCCGCGGACGACGTGGGAGCAGTGGGCGTGGGGCGCCAAGCGCAGGGTCTCGCTCGACGCCCTGCAGCCCGGCGACCTCATCTTCAGCGAGGGCCTCGGGCACGTGAGCATCTACGCGGGCGACGGCAAGATCGTGCACGCCCCCCAGACGGGTGACGTGGTGAAGGTCGTCCCCCTGTCCGCCTACGGCAGGCGGCTCGTCGGCGCCATCCGCCCGTAGGCCTCGCCCATCTCGCGCAACACCTCCAGATAGGCGCTCACCGCGGGCGGGCGTCCACGCGCAGGCAGGAAGACGGCGCTGATCCGCCTGGCGGGCAGCCGCGGCGAGGGCTCCACCAGCCTGATGTCGGCGCGTACGGCCCTGCCCGCGATCGACGGGTAGAGCATCGCCCCGACCCCAGCCGCCACCAGACCCTGGCGGCCGTTCCAGTCGTCGCACAGGTGGCTGATCCTCGGCGCGCGGCCCATCGCGGCCGCCAGCTCCGCGATGGGGCCCAGGCAGTCGGGGTGGGTGCCGTCGATCCACGGCTCGTCGGCCAGGTCGGCCAGCCGTACGCGCTCGGCCGCCGCCAGCGGGTGCTCGGCGGGCAGGGCGACCAGCAGCTCGTCCTCGAACAGGTCGAGCACCTCGAGCCCGGGTTCGGGAGCGGCGTCCCATGAGGTGCGCAGGTCGACGTCGATCGCGCCTTCCATCAAGCCCTCCCCGCCGACGGTGAGGGAGAGTTCGACGGCGGGGCGGGCAGCGGCGAAACGGCGGAAGCTCTCGGGGACGAACCAGGTGGCCGCGCTGGGGAAGGCCGCGACCCTGACCGTGCCGGCCTCGGCCGTGGTGAAGGCCCGCAACCTGGTCTCGAACAGGCTCATCCCGTTGAGCACGGCCTCGGCCTGCTCGATGGCCGCCAGGCCCGCCTCGGTGGGCTGGACGCCTCTCGGACGGCGGTGGAAGAGCGTGACGCCGGTGCGGCGTTCGAGGGTGGCGATCTGTCTCGAGACGGCCGGCTGGGTCATCGACAGGGCCTCGGCCGCTCCCGAGAAGGAGCCGCGCCGTCCGACCTCCAGCAGCACGCGAAGCGACCACGTATCAAGCATGCCGAGAGCTTATGGGTAGGGCGTAAGCTCTCGCTTCCGGCTCATGTTACTGGTGTGACATATGTGACAAATGGGACCTGACAAGTCGTCATCGGTACAAGTGTGACAAGGGTCACTTTCGCCCGACGAAGGGCTCTGTGGAGCAGCGGATCCGGTCCTGACAAGTGCCGGTCGGTGATCTTGACATCTTTACTTCGGCTTTGCCTGCCGTTGGGCATCCAGGTACCTTCTCGCATCGCGGCGACCAAGCCATGGCGCCGGCAACGTCCACCGGCCCGCGAAGTGGCCGGTGTGCGCGCAAAAGATCCGCTGGTCGCCGCGCCGAGGCCGCTGAGAGGCGTGCGCGGTCGACCTGCCGAATCCGTGCGGCATGGAGCACGGAGCCGGGGACCCACGTACCTGGGGTGAATCCGGCCTTCGGGCCGGAAGGGCGACTTCCACGCCCGAACCCGTCAGCTAACCCGGTAGGCATTCGTGGAAGTCCCGAGGAGACGTTCTGTCTACCCCCTTGAAGAAAACCCGTCTGTCCTGCCTTGCCCTGAGCGGCGTCGTGGCGGCGATGGGAGGAGTCGTCCTCCACGCACCCACGGCACAGGCGACCGTGACCGCTGAGGCGGTGAGCACCCTGAAGACGGTGAGCACCGCGCAGACGGCCGCGGCGTCGACGTCCAAGGCGAAGCAGCAGACCAAGGCCGCTCGGCAGAAGGTGAAGGCCGCCAAGGCCGTCGCCATGGCGAAGAAGCAGGTCGGCGACCCGTATCGCTTCGGCGGCACGGGACCGGGTGCCTTCGACTGCTCAGGACTGGTCCAGTACGCCTGGGCCAAGGCCGGCATCAAGATCCCGCGCGTGACGTACAGCCAGTACTCGCGCATCAGGAAGAAGGTCACATGGAGCAACCTCAAGCCAGGTGACCTGATGTTCTTCCGCGGGAAAGGCCACGTGGGCATGTTCGTCGGCCACGGCCGGATGATCCACTCGCCGAGCACAGGCAAGACCGTGCGGATCGAGAAGCTCAGCGGCTGGCGCAAGGCCTCCTTCGCCGGCGCGGTCCGCCCCGGCGCCTAGCCGGACGTCCAGAACCCCGTCCACCCCCCTCGGACGGGGTTCTGGCCTGTCCGGGCTAGCATCGCAGCCGTGGTGACCCGCAGAACGCTGCTGGCGGCCGCGCTGGCCTGCCCCGCGATCTGCACGGTGGCGGGGTCGGCGGGGCGTCGGCTGCCGCCCGAGGCCAGAGGGCTGTGGGCGGCCGGCGTCACCGTGGCGTACGGCACGCGCTCGCTCGTCGTGGGCCACGACACCGAGGCCGCGCTCCTCCGCGACCTCGCCTCCAGAGCCGACGCGGCCGCGCTCACCGTCTCCGCCGTCCTGCGGCGCGCCGTACGGCCGTTGGTGCTGGTGCCCAGGACCTCCGCGGAGGCCGCCGCGCTCGCGGGCACGGGAGCCGTGGAAGGACTGGCCGCGCTGGCCTCGCAGGGACGGGTGATCGTCCTGCCCGGCGCGTTCGCGCGGCTGACGCCCGTCGGCCGCGACGTCGTCCTCGCCCACGAGCTCACCCACGTGGCCGCCGGCACCGAAGGACGGCCCGTGTGGCTGCGGGAGGGCTTCGCCGACTACGTCGGCTACCTGCGCTCGGGCCTCCCCACGCGGGTGGCGGCGGCGGAGCTGGCGGCCGAGGCGCGCGCGGGACTGCTCCCTTCCGCGCTGCCCGCCGACGCCGACTTCGCGCCGGGCTCGCCGCGACTCGCGCAGGTCTACCAGGAGGCGTGGCTGGCCTGCCGGCTGGTCGCCACCGTGTACGGCGAGCATGCGCTCGTCGACCTCTACCATCGGGCTGCCGGACAGGATCTCGACCACGCGCTGGAGCCGCTGGGCCTGTCGGTCCGCGCGCTCGTCACACGTTGGCGGGAGTATGTCCGGGACGAGCTGACCGGCGCGAAGGGAAACGGATGAGGCGGCTGGACCGGCAGGCGGGCATCGCGCTGGTGGTGCTCGGGGCGGCGATCCTCGCGGTCGTGGCGTTCACCACGCCGTGGGACCTCCTGCGGGGTGCGCCCTCCGTACCGCCCGATCCCGCGCGGGACTTCACCGCCGCCGAGATCGCCCGAGCCCGAGCCTTCGACGCGGCCACCAGCGTGCCGGCCTACCTGTCACTCGGGCTGACCGTCGTGTTCGCGGGACTGCTCGTGGCCACGCCACTCGGCGCGCGCCTGCTCGGCAGGCTCAGAGGGCCGTGGTGGCTGCGGGTCGTCCTCGGTGTCGTCGTGCTGACCGCCGTCGTCGAGCTGCTGCGCTGGCCGCTCGGCATGTGGTTCGAGACCGAGCTGCGCGCCTTCGGGCTCTCCACCCAGAACTGGGGGAGCTGGACGGGCGACAGGTTGAAGTCCATCGGCGTGCGCGTCGTGCTGCTGTCCGTCATGGTGCTGGCGATCGTCGGCCTGGCCAGGCGCTTCAAGCGGTGGTGGGTGCCCGCGGCCGCCGGAGCGTTCGTGCTGACGGTGGGGGCCTCCTTCATCTACCCCGTCGTCTTCGAGCCGCTCTTCAACGACTTCACCCCGATGCCCGCGGGACAGCTGCGCACCCGGCTGCTCGACCTGGCCGAGCGGGCCGACGTGCCCGTCGAGGATGTGCTCGTCGCCGACGCCTCCCGCAGGACCACCGCGCTCAACGCCTACGTGTCCGGGTTCGGCGCGACGCGCAGGATCGTCGTCTACGACACGCTGCTTGCCGCGCCGGAGAAGGAGGTGGAGCTGATCATCGCGCACGAGCTGGGACACGCCAAGTACAACGACGTGCTCCACGGCACGCTGGTGGGCGGGCTCGGCGCGGCCTTCGGGGCGGTGCTGCTGTTCTGTGTGGCCCCGCTGTGGCGGCGGCCGCTCTCGGATCCGCTGGCGGTGGGCGCCGTCATGGGATTCCTCTCGCTGGCGACCGTGCTGTCGGGGCCCGCCCAGAACGTCGTCAGCCGTCACGTCGAGGCCAGAGCCGACCTGCACGCGCTCGACCTCACCCGTGACCCTGAGACGTTCATCTCCATGCAAAAGCGGCTTGCCATTACCAACATTTCGGACTTGTCGCCGGATGTCGTGGAATATGTGCTCTATGCCTCGCACCCGACCGCACCACAGCGCATCGCCATGGCCCGCTCATGGGAGCTCATGAACATCCCGTGAGCACGGGCCTGCCCATGACCGCGGCCCGTCCCGCGATCATGGCTCTCTCCGTGGCCGCGGCCCGTCCCGCGACCACGGCCCTCCCTGTGACCGCGGCCCGTCCCGCGACCACGGTCCGGGGGCGCCCATGACCCGGGTCCTCATCGTCACGAACGACTTCCCGCCCCGGCCGGGCGGCATCCAGTCGTTCGTGCACGGGCTCGCGCTCCGGACCCCCTCCGTCCTCGTCTACGCCTCACGATGGCGCGGCTGCGAGGAGTTCGACCGGCGGCAGCCGTACCCCGTCGTCAGGCATCCCACCTCGCTCATGCTCCCCACGGTGGCCGCGGCGCGAAGGGCGGCAGGGCTCGTGGCCGACCATCGCGCCGACACCGTCGTCTTCGGCGCGGCTGCCCCGCTCGGGCTCCTCGCGCCCCGCCTGCGCGCCGCGGGCGCGCGCAGGATCGTCATGCTCACCCACGGGCACGAGTCCTCGCCGCTGTTCCGCCCGCTGATGCGGCGGATCGGTGACCACGCGGACGTGGTGACCTACCTGGGGTCCTACACCCACGCCAGGCTCGCGGGCGTGGTGCCCGCCGCCAAGCTCGTCCGGCTCGCGCCGGGCGTCGACCCGGTCCTCTTCCACCCGTCGGTGGAAGCCGCCGACCTGCGACGCTCGCTCGGGCTCGACGGCAGGCCGGTCGCGGTGTGCGTGTCGAGGCTCGTCCCCCGCAAAGGGCAGGACCAGCTGATCAGGGCGTGGCCTCTGGTGTTGCGGGCCGTCCCCTCCGCGGTGCTCCTCATCGTCGGCGGCGGGCCCGACCGCCGGCGCCTCATCCGCATGGCGGCGCCCCTCGGCCAGTCGGTACGGTTCACCGGGATCGTGCCTTCTTCGCTGCTTCCTTCGTACTACGCGGTGGGCGACGTCTTCGCCATGCCGTGCAGGACACGGCTCGGCGGGATCGACGTCGAGGGGCTGGGGATCGTGTTCCTCGAGGCGTCCGCGACCGGGCTGCCCGTCGTCGCGGGGGCGTCCGGCGGGGCTCCCGACGCGGTACGGCACGGCGAGACCGGGCTCGTCGTGGACGGCAGGTCGGTGGACGAGGTGGCGGGCGCGCTGATCGACCTGCTGGCGGATCCCGAACGGGCACGGAAGATGGGCGAGCGGGGCAGGGAGTGGGTGTCGGGCGAATGGGACTGGGAGCACGTCGCCGCCCGCTTCCACACCCTCCTGTGACCGCGTGCGCGATGCCGCCGGCCCTCATGCCGCTCACGGTGAACCACGGGCCTCCTGGGCACGCCGTCTGAGGGCAACCGAGACCGACCGGCTGCCCTCAGCATCGCCGCCGGCCACCGCTCAACCGGGGTGGATGTTCTTGTTGTGGTGGAAGGCGTTGTCGGGGTCGTACTTGGCCTTGACCTCGGCGAGTCGCCGGTAGGTGTGATCGCCGTAGGCTTCCCGCACGCGGCTTGAGTCGTCGTCGGAATCCAGGAAGTTGACGTAGACGCCGGCGCGGTGCGGCTGAAGGGCCTCAAGGAACCCCCGGGCCCAGGCGGTCTCGGCCGCGGCCCGCTCCCCGGACTCGTCGGGGAGCCACACGGCGTCGATGACGATGTTGCGTTCCACGTCGCGACCGGTGTAGGCGGTAGCGTCGTCGGGGACCCGTGCGACGGCGCCGCCCATGTGGAACATCGCCGCGTATGTCCGGGGTGAGCCTGCGGTGTAGGCGTGATCGGCGATGGTGTCGATGGCCCCGTCGGAGAGGCCCGCGAGGTTCGTGGCCTTCCAGTAGTAGTGCCACCCGTGGGGGACGGAGTCGTCCAGGCCGCTCTGGTGGGCCACGTATGGGGTGGGGGCGAGCAGGTCCACGAGCGGCGTCCCGAACCGCCGCAGGGCCCGCACCGCACGTTCGCCGTCCTCGACGGCGCCGGCGTAGCAGCAGGCGACGGCGATGGCCGGCCGATAGTGCAGGTCCTCGGGGATGACCGGCAGCGGGGGGACGGTGCCGAGCCTGACGACGGTGCCGAGCTCGTCGGGCGCCGCGGCGGTGAAGTCCCGGTAGAAGCGCAGCACGTCGGCGGTGTCGTCGGCCGCCCAGAAGACCGGTCCGGCCATCACGGTCGGGCCGACGGGGTGCAGCGCGAAGCGGAACGAGGTGACGACACCGAAGTTGCCGCCGCCGCCTCGCAGCGCCCAGAACAGATCAGGGTGTTCGTCCGCGGACGCCCGGACGATGCCGCCCTCGGCGGTGACCACCTCGGCGGCCAGCAGGTTGTCGACGGCGAGCCCGTGTTTGCGCATGAGGAAGCCGATGCCGCCGCCGAGCGTGAGCCCGGCGACCCCGGTGTGGCTCACGATGCCGCCGGTAGTGGCCAGACCGTGGGTCTGCGTCTCATGGTCGACGTCGCCCCACAGAGCGCCACCCTGGACCCGAGCGGTGCGGCCGGCGGGGTCGACCCACACGGCCCGCATCGCCGAGAGGTCGATGACGATCCCGTCGTCGCACGCCGCGGTGCCGGCCACGTTGTGACCCCCGCCCCGGACGGCGATCTCCAGGTCGTGGTCGCGGGCGAAGCGCATGGCCGCGGCCACGTCGGCGGTCCCGCCGCATCGTGCGATCACCCGGGGGCGCCGGTCGACGGCACCGTTCCACACGGCTCGGGCGGTGTCGTAGTCGGTGTGGTCAGCGGTGATGAGCCGGCCCCGGAATCCATCGATCTTCATCGCGGTCGCCTCCTTCTTGCTCAAGCGGCCGACTTGCTCAATAGTCGGTGTCGTCATCGGTCCTCCTCTCGCGACAGCTCCATCGCACCACCGTGGACCGAGGCAGTGAAGTCAACAATCTGGACTTCACAGCCGAAAGCGGACGTTCGACACTGGTGTCATGCGGACGTATGGCCAGTACTGCCCCATCGCCCGTGGGGCCGAGATCTTCGCCGAGCGCTGGACGCCACTGATCATCCGCAACCTGCACCTGGGCTGCGGAAGCTTCGGTGAGATCCTGGCGGGCGCGCCGGGGCTCTCTCGTACCCTGCTCTCGCAACGGCTCAAGCAGCTCGAACGGTTCGGCATCGTCGAGTCGGCGCTCAAGCCCGCAGGGCGCGGGCGCCATTATGAGCTCACGCCCGCGGGTCATGACCTTTTCAAGGTCTGCGTGTCGCTCGGCGAATGGGGTGCCGCCTGGCTCGAGATCGCCCCCGAGCACCTCGATCCCTTCGTGGCTCTGTGGTCGATGTGCAACGCGCTCCGCAGGGACCGGCTCCCGGATCGACGCGTCGTCATCCGCTTCGACTTCGTCGGCCGCCGGCACCGCGAGCGGTTCTGGCTGCTGATCGAGCACGGAGACACCGAGATCTGCAAGGTGTACCCCGGCATCGATGAGGACCTCTACATCACGGCGGAAGCCGAAGCCTTCGTCAAATGGCATGCCGGCCAACTCTCCTGGGCCGAAGCCACCGGTGACCGCCGCATCCAACTCCACGGCCCCGCGTGGCTCGTACGAGCCTTCCCCACCTGGAACGCCCGCAGCATGTTCGCCCGCATCAAGCCGGTCTCCCATACCGTGGCGAGCTCGGCGGGCTCCATGGCGGTGTCAGGCTGGCGGTGACCGGCCTGATCCTTCTCCAGCCTGATCGGCCCGACAGGCGTCAGCCCGTGGCCTCGGCTTCCACGTCGGCGTCGTCTTCGGCAGCGGTCAGCGGTAGTCGGACGGGCAGGCAGGACGTGGCCCGCCCTCGGGCGTTACGCGTTGCCGAGCCTGTTCGTCGAGCCGGCGAGGGTCCGTCACGGTGATGTCGAGCAGCCGGCCCTTGCCGTAAGGGTGGTTGCCGACGGTCTCGGGGTCGTGGATGGCCGAGGCGCACTTCCGCTCACCGGCGTGCGGAGCTCGATGACACCGTCGACCCACTCGACGTTGCCGATCACCGCATTGACCTTGTGGGTCGCGCCCGGCTTGGGCAGCTCGATGAGCTGGGGGAACGCTCAGCTCGGCGTCGGAGGTTTCGCCGAGCGCCGGGCTCGTCCCAGGGCTTCCGGTCCGGAGCACGCGCTTGGACGAGGCCTTCCTCACCCGCTGTGGCCTGCGAAGACGTTCCGCTGTGGGGCTCATCGCGCACCCGGGCGGCGGGCCGGGCGGGGCGGTGGCGCTCACCGGAGGGGTGGTGCCGCTTGTCGGGAAGGGGCGGCGCCGTTCACCGGAGGGGTGATGACGCTCAGCGGGGGCGGTGAGGCCCGGCAGGGCCGCTGACGCTCACCGGGAGGGCGCGGTGAGGGTCAGCGGGAGGGGGAGGGGTGGGCGTGGGTCGGGCGGGATGAGTCGATGGAGTCGGCCAGGCGGTGCAGGCCGAGCGCCAGCGCGTGACGGACGGCGCCCCGGTGGCCCGGGCGACGCGGGCGCAGGACGGCCATGCGCTCGGCCTCCGCGACGCGGTCGCGGTGCACGGACTCGGCGTACAGCTGGAACAGCTGGTCGTTCATCGGGAACCCTCCGCCCTGACGATGGAGATGTCGCCGCTCAGCGTGCCCGCGCGCACCTCGACGGTGCCGACACCCTCGGCCGGCTCGCCTGACTGCCGCAGCTCGGACTTGACCCGCCCGGACAGCGACGAGACGTCGAGCCAGGCGGCGGACCCTTCGGCGATCGCGATCGTGACGTCACCGGAGGCGGTCTTCGCGGTCACGTTGCCGCGCCCGATGCTCCTGACGACGAGGTCGCCCGACGCGCTACGGCTGCCGACGTCGCCGCCCGCGTGACCGATGACGGTGTCGCCGGAGGCGGTGACGACCGTGGTGGTGCCGTGGACCGCGCCGAGCCGGACGGCCCCCGAGGTGGCGTCGATAACCGCCTCGCCGTCGATGACGTCACAACTGACGTCGCCCGAGGCGGCCTTGACGTCGAACCTGGCCGCGTGCTCCACGGTGACGTCACCGGAGGCGCACTTGACCCTGACCTCGCCCAGCTGCCCTGTGGTCGTGACGTCGGCCGCGGCCGTGGTCGCGCGCAGGTCGGAGCCGGTGGGCAGGGAGATGGTGACGTCGAGCGCGGGCGTCCTCCTGAGTCGTGGACTCTCGGGAGCCTTGACGGTGATCATCCCGTCGGCGTGCTCGACGAGGACGTTCTGGGCGTACTCGACGTCGGACGCGCTGCGGGGGTCGGCCGGCCGTACCTCGACGTCGGTGTCATCGCGTTCGGACGCGATGACGCGGAGCCGGCCTGCGGGGAAGTCGACGCGGACGGAGACGGGCTCGGGCGTGGGAAAGACAGGCATGACGGAACTCCATCGGTGTTCGGAGAGTGAGAAGAGAAAGAGAAAGAGAGGAGAGCGTCAGCTCACCCAGCCGCTGATACGGCGGCCGACGGTGGGTGGACGGCTCTGCGACGAGGGCTCGGACGCCGCGCCGGACACTGCGCCGGACAGCGCCTTGACCAGCCATGCGTTGACCGAGACGCCCGAGGTGGCCGCGGCCCGCTCGATGCGGGCCTTGAGCGCCTCGGGCAGGCGGAGCGTCATCCTGGCCGTGCCCTGGTCGGCGTCACCCGGCGGGACGGGCGGCTCGGGCGGCGCGGGTGGAAAAGGCGGGTAGGGCGCGCCGGGCGGCGTGGGAGCGTCAGACGGGCCCGCGTGCCAGGTGCTCGGCATGGTCACCACGAACTCCGGCTGCCTGCCGCGGATGCGCACGTCGACGACACCAGGTTCGATCTCCCTGGTCAACTCGTCGGCGGCCTCGGAGAGCACCTCGATCAGGGTGAGCCGCAGCGCCGAGTCGAGCAGCCCGGTGAGCCGGTCGGCCGTGGCGCGGGCCTCGGGGCCCGCGGCCTCGGCCGCGTCGCCGAACTCGCGTCGCAGGTTCTCGATGTACTGCGTCAGATCCATGACGTCATCATGGCATCAAGGTGACGTCACCGCAAGGGGGGTGACGTCAAGGAGTGTGGCCTTCGTCGTCGAGGTAGTCGCGCCCCGAGCGTTCAGGCGTCCAGCCGGGCAGCCTGACGGCCTTGTCGCTGGAGATCCCGAGGCGTCGACGCGGGCGTGCGGGCGCACCTCGACCGCGTCGCCGTACCACCGGGAGGCCGGAGCGCGCGGGTCGCGGCCACCGGCGTTGTCGGGGGAGGTGCCGGACCCGGCTGACGCACCGCAGGTCGGAGCCGCGCACACCCCTTCCTTTCGTACGGCCCTGCCCCCGGGAGACCCGGGGGCCAGGCGCCGGGGCGGGCTCGACGGCCTCCATCGGGGAGGTGGTCCGGTCAGCCCTTCGTGGAGCCCAGGGTGAGACCGGAGACGAACTGCTTGTGCAGCAGCTGGAAGACGATCAACGTCGGCAGCGCCACCAGCAGCGACCCCGCGGCCAGCAGGTTGTAGTCGGTGAAGAACTGCCCGCGTAGGTTGTTCAGCGCCGACGTCACCGGCAGCTTGTCGCCCGATGACATCAGCACCAGCGCCCACAGGAAGTCGTTGTACATCCAGGTGAACTGCAGCGTCGACAACGCCGCGAGCGCGGGACGGCACAGCGGGAGCGTCAGCTGCCAGTACCGCCGCCACACGCTCGCCCCGTCCACGAGCGCCGCCTCGGAGATCTCCTCGGGGATGGTCCGCATGAAGTTGGCCAGCACGAACACGCAGAACCCGAACTGGAACGCCACGTGCACGAGGATCAGCCCGAGATACGAGTCGTACAGCGACAGCGAGTCGGACAGCCACCACGGCAGTGGGATCAGCGTGTACAGCGTGTACAGCGGTGTGATCAGCACCTGTGGCGGCAGCAGGTTGCCCGCCGTGAACACCACCAGCAGCACCTTGCGCCCGGGGATGCGCAGCCGCGCGATGGCGAAGGCGGTGAAGGAGGCCATCAGCAGCGTGAGGATCACGCCGGGCACGACGATGATGAGCGTGTTGAGGTAGTACTTCGGCAGGTCGGCCTGGTCCCACCCCTGCGTGTAGTAGTCGAGCGTGAGCGTGCGCGGCAGCGAGAGGTAGCCGAGCTCCGCCGTCTCCTCGTACGGCCGCAGCGAGGCGTAGACGGCCAGCAGCAGCGGCAGCAGCCAGCCCAGCGCCACCAGCCCGAGGAAGGCGTGCAGCAGCACGCGCAGCGGACGGAAGGGGCGCCTGGCCGGCCCGCGTGCGGGTTCGACGGCGGCGGGGCGGGCGGCGGTCAGCGTCACCTGTGGTCCTCCTTGAACAGCTGCGTCAGGTAGGTGACGATGAACCCCATCGAGATCACCAGCAGGATCACCGCGATGGCCGAGCCGAACCCGATCCTGCTCGCCTCGCCCACGATGTTCTCGGTGACCAGCACCGACAGCAGTTCGAGCCCGTTCCTGCCCTTGTTGACGGCGTAGACGATGTCGAAGGCGCGCAAGGCCTCGATCACCGTGATCACCAGCACGATGACGTTGATCGGCCGAAGGGTCGGGAACACGACGCGGAAGAAGGACTGCGCCTCGTTGGCCCCGTCGATCGCCGCGGCCTCCTTCAGCGCGGGGTCGACCGCCTTCAGCCCGGCCAGGTAAATGATCATCACGTAACCGACATGCCGCCAGGCCGCGGCGATCATGATGACCCAGATGTTGATGCTGCTGTCGCCGAGCCAGTCGGTGGTCAGCCCGGTCACCGCGTTCAGCACGCCGTAGTCGGAGGAGTAGACGAGCTGCGCGATGAAGCCGACGACGGCCAGCGACAGCACGACGGGCAGGTAGAGCGCGCTCTGGTAGACCCGCGACAGCCGCAGCCGCCGGTCGAGCAGCACCGCGCAGAACAGCCCGAACGGCGTCGCGATCAGGCCGAGGAAGCCCAGCCACAGCACGTTGTTGCGGACCGCCGACCAGAACGGCGGGTACTCGCCCGCCAGGTCTCCGTAGTTGCGCGTCCCGATCCAGCGCAGCTCGGAGATGCCGTTCCAGTCGGTGCCCGACAGCGCGATCGAGGCCAGCGTGGGTCCCCAGATGAGAGCCACGTTGACCAGGATGGCCGTCCCGAGCCCGAGGCTCAGGACGGCGACGTCCCTGCGGGAGTAGCGGCGGCTCATCAACGGAAGATGTTGGCCTTCTGCGCCTCGATGTCCTTGAGCAGCGAGTCGATGTCGTCGGGCTTGCCGACGAACCGCTGCAGCGCGGGGATCATCACGGTCGAGGCGAAGTCGGGCCTGGTGTCGCGGTCGAGGAACTGGGCGATGTGCGTGGCCTGCGAGACCAGCTCGGCGCCGCGTTTCTGCAGCGCGCTGTAGCCGCTGGTGTCGGCCTTGGAGCTGGAGGCCAGCGTGCCGGGGTCGAGCTTGGTGGCCGCGTTCTGGGAGGTCGCCTGGGCGAAGTGCTTGAGCAGCGCCTTGGCTCCGTCCACGTTCTTGGCCTTGGCCGAGATCATGTAGCCGTCGATGGGCGCGTCGATGGAGTCGGTGCCGAACTGCGGGTTGATCTCGGGGAAGGTGAAGAAGTCGATGTCGTCGCGATCGGCTTCGGGGAACTGCTGTGCGACGAACATGCCCAGCAGGTACATGCCGGTCTTCTTCTGGGCGAGCGACTGCCCGGCCTCCTGCCAGGTACGGCCCAGCGCCGCGGGCTGGTGGAACTCCATGAGGCCCCGCCAGGTGTCGAAGACCTGCCTGACCTTCGGGTCGGTCCACGCCTCCTTGCCCGCCATGAGCGAGATGTGGAAGTCGTAGCCGTTCGTTCGCATGTTGAGGATGTCGAAGGTGCCCATCGCCGGCCAGCCGTCCTTGTCGGCGAAGGCGATCGGGATGAGCCCGTCGGTCTTCATCTTCCTGGCCAGCGCGGTTAACTCGTCCAGCGTCTTGGGCGGCTGGTATCCCTTCTCCTCCCACAGGCTCTTGCGATAGAAGACCGCCCATGGGTAGTAGGTGAACGGGACGAAGTACTGCTTGCCGTCCGAGCCGGTCGAGGCCGCCTTGAACGCGGGGGTGTAGTCCGCGCCGATCTCCTGCCACACGTCCGAGATGTCGGTGGCGAGCCCTTGCTCGGCGAAGAACTGCATGCGGTAACCGGCGAACCAGGTGAACACGTCGTCGGGCGTGCCCTTCAGGTAGCGGTTGATGTTCTCCTGGAAGGTGTTGTGGTCGACCGTGTTGATCCTGACGTCGGCCTGCGTGAAGGCCTTGATCACGGTTTCGAGTGATTTCTTGGGAATCTCGTCGGACGCGTTGGATCCGATGGTGATCGTGCCGCGCGCCGCGGAGCCGCTCGCGCCGGGGGTTCGTTGATCGTTGGGGTTGCCGCATCCCGCGAGGATCGCGGGGACTCCGAAGGCCGCTGCGCCGAGCAGCAGGTTTCGGCGGGTGATCGGCAGTCGTTGGGTCATGGTGGGTTCCTCCTTGACCGACCCTCAGATTCCCCCGATATCCCGCAAATCTCCACAGAATCAGCACGAATGTCAACGTAACTTTCCTAACGATTACAGGGGTCGGCCCGCGCGAATGGCGAGCGAATGGCGGGCTCCGGCCGGGCGCTCGGTGTCGGCGCGGGCGTGATCGGGGGAGAACTGATCAATTGATAGTTGACATCAACTAGCCGGGTATGGATAGTTGATATCAACTAAGGAGGAGCGGTGGATAACCGTCGCAAGGTGTCCAACCCGTTGGCGTTGGCGGTGCTGGCGTTCCTGTTGATGGAGCCGATGCATCCGTACGAGCTCGGGCGGCGGCTGCAGGAGACCGACAAGGACCGCAGCTTCAAGTACAACAGGGGCTCGCTGTACATGGTGGTCAAGCAGCTGGCGAAGGCGGGCTTCATCGTCGAGCGGGAGACGGTGCGCGACACCGAGCGGCCCGAGCGCACGCTCTACGCGCTCACCGACGAGGGCAGGCACGAGCTCTACGACTGGCTGCGCGAACTGGTCGCCATGCCCGCCGAGGAGTATCCGAACTTCGGGGCCGCGCTCTCCCTGCTCAGCGTCCTCAACCCCACCGAGGCGGTCGACCTGCTGCGACGGCGCACGGCCGCGCTCGAGGCGCGGACGCTCGAGATCCGCGAAGGCGTGCGCGCGGCGACCGACGGCGGCGTCGCGTGGGTCTTCCTCGTCGAGGAGGAGTATCGGCTCGCCGTTCTGGAGGCCGAGCTCCGCTTCGTCACCCGGCTCATCGAGTCGCTCCAGCAACCCGACTACATCACGACATGGCACACGGTCTTCGGGAGTCAGCATGACAGCGATTAGGACAGCGTTGGTGATCGGCGGCGGCATCGCCGGGCCCGTGACCGCGATGGCACTGCGCCGCGCGGGCATCGAGGCGAGCGTCTACGAGGCGTACACGGGCAGCGCGGACGGCATCGGCGGCACGCTCACCATCGCCCCGAACGGGCTCGACGCGTTACGGGTCGTCGGAGCCGACACGCCCGTCAAGGCCGTGGGGCAGCCCGTGACGCGCACGGTGATCACCGACGGTGCCGGCAGGCGCATCGGCGAGTTCTCCGGGCTGGCCGACCTCGAGCCCAGCCAGGCGATGTGGCGCTCCGACCTGTACCGCGCGGTGCACGAGCACGCCGTCGCCTCGGGCGTCCCCATCGAGCACGGCAGGCGCCTGGTCGATGCCGAGGAGAGCCCCACCGGCGTCACCGCCAGGTTCGCCGACGGGGGCAGCGCGAGCGCCGACATCCTCGTCGGCGCCGACGGCATCAACTCCGTCGTCCGCACGCTCATCGACCCCGCCGCGCCGGGCCCGCGCCACGTCCCCCTCCTCAACTTCGGCGGCCTGGCCGACATCGCGCTGCCCGCGCGCACCGACGCCGCCTCCTTCGTCTTCGGCAGGCGCGGCTTCCTCGGCTACTGGGTGCAGCCCGACGGCAGGACCGCCTGGTTCGCCAACCTCCCCCACGAGGCGCCGATGACGGCGGCCCAGGCGAGGCAGGTGCCCGCGGGCGAGTGGCTGCGCAGGCTGCGCGAGATCTACGCCCACGACGTGCCTGGACCTGATCTGCTGCGCCACACCGGCGAAGAGGCGCTGGTCACGCTCGGCACGGTCGCGATCATGCCGAGCGTGCCGCGCTGGCACAGCGACAGGATGGTGCTGGTCGGCGACTCCGTCCACGCGCCGTCGCCCAGCTCGGGGCAGGGCGCGTCACTGGCGGCCGAGAGCGCGGTCCAGCTCGCCCGTTGCCTGCGCGACCTGCCCGACGCGCCCAGCGCCTTCTCCGCCTACGTACGGCTGCGCCGCGACAGGGTCGAGAAGGTCGCCGCCAGGGCGTCCAGGACCAACAACAGCAAGGCGCTCGGGCCGTTCGCCATCGCGATGATGCGCCTGATGATGCCGTTGGCGACGCGCACCTTCCTCGCCCCCGAGCGCGCCCTCGGTCCTGAGCAACGCCACCACGTGGAGTGGGACACCCCGGTCCCCGCCCTCGCCGCCGCGCTGTAGGCGTCTTGAAGGCGGTGGGCGCTATCCCTTGGGGAAAGGCCCTCTGCTCAGGAGACCCTGATGAACCAGCATCCGCAGCACGGGGGAGGCCGCGCGATGACCGCTCGCGCCAGGCGATTCGTGACGCTCGCCCTCGCGGCGGCGATGGCGATCGGCCTGTCCTCGGCGGCCCACGCCGGTGCCCGGCAGTCCGCCCTCCCGCGGTCCGCCGTCCAGGCGTCCGCCGTCCAGGGATCCGCCGTCCAGGGATCCACCGTCCAGGGATCCGCCGTCCAGGGATCCGCCGTCCAGGACCGCGTCAACGCCGCCCTTCGCGCATGGATGGCCGCCAACGGGGTCGGCAACGCCGGCCTCGCCGTGATGCGCGACAACGAACTCGTCGGTTCCTACGGCTACAACGAGATGTCGGCCGAGACGCCCGCCCCCGTGGCCTCGCTGTCGAAGTCGATCACAGCGGTGTGCGTCATGTCGCTCATCGACGACGGCAGGCTCCGGTTCAACACGCCGCTCTACTCGCTGCCCCCGAGCTTCAGGAAGATGACCGGGCGATGGGCGAGCAGGGCGGTCGGGAACATCACCGTCGAACAGTTGCTGCGGCACACGAGCAGGATCACCTTCGATCCCTCCCAGGCCGGACTGGCCGGCATCCCCAACGCCGCCTCCTCCGACAGGATCCTCGTCCGCCGCGCGCTGGCGCAGCCGCTCAGCACCATGCCCAGGAGCGAGGTCTACAACAACATCAACTACGCCGTTCTCGGGCTCGTCATCCAGGCGGTCACGCGCGAGCCCTACGAGTCCTACTGCCGTCGCATGGCGCTGGCTCCGCGGGGCGCCGCCCAGGCCAGGATCGGCGCAGGCATCCGTGCCATGGGCGCCTTCGGTGGCTGGGAGATCTCGGCGGTCGACTACGCGATGTTCGCCCGCGCCTACGACCCCCGCTCCCGGCTGCTGAGCCCGGCGGCGCACCGGTTCATCGACGCCCTGTCCAACCCGCGCAAGCCGACCGCGTCGCTGGGGATGTTCGTGGTGCGCACGTCGTCGGGCCGCAACCTCTTCCATCACGGTAGCTGGCAGTCGTCGGCGACCACCCCGCGGCAGTTCAGCTCCTTCTTCGCCATGTGGGACAACGGGATCTCGGTGGTCGTCACCTATGACAGGAACCTGACGGACGCCGCCCGCGGGGCGCTCGACGACACGCTGCGCCAGGCGGCCTACAGCCGGGGCTAGCCGCCCGCGGCGGCGTGACCCGCGGCACGCGGGGCGATGGCGGCCGACGTGACCCGAGGCCGATCCCGCCGGCGCTCGCGAAGAGCGCCGGCGGCGGAGGCCGTCGCCGTCACCTGGTGTACAGGGCGTCGATGTCGGAGGCGAAGTCCCGCATCACCAGGTTGCGCTTGACCTTGAGGGTCGGCGTCAGGTGGCCGCTCTCCTCCGTGAGGTCCGCGTCGAGGATGACGAACTTCTTGATCTGCTCGGCCTTGGACACGCTCCCGTTGGCCGCGTCGACCGCCGACTGGACCTCCGCCAGCATCGCGGTGTCCTGCTTGGCCTGCTTGGCGGACAGCCCGCGCTGAGCCAGCGCCTCGGGGTCGAGCGTGATGAGGGCCGCCGCGAACGGGCGGCCGTCGCCGACGATCATGGCCTGGGAGATCAGCGGGTGCGCCCTGATCGCGTCCTCCAGCGGCGCGGGCGCGATGTTCTTGCCCGCGGCCGTGACCAGCAGCTCCTTCTTGCGCCCGGTGATCAGCACGTACCCGTCGCCGTCCAGCTCGCCGACGTCGCCCGTGTGGTACCAGCCGTCGGAGTCGATCGCGGCCGCGGTGGCCTCGTCGTTGTTCCAGTAGCCGTGGAAGACGTGGCGGCCCTTGGTGAGGATCTCGCCGTCCTCGTCGATCCTGACGCTCGCGCCGGGGATCGGCTTGCCGACGGTGCCGATCTTGTTGGCGCCCGGCATGTTGACGGAGATGGGCGCGGTGGTCTCCGTCAGGCCGTACCCCTCGAACACCTCGATGCCCACGCCGGTGAAGAAGTGGCCGAGCCGCTCGCCGAGCGCGCCGCCGCCGGAGACGGCCGCGGTCAGGCGGCCGCCGGTGGCCTGACGGAGCTTGCCGTACACGAGCTTGTCGAAGAGCTTGTGTCGCAGGCGGAGGCCGAGCGGCGCGCCGCCGGCGGCCTCAGCCTTGCTGTAGGCGATGGCCACGTCGGCCGCGCGGGCGAAGATCTTGCCTTTGCCGCCGGAGATGGCCTTCTGCTCCGCGCCGTTGTAGACCTTCTCGAAGACCCTGGGCACGCCCAGCAGGAACGTCGGCCGGAAGGCGGCCAGGTCGGGCGCGACGTTCTTCATGTTCGGGGTGTGGGCGAGGACGGTGCCCGTCTCGACGAGCACGATCTGGATCACCCTGGCGAACACGTGGGCCAGCGGCAGGAACAGCAGCGCCGCCCTGCCGGGCTCGTCGAACAGCTGCTCCAGCGGCCCGCGGGCCACGTTGATCGAGGTGAACAGCAGATTGTCGTGGGTGAGCCTGCAGCCCTTCGGCCTGCCCGTGGTGCCCGAGGTGTAGATGATCGTCGCGAGGTCGCCGCCCGCCCTGCAGGTACGGCGGGCCTCGAGCGTCTCGTCGGTGACGTCAGGACCGGTGAGCTCGGCGATCTGCTCCACCCGCCAGACGTTCTCCAGCTCGGGCCGCGCCGTCTTGACGGTCTCCTCGTGGGCGTCGAGCTCGACGAAGGCGGCCTTGGCGCCGCTGTCGGACAGGATCCACGCGACCTGGTCGGTGGAGGAGGTCTCGTAGACCGGCACGCTGACCGCGCCGGCCGCCCAGATGGCGTAGTCGATGACGGTCCACTCGTAGCGCGTGCGCGACATCAGCGCGATGCGGTCGCCCGGCTCGATGCCCGCGGCGATGAGGCCCTTGGCGAGCGTGGCGACCTCGTCACGGAACTCGCGAGCGGTGACCGCCGGCCAGCTCTCGCCGGCCTTCCTGCGCATCACGACCGCCCCAGGCTCCTGCTCGCCCCTCCGGAAGACCGTGTCGGTGCAGTTGGCGGTTAGCTGGACATCCACCAGGACGGGGACGCTGTACTCGCGCACGGATCACTCCTCCGGGTGCACGCTACTGGGACGACCGAGGACGCTACCGCGTTAAGTTACGCGTGGGTAGCCTCGTCACACAGGCGTTATCTAGGGCGTTCATCACGCTAGCAGCCAACGGGCGCTGTGCCGCACGAGCCACGGGGCCCCGCCGTTAGGGTGTGCCGTATGCGGGTGCATGTCGTGAGCGATGTCCACGGAAGCGTCGACGCGCTGGCCCGCGCGGGCGACGGCGCCGACGCGCTGATCTGCCTGGGCGACCTCATCCTGTTCATCGACTACGACGACCACGCGCAGGGCATCTTCCCCGAGCTGTTCGGCGCGCGGAACGCGGCCGAGTTCATCGCCTTGCGCACCGCCAAGCGGTTCGACGAGGCCAGGGAGATGTCGGCGAAGCTGTGGGCGGGACTCGGCGGCGACCCGCGCGAGCACATCGAGCGGATCGTCAGGGACCAGTACGCGCGGCTGTTCGAGGCGATGCCGACGCCTGCCTACCTCACCTACGGCAACGTCGACCTGCCCAGGCTGTGGGGCGACTACCTCAAGCCAGGGCTCCAGGTGCTCGACGGTCAGACCGTGGAGATCGGCGGGCTCACGTTCGGGTTCGTCGGCGGCGGGCTTCGCACCCCCTACCGCACGCCGTACGAGATCTCCGACGAGGAGTTCGCCGCCAAGGTGGAGGCGGTAGGCGAGGTGGACGTCCTGTGCTGTCACATCCCGCCCGCGGTGCCCGAACTGCTCTACGACGTGGTGGCCAGGCGTTACGAGCGGGGCAGCGAGGCGACGCTGGAGGCGATCAGGCGGACCCAGCCCCGCTACGCGCTGTTCGGCCACGTGCACCAGCCGCTCTACGCGCGTACCAGGATCGGCAGGACAGAGTGCGTGAACGTCGGTCATTTCCGTGGAAAGGGCGTCCCGTACGTCCTCGAATGGTGACCCGACCGGTACCTTTGTCGCATGGCTGATCGCACCACGTCGAGCATCACCATCGACGCCGACCGCTCCCGCGTGATGACCGTCGTCGCCGACTTCCCCGCCTATCCCGAATGGGCAGGTCAGGTGAAGTCGGCCGAGGTTCTGAGCACGAACGGCGCCGGCCGTCCGCAGACCGTGCGCTTCGTGCTCGACGCGGGGGTGATCAGCGACACCTACACCCTCGGCTACGAATGGATCGACGACGAGAGCGTCAGTTGGCAGGTCGTCGAGTCCGGCACCATGGTGCGCGAGCTCAAGGGGAGCTACACCTTCGCCGACCGGGGCAGCGCCACCGAGGTGACCTACGAGCTCGCGGTCGACCTGAAGGTCCCGATGATCGGCATGATCAAGCGCAAGGCCGAGAAGGTCATCGTCGACACGGCGCTCAAGGGCCTGAAGAAGCGTGTCGAAGGCCGATGAGAGTCCTGCTCTTCACCGGTAAGGGCGGCGTCGGGAAGACCACGGTGGCCGCGGCGACGGCGACCCTGGCCGCGCGGCGCGGGCTGAAGACACTGGTCGTCTCCACCGACACCGCGCACTCCCTGGCCGACGCGCTCGACGTCAGCGTGGGCGACCAGCCGGTGGAGATCGAGCCGGGCCTGCACCTCCACCAGGTCGACACCCAGAAGTCGCTCGAACGCCACTGGGGAGAGCTGCAGGACTACGCGAGAGGGCTGTTCTCCGAGCTGGGCCTCGACGCGATCACCTCGGAGGAGATCACCGTCCTGCCGGGCGCCGAGGAGGTCATCGCGCTGCTGGAGCTGCGCGAGCAGGCGCACTCGGGCCGCTGGGACGTCATCGTCGTCGACTGCGCGCCGACCGCTGAGACGCTTCGCCTGCTGGCCCTGCCCGAGGCGCTCGACTGGCACGTCTCACGCCTGCTGCCCGTCGGGCGCAGGCTGATGAAGGTCGTCGCCCCGTTCGTGCGCAGCCTCGCCCACGTCAGCACGCCGGGCGAGGAGGTCGTGAGCGCCGGCGAGCGCTTCCACCGCGGTCTCATGGAGGTGCGCGAGCTGCTCACGGGCGAGTCCGCCTCCGTCCGTCTCGTGCTGACGCCGGAGTCGGTGGTGCTGGCCGAGGCCAGGCGCACGCTCACCTCTCTCAACCTGTACGGCTACCGCGTCGACGCCGTGATCGCCAACCGCGTCTTCCCCGCCGACGGCGCCGACGAGTGGCGCTCCCAGTGGGTGAAGGCGCAGTCGAAGCTGCTGGCCGAGGCCGAGGAGTCGTTCGCTCCGCTGCCCGTCCACGTCGTGCCCTACCTGCCTGGCGAGCCCGTCGGCGCCGCCGCGCTGGCCGAGGTGGGCGAAGGCATCTACGCCGGCGGCGATCCCTTCGCCGATCCCGACGTCGATCCGCCGCTGGCCTTCGACGGGCACGAGCTGTCGCTGGCCCTGCCGGGAGCCGACAAGAACGAGGTCGACCTGGCCCGCAAGGGCGACGAGCTGATCGTCACGGCCGGGCCGTACCGCAGGATCCTGGCCCTGCCCACCGCGCTGGCCCGCAGGAACATCAGCGGCGCCGTGCTCCGTGACGGCCGCCTCCGGGTACGGTTCGTGACAGGAGGGCGAGATGACTGAGAGCAATGACAGAGATCCCATCGGCACGGTCGCCGAGGAGGCGCGCAAGCTGTTCGACGCGCTGCAGGGGCGCGCGACCCGCCAGGTGGGCAAGACGGTGATCAATTCGTTCACCGGCGGCGGTGGCGGGCGCGAGCGGGACGTGTGGGGCGAGGCCGTGGCCGAGCACCCCGAAGGCGAGTACATCTGCCGCGCGTGCCCGGTCTGCAGGGCCATCGCCGCGCAGAAGGAGTCGGGGTCAGACGTGACCGGGCACCTGATGGCCGCGGGCGGCGAGCTGTTCGCCGCGTTCCGCCAGGCGGTCGACGCGCTGAGCCGTCCGAGTTCCCCCCGAAGGCCCCGCGAGGAGCGGCACGAGGACGTGGAGCACATCGACCTGGGCTGAGGAGCCCCGGAAGAAAGGTTGGGACGGACATGCTGACGATCGGCGTGGACATCGGCGGCACGAAGGTCGCCGCGGGCGTGGTGGACGAGAACGGCGCCATCATCGAGAACGCCTTGCGGCCGACCCCCGCCGACCGGCCCGACCAGGTGGCCGCGACGGTGGCCGACGTCGTCAAAGAGCTGGCGAAGGGCAAGGAGATCGAGGCGGTCGGCGTCGGCGCGGCCGGATTCGTCGACGAGACCCGCTCCGTCGTCCGCTTCGCGCCCAACCTGGCCTGGCGCGAGGAGCCGCTCCAGAAGAAGATCACCGAGCTGATCGGCCTGCCCGTGATCGTGGAGAACGACGCCAACGCCATGGCGTGGGCCGAGGCCCGCTTCGGCGCGGGCAGGGGCGAGAGCCACCTCGTCTGCATCACCGTCGGCACCGGCATCGGCGGCGGCATCGTCATCGACGGTCAGCTCTACCGCGGCCGTTGGGGCATGGGCGCCGAGCTCGGCCACATGCAGGTCGTCCCCGAGGGCAGGCTCTGCGGGTGCGGGAACCTCGGCTGCTGGGAGCAGTACGCCAGCGGCAACGCCCTCGTCCGCGAGACCCGCGAGATCGTCGCCGACCAGCCGGAGCGGGCCGCCGTCCTGCTCGGCCTGTCAGGGGGCACGGTCGAGGGCGAGGAGATCACCGAGGCCGCGAGGCAGGGAGACGAGGCCTCGCTGGCGGCCTTCACCGCGATGGCCGACTGGCTGGCCCAGGGCATGGCCGACCTGGCCGCGGTCCTCGACCCTGGGCTCTTCATCGTCGGCGGCGGCGTGTCCAGGGCGGCCGACCTGTTCCTCGACAGGACCCGCGAGACGTTCGGGCGCGTGCTGACCGGCAGGGGCCACCGGCCCGTCGCCGGGATCAAGCTCGCCGAACTCGGCGCTTCCGCCGGGCTCGTAGGCGCTGCGGATCTGGCGCGCAGGCGTTAAATTCACGGAGTGACCATCACGGTCGGCACCTACAACGTGCGCGGCATGAAGGATGACGTCGCCGCGCTTGCCAGGGTCATCAGGGCCATGAGCCCTGACGTGCTGTGCGTGCAGGAGGCGCCGCGGCTGCTGTGCTGGCGGCGCCGCCGCATGGAGCTGGCCGAGTCCGCGGGCATGCGCGTGGCCGCGGGCGGCAGGCTCGGCGGTGTCGCCATCCTGCTCGCCCCCGGGGTACGGCTGCTGCACAGCGAGAGCCACGTCTTAAAGATCTTCTTAGGTTTGGAGATCAGGGCGGTGGCCATCGCGGTCGTCGAGGTCGAAGGCGCGCGCTTCGCCGTCGCCTCGATCCACCTCGACCTCGACGAGGCGGCCAGGCTTCACCATGCCACCGAGGCCGTCGCCATGATCGAGCAGGTCGCGGCGAGGTTCGACGCGGCGATCGTGCTGGCGGGCGACATCAACGAGCAGGACGACAAGACCACCTGGCGGTACATCGCGGCCAGACTGAGCGACTGCTACCCGAGGGCGCCACGAGGTAATGGTTTGACCTTCAGGGCCGCCCGCCCCGACAGGCGCATCGACGCGATCTTCGCCACCCAGGGGCTCCAGGTGGCCTGGTGCGGCGGTGTCGACGCCGATCCCGCCGACCTGGTCGCCGCCACCGATCACCTTCCGGTGGTCGCCAGGCTTGTACGGGCCTAGTCCGCGTCGCGTCATCGGTGGCCGTACCATTTGGTCATGACCCGTCGCCTTCGGCGGCGTGCGCTGTTCCTGTGCGTGGCCACCATAGTCTCCGGCCTGCCCGTCGTGAGCGCCGCGCACGCCGAGCCCGTCCGCACGCCGATCGAGGCGTGGCAGCGTTCGACGAGCGTGCGTCTCAGTGCCGACAGTTCACTGACCGACGTGGACGCCGTCTCCGCGAACGAGGTGTGGGCGGTCGGCCAGCAGCAGATCTGGGACGTGTGGGAGAACCGCGGCGCCGTCGGCCGGTGGAACGGCACAGGGTGGAGCGAGGTGCCCATCCGCGACGCGACGGGCGCGGGGCCGCTGCGCAGCGTGTCGGCGGTCTCGGCAGGCCAGGTGTGGACGGTCGGCGACGGCCACGACGGCCTGCCGTACCTCGGCAGGGGCGACGCGAGCGGTTTCGACAGGGTCAGGGTGCCCGGCATGCGGGCGGGCGACTGGTTCGGCGGCATCGACGCGCGCGCGGGCAGGGTCGTCGCGGCGGGCAGCCGCGACGGCAAGGGCCTGCTGCTGACCGGGCAGGACGGCAAGTGGACCTTCCACCAGATCGAGGAGAAGGGCTCCCTCTACGCGGTCGCCGGCTCCTTCGCGGTCGGTGACACCGGCAAGGCGCCGCTGATCATGCGGTACGCCGAGGGCGAGTGGACCTCGATGGAGCTGCCCTCGATCCCCGGCGGCTACCTGCGCGACGTCTACATCGACAGCGCCAAGCGGGCGGTGGCGGTGGGCGGCGTCTACGGGGACCTCGGCGTGTCCGAGCCGCTCGCCCTCGTGTGGAACGGCAAGCGCTGGACGCGCGCCGAACTGCCGGAGTCACGCGCCAGGCTGTACGGCGTGACCGGCGACGGCAAGGGCCGCTTCTGGGTCTCCGGCTACGACCCCGACCACGACGGCGAGGCGTTCCTGCTGCGCAACGAGAAGAAGCAGTGGGAGGTCATCCGCGGCGGCCCCGAGAAGACCAGGGGCAGTGTGCGGTTGCAGGCCGTGACGTACCTGCCCGGCAAGGGCGGCGTGTGGGCCGTCGGCCACGTCGTGGACGCGGCCGAACGCTACAGCGACGTCGTGGAGTCGTTCGGCCGCTCGTCGGCTAAATGACCGCGCCGTCGTCCCAGCCGGAGTCGTTGGGCGGGCCGTCCCCCATGCGGACCACGAGCGCCACGAAGCCGCCGATGAAGGCGGCCACCGCGGTGAACAGTGCCCAGCCCTGCATGTCCCAGCCACTCATGGCCGCCACCAGCAGGTAGGCGGGGCCACCGAACAGCGCCACCCACGCCACCTTGGTGGCCAGGTCGACCTTGGGCAGGGGAGGGGGCGGCTCGGGCACGAAATGGCCCTCGTCCTCCTCCTCGTCGTCGACGAGGGGCGTCTCGTCGACGTCCTCGGGCTCGGAGGCCTTGATCACTCGGCGGGTCGGCTCGGGCTCCTGTTCGGCGGGGGACAGGTTCTCGCTGTCGGGCCAGGGCTGATCGGCGGAGTCGGGCTCGTTGTAGGACGCGACGATCTGACGCCAGACCTCGTCCTCGTCACTCTGCGGCGTCACGTCACATCCTTCACGAAGATCGCACTTTCCCCCCGGTAGCGATCAGTCTCTCTGCAAGGGTACCGAGGCGTGTGTCCTGATGAAGTCCAGGCTCCCGGCAAAGATCCTGTCGGCGTCGTTGTCCAGAGTCGCAACATGGTAGCTATCGGGGAGCTCCTCCACCGTCACTCCGGCGACCCGCTCACGCAGGATCGCCACGCTTGTGGGTTTGACCACGTGGTCCTCCGGGCTGTGGAAGACCAGTACCGGCGCGTCGAGCGTCCCGAGGTCGGCCTGGACGAGCGACCACAGCCATGGCAGCGACGCCGCCGCCTTGACGGGGGTGCGCGCGTAGGCCAGTTCGACCGCTCCCGGCTTCTTGATGTCGTTGGCCACGCCGGGAACCGACGCGATGAACCATTTCAGCACGGGCGCGAGGCGCAGCAGCGGCACGTCGTTGGCGATCGATGGGTTGACCACGATCACGCCCTTCACGCCGGCCCCGTGCACCTCCGCCAGCCTTAACGCCATGCAGCCCCCCAGCGAGAGCCCGGCCACGAACACCTCCGCGCACCTGCCGCGCAGGTCCTCGAAGGACTTCTCGAGCTCGGCGTACCAGTCCTCCCACCGGGTGTGGCTCATCTCCTGCCAGGTGGTGCCGTGTCCCGGGAGCCTGGGCAGGGCCACGCTGAGACCGTGCGCCGCGAGGTACTCCCCCCACGGGCGCAAGGACTGGGGCGTGCCGGTGAAGCCGTGACACAGCAACACCCCGACCTGTCCGGCCTCGTGGTGGTACGGCTCGGCACCTGGCATGACCGGCATAACCGCTCCTCGCCGGGAAATCATCCCTGCACGCTCAACACTGCCTGCACAATCAACGCTGTCATAAGTCAACGCTGTTATTGAGCCCCGATTTGCCCGATCGTCGCATGATATGGGGGAGTTGCGCGAGTAGTGGTGTAGGAGCTTCGCCTCCGAGATGCGAAGATGATTACCGACTGTTCCGAGGAAGAGGTGGCCAGGTGTTCTATTGGATGGTGAAGGCCATCTTGTCGCCGTTCCTGCATCTGGTCTTCAGGCCGTGGGCCGAGGGCCTCGACAACGTGCCGCGCCAGGGTCCTGTCATCCTCGCCGGCAACCATCTGTCCTTCGCCGACCACTTCTTCGGCGCGCTCCACCTGCCCCGCAAGGTGATCTCGCTCGGCAAATCCGACTACTTCACCGGAAGCGGCGTCAAGGGCTTCTTCACCCGGCTGTTCTTCAGCGGCGTCGGCACCGTTCCGATCGACCGCTCCGGCGGCAAGGCCAGCGAGGCGGCGCTGCGCACCGGCAAGCGCATCCTGGCCGAGGGCCACGTGCTCGGCATCTACCCCGAGGGCACCCGCTCGCCCGACGGCCGCCTCTACAAGGGCAAGACGGGCGTGGCGAGGCTGGCGCTGGAGTCGCGGGCCCCGGTCATCCCGTGGGCGATGGTCAACACCTACGAGATGATGCCGCCAGGACGGCCGCTGCCCAAGCTCGGCATCAGGCCAGGCGTACGCTTCGGCAAGCCGCTCGACTTCTCCCGGTACTACGGGATGGAGGACGACCGCCTGGTGCTCAGGGCCGTCACCGACGAGATCATGTACGCGCTGATGGAGCTGTCCGGCCAGGAGTACGTCGACAAGTACGCCGCCAGCGCGCGCGTCGAGATGGAGCGGGCGGCCAGGGCGGCCCAGAACTGATCACGGCTGATCGGCTCCGGCCGGTCGCCACGGGCTGCTCACCACGCCGGTTGCTCGGCGAACACCTGCCTGACCGTGGCGCGCAGCCATGCGTGCGCTGCGTCCGCGTCGTGCCGCGGGTGCCAGGCCTGTGAGATCTCCATCGTGGGCAGCTCCAGCGGGATCTCGAACGTCACCAGGCCGAGGGCCGCCACCGCCTCGGGAGCCTGCCAGGCGCCCACCATCCCCACCAGATCGGTCTCCCGCAGGACGATCAGCGACTGGGTGAAGGCGGGCACCGTGCCCACCACCCTGCGCCGCAGCCCCAGCTCGCCCAGCGCCCTGTCGATCGGCCCGGCCAGCCGTCCTCTCCGGGTGACCAGGAGATGGTCGGCGTCGGCGTAGCGCTCGGGCGTGATCGGCCCTTCGAGCAGGGGGTGCCCCGCTCGCACCAGGCCGACGGGCCGGTCGACGGCCAGGAGCTCGACCCTGGTCTCCGGCGCGGCATCCTGGATGACCGTCACCTCCAGGTCCGCCAGCCCGTCGCGCAGCGCCCTGACGTCGGTCTGGCCCTCGGGAACGAAGCGCAGGGTCACGCCGGGGGCCTGCCGTACCGTGCGGGTGAGGAGCGGGGCGGCGATCGCCGCGATGACCGCGTCGGAGGCCAGGATCGCGAAGTCACGCCTCAGCGTGGCGAGGTCGGGTTCGGCGGGCGAGGCGAACACCCTGCGCGCCGCCTCCACCAGCGACCGCACCTCCGCCTGTACGGCCAGCGCGCGCGGCGTCGGGACCATCGCCCGCCCCGACCTGACCAGGATCGGGTCGCCCATCGCCCTGCGGATGCGGCCGAGCGTGCGGCTCATCGCGGGCTCGGACAGGCGCAGGCGCAACGCCGCCCCCGAGACGCTGCCCTCCTCCAGGAGCGCGTCGAGAGCGATCAGCAGGTCGAGTGATGGTTGCGTCTGACGCATACATACCTTGCCAAAGATGCATTTGAAGTCAGGTCACTCTCGATCCTACGGTGAGGCTGCTTCCCGTTCCCACCTGTTCCGAAGGGTTCCCGCATGCCCGAAAGATCAAGGATCCTGGCCGTCATGGCGGCCTCGGTCGTCCTGGCGGTCTCCCTGGTGGCCGCCGTCAACCTGGCCATCCCCACCCTCGCCGCCAGCGCGCTCCGACCGAGCCCCTCGCAGCTGGTATGGATCGTCGACGCCTACGTCATCGTCTTCGCCTGCCTGCTCATCCCCGCGGGCGCGGCGGGCGACCGCTTCGGGCGCAAGGGTGTGCTCATCACCGGCCTCGCCGTGTTCGCGCTCGGCAGCCTGGCCGCCGCGCTCGCCCCGGCCACCGGGGTGCTCATCGCCGCCCGGGCGCTCAGCGGCGCGGGCGCGGCGCTCGTCATGCCCGCCTCGCTCTCGCTCACCGTCGGCGTCCACCCGCCGGAGGAACGCGGCAAGGCCATCGCCACCTGGACCGCCGCCACCGGCGTCGCGGGCGTCCTCGGCAACGTGGGCGGCGGGCTCGTCATGCAGTACCTGCCGTGGCAGGCGCTGTTCCTGATCCCCGTGCCGATCGCAGGGCTGCTCGCGCTCCTCACCGCCAGGCTCGCGCCCCGGCTGCCCCGCCACCACGCCGACCTCGACCTGCCGGGTGCCGCCCTGCTGATCGCAGGCTCCGTCGCGCTGCTGTTCGGCGTCATCGAGGGGCCCTCACACGGCTGGACCAGCGCCCCCGTGCTCGGCGCCTTCGCCTTCGCCGCCGTCCTGCTCGCGGGCTTCGTCGCCCACCAGTTCCGTACGGCGGGGCCGCTGCTCGACCCGCGCCTGTTCGCCAGGACGGGACTGCGTGCGGGAACGCTCGGCGTCGCCGTGCTCTTCTTCGGGCTGTTCGCGCTGTTCTTCGTCAACGCCCGCTACCTGCAGGAGGTCATGGGCTTCTCGCCGCTGCTCACCGGGCTCGCGATCCTGCCGCTCACGGTGCCGATGATCGTGCTGTCGCGGCTGTCGGCGCGCTTCGACCAGCGCAGGGCGGTCCTGGCGGGCCTCGCGCTGGTGCTCGCCGGGCTGGTGGCGCTGTCGTTCGCGAGCGCGGGCACGCCGTACGTGCTCTACGCCGTCGGGCCCACACTCATGGGCGCAGGCATGGGGCTCAGCCTCCCGCACCTTTCGCACACCGCCGTGGCCGCGCTGCCGCCCGAGCGGGCCGGGCTCGGCTCCGGCCTCACCAGCGCCGCCCGCGAGCTGGGCAGCGCCGTCGGCGTCGCCGTCATGGGGACCGCCCTGGCCACCAGAGGCATGAGCGCCGGCTACCTCGTCGTCGCGGTCGTCGTGCTCGCCGGTGGGCTGCTCACCCTGCGCTGGCTTCGCGCACCCGCTTCACGTGCTCAGGCGTCGTACGGCAGCAGCCGCCGATGAACGACGCGCCCAGATCCCGCCACTGCCTGGCGGCCTCGCCGTACTCGACGGGGTCGGCGAACCCGCGCCAGCGCTGGGCCTCGGCGTCCCAGGTCTCACCCGAGTTCGGGTAGACGACGACCGTGAACCCGGCCAGCTCGCGGATCAGCCCCGAGATGTGCGACGGCGAGGTGCAGTTGACGCCCACCGCGAGGACCTGCGGGTTGTCCGCGAACAGGGCCGCGGCCCGCCTGATCGGGGTGCCGTCGTTGAGATGCCTGTCGTCCCGGCAGGAGAAGGCGATCCACGCCTTCACCTCCGGAGTCTCCTCCAGGAGGCGGCTGATCGCCTTGGCCTCGGCGAACGACGGGATGGTCTCGCAGGCCAGCAGGTCCGCCTCCGATCCCGCGAGGATCTCCCACCGGGGACGGTGCCAGTCGGCCAGCCCGTCCTCGTCGAGGTCGTAGTCGCCGGTGTACTCCGCGCCGTTGGCCAGGTATGCGCCGTAGGGGCCGACGCTGGCGGCGACCAGCCCGCCGCCTGCCTCGTCCCTGGCCTGAACGGCGAGCGTGACGGAGAGGGCGATGAGGTCGGCGGCCTCCTGCTCGGACATGCCGCGCTTGACGAAGCCAGGGATCGAAGCCTGGTAGCTGGCGGTGGTCGCCACCTGCGCGCCCGCCGCGAAGTAGTCGGCGTGGACCCGGCGGATGAGGGCGGGATCTTCCAGCAGCAGGCGGGCCGACCAGAGCTCGTCGCGCAGGTCGGCGCCCAGCGCTTCGAGGTGAGTGGCGAGACCGCCATCCAGGACAAGTGTGCTCACACCATCACTTTATGCTCTCTTCTCCAGCCGTTTTCCCGCCCTCGACCCGAGGTGCCCTCGTTCAAGGCCCGCGTTCGGATCCCTCGGGTGGGTGCATCCTCGTGGGGCAGGGGCCTCCGGGCCCCGGCGCCCTCGGCCCGATGTCCGTTCGGGCTTCTTCCGGAGGATGCACCCTTGTCGCCGGGTGGAGGTCAGCCTCGCTTCCAGAACGGGCGAGGGCGGGTGGTGCCGCCGGCGGAGTCGCCCAGGAGCCTGGTCAGGACCTCTACGGCGCGAGCCCACAGGGCGTCCGCGTCGGTGCCGGGGTCCTCGGCCGTCTCCAGCTCGGTGGCCAGCGCCGACAGTTCGGCGTGACCGCCGAGGTAGGCGGCCAGCGCGGCCAGGCGGCTGCCCAGGTCGGCCAGGTAGAGCCGGCGGTCGACGAGGACCGTCTTCAGCCGTTCGAGTTCGGCCACCAGCTGTGGCCTCACCAGGTCGAGCTCGTGCCTGACCGGCGGCGGCTGCGGGGCGCTCCTTCCGCGGCCGAGCCCGGCCGCCCTGCCGAAGGACGGGCGGCGGCCCGCAGGCCCGGTGATACCGGCCCCACCGGGGCCGCCGCGGGACTGCTCCTGCTCCATCCAGTCGACGCTCGCCTGGCCGTCCTGCGTCCCGCCTCCGCCGAAGCCCGCGGTCCCGCCGAGCGGGGCGGGGGCGCCAGGCTCGGGGAGGCTGCGCGGCACGCCAGGGCCGGCCGGACGGCGCGGGGCCGGCGGCGGTGGCGCCGAGGGAGCGGCGGCGGCCATGGCGGTGAACATCATGCCGGACGCCGAGGGCGGCATGGCGGGCATCTCCCACCCGCTGGGCGGCTCGACGGGCTGGATCACGCGATGCTCGGGCGTGCCGTCGGCGACCTGGTGGGTGTCGATCGCGACATAGGCGGTGAAACGGCACAGCACACTGTACGCGAGCGACGTCTCCACGATCCCGGACTCGAGGTCGTGCTCGCCCATGGCGTAGCGGTCCTCGAGGTCGCGCAGGTGCGCGCGGGCCCAGATCGCGCGGATGGCGGGGTTGTCCACCACAGTGCCTGGGACGGTCTGCTCCCACGGCGTGCCGCCCGCGAGACCGTGGACGGTGACGGAGGAGCCTTCGCGGTGGCGCCCCGACACCGTCAGCGGCACGCCAGGGAAGATCGAGCCCAGGTGGGTGACGGTGCCGGTCTCGACGTCGAGGCCCTTCAGCGACAGGTCGGTGACCAGCGGGGCCCCGATCCTGCGGTGGATCTGCTCCATGGCCGCGTCGAGGCGGTCCTCCGACTCGACCAGTTCGCAGCGGCCCGCGCCGAGGCCGGCCAGCCTGCCGAGGAAGCCCGCGTTGACGGCCCTGTCGATGCCGACGACGTGCACCCGCATGGCCGAGAGCGCTCCTCCGGCCTGCTCGAGGATCTGATCCTCGTTGCCGACCTGGCCGTCGGTGACCAGCACGACGATCCGGTCGCGGGCGCCCTGCTCCCCGGCCGGCCCCGTGGACTGCCCTGTGGCCTGTCCCGTGTCCGGGCTCGTGCCCGAGCCGGCGGTGGCCGGGCTCGTGGGGGAGGGCGAGGCGCCGGCCGTCGAACGAGAGGCCGTGGGCGGCGACGGGTGGGCGAGCAGGGCGACGGCCTGCAGCAGCGGGGCGAGCAGTTCGGTGCCGCCACGGGCATCGACCCTGGCCAGGTGCTCGACCGCGCGATAGCGGTTGCGGTCGGTCGCCTCGCGCAGCCCCTCGAACGCCTGCTCCACCACGGAGTCGAAGGCGAGCACAGCGAACCTGTCGTCGGACGTCAGCGTGTCGACGATGCGGGCCGCCGCGCGCCTGGCCGCCACCATCTTCCAGCCGGTCATACTGCCCGAGCGGTCGAGCAGCAGCACCACGTCGCGCGGCGCGCGCCGCTCCTGCAGCGCGGGCGGCAGCACGGTCAGGTTGAAGGTGCCCTCGCCGTCGAGCAGCAGCGCCGTCGACGCCTCGAAGCCCATGCGGAGGATGAAGTCGCGGTCGAGGCGTTCGCCGGGCTGCAACTCCACGGTGGTGCCCTCGCGCTGGACGACGTGCAGGCTGGAGGCGAGCTCACGCAGCTCGAGGCCCGCGGGGTCGACGTCGGCGCGCAGCGACAGCCGTACCGGATGGGGGAAGCCGGGCAGCAGCACCGGCGGGGTGATGCGGGAGGCGTCGGGGACGGCTCCGGTGTCGGGGGCCACGCCGCCACCCGCGGGGGCGCCGTCGAGAGGGTCGCCGGGGATGTAGCGCGGTGCCACGACCAGGGGAAAGCGGAAGGTGGCAGCGCCGTCCTCGTACGGGAGCGGCTGGCTCAGCGTGAGGCGAACGGTGACTCGCTCGCCCGGCAGGATGTTGCCGACGGTGATCGTGAAGACGTCGGGCCTGTCCTCCTCGGCGAGCGCGGCCCGCCTGCCCTCGCTCAGCGCCCTGTCGTAGTCGGCCCTGGCCTGGCCGCGCTCCTTGAGCACGCCTTCGATCACCCGGTCGTCGGCCTCCATCGTGAACGCGGTCACGGCCGCCCTGTCGGGAAGCGGGAAGACGTAGGTCGCCTCCAGCGTCACGTCGAACGGGTTGCGGAAAGCCTGCGTCACCTCCACGCCCGCGATCAGGCCCGAGATCCGCGCGGCGATGTCGACGCTCTCCAGGGGCAGGTTGCCGCGCTCGGTCCGCAGCGCGCCCATGCCTGCCTCGGGGACCGGCAGGCACTCGGTCGGGTCCAGCGAGATGATCTTCATGTCGCGCTCCCTTCGTGAAGGCGGCGCTCTTCGAGCACCGCGAGAAGCGGTCCGGCGGCGGCGAGGACTGCCTCGAGGTCGGCTTCTGACGGGGTACGGCCGGCGCCGTCGATGAGCAGCGTCACGCCTTCGGCCAGCCGTACGCCGTGGACGGGCCACGAGCGCGGAGCCGACTCCGGAGCCCGCGCCCAGAACCTCACCTTGGCCCCTTCGCCCGGCCACACGGTGTCAGGCGCGGAGGGCGGCGTCGTGGAGGCGGGGGCGGGCGGGATCGAGCCGGGGGCGGGCGGGGCGGGCTCGGCGGCGCGTGACGGCGGTGCGGCAGGGGAGAGGGAGGGGCCGGGGGAAGGGGCCGCCTGCCCGTCGAGGCGAGACGGCGGCCCGGCGTGCGGGGACACGGCGTGTGGGGACTCCGCGTGTGGGGACTCCGCGTGTGGGGACTCCGCGTGTGGGGACTCCGCGTGTGGGGACTCCGCGTGTGGGGACTCCGCGTGTGGGGACTCCGCGTGTAGGGACTCGGCCTGCGGGGATATGGCGGGCGGCGACGGGGCGGGCGGCGACGGGTCCGCGGTGGGCGGGGGGACGGGGAGGCGGGCGGCGTGGGCGAGCATCGCGTCGGTGGCGCCCGTCAGGGCGGCCTGGATCTCCGCGATGGACGCGCCGTCGGCCTGCATGCGCTTGATGGCCACCAGCTGCAGCAGATGGCGGCGGCCGTAGAGGGCCACCCTGCCGCGCCTGGTGAGCGGCGGGTCGAGGAGCCCGATCGTGGCGTACCACCTGATCAGCCGTTCGCTCGGCACTTCGCGCACCCGCCCGTTGACCTGCTGGCCCGACGTGCGCAACTCGCCGGCCGCGTGCCGCGCCAGCTCGCCGATCGTCCAGGTCTCGCTCATACTGCAACGATGACACTGTCATCATTGCAGTGTCAAGGCCGGGGAAGATTCGGCTGGTGATGTTGGTTGTTTCAGACAGAACCTCATGTGTCGAGCGACGGGAGGACAACCTCATGGCCACGATCACCGGAGCGCTGTCGGGTGACGCGCGGAAGATCGTCGCGGAGGCCCTGCAGGGGGCGCTGGTCGACCTGATCGATCTGTCTCTGGTGGCCAAGCAGGCGCACTGGAACGTGATCGGCGCGCACTTCCGCCCGCTGCATCTGCAGCTGGACGAGCTGGTGGCGGTGGCGCGCGAGCACGCCGACACCGTCGCGGAGAGGGCCGTCGCGCTGGGGATCAACCCTGACGGGCGTGCGGCCACGATCTCCGGATCGACGAAGGTGCAGCAGCCCGAGCACGGGTGGATCGAGGACGGCAAGGTCGTCGCCACCTTCACCGACATCCTCGAAGGCGTCATCAGGAGGATGCGCGACCGGGTCGCCGCGACCGACGAGCCCGACCCCGTCACCCAGGACCTGCTCATCGCCGTCACTCAGGACATCGAGAAGCAGCACTGGATGTTCCAGGCCCAGCGGTAGAGGCGCGGCTACAGCAGGTCGGTGGCGAGCGCGGCGATCGGCGGACGCGTGGCGAGCAGGAGACGCAGCGACTCCTCCGCCGCCCCATGCGTGGCGACGTCCGCCTCCATGAGCGCGCGAAGCCAGGCGTCGCCGTCGCCGCGCAGCGCCGCCCGTTCCAGCCGGTCGAGTACGGTCGCGCCCGGATGCGCCTCTCTGGAAAGGGTCGACAGCAGGTGCGGCCATCCGGCGGTGAGCGCCGCCAGTTTGGCCACCGCCGCGTCCGGCGTCCGCGGCGCCCCGGCCAGCTGCCGCCGGTAGGTGACGAACGAGTAGAAGCGGAACACGTTGAGGTACCGCTTCACCTCGCGCGGGTTGCGCAGGTCCAGCCACGGCAGCGTCGCCTCGATGGCGTGGAAGGCGTTCTCGTCGCTGTAGAGGTCGCCGAAGACGCGGTCGGCGGCGCGCCGTACCTCTTCCGGGCGGGCGCCGAGGGCGGCCTCCGCGCGGCGGACGCTGTGCTCCAGCGTCGCCGAGGTGGGCGACAGCTTCCTGATGGCCGCCTCGACCCTGTCGACCTCCTCCTCCCGCACCGGTTCCGCGGGCGGCGGCGCGTCGCCCGACGGCATGCCGAGCAGGACGCGCAGGTAGTGGGGCAGCCGGTCGTCGTCCAGCTGGGGAACGCTCAGAGGCAGCTGCACGATCTTCTCGAGGAAGCGCCAGCCGACGCCCTCGGGTAGCCGCAGCCCCCGGTAGGCGCTCTCGACGTGAGCGGCCACCACGTCGGGCTCCATCGCCAGCACGAACACGCAGTTGGGGAACTCGCCCGCGAGGAACAGGTTGATCGCCTCGATGACCTGCCCCACCGTCCCGGACGAACAGCGGTCGAGGTCGTCGACGAACACCACGAGCGGGCGTTCGGGCGTGGCCACCAGGTCGAGCACGTTGCGCATGTCGGTCTGCACCAGGTGCAGGAAGCCTGCCTTGCCGCGGTAGTCGTGCTCGTAGCCGAGCCCGAGCGGGTCGGGCGGGCGCATCAGGCCGCTGAAGCTGCCGCCCGCCGACTCGCCGAAGAACCTGGCGATCCGCTGTGTCCCCGTGGCCACCGCGGTCACCGCCCCCGCCGCCCCGATCGCCGCGGCCGACCCCTTCAACCAGGGCAGCAGTTGTTCGGCCGCGAGCGACGCGCCCGACAGCAGCAGCGTTCCCGCCAGGCCGATCCCTACGGGCACGAGCCTGGTGAGCGCCAGCTGGTAGGCCTGGCGGCGGACGGACTCCCTGTCGACACGGCCGAGGTTCAGCTCCAGCCAGAACCGCTCGCGCTCGGTAGGGGAAAGGCGCTGGGTGACCTGGGTGATGATCTCGTGGGCGAGCCCCGCCCACACCTGCTCCCCGTCCTGATACATCCAGGGGTTGAACCAGACGGTGGGCCGCCAGTCGCCGTCGGCGTCGGGGACCGCCCTGTCCTCGCGCGAGGTGACCGCACGCCGTACCCGATCGAGGATCTCGGCGTTGGTGACCTGGCCGCGCTCGCGGCGCGGAGGTCGCAGGCGGACCGGGCTCTCGCCCGTCGCGCCCGGGTCGAGCAGCTCCTGCACCATCCGCATGAGCGAGGTCTTGCCGACGCCCCACGGGCCCTTCACGCCGATCGTCAGCGGCGGCTGTGTGTCGGGGTGGCGGATGAAGGCGGCCATCGCCTCGGCGTACACGCGGTGCCCGAGCCGGTCGTCGAGCGTCCACCTGTCCGGTGTCAGCCGTGCCCTCGGCCGTACGGCGGTGCGGCGGGCGCGCAAGCGCCGCAGGCTCCACGCCAGCCGTTCGGACTCCTCCCGCGTCAGCAGCGACCTGCCGAACTCGCGCACCGCCTCGTGCGGCGCAGGCGCCAGACCCCACCTCACGAGCTCGTCCAGGCCTTCGCGGGCGTCCAGCAGCTCGGCGTGGTCGGCCGTCAGTTCCTCGGCGGAGCCGAGCAGCGCGACCACGGGCAGCAGCCGCCGCGCCTGCTCGCTCAGGTGCAGGTCGTGGACACGTGCGACGATCTCCGCCGCCGACTCGGGCACCTCGCGCTCGCCCGCCGCCCTCAGCAGCGCCGCCGTCTGCCCCAGTGCCGCCTCTCCCTCGGGACGGCCCGCGCTGACCGCCACGTCCTCGATGTCGCCGTGGCTGAACATGATCGCGCGCAGGTCCGAGCCGAGCCCCTCGTAGCCCTCCTTCGCCATGGCGTACAGGTCCGACACCGTCACCGTCCCGCGCCGCGACAGCAGCCCCTCGGCCAGCAGCCCGCTCAGCGAGGGGGCGGGCCCTGGACGTTCGGCGCGGGTGCCCAGCGAGGCCGTCAGGGCGGCGGCCGCCACCGGCGGGTCGCCCGGCACGTCGAGCCGCGCGTGGCCGGGCTCGCCGGGGCCGCTGTGCAGAACCCAGCCGAAGTCGACCACCAGCAGCAGCGCGGCGGCGCACGAGTCACCGAGCCGCCGGGCGAACTCGGAGATCAGTCCCGTGAACGCGCTCGGCACCCACGCCGAGCCTGCGGGCCAGCGGACCAGCAGCAGTTCGCCGGGCTCGGCCGACTGGAGGAACGCCGCGAGGGCGGGGAACGGCGCCTCCGCCTCGCCGGTCGCCACCTCGAACCCGCACAGCCGCAGCGCGTGCGCGAGCCTGCGCGAGGGCTCGCCGTCCAGGTAGACCAGCGCCCTGCGCCCTTTGATCCTGGGAGCGAGCTGCACGGGTGTCATGTCCAGAATGCTGGGGCTCCGGATCAGTGGTCGGCGCAGGGTTTGCGCAGAGTTTGACGGCGAGATCCCTTTCCATTCATGTCATTCCGATCCACTGGGTAAGGGCTTGGGCCTAGCGTGGCAACTGACAGGGAGGCCCTATGTTGCGCAGAACTCTCCTCCGCACGGGCGCCGTCGTCGTGGGCTCGCTGTGGCTCGGCTCGTCGAAGGCGGACGCCTCCGTCGGCCCGTACGGCGCGCTCCAGAAGCCGAACGCCGACGGTCTCGCGTTGCCCAAGGGCTTCACGGGCCGGGTGGTCGCCCGCTCGGGCCGCAAGGTGGCGGGGCTGACCTGGCACGCCGCGCCGGACGGCGGCGCGTGCTTCCCCGACGGCAAGGGCTGGATCTACGTGTCCAACTCCGAGATCCCGCTGCTCGGCGGCGCGTCCGCGCTCAGGTTCGGGCCCGAAGGATCCGTCCGCGACGCGTACAGGATCCTGTCGGGCACCAACCTCAACTGCGCAGGCGGCGCCACCCCGTGGAACACCTGGCTGTCGTGCGAGGAGATCCTCAGAGGCCGCGTCTTCGAGTGCGACCCGTACGGCTCCCGCGCCGCCCGCCCCCGCCTGGCCATGGGCCGTTTCAAGCACGAGGCCGCCGCCTGCGACCCCGACAGGCAGGTCGTCTACCTGACGGAGGACGAGCCCGACGGCTGCTTCTACCGGTTCAGGCCACGCGACTGGGGCGACCTGACGGAGGGCACGCTCGACGTGCTGACCACCTCGGGTGCCTGGCGGCGCGTCCCCTCGCCCGCCGCGCTCACCAGGGCCACCCGCCACCAGGTCGACGACGCCAGGCACTTCGACGGGGGCGAGGGCTGCCACTACATGAACGGCGTCTGCTACTTCACCACCAAGGGCGACGGCAAGGTCTGGGCCTACGACGCCGCCGCGGGCAGCCTGGAGGCGCTGTCGACCGTGCGGGGCGCCGACAACGTCACCGGTACGGGCGCGGGGCAGCTGTTCGTCGCCGAGGACGGCGGCAACATGGAGATCAGCCTGGTCAGCCCGTCAGGAGGGGTCTCACCGTTCCTGCGCCTGTCGGGCCACGACCGTTCGGAGCTGACGGGGCCCGCGTTCTCCCCCGACGGCAGCCGGCTCTACTTCTCCTCCCAGCGCGGCAGGAAGGGTGACTCGGGCGGCCTCGACGGGCACACCTTCGAGGTGACGGGCCCCTTCGCTCAGGCGCCGGACAGATAGCCCATCAGCGCCACCTTCAGCTCCCGTGTCAGCTCCGGCGAGTTGTGCGGGACGACGGCCTTGACCATGGAGACGGCCATCGTGCCCATGAGCAGCGCCCGGTCGCGGTCGAGCAGGGGGGAACGGCGGACCAGCAGCTCGGCGACCTGTTCGGCGATCGCCGCGTGCAGGCGTTGCGAGGCCGCCGCGAGCCTGTCGCCCGTCGCCGAGCCGTACAGCAGGGCCCAGTAGGCGGGCGAGCGGCCCTTGAACGCCACGCTCTCGTCCACGAAGGCCGCCACCATGGCCTCCAGCGGCACCTCCGGGGTGACGGAGGCCAGCCGCTCGGCCCAGAACTCGCGGCGCTCGTCGGTGTAGCGGGCGACCAGGCCGTCGAGGATCTCGTCCTTGTTGCGGAAGAACTGGTACAGCGAGCCGGGGGACATGCCCGCCCGCGCCGCGACCTGGTTCGTGGTCAGGTCGGGGTAGCCGACCTCCGCGATGACCTGTTCGGCCGCGTCGAGGATTTCGGCCATGCGCTTGAGGCCGCGGGCCTGGCGGCGTACCGGACGGTCGGACATGCGAGCAGTTTACCGAGTTTCGTCGGCCACGAGCAGGGCCTCGGCGCCCACGGGCGCGAACCCGGCGGCCAGGAAGGCCCGCAGGCTGGCCGCGTTGCCCGGCGCGATCTGTGCCCACAGCGGCTCGTCGCACAGCCCGCGCGCCGCCGAGGCCAGTCGCCTGCCCACGCCCCGCCCCCTGTGCTCGGGGCCGACCTCCACCGACACCTCCCAGCGTCCCGCGACGCCCCTGCCGATCGTCAGCACGCCCTCCTCGCAGGCCCACACCTGGACGGCGTCGCGATGGCTCATGGCCCGCGCCACCCGGGGATGGTCGCCGCCGGTGATCTCGGCGAGCCAGGAGGGCCGCGGTCCCGCGAGGGGCCGGGCGAGGACGAGCACGTCGATGTTGTCCACCGTCCGTCCCGTCTCCAGCTCCAGCGCTCGCAGGAACGGCGGGTTCAGCGGCGCGGACAGGTCGCCGACCGGGAGCCTGTCCCGCAACCAGCCGTGGTCGAGGTCGGCGAAGACCACGCTGTGCCCGGTGAAGGCGATCACGCCCATGTCACGTGGGCTGGGCTGGGGCACGATCGTCACCGTTCCGTCGGCCTCCGGCGCCTTCCCCGCCGCCACGTCGGACAGCAGCTCGGCCAGCGTCATGGGGGTTCCTCCTACTAATCTCGACGAATGAAGTATCTGATCCTGATCTACAGCAATCCGAGGACCAGGGAGCTGTGGGGCCGGTTTTCCGACGAGGAGCGGGCCGAGGGATGGAAGGCGTACGCCGCGCTCAACGAGGAGCTCGCCGCCTCCGGAGAGCTGATCGTGACGGAGGCGCTCGCCGACGCCTCCCAGGGCAGGCGCGTCCACGTGCACGAGGGGAGGACGACGACCAGCGACGGGCCCTTCGCCGAGGTCAAGGAGCACCTGGCCGGGTTCTACCTGGTCGAGTGCGACAGCTTCGAGCGCGCGGTCGAGCGGGCGTCGCAGGTGCCGGAGGCGGCCTTCGGCCTGGTCGAGGTACGGCCGGTGATGGAGCTGCGGTGAGCTTCGAGACTCTGCTGCGCGAGCTGGCGCCGCAGGTGCTGGGCGCGCTCGTGCGCCGCTACGGCGACTTCGACTCCTGCGAGGACGCCGTGCAGGAGGCGCTGCTCGCGGCGCACGTCCAGTGGCCCGAGGAGGGTGAGCCGCGCGATCCGAAGGGCTGGCTGATCACGGTCGCCTCCCGGCGCAGGATCGAGCTGTGGCGCAACGAGACGGCCCGCCGCCGCAGGGAGGAGAGCGCCGCCGCGCTGGAGGTGCGGGCCGAGCCCGCGCTCGACGACACGCTCACCCTGCTGCAGATGTGCTGCCATCCGGCGCTGACGAGTGACTCGCAGGTGGCGCTGACCCTCAGGGCGGTGGGCGGGCTGACGACCGCCGAGATCGCCAGGGCGTTCCTGGTCCCCGAGCCGACCGTGGCGCAGCGGATCAGCAGGGCCAAGCAGCGGATCAGGGCGAGCGGTTCGTCGTTCTCGCCTCCCTCCGGGCGCGTCACCGCGGTGCTGGAGGTGCTGTACCTGATCTTCAACGAGGGTTACACCGCCGGCGCGGGCCCCCTGCTGAACAGGGTCGAGCTGAGCGGAGAGGCGATCAGGCTGGCCAGGCAGCTGCACGCGCGGTTGCCCGCCGACGGCGAGGTGGCGGGGTTGCTGGCGCTGATGCTGCTCACCGACGCGCGCAGGCCCGCAAGGACACGGGCCGACGGGACGCTGGTGCCGCTCGCCGAGCAGGACCGCGGGCTGTGGGACGCGGCGCTGATCGAGGAGGGGACGGCGCTGCTGACCAGGACGCTGTCGGGGGCGCCCGTCGGGCCGTACCAGGTGCAGGCGGCGATCGCGGCGGTGCACGACGAGGCGGCGAGCGCAGGCGACACCGACTGGCGGCAGATCCTCGGGCTGTACGACCTGCTGCGGGCCCTCGCACCAGGGCCGATGGTCACGCTCAGCCGGATCGTGGCCCTGGCGATGGTGTCGGGTCCTTCGGAGGGGCTGGCGGAGCTGGCGACGGCCGAGGGCGACCCCGCGCTGGCGGGGCACCACCGGGTGCACGCGGTCCGCGCGCACCTGCTGGAACTGGCAGGGGACAGGGAGACGGCGCGAGTCCATTACGAGCTGGCGGCGAGGACGACGCTGAGCGTCCCCGAACGGCGCTACCTCGAATCCCGCGCGGCCCGGTAGATCCGGCGTGCCCGACCCGGCTGCTCCGGGTCAGAGGTCGCGGGACCAGACCTGCTCGACGACGTCCACCCCGTTCTCGACCGACTTCTCCTCCGAGTCCAGCGTGAACCCCGCCGCCTGGTAGATCCTTCGAGCGCTCACCAGGGAGTCCCTGGTCCACAGCATGATCCGCTTGTATCCCGACTCCCGCGCGTGCCGCAGGCACTCCTCCACCAGCCGCCGGCCCAGGCCGAGCCCCCGCGCCGAAGGCTCCACCAGCAGCATCCGCAGCTGCGCCGTGGTCTCGTCCTTGTGCACGCAGAAGACCGATCCGACGGGAGCCCCGTCGATCTCCGCGATCCACCCCGCGTCCTTCTCCGGGTCGTACTCGCCGACGATCCGCGCCACGAGCTTCTCGAACTCGAGGCCCCAGCCGTAGTCCTTGCCGTAGAGCGTGCCGTGCCGCCACACGACCCACCCGAGGTCGCCCGTGCGCGGAGGTCTGATGACGTACGGCACGCGTGCGGGCGACGAGGCCTTGTCGAGCACCGTCCTGATCGACGACATCCCCTCGGTCAGCCGCGACTGCTCCTGCTCGCTCAGCCCGTCGAGCAGCGCGCCGATCTGCTCGCTCTGTCGCAGATCGAGCCGGGCGAAGGTGGCGGCCCCCGCCTCGGTGAGGCGGACGACCTGCTTGCGCGCGTCGGTCGAGCAGCGCTCCTTGGCGAGGAGGCCGTCGCTCTCGAACCTGGTCAGGATCCTGCTGAGGTATCCGGCGTCGAGGTCGAGCATCCGCCGCAGCTCGCCCGCCTCCAGCACGAGCCCTTCGGCGTTGGCCAGCTCGAACAGCACCCTCACCTCCGTCAGCGAGTAGGGCGAATCGAGCATGCCGATCTGCAGGACGCCGATCACCTTGGTGTAGAAGCGATTGAAGGCCCTGATCTCGGAGATCCTTGCCTCGGTCAACGAGTTCATTGACATAGTCAAGCATGAAAGGATGTCTGCTGTGAAGCACCTCTTCATCGGTGGATACGGCCCCGACATTCTCACGGCGAGCCAGGAACTGGAGGTGGTCGCGCGGACCGGCGCCGTCAAGGCCTCCTTCCTCGCGGCCCACCCCACGCTGCCCGTGCTGTACGCCGTGGGGGAGGACGACAGCGGCACCCTGGCCGCCTACACGGTGACCGGCGGCGAGCTGTCCCTCCTGGGCGAGCGGCCGAGCGAGGGGAGCCAGCCGTGCCACCTGGCCGTGCATCCCGGCGGAGAGCTGCTGGCCGTGGCCAACTACGGCGACGGCGTCGTCAGCCTGCACGGGCTCGACGAGGCCGGCGCGTTCGCCGGCGACCCCATCGTGCTCGCGCACCAGGGCTCGGGTCCGGTATGGGAACGGCAGGAGCGGCCCCACGCCCACCAGGCCGTCTTCCACGAGGACGTGCTCCACGTCTGCGACCTGGGCACCGACGAGATCCGCCGGTACACGCTCGACGGCCGGGCCCTGGAGTTCGTCAAGCTGCCCGCCGGGATGGGCCCCCGCCACCTGGTCTTCTCGGGCGGCCGTTGCCACGTGGCGGGCGAACTCGACGCCGCGGTCCGCACCTACGACCGCGACTGGAACGAGCTGGCGGCCGCGGCCGCCAGCGAGGAGCCGGGCACGAACTACCCCTCGCACATCGACGTGGCGGGCGACTACGTCTACGTCGGCAACCGCGGTCCCGACACGATCTCCGTGCTCCGCGCGTCGGACCTGGCGATGGTGGCGGAGGTGCCCAGCGGCGCCGCATGGCCCAGGCACTTCGCCATCGACGGCACCACCATGTACGTGGCCAACCAGACCGGCGACGCGGTCACGCTGCTGGCCCTGCGCGGGGGAGTGCCCCAGCCGACGGACGTCAGGATCGACGCCGTCGCGCCCGCGTGCGTGCTGCCGCGCTAGCTCTTGCCGAGATAGCCGGACAGCAGCCGCTTGAGCTCCTTCTCCGTCTCCTCCTTCGTCACGCCCAGGCCGGTGAGCGCCTCCACCGCGGAGCCCTCCTCGAGTGAGAGGACCCCGAGCAGGATGTGCTCGGTGCCCACGTAGTTGTGGCCGAGCCGCAGCGCCTCGCGCAGGGTGAGCTCGAGCGCCTTGGTGGCCTGGGCGGAGAAGGCGATCACGTCGCCGCCTCCCGGCCCCGCGGGGACGATCACCGCCTCCCGCACGGCCGACGGCTCCGCGCCGAGCGTGACCATGATCTTGGCGGCGAGCCCCTCGGGCTCGTGCAGGAGGCCGAGGACGAGGTGTCCTACCTCGATCTGGTCGTTCCCGCCGTCGCGGGCCTCCGACTGGGCCTCGACGACCACGTGGCGGGCGCGCTCGGTGAAGCGGGCGTAGTTGCGCAGGTCCTCGGCGAGGGTCGGGCCGTCCTTCGAGACGAACCGCTTCTGTGCGGCCTGCTTGGACACGCCCATGCTGCGGCCGATCTCCGTCCACGAGGCGCCCGAGTGGCGGGCCTGGTCGACGAAGTGGCCGATGAGGTGGTCGGCCACGTCGCCGAGGTGTTCTCCGAGGGTGACCGCGTCGGAGAGCTGGGCGAGGGTGTCGCCCCCGCGGGTCTTGATCGCTGAGATCAGGTCGTCGAGCCTGACGGTGTTCTCCATGCGTCAACCATAAGTTGACGGCCCATCGACGTCAACCGCGAGTTGACGTTCGTCTCACGGCGTCGCGCCACCGCTCGTACGCGGCGTCGTCCCGCTGGCCGGGCTCGAAGCGCCGCTCCAGCCGCCACGTCTTGCGCAGCTCGTCCGTCGACTCCCACACGCCCGAGCCGAGGCCCGCAAGGAAGGCCGCGCCCAGGGCTGTCGTCTCCTGGACCACAGGACGCTCGACAGGGACGCCGAGCTGGTCGGCCTGGAACTGCATGAGGAGATCGTTGGAACTGGCGCCGCCGTCGGCCTTCAACGCGGCGACCTCGGGCATCGTCTCCACCACGTCGCGCACCTCGAAGGCGATCGCCTCCAGCGTCGCGCGCACCAGATGGGCGCGGGTCGTGCCGCGGGTGATGCCGGTGATCGTGCCGCGCGCGTCGGGGTCCCAGTGCGGAGCGCCGAGACCGGTCAGCGCGGGGACGAACACCACGCCGCCGCTGTCGGGGACCGTGCGGGCCACCGCCTCCGACTCGGGCGCGGTGCTGATCAGGCCGAGGCCGTCGCGCAGCCACTGCACGGCCGCCCCCGTCACGAAGATCGCGCCCTCGACGGCGTAGGTGCGCTCGCCGGAGGGCGTCTGCCAGGCGACCGTCGACAGCAGGCCCGCGGCCGGGCGGACGATCTCCGCGCCCGTGTTGACCAGGAGGAACGAGCCGGTGCCGTAGGTGCACTTCACCTCGCCCGCCCCGAAGCACGTCTGCCCGAACAGCGCCGCCTGCTGGTCGCCCGCCATCCCGGTGATGGGCAGGTCGAGCCCGAGGAAGGCCGCGGGGTCCGTCCTGCCGATCTCGCCGTGGTTGGGCACGATCTCCGGCAGGGCGTGCGAGGGGACGCCGAACAGCTCGCACAGCTCCTCCTCCCACGTGCCCGAGGCCAGGCCGTACAGGAGCGTGCGGGAGGCGTTGGACGGGTCGGTCACGTGCCGCGCGCCCGCCGTCAGCCTGGCGACGACGTAGGAGTCGACGGTGCCGACCACGGTGTCGCCCGACGTGACCCCCTCCCACACGCGCGGGTCGTGAGAGGCCAGCCATGTCAGTTTGGTCGCGGTGAAGTAGGGGTCGAGGCGCAACCCGGTCAGGTCGGACACCCGGGGTTCATGACCCGCCTCGCGCAGCCGCGCGCAGATCTCGGCCGTCCGCCTGTCCTGCCAGACGATCGCGCGGCGCGGCGCGGCCAGCGTCCGCCGGTCCCACAGGACCGCCGTCTCCCGCTGGTTGGTGAGGCCGACACAGGTGGGCGCCGCCGAGGCCCCCTCCAGCGCCGTACGGCAGGCCGCGAGCGTCGCCTGCCAGATCTCCTCCGGCGCGTGCTCGACCCATCCCGGATGGGGGAAATGCTGGGCGAACTCCTCGTACCCCCGCGAGTCGATCCGCCCCTCGTCGGTGACGACCAGCGCGGTCACACCGGTCGTGCCTGCGTCTATCGCCAAAACGCTCACGACGCCTACCTTTTGGTCTAGACCATTGTCGGTGCCAGGGGGCACAATGCGTTGCGTCGGCGATACGCCGATCGCACCGCCCCATTAGTTTGGCCGTGAACCCCATCGGGAGGAACCCGCCATGCGTATTGGAGTGCTCACCGGAGGTGGAGACTGCCCCGGTCTGAACGCTGTGATCAGGGCTGTTGTTCGCAAGGGTGTCAGCGTTTACGGACACGAGTTCGTCGGATTCAGAGACGGCTGGCGTGGCCCCCTCGAGGGTGACACCATGCCGCTCGACATTCAGGCCGTGCGAGGAATCCTGCCGCGTGGCGGCACGATACTCGGCTCGTCCCGGACCAACCCGATCAAGATCGAGGGTGGAGTCGACCGGATCAAGGAGAATCTCGCGGCCGGCGGGATCGACGCGTTGATCGCCATCGGTGGAGAGGACACCCTCGGTGTCGCCCGCCAGTTGTACGACCGTGACGTCCACGTGGTCGGCGTGCCCAAGACCATCGACAACGATCTGTCGGGCACCGACTACACCTTCGGCTTCGACACCGCCGTCAACATCGCCACGGAGGCCATCGACCGGCTCCACACCACCGCCGAGTCCCACCACAGGGCGCTCATCTGCGAGGTCATGGGCCGCCACGCGGGCTGGATCGCGCTGCACGCGGGCATGGCGGGCGGCGCCAACGTCATCCTCATCCCCGAGAAGCCGTTCGACATCGACCGCGTCTGCGAGTACGTCGAGTCGCGCTTCCGCACCCGCTACTCGCCGATCATCGTGGTCGCCGAGGGCGCCCACCCGGTCGAGGGGCAGATGGAGCTGCAGGCGGGCGAGCTCGACTCCTTCGGCCACGTACGGCTCGGCGGCATCGGCGAGGTGCTGGCCAAGGAGATCGAGAAGCGCACCGGCAAGGAGGCCCGCACGACCGTGCTCGGCCACATCCAGCGCGGCGGCACGCCGACCGCGTTCGACAGGGTGCTGGCCACCAGGTTCGGGCTGCAGGCGATCGACGCGGTCCACGCCGGCGACTTCGGCAAGATGGTGGCGCTGCGCGGCACCGACATCGTGCGCGTCGGGCTCGACGAGGCCACCTCGGAGCTGAAGACCGTGCCGGCCGAGCGCTACGAGGAGGCCGAGGTCTTCTTCGGTTAAGCCGATTGCAAGTGGCGGGCCGTACCTTGAGGGCAGAGCGGGAGACCGCTCCATTCCCCTCCAGGTACGGCTTGCGCCCTGACTGTCGCGGCCCGATGTAAGGGGCGCAGGCCGTACCCTTGGAGCCCGGTCCGGCGACCCCGCCTCAGCCTGTCGCAGGCCTTGCCGCCCCCACAGGCCTCGGCGTGTGCTGGAGCGTGCCTGCCGGAGAGACCTCAGCCCTGCTGATAGGGGTAGGGCCGGGACTGGGGCCGGCCCTGCGGGGCGCGGGCCCTCCTGGGGTCGGGCCGACCTCCCTGTGGCCTCCCGTACTCGGGGCCACCGTACTCAGGACTCCCGTACTCGGGGCCGCCGTAGGCGGGGCCACCGCGTTGGGGCCTTCCCTGGCCGGGACGAGGCTGGGCCGGCATCGGAGTGCGCGCCTGCGCGGGCGGACCCGCCGGGACGTTCGCGGGCGCGCGCAGGGTCTGCGCGCGTTCGGCCGCCAGACGGCGCATCTCAAGGCGGGCCATCAGCTCGGCGTCCTCCTGGAGCTCTCTCTGCGAGGGGGACAGGATGACCATCAGCAGCATGGTCAGCGTGATGAGGCTGACCACCGTCATCAACGGCACGAGGAACGACAGCGCGTCCGCGCCACCCACGTGCCCCTGCTCGCCGTGTACCTGGACGCTCATCGCGAACATGCCGGTGTAGTGCATGCCGCACACGGCCACGCCCATGATCAGGGCGGCGCCGGTGATCGCCACCGCGCGCCTGACCCGCAGCGTGAACCACAGCGCGACCGTCGCGGCGACGACCGCGATCACGACGGAGGCCGCCACGATCGTCGGATCGTAGGAGACGTGGGCCGACATGTTCATCGCGTACATGCCCATGTAGTGCATCGCGGCGACGCCCAGTCCGGTGAGCAGCCCGCCGCCGAGCAGCGCGAGCACCTTGGCGCGGCCATAGGCCACCAGGAAGAGCCCGGCACCGACGAAGACGACGGCCACCAGCGCGGACGCGACGGTGAGGGGCACGTCGTACCTGATCTCGGTGCCCTCGACGTCGAAGCCCATCATCGCGATGAAGTGCATGACCCAGATGCCGGTGCCGCCGATGGAGATGGCGGCGCCGACGAGCCACCGGGCACGCGAGGCCCCGGTCGAGGCATGGGCCTGGGCGGTGAGCCGCAGTCCGAGCATCGACCCCATGCACGACATCACGTACGCGAGGATCGGCGTGAGCGGACCCTGGGTGAAATGATTCATGTTGTGACAATCCTTGCCATAGGGATCTCCGGGATTGTGGCAGCGGACCTGTCCTATTTGCATGGATAGTTCAACTATCTGTCAGACGATCCTGTCGGAAACGTGAGAATGTCTCATGGACTTCGCCTTCTGGCGGGCGATCGCGGTGTTCAGAATCGCGTCGCTCGTCTACGCGACGGTGCTGATGGTCCAGCACGAAGGCTTCGCCCATCCGGTCGCGGGGTGGACGGTCATCGCGGTCATGGCGCTGTGGACCGCGGCCGCCACCTTCTGCTACTCCGTCGACGCCGTGCGCGGGTGGCCGCTGCTGGTCATCGACATGCTCGTGGCGGTGGCGTGCCTGCTGGCCACGCCGTACGTGCAGGGAGAGTTCCAGGGTGAGCTGGGCAGCATGCCGGTGCCCGCGATCTGGGTCGCAGGACCCGTCCTGGCATGGGCCGTGTACGGCGGGCGCCGCCTCGGCGGGGTGGCGGCGGCGATCGTGGCGGGCGCCGACCTCTGGGTACGCGTGAACGGTCCCGGCACCCCCATCCTGATCAACGGCGCGGTCCTGCTCTTCATGGCGGGCATCGTCGTCGGGCACGTGGCACGCCTGGCCATCCGCGCGGAGGAACGCATGCAGCGGGCCGTCGAGATGGAGGCCGCACAGCGCGAACGCGAACGCCTGGCCCGCGGGATCCACGACTCGGTGCTCCAGGTGCTCGCCCTGGTCAAACGGCGGGGGCAGGAGATCGGCGGCGAGGCGGCCGAACTCGGCAGGCTCGCCGGAGAGCAGGAGGCGGCGCTGCGCGAACTCGTCACGGTGCGGGCCGCCCCCACGGGGTCGGCCGACCTGCGGGCGCTGCTCATGAGACTCGGATCCACCCAGGTGACGGTGTCGACCCCGGCCACGCCGCTCGTCATGCCCACCGCGACGGCCGAGGAGACGGCCGCCGCCGTACGGGCGGCCCTCGACAACGTCCGCGCGCACTGCGGTGAGCAGGCGAGGGCCTGGGTGTTCGCCGAGCAGGGCGACGGCGAGGTGACCGTCAGCGTCAGGGACGAGGGGCCGGGCATCGCCGAAGGGCGTCTGGAACGGGCGCACGCCGACGGGCGGCTCGGGGTGGCCCAGTCCATCAAGGGACGCGTCGCCGATCTCGGCGGCCGGGTGTCGATCCTCTCCGCGCCCGGCGAGGGCACCGAGGTGGAGATCACCGTACCCGCACCCCTCCACTAGCGGATTCGCCCGAAGTCCCTAGAGTTGCGGCATGGTGCGGGTGATGGTGGTCGACGACCATCCCATGTGGCGAGACGCGGTGGCCAGGGATCTGACCGAGGCCGGCTACGAGGTCGTCGCGACCGTGGGCGAGGGACGGCAGGCGCTGCGGGTGGCTCAGGCGGTCAGGCCTGACGTCGTCGTGCTCGACCTGCACCTGCCCGACATGTCCGGCGCGCAGGTCGCCGGCGGGCTGCCCGGCGTGAAGATCCTGGTGCTGTCGGCCAGCGCCGAACAGGAGGACGTGCTGGAGGCGGTCAAGGCGGGCGCCGCCGGCTACCTGGTGAAGTCGGCCGGCAGGGAGGAGTTCCTCGACGCGGTCGCGCGGACCGCCGCGGGCGACGCCGTCTTCACCCCGGGGCTCGCCGGGCTGGTGCTGGGGGAGTACCGCAGACTGGCGACCCGGCCGCAGGCCCAGCCCGAAGGGCCCCGGTTGACCGACCGGGAGACGGAGGTGCTGCGGCTGGTGGCGAAGGGGCTGTCCTACAGGCAGATCGCCGACCGGCTCGGACTCAGCCACCGGACCGTGCAGAACCACGTCCAGAACACGCTCAACAAGCTCCAACTGCACAACCGCGTGGAACTGGTCCGCTACGCGATCGAACAGGGCCTCGACGAAGACCCCTGACACCCCCAAGGCCGCACTCTCCATGGCCCTCGCCGTTCCCGGACCATCCCCTCGACCTCCCCGCGCCTTCCGGGCCCCGCGACGTCCGGGCCCCGCGACGTCCGGGCCCCGTGCCTTCCGGGCCCGGCGCCCTGACCCTCGGAGGCGCGCCTTTCCGACGCGGATGTCGTGTTCCCGCTTCCTGCGGGCGTGTCCCGAATCCCGCGCTCTGCGTCCTGCATCCCGTCGCCCGCGTCCGGCGTCCCATCCCGGCGTCCCATGCCCGGCGTCCTATGCCGGTGCCTCATGCCTCATGCCCGGTATCGGGCGCCGGTGGGAGGTGAAACCCGCCGGACCGGCAAGAGACCGGGCGGGGCTCGCCGCTCCCAGGCGGACTAAACTCAATGGGTCGCGGCGTTGGAGATGGCGCTGTGTTTCCACATTCCTCCCGGAGGTTCCCGCCATGACGATGTCCGCCCTGGGCGAGCCGTGCGTTCTGCTCAAGCTGGGGGAGATCGTCCTGAAAGGCAAGAACCGCGAGCTGTTCGAGCGCAGGCTCGTCGGCAACATCCGCGCCGCCCTGAAGGACTTCGACCTCAAGACCGAGGTGCGCCAGCGCCACGGCGTCATCGCGATCTTCCTGCCTGAGGGCACCTCCGTCGAGGTGGCCGACCAGGTCGCCGAGCGGGTGACCGACGTGCCCGGCCTGGTGTGGATCCACCGCGCGTGGCGCGTGGCCAAGGACCCTGACACCGTCGTCAAGGCCGCGCTGGAGCTGATCAAGGACCGCGACGAGGTCAAGCGGGGTGCCACGTTCGCCGTACGCTCCCGCCGCCGCGACAAGCGCTTCCCGCTGCGCTCCAACGAGCTCGACCGCCTGGTCGGCGGCACCATCAACGACACCTACGGGCTGCCGGTCGACCTGAAGCGCCCCGAGCTGACGGTCTTCATCGAGGTCGACCGCGACGAGGTCTTCGTCTTCACCGACGGGCTGCCGGGCCAGGGCGGTCTGCCCGTCGGCAGCAGCGGCAGGGCCCTGGTGCTGATGTCGGGCGGCATCGACTCGCCCGTGGCTGCCTACCGCATGATGCGACGCGGGCTCCACGTCGACTTCCTGCACTTCTCGGGAATCCCGTTCACGACCTCCGAGTCGATCTACAAGGCCTACGCGCTCGTCCGCAAGCTCGACCGCTTCCAGGGCAAGTCGCGCCTGTGGGTCGTGCCGTTCGGGAAGGCGCAGCAGTCGATCAGGACCTCGGGCCAGGACAGGCTCGCGGTGATCGCGCAGCGGCGGCTCATGCTGAAGACGGCCGAGGAGGTCGCGCACCGCATCAGAGCGGGAGCGCTCGTCACCGGCGACGCGCTCGGCCAGGTGTCCTCGCAGACGCTCCAGAACATCACCGCCCAGGACAACGCGGTCGACCTGCCGATCCTCCGGCCCCTGATCGGCTGGGACAAGACGGAGATCATGGCCGAGGCGCGGCGCATCGGCACGCTGGAGATCTCCGAACTGCCCGACGAGGACTGCTGCACGCTGCTGGCCCCCAAGCGCGCCGAGACCCGAGCCAAGATCGAGGATCTGAAGCTGATCGAGAAGCGCCTCGACGCCGAGGAGCTGGCGGTGCAGCTGGCGGACTCGATCCAGGAGTACACCCTCTGACGGCACGGACCCTCACGACGGGGCGCTTCCGACTCGTCAGCGGCGCTCGCCGGGCTTGTCGACGATCACGGCCTTGAGCAGGCTGTCCCAGCCGACGATCTGGCCCCTCTTCACGGGGACGCCGCCTCCGTCGTGGTCCCGGGTGGCGATGGTGCGGTATCCCATGTACTCGTAGGTCTTGGGGTCGATGAAGATCTCCTCGCGCAGGTAACCCCTCTGGACGCGGTAGAGGGTGACGCACGATCGCTTGGCCAGGTCCGTGGACCGGGCCTCGTACCGCACGCCGGGGATCTTCGCCATGGCGCCGTACATGGCGGCGCGGAGCCTGGACGGCAGCACGGCATCGCGCATCCCCTGCGCGATCTGCTGGAACGCCCACATGTTCCGTTGCCCGGCGGTCAGGGGAGGCGACGCCTCCTCGGCGATCGCCGTCGCCTCCTCAGACGTCTTCCCCTTCCTCATGGCCAGCACCTTGGCCCTCGCGAAGGTGTCGGCACGCCTCTTGGCGTCCTCGGCGTCGACCTGCTCGTAGACGCGGGCGAGCAACGCGGAGGGCTCGGTCGGCAGCGAGAACAGCCATGGGTAGGCCACCTCGAACTCCGAGCCTTCGATCACCTCCAGCTTGCCGTTCTCCTTGACGGCGAACTTCTTGTCGTCCACCCGGCGCCACATCTCATGGGTCTTCGTCCTCTTCGGGGAGCCGAACAGCCCTTCACCGCCGTCCCCTTGAGTCTGGGCGTACCGGTTCTTCACGTACGCCCATTGCGTGGGCTTGGGCGTGGCCTCGGAGTCGCCCGCGGCCACCACCGCCGCGTTGTTGGCCAGGTCCTCCGCGTTGGCGACCGGGCGCAACTCGACCGGGCTCAACTCGAGCGGGCGCGGCTCGAGACGCGGGCTGGGCAGCCGTTCCACGGGTCGGTCCCTGTCCACTCCGGGACCGGCCACCGCGACCGCCGCCACCAGCGTGAGAGTGGCCGCGCCGGCCAGGCCGAGCCCCCACGCGGGCCGGGCACGGCGGGCGGCCGAAAGCCATGAGGTGTTCCTGACCGGAGCCTGGCGGATGTGGGCGGTCAGCCGGGAACGGGCCGCGGCGATGCTCTCCGGAGGAGGATCCGCCAGCGCGTCGTGACGATCGCGCAACTGCTGCAGCTCATCCATGGTCCACTACCTCCTGTGCCGTGGGGCCCAATGTCTTGCGGAGCTTGCGTCTGGCCCGGTTGACCCGGGAGCCGACGGTGCCGATCGGGATGGCGAGGGCGCGCGCCACCTCGGCGTAACTGAGCTGGGCGCAGGCGACGAGCAGCAACGCGTCACGGTCTCCCTTGGACAGCCCCGCCAGACCCCGCGCCAACGCGGGGCTCAGCTGCTCGGCGGCCACCTGGTCCGCCACCCGGCCGGCGTGGTCGCCGACGTCGTCCCTGGTCACCGAGCGGCCGAGGGCGCGATAGAACCGGATCTCGCTCCGGCGGTGCCTGCCGATCAGGTTGGTGACGATCCCGTAGAGCCAGGCCCGGGCCTCGGGGCAGGTCAGGTCGTAGCGGTCCCGCTGGTCGAAGGCGGCGAGAAACGTCTCGGCGGCGACGTCGTCAGCGGCACTGGGCCCGAGCCTGGCCGCCGCGTACCGGCGGATCGAGGTGAAGTACCGATCGAAGATCATCGAGAACCACTCGGGCTCGTGGCGCGACTTCTCGATGATCGACGCGTCGGTCGCCCCCTCGGCATCCGTGTCGGAGGGGTAGGGGTCAGGGTCATGCATCCGGCGCCTTTCTCGAGAAGTGATCAGCGCTGATTGCCCGAACCTCAGAATCTTCTTCGCACTTTCGACGATGAAATGTGGGATCTGGCCAGATTTCATGATCGAGGCGAGACAGGTCCGAGCCGGGAGCCGGGCCGCCGTTTAACCGCTTTCGCGATGGACGGCCGACGGCTAGCCTTCCGAACAGCGAAGGACTCCGAGGAGCTGAGATGGTCGGTCAACCGAGCGCGCGTTGACGTCGTAGGTCACGTTCGACCTGTCATCGCGTGCTGCCTCTGACATGCGGCACAGCGAGCCTTTCCCTGCCTGATTCGCCGGAGCGCCTGTCGTCGCGCGCCGGGCGGCGGGCACCGTCCTCGGCAGCTCAAGGAATCCCTGTGCCATCCGTTTCTCTCGCCGTGCTCGCACGGCGTCGCATCGCGTCCCTCGACGCTCTGACGTGCGGACGAGGTCCGCGATGAACGCGGCCGACTCCGTCCGGCCGGTTCCGCCGAGCCTGTGGCGGGACGGCGACTTCCGCCGGCTCTGGGTCGGTCAGACCGCCTCGCAGCTCGGGGCGCAGGCCGCCCAGGTAACCCTGCCGCTCGTCGCCGTGGTGGCACTCGACGCCGGCGCCGACCAAGTCGGCGTCCTCCGCGCGGTGGAGCAGGCGCCGATCCTGCTGTTCTCGCTCTTCGTCGGCGTGTGGGTGGACCGCCGGCGACCCCGGGAGGTGATGGTGCTGGCGGACTTCGGCCGGGCTGTGGCGTTGGCCGCGATCCCCGTCGCCTCTCTCCTCGGCCTGCTCGGCATTCCCGCGCTGCTCGTCGTCGCCTTCCTCGTGGGCGTTCTCACGGTGTTCTTCGACGTGGCCTACCAGGCCTCACTCGTGGAACTGGTGAAGCGAGACCAGCTGGCGCAGGGCAACAGCGCGCTCGAGGGCAGCAGGTCCGCCGCGCAGGTCGGCGGACCCGCGCTCGGTGGCGCGATGGTGTCGCTGCTTTCCGCTCCGGCAGCCATCATGGCGAGCGCGTTCTTCTTCACGGTGTCGTTCCTGTCGATCAGGCGAATCCGTCCACGCGAGTCGCCACCTCAGCGGGCCGAACGGCCCGCCCGGATGTGGCGGCAGCTCCACGAAGGGCTCCGCCTCGTCGCCGGCGACACCTCGTTGCGGGCGGTGGGTGCCTGCTCGGCGATCTTCCAGTTCTTCTTCGCGGCCCTGATGACCGTCTACCTGCTCTTCCTGCCACGCACACTGCACCTGTCCGGTGCGGCCGTCGGCCTGGCGCTCGCGGCGATGGGTCCGGGCGCGCTGGTGGGATCGCTGCTGTCGGCCAGGCTGCCGAGGAGATTCGGCTACGGCGTCGTGCTGGTGTCTTCAGCGGCGCTCGCCGACGGTGTGATGCTGTGTGTGCCCGCACTGCACGGCTCCTCCGCCGTCACGATCCCCTTGCTCATGGTGATCAACTTCGTGTTCGGCGTCTTCAGCCAGCTGGTCAACGTCAACGTCATGGCCGTACGGCAGGCCATCACGCCCCTTCGGATGCAGGGCCGGGTCGTCGCGACCATCAACGTCGTGGGGATGGGACTGACCCCGCTCGGTTCGCTGCTCGGCGGCTGTCTGGCCGGCCAGTGGGGGTTGCGTACCAGTTTGCTGGTGACGGCCGCCGGTCTGTCCCTGTCCCCGCTGTTCATGGCCCTGTCCCCCCTCGCGCGCCTGGGGAAGACCCTTCCGGCAGCACACCGAGCCGCCGGACGTCACGCCGGCGAGGGGGAGCCCGGGTTCCCCGAAGGGCCGGCTGGAGCAGCGAGGCGCGCCTGAGCGAAGGTTCGTGCCTTCAGGGGTTGTCGACCTTGAAGGGGTCGTGCTCGGCGAGAAGTTTGTCGAGGCGGGCCTGGTCGACGCGGTTGGTGACCGCGCTGAGCTCCTGGCGGTCGCGCACCACCTTGGCCAGCGTGAACGCCGAGGTGATCACGTACAGGACGCCGACCGTGAGGAAGGCCCTGATCCATCCGGAGACCGGAAGGTAGGCCACGCCGATCGCCACGGCGGCCACCGACAGGCCGAAGGAGAGGACCGACTGGATGTAGTAGGCGGTTGTCTGGGTGGGCTGGATCGGTTTGTTCATGGCTCGATGATGAAGTTCCGTGAACGCCGACACATGCGGAGAACTACTTAGTTACTCGTGAGTACGGCAGGCGGTTCGTGGCGCGCCCGCCGTACCAGCGACCCTCGGATCGGGTCAGACCGCGAGTGCGTCGCCGACGACGCCCCTGCCCATCAGCCCGGGGAACGTCCGCATGATCGTGGCGAGCTCGCGCAGGTCGCCGTCGACCAGGGCCTGCGGGCCGTCGCACAGGGCCTGCTCGGGGTGCGGGTGCACGTCCACGATGACGCCGTCGGCGCCCACCGCGATGGCGGCGCGGGTCAGCGGCAGCACCAGGTCACGGCGGCCGCCCGAGTGGGACGGGTCGATGATGACCGGCAGGTGCGACAGCCGCTGGGCGACGGGGACGGCCGACACGTCGAGGGTGTTGCGGGTGGCGGTCTCGAAGGTGCGGATGCCGCGCTCGCACAGCACGATGTCGAGGTTGCCGCGCTGGGCGATGTACTCGGCGGCCATGAGCCACTCCTCGATGGTGGCGTTCATGCCGCGCTTGAGCATGACGGGCCTGCCCGCCGCGCCGACGGCCTGCAGCAGCGCGAAGTTCTGCGCGTTGCGGGTGCCGACCTGCAGCATGTCGGCGTAGGAGGCGACGAGATCGACGTCGTGAGCGTCCACGACCTCGGTCACGATCGGCAGGCCGGTCTCCTCGCGCACGTCGGCGAGGATGCGCAGGCCCTTCTCGCCGAGCCCCTGGAAGGCGTAGGGAGAGGTGCGCGGCTTGTAGGCGCCGCCTCGCAGCAGGGTCGCGCCTGCGGCCTTGGCCATCTGGGCCGCCTCGAGCGTCTGCTGCGGTGTCTCGACCGCGCAGGGGCCGGCGATGAGCGTCACGCTGTCGGGCCCGATGGGCACCCCGCCCACGTGCACGGTGGACCGGTCGGGATGGTTCTCCCTGCTCACCAGCTTGTACGGCGTCGACACCCGCATGACGTCGCGCACCCCGCTCATGCCGCGCAGGTTGACGGCACTGAGCTGCGTGACGTCGCCCACGAGCCCGATGATCGTCCGCTGCACGCCCCTGCTGACGAACGCCTCCACCCCTGCCGCCTGCACGAGGCCGACCACTGCCTCGACGTCGCCCTGCGTCGCCTCGGAACCCATCACGATGACCATGAATCTCTCCTTGAAAACGACGAAGGCCCCGGGTCCTGACGGACCCGGGGCCTTCGTTTCGCCTGTGAGCTAGCGCATCACCAGATGGCGAACGGTCCGATCGGGTCCGTCGCCATACCAAAACAGGAAGGTGATGTGCATAGTGCGCCAATAGTAGCGCACGGCGGAGACCTGGCAAGCAGGCACCGAGTCGGACCCGCTCCCGGAAGGATGGGAGGATGGCCTTGAACACAGTCGGCGAGGGAGTGATCGTGGAAGAGTCGCGCCTGCCCCCAGGCCAGTACATTCCACGCGGCCGACCCGTCATCCACTACGGCAGGGTTCCGCGTTTCAAGCGGGAGACCTGGGACTTCCGCGTCTTCGGCGCGACGGCGTCGGGCGAGGAGCACCGGTTCACCTGGGAGGACTTCGAGCGGCTGCCGCGGGCTTCGGTCCTGGCCGACTTCCACTGTGTGACGAAGTTCTCGCTCATGGGCAACGAGTGGGCGGGCGTGACGCCGCAGACCATCATGGCGGCCGCGCCGCCGGTCGGTGGCGTCCACCACGTGATGATCTGGGCGGAGTACGGCTACAGCGCCAATCTCCGGATGTCCGACCTGACGGCCCCCGGCACGCTGTTCGCCATGGAGCTGGACGAGAAGCCGCTGGCGCCCGAGCGGGGCTTTCCGCTGCGCATCGTCGTCCCGCACCTGTACGCGTGGAAGAGCGTGAAGTGGGTGCGAGCGGTGGAGTACCTGACGGAGGACAGGCGCGGCTTCTGGGAGGAGCGCGGCTACCACAACGTGGCCGACCCCTGGAAGGAGCAGCGCTACTCCTACCAGGAGGAGCCGGGCGAGGGCCCGCCTCCCTAGATCTCGCACCGTTCCCACCCGGACACGGTGCGTTGTTGGCTACCGTTGCGCGCATGTCGACCACCGCTTGCGTGGTTCTGGCCGCCTTCGCGTTCGTCGCGGGGTTCGCCCTGGCCAGACGGCGTCCCGCGCTACCCGAGGGTGGCTGGAAGGACGAGGCCACCTTCACGACGCTGCACATCGCGGCGATGGCGGCGCCCTCGCTGCGGACGGGGCTGACGAGGGAGTCGGCACGCAAGGCCGTACGGCATCTGCGGGCCCTGCTCGGCACCTCGGCTGTCGCGATCACCTCGACCGACGCCGCGCTGGCCTGCGACGGAGCGTGCCCCGAGGAGGTGCTCGCGCACGCGCGCACGTCGCTGGCCTCGGGGCGGCCGCACGTGTTCGCGGGCGAGCCGAACGGCGCGGTCGTGGTGCCGCTGACCGTCGAGGGCAGAGTGGTGGGCGCGCTGGCGGCCTACGACGAGGAGCTGAGCGCGGCGCTGGTGCGCACGGTCACCGAGGTGGCCAGGTGGGTCTCCGGGCAGCTGGAGCTGGCCGAGCTCGACTCCTCCAGGCGGCGCGCGATGGAGGCGGAACTGCGCGCGTTGCGCGCCCAGATCTCCCCGCACTTCGTCTACAACGCGCTGACCACGATCGCCTCGTTCGTCAGGACCGACCCGTGCAGGGCCCGCGAACTCATCCTCGACTTCGCCGACTTCTCCCGCTACGCGCTGCGCAGGGCGCGGGACTTCACGACCCTCGCCGACGAGCTGACCTGCGTGGACCGCTACCTGCTGCTGGAGCGGGCCCGCTTCGGCGACCGGCTGCGCTTCAGCGTGCAGGTGGCGCCCGAGGTGCTGCCGGTGCCGGTGCCGTTCCTGTGCCTGCAGCCGCTGGTGGAGAACGCCATCAAGCACGGCATGGGCGGGCGTGACGGCACGGGCGAGGTCAGGGTGGTGGTCCGCGACGCGGGGCCCGAGGCGCACATCACGGTCGAGGACAACGGCATGGGCATGGAGCCCGAGCGCGCCCGCGAGGTGCTCGACGACGACCCGCGCCGCAGGGGCGGCGGCATCGGCCTGGCCAACGTCGACGTCAGGATGCGGCAGATCTACGGCGAGGGTTACGGCCTGGTCGTGGAGACCGCCGTGGGCGCCGGCACCAAGGTGAGGATGCGTGTGCCCAAGGCCCGCCATAGCTCTTTGTAGTCAATTCTTTACCCTACGCTGGCGTGTCGCTTGTGACCTGTGTGTTCTTGAGGCACCGTGGAAAGCATGCTACGTGTTCTGGCCGTCGACGACGAGGTGCCCGCCTTGGAGGAGCTGGCCTACCTGCTCCGTCAGGACGCCAGGGTCGAGCACGTCGTGACCGCCTCCGACGGTGTCACGGCGCTGCAGGACATGGTGCAGATGATCGGCGGGGGAGAGCGGCTCGACGGCGTCTTCCTCGACATCCGCATGCCGGGGCTCGACGGGCTCGACCTGGCCAGGCTGGTCGGCGGGTTCCCGAGCCCGCCCAGGCTGGTGTTCGTCACCGCCCACGACGACTGCGCGGTGCAGGCCTTCGAGCTGGAGGCGGTCGACTACCTCCTCAAGCCGGTGCGCGCCGAGCGGCTCGCCGAGGCGGTGCGCAGGCTGGAGGCGGCCGCCGCCCCGCCGTCCGAACACGGGCCGGACGACGTCATCCCCGTCGAGCTCGGCGGCGTCACCAGGTTCGTGCCGCAGCAGGCGGTGTGGTTCGCCGAGGCGAAGGGCGACTACGTGCGCCTGCACACGCCCGACGGCGGATACCTGGTGCGCATGTCGCTGGCCGCGCTGGAGCGCAGGTGGGCGGACGCGGGCTTCATCAGGGTGCACCGCAGCACGCTGGTGTCCGCACGCCATGTCAGCGAGCTGCGCTTCGAGGGCGGCAGGGTGCTGCTGACGGTCGGCAGGGAGACGCTGCCGGTCAGCCGCCGCCATACCAGGCAGGTCAGGGAGCAGCTGGTGCGACAGTTCAAGACGCTCACATGAACGCCAGGCGGGTGGTCGTGCCCAGGAGGCCGGCCGCCGTGCAGCGGGCCCCTGTCCCGCTCGGGCTCGACGGGCCCGACAGCGACGCGGAGGTCAGGGCGCTCATGGGTAGGCAGGCCAGGCACGCGCTGGTCACGGTGGCCGCGGTGGCAGCCGTGCTGGTCGCCCTGCCGCTGCTGACGGCCGAGGGCGACTGGCTGCTGGTGACGCTGGCCGTCCAGCCGCTGTGGGTGGTGCTGGCCGTCTTCCAGCTCAGACGGGCGGAACGCGCGGAACGCGAGCCGTGAGCAGCACCGTCGCCGCGTCGGCGGCCGGCATCGCGTTCGTGGTCATCATCTCGGTGATCGTCGGCGCGGTACGGCCGCGGCGCTACGCGACGGTGTCGGAGTTCTACGTGGCGGCGAGGGCCGTGGGGCCGTGGTGGAACGGCGCGGCGATCAGCGCGGAGTTCACCTCGGCCGTGGCCTGCCTGGGACTGGCCGGGTTGATCGCCACGCACGGCGCGCCCGCGCTGTGGTTCCCGGTGGGCGCCGCGGCGGGCTATGTCGTCATCCTCGCCCTGGTGGTGGCGCCGCTGCGCCGCTCGGGCACCTACACGCTGCCCGACTTCGCGCAGTGGCGGCTCGGGTCGGCGGCGCTGCGCAGGTTCGCCACCTGCTACGTGCTGGCGATCGGGCTGCTCTACCTCGTCGCGCAGCTCCACTCGGCGGGGGTGGTGCTGCACCTGCTGACCGGGCTGCCGCCGTGGACGGGCTGGCTGTCGGTGACGCTCGTGTCCGTCTTCGTCACGCTCGCGGGCGGGATGGGCAGCGTGACCAGCGTTCAGGCGGTGCAGTACTGGCTCAAGCTCGTCGTGTTCACCGGGGTCGCGCTCGTGCTGTGGTGCGCGTGGCGGTGCGCGGTCGAGGCGGGCCCGCTGGAGGTGGCGGGGTTCGCCGCGCCGTACGGAGACCTGCTGGCGGGCTCGGGCGACCCTTCGCTGCCGGGCGTGCTGACCGTGCTGCTGGCCTGCGCGCTGGGCACCATGGGACTGCCGCACATCATCGTCCGCGTCTACACCAATCGCGACGGGCCCAGCGCGCGGCGTTCGATCTTGGCCACCCAGGTGCTGCTCGGCCTGTTCTTCCTGGTGCCGCCGCTGTACGGCATTCTCGGCCGCGTCCACGTGCCCGACGCCCAGGACGAGGAGGTCGTGCTGCTGCTGCCCGGCGCGATGCTGCCGGGCCCCGCGGGCGACGTGCTGACCGGGCTGCTGGCGGCAGGGGCGTTCGCGGCCTTCCTGGCCACCTCCTGCGGGGTGCTGGCCGCTGTGGGCGGCGCGGTGTCGGCCTGCGTGACGCGGGCGGGGGTGAGCGCCTTCCGCCTCGCCACGGCCGGCGTGGCGTTGACGACGCTGGCGCTGACCTCGCTCACCACTCCCGGCAGTTCCGTGCTGGGCGTGCTGCTCGGATTCAGCCTCTCGGCGGCGACCTTCTGCCCATTGCTGCTGCTCGGCATCTGGTGGCGGCGGCTGACCGCCGTGGGGGCGGCCGCGGGGTTCGCGGTGGGCGGCGGGCTCACCGCCGTGCTGGCCGCCGGTGAGGCGACGGGCGTGAAACTGGGGTTGGTGTCCGAGTATCCTGCGACCTTCGCCGTGCCGCTCGCCTTCGTCGCGATGGTGGTGATTTCCCTGGTCACGCCGGGTCGGGTGCCTATGGGTGTGGATCGGATGATGGCCAGGATGCACCTGCCGGAAGAGGCCGCGAGCGCCTCCGGCGACCGCTCGTCGCTTGAGGACGGCCGCTCGTCAGTGCGGCACTCTCCGTACGTCGATGACTACTGACCGTTCAGCGAGCTGTTCTTGAAGAGGGTTTCACGTTCAAGATCGCATCCGTAGTGTTTCCGCATCGGAGAGCCACTCCGTCGCATCGGGGGGACGAGCCGCGCGGCTCACACAGGCCTGATGCGCGGTTCCGCTGGTGACCAGCTGGTCACCGAAACGGTGGTCGGGCCCTTTACCGGGGGGTAGGGCCCGCCCGCCGAGGACGTGAAGGGGCGCCCGCTGTAGCTGCGTGCCGGACCGCGATCCGGCCATACGGGGGCGGCCGGGTCGCGCGAGCGGCGCCCCTTTACGCCACCTCCGAGCCGACGGCGCCGCCGGGCTCAGGCGTCGCGCAGCTTGCGCAGCAGCTCGATGTCCTCGCGGTGCTTGTCGGCCTTGCCCGGCGTCTCGATGCAGATCGACACGCCGGCCACCACCGGGTGGCGCATCAGGTCGGCGAACGGCTGGGCGCCGATGTGACCCGCCCCGATGTTCTCGTGCCGGTCCTTCTTCGACCCGCACACGTCCTTGGAGTCGTTGGCGTGGATCAGCCTCAGCCGGCCGGGCGCGACCCGGTGGAGCGTGTCGAAGGTGTCCCTGACCCCGTCGGCAGTGGTTAGGTCGTGGCCGGCCGCGAAGGCGTGGCAGGTGTCGAGGCAGACGGTGGCCTTGGGATGCCACTCGAGCGCCGCCAGGTAGGGCTCCAGGTCCTGGACGGTGGCGCACAACATCGCGCCCTGTCCCGCCATCGGCTCCAGCAGCAGGTCGGGCCCGTCGTCCGGGATCTCCTCCAGCAGCGGCAGCAGGTGCTCGTGGAGCTGGCGCAGCGCGTCGTCACGCGACTGGGTGACCGCGGAGCCCGTGTGCACGACCACGCCCTTGGACCGCGTCGCCAGCGCGCGCGCCAGCGAGTGGCGCGTGATGGCCACCGAACTGGCCAGCGTCTCGGGATTCGGTGAGCCGAAGTTCACCAGGTAGGGCGTGTGAATGAAGGACTCGACGCCCGACGCGGCGAACTTCGCGTCCTCCTCGGGTTTGCCCTCCGTCAGCGCCCAGCCACGCGGGTTCGTGACGAACACCTGGACCATCTCGGCGCCGATCTCGGCCATGTACTTCAGGCCGCCCGTCGCCAGGCCGCCGGTGACGGAGACGTGTCCGCCGATGAGAGATGTAGGGCTCATGATGTGGCCAGTCTAGGCGCTCGGGGTGACATCCCAGGTGGCGATCACTCCCAGGTGATCTCCGGCGAGCGGTAGTAGTTCACCGACTGGGCGCTCCACCGGGGGCCGTGGCCGGCCAGCCGTCCCTTGTAGTCCTCCCACGAGCGGCCGGAGGAGGGCGACCAGCCGATCTCGGCGATGCCCGGCAGGCGTGGGTAGGCCATGTACTCCAGCGCGTCGGGCGTCTCCAATGTCTCGGTCCACAGCGGGGCCTCGACCCCCAGGACGTCCTTCTCGGCCACGCCCGCGAGGAGCGTGGCGGGGTCCCACTCGTAGCTGTCGGCGACCTCGACGAGTCCGGCCCAGTCCAGGCCGTACTCGGTGTCCTGGGTGTACTTCATGTCCAGGTAGGAGCGGTCGGCGGGGGACATGACGAGCTTGGCGCCCCTGGCCACGGCGGCCACGGCGCGTTCGGCCTCGCGCGGGTTCCAGTGCTGCGCCACCGCGCCGGAGGTGATCTCGGCCCAGCCCATGAGGCGCTTGCCGTACTTGTCGACGATCCGCTGGGCGCGCGCGACGAACTTCTCGTAGTCGGCGGGATCGGTGCTGTGCGCCTCGTCGCCGCCCAGGTTGAGGTACGGCCCGGGCGTCAGCTCCGCCATCTCGCGCACGACGTCGTCGAGGAAGCGGTAGGTGACCTCCTTGCCCACACACAGCGAGCTGAAGCCCACCTCCCTGCCCCTGTACGGCTCCCGCGCCCTGCCGTCGCAGTTCAGCTCGGCGTAGGCGGCCAGGGCGGCGTTGGTGTGCCCCGGCGTGTCGATCTCGGGGACGACGGTGACGAACCGCTCGGCGGCGTAGCGCACGATCTCGCGGTAGTCGTCCTGGGTGTAGGAGCCGTCGGTGGCCAGGCGCGGCCAGCTCTTGATCTCGATACGCCAGCCCTGGTCGTCGGTGAGGTGCAGGTGCAGGTGGTTGACCTTGTAGGCGACGGCCAGGTCGATGTAGCGCTTGACCTGCTCGACGGTGAAGAAGTGGCGGGCCACGTCGAGCATGACGCCGCGATAGGCGAAGCGCGGCCTGTCCTCGATGCTGAGGCCCGCGATCGTCCACGGGCCTGGCTGCTCGCCGGCGCTCTCGACCTTGGCGGGCAGGAGCTGGCGGAGCGTCTGGACGCCGCGGAAGAGTCCCTCGGGGGTGGAGGCGGCCAGCCGTACCATGCCGGGGGTGACGTCCAGCGTGTAGCCCTCCGGGCCGAGGTCGCGCCCGCTCGCCTCCTCCAGCGTGATCTCCGCCTCCTGCCGGACCACGGGCAGCGCGTAGCCGGTGGAGCGGCGCAGCAGCCGGGCCAGCTCCTCGGCGACGGGCGCGGCCCCCGCCGCGCGCAGGCCGATCCGCGCGCCGGCCTCCAGGGAGAACGTGCCCTCGGCCATCCGCACGGAGGCGGGCAGGGGGATCAGGGGCGGACCCTTCGGCTCCGGCACATCGGATGCGCACGCGGTGGCGAGAGTGGACGCCGTCATCAGCGCGGCAAGTCGGCGGTGCGGCAACGGACGCTCCAATTGTAAGGTTTCTTTACATATATCACCTATTGCAGGCGGAGGGCGAGGAAGAAGTCCACCCTGTCCTCCAGGCGCGACAGGTCCCTTCCCGTCAGGTCCTGGATGCGCTGGATGCGGTAGCGCAGGGTGTTGACGTGGACGTGGAGCAGCTCCGAGCACTTGGTCCACGAGCCCGAGCACTGGAGGAAGGCCTCCAGGGTGCGGACCAGGTCGGCCTTGTGCACCTGGTCGTAGGAGCGCAGCGGGTCGAGCAGGCGGACCCTGAACATGTGGCGCACGTCGTCGGGCACCGAGGCCAGCAGCAGGACGTGGGTCGCCAGCTCGTCCTGCCCGACGACCGCGTCGGGCTCCGGCTTGCCCTCGGCCATGCGACGGGCGTACCTGGCCTCCTCGACCGCGCCGCGCAGCCCCTCGACCCCGGCGATCCCGCTGACGCCCACGGTCAGCCTGCCGCCCGCGAGTCCGGGCGCGAGCTCGTGCACGGCGGTGCGGACGCGCCCGGCGAGCTCCCGGTCGGCCGAAGGGACGAGCGCGATCGTCTCCTCGCCGACGACTCCGATCGCGAGCGGCGTGAGCGCGCGGGCCGTCCCCTGCGGCGGTCCCGCGCCGCTGGAGACGGCCGCGTGCAGGATCTCCTTGACGACCGCGCGCAGCTCGGCGGGGCGCAGGGCGCCGTGCGCGGCGGCCGCCAGAACGACGTAGCCCGGCGCCCCCGCCAGCCCCGTGACCTCCAGCCTGGGCAGGATGTCGCTGGGCTTGCCCTCGGTGAACACCAGGCGGACCAGCTCCTGGGCGATGCGTCCCTCGGGGCTGAGCCGGTCGTCCAGGCGGATCCGCTCCAGGGCGGCGACCGCCGCGAGCTCGCCCGCCAGCGCCTGCCGCTCCTCCGGCCAGTCGGTGAAGCAGCCCTCGACCGCGACGAACCAGTCGGCCACCCTTGAGGTGGTCTGCTCGTCCACAGGGAAGATCGAGTAGCCGTTCCTGGAGCAGGGCAGCCGCTTGACGGTGAGGAACGTCCTGGCCATGGCCATGGCCGTGTCGTGGTCCAGCGGACTGGAGCCCGCCACCAGGCGCCCCGAGGGCGTGAGGACCCAGCAGCGCATGCCCAGATCCCGCCCGATCATCTCCAGGACGGGGTCGAGCCCCGCCCCCGAGACGAGCTGGCGGTGCCGGTCGAGGACCGCGGTCACGTCAGAGGCGCGGGCCGTCGACAGGTGGCGCACGATGTGCTCGGTCACCTCGGCGAACGACAACGCCTGCGGCACGTGGAAGAGCGGCATCCGGTGCCTGCGGCAGGCGTCGACCAGGTCGGCCGGCAGATCGCCGCTGCGCGCCTCGCAGGCGCCGAGCCCCGAGGCGCCGGCCCTGGCAAGCGCCCTGACGAAGGTCTCGCTGTCGGCGGGCGCGCGCCGCCAGATCAACCCGGTGAGGACCAGCTCGCCGCCGCTGAGATAGCGCCCGGGATCGAGCAGGTCGGTGGTGACGACCCACCTGATGGGCCGCTCCAGATCGTCGTGGCCTGCCACGACCGACAGGCCCAGTTCAGGCATGTCGAGCAACGCGTTGAGCCGCATGCATTCGGAGGGTAACCGATGGGTGAACAGGACGTGCATTGGAGCATGACACGAAAAGACCAGGCCAACCCCCCTCGCACTTCGGAGTTCTTGCTGCTGGACCGGGGACATCAGCCCTGTGTGTACTCATGACATGCCCAACCTCAACGCACTCAGCGCCGACGAGGCGGAGAAGGAGCTGCTGGCCTGCTGCGCCTCCCGCGCCTTCGCCCGCGAGGTGGCCGCGCTGCGTCCGTACCAGGACCTGGCCGCGCTGACCGCCGCCGCCGACGCCGCCGTGCGCGCCCTTGCCTGGCCCGACGTCGAGGAGGCGCTCGCGGCCCACCCGAGGATCGGGGAGCGGGCCGAGGGCGCCGACCGCGAGTCCGCCTGGAGCAGGCAGGAGCAGTCGGGCGTCGAGGACCACCTGCGCCAGGCGCTGGCCGAGGGCAACCGCGCCTACGAGGAGAGGTTCGGCCACGTCTACCTCATCTGCGCCACAGGACTGTCGGGCGAGCAGATGCTCGCCCGCCTGAAGGAACGTCTGGCCAACGACCCCGGCACCGAGCGCGAGGTCGTACGCGACGAACTGGCCAAGATCACCAACCTGAGGGTGGCGAAGATATGAGCTTCTCGACACACGTGCTCGACGCGGTCACGGGACGGCCCGCCGTGGGCGTCGAGGTACGGCTGGAGCACCAGGGACAGGTCGTGGCGCAGGGCCGCACGGACGACGACGGCCGGATCAAGGGCTGGAACCCGGAAGCGGGCGTGCACCGCGTGGTGTTCGACACCGGTTCCTACCTGCGCGACACCTTCTACCCGGAGGTCGTCATCACCTTCACCGTCGCCGACCCCGCCGAGCACTACCACGTCCCCCTACTCCTCAGCCCGTTCGCCTACTCCACCTACAGAGGGAGCTAGATGTCAGTCATCCTCGGACCCAACCGGTACGGCAAGGCCGAGACCAGGCTCGTCCGTGTCGTCCGTGACGGCGAGGTCCACCATCTCAAGGACATCAACGTCAGCAGCTCCCTGTCGGGTGAGATGGAGTCGGTCCACCTGACCGGCAGCAACGCCGCCGTACTGCCGACCGACACGCAGAAGAACACCGCCTACGCCTTCGCCAAGAAGTACGGCGTCGACCAGATCGAGGACTTCGCCCTCCTGCTGGCCAGGCACTTCGTCGACTCCCAGCCGACCATCCACCACGCGAGGGTGGAGATCGAGGAGTACGGGTGGGAGCGCATCAGCGGCGGTCACTCCTTCGTGCGCAGCGGCAGGGAGGTGCGCACCTGCGTCGTGCACTACGACCGCGACGGCCGCACGAGCGTGGTCTCCGGCCTGAAGGACCTGGTGGTGCTCAACTCCACCGACTCGGAGTTCCACGGCTACATCGTCGACGAGTACACCACCCTGCAGCCGACCGGCGACAGGATCCTCGCCACCGCGGTGGCCGCCCAGTGGCGGCACGCCTCGGCCACGGGCGAGTTCGGCAAGTCCTACGCCGACGTGCGGCAGGCCCTTCTCGACGCCTTCGCGGAGACGTACAGCCTCTCGCTGCAGCAGACGCTGTACGCCATGGGCCGGCGAGTGCTGGAGACCCGCCAGGAGGTGTGCGAGATCCGCTTCGCGATGCCGAACAAGCACCACTTCCTCGTGGACCTGGCGCCGTTCGGCCTGGACAACGACAACGAGGTCTTCTACGCCGCCGACCGGCCCTACGGCCTGATCGAGGGCGGCGTCCTGCGTGAGGACGCGCCCGACGCGGCGTTCGCCTGGGAGTGAGACATGGACTTTCTGCGGCCCACGACATGGGCGGAGGCGCTGGCGGCCAAGGCCGACCAGCCGGAGGCGGTACCCATCCAGGGCGGCACCGACGTGATGGTCGAGATCAACTTCGACGTGCACAGGCCCGTGTCCCTGCTGGACCTGAACCAGGTGGCCGAGCTCCAGACGATCGAGCTCGTCGACGGCGTGTACAGGGTCGGCGCGGGCGTGCCGTACGTGCGGATCATCGAGGAGTTGCCCGGCGCGCTGCCGGGCCTCGCGCAGGCGTCGCGGACGGTCGGCTCGCCGCAGATCCGCAACCGCGGGTCGGTCGGCGGCAACCTCGGCGCCGCCTCGCCGGCGGGTGACAGCCATCCGCCTCTGCTGGCGGGCGACGCCGTGATCGAGGTGGAGTCGCGCGACGGCGGGGTCAGGCTGATCCCCGCCTCCGAGTTCTACCTCGGGGTCAAGCGCAGCGCGCTGCGCCCCGACGAGCTGATCAGGGCCTTCCACATGAAGACCGCCGAAGGGCCGCAGTACTTCTCCAAGGTCGGCACGCGCAACGCCATGGTGATCGCGGTGTGCTCGTTCGCGGTGGCGCTGCACCCGTCGGAGCGACGCGTCGGCACCGGGATCGGCTCGGCCGCCCCGACGCCCCGCAGGGCGCTGGAGGCCGAGGAGTTCATGGCGGGCGAGCTGGACTGGGACGCCCGCCTCGACCCCGCCGTGCTCAAGCGGTTCGGCGAGCTGTGCGCGGCGGCGGCCTCGCCGATCGACGACGTGCGCGGCACGGCCGACTACCGCAGGCACGCGATCGCGGTCATGGCCCGCAGGACCCTGACGTGGGCCTGGAACGACTACAGGAAAGCGAGGGCCGCGTGATGCGCGTGAACTTCACCGTCAACGGCCGCACCGAGGCCGTCGACGACGTGTGGGAGGGCGAGAGCCTGCTCTACGTGTTGCGCGAGCGGGTGGGCCTGCCGGGCTCGAAGAACGCCTGCGAGCAGGGCGAATGCGGCTCTTGCACGGTCTACCTCGACGGCACGCCCGTCTGCTCGTGCCTGGTCGCGGCAGGCCAGGTCGAAGGGCGGGAGGTCCGCACGGTCGAGGGGCTCGCCGACGGCGACAGGCTCGACCCCGTGCAGGAGGCCTTCGTCGAGTGCGGCGCCGTGCAGTGCGGCTTCTGCACGCCCGGCCTGATCGTCCAGGCGCACGACCTCATCCAGCACAACGACCGGCCGTCCGACGCGGAGATCCGCGAGGCGCTGGCCGGCAACCTGTGCAGGTGCACCGGCTACGAGAAGATCCTCGACGCCGTACGGCTGGCCGCCGCCAGGAAGGCGGCACTGCGTTGATCATCGAGAACGTCCGCATCGCGCCGGTCGTGGGCCCCGAGATCGAGTCGGGGTTCATCAGGATCGAGGGCGACACCATCGTCGAGGTCGGCAGGGGAAGGCCCGCGGCGCCGCCGGAGGGCGGCGACCATGAGCGGATCGACGGCAGCGGCTGCCTGGCCACGCCCGGCCTGGTCAACACCCACCACCACCTCTACCAGTGGGCCTCGCAGGGCCTCGCGCAGGACGCGACGCTGTTCGAGTGGCTGGTGTCGCTCTACCAGGTGTGGGCGGCGATGGACGCCGAGGTCGTGCACGGCGCGGCCACGGCGGGGCTCGGCTGGCTGGCCCTGTCCGGCTGCACGACCTCCTCCGACCACCACTACGTCTTCCCCAAGGGCCGCGGCGACCTGTTCGGCGCCGAGGTCGAGGCCGCTCGCGCGGTCGGGATCAGGTTCCATCCGGCGCGCGGATCCATGGACAGGGGCCAGTCGCAGGGCGGCCTCCCGCCGGACGTCGTGGTGGAGAAGCTCGACGAGATCCTCGACGCCACGCAGGAGGCGATCGACACCTACCACGACCCCTCCTTCTCCTCGAAGCTGCGGGTCGCGGTGGCCCCCTGCTCGCCCTTCTCCGTCAGCGCCGAGCTGATGACCGAGGCCGCCTCCCTCGCCAGGGCCGCGAACGTGCGCCTGCACACCCACCTGGCCGAGACGCTCGACGAGGACGAGCACTGCATGGAGCAGTTCGGGATGCGGCCCGTCGACTACATGGAGAAGCTCGGCTGGCTCGGCTCCGACGTGTGGTTCGCGCACGCGGTGCACCTCAGCGACGGCGACATCGAGAAGTTCGCCCGCACCGGCACGGGCTCGGCGCACTGCCCCTCGTCCAACGGCCGGCTCGGCGCGGGGATCGCCCGCGTGTCGGAGATGCTGGCCCGCGGCGCCAACGTGGGTCTCGGCGTCGACGGCAACGCCTCCTCCGAGCTGACCACGATGGCGGGCGAGATGCGGCAGGCGCTGCTGTTCCAGCGCGCCCGCTACGGCCCCACCGCGCTCACCGCCAGGCAGGCGCTGGAGACGGCCACGCTCGGCGGCGCGCGCAACCTCGGCAGGCAGGACGAACTCGGCTCGCTCGAGCGGGGCAAGCTCGCCGACATCGCGCTGTGGCGCGTGGACGGCGCGTTCGGCTCCGCCGTCACCGACCCCGTGTGCCAGCTGGTCTTCGGCACCAGGCAACCGCCGCTGGCCAGGCTGCTGGTCGGCGGGGAGACGGTCGTCGAGGACGACGAGCTGCGCACGGTGCCCCAGGACGCGGCCGGACGCGCGGGGGCCGACGCCCACCGCAGGCTGCTGCGCCTGGCGTCCGAGCAGGGATTCAGCGCAGCCAAGGAGGTTCACGCGTGACCGGCTCCCGACAGAGCACACCGCTGAGAGCACCGCACGAGATCGCCGTGCCCGGTCAGGGCGGGGTGGGCGACAGCCCGCTGCGGCCCGACGGCACGCTCAAGGTCAAAGGGGAGTTCGCCTACTCCTCCGACCTGTGGATCGACGGGATGCTATGGGGCGCGACGCTGCGCAGCCCCCATCCCCGCGCGCGCATCGTGTCCATCGACACCTCGGCGGCCCTCGCCCACCCGGGCGTGCACGCCGTGCTCACCGAGCAGGACGTGCCGGGGCGCAAGCACTTCGGACTCGACCTCACCTGGGACCAGCCGGTCCTGGCCATCGGCGAGGTCCGCCACCAGGGCGAGCCGATCGCGCTGGTGGCCGCCGACCATCCCGAGATCGCCCGCAGGGCACTGGAGAAGATCGCGATCGAGTGGGAGGTGCTCGACCCGCTCATCGACGCCCGCAGGGCAGCCTTCGACCCCGACTATCCGCAGGTGCAGGACCGGCCCAACCCGGCCAGGCACCAGCCGGTGCGGATGGGCGACGTCGAGTCGGCCAGGGCCACGGCGCAGGTCGTGGTCACCGGCTCCTTCGAGGTCGGCATCCAGGACCAGGCCTTCCTCGGGCCCGAGTCGGGGCTGGCCGTACCGGCCGACGACGGCGGGGTGGACCTCTACGTCGCCACCCAGTGGATGCACAACGACCTCAAGCAGATCGGGCCCTGTCTCGGGCTGCCCGAGTCCAAGATCCGGATGACGCTGTCGGGCGTGGGAGGGGCGTTCGGCGGTCGCGAGGACCTGTCGATGCAGATCCACGCCGCGATGCTGGCCATGCGGACGAGACGGCCCGTCAAGATGGTCTACAACAGGCACGAGTCGTTCTTCGGCCATGTGCACAGGCACCCGGCCGAGATGCGCTACGAGTACGGGGCCACCAGGGACGGCAGGATCGTCTACGCGGACGTGGAGATCCTGCTCGACGGCGGCGCCTACACCTCGGCCACGCTCAACGTCGTCGGCAACGCCGCCTCCCTGGGCGTCGGGCCCTACGACATTCCCAACGTCAAGATCGACGCGTACGGCGTCTACACCAACAACCCGCCCTGCGGCGCGATGCGCGGTTTCGGCGCGGTCCAGGCGTGCTTCGCCTACGAGTCGATGATGGACAGGCTCGCCGCCGCCTGCGGCCTCGACCCCGTCACGGTCAGGCAGCGCAACGCCGCCGGCCAGGGCACCAGGCTGGCCACCGGGCAGGTGCTGTGGGCGCCGCTGCCCATGGCCGAGATGCTGGAGCAGGCCCGCACCCTGCCGCTGCCCGCCGGCCTCGACGCCAAGGACATCAGGAACCTGCCGGGAGGCGCGTCGCAGACCACCCACGGCGAGGGCGTCGTGCGCGGCGTCGGCTACGGCGTCGGGCTGAAGAACATCTGCTTCTCCGAGGGGTACGACGACTACTCCACCGCCAGGGTCCGCCTGGAGGTCGTCGGGGGAGAGGCCACCGCGCTGGTGCACACCGCGGCGGCCGAGGTGGGACAGGGACTGGTCACCGTCGAGGCCCAGATCGCTCGCACCGAGCTGGGCATCGAGAGGGTCGTCATCCACCCCGCCGACAACCAGGTGGGCGACGCGGGATCGAGCTCCGCCTCCCGCCAGACGTACATGACGGGCGGCGCGGTCAAGGCGGCCTGCGAGGCCGTGCGCGACCGGCTGTTCGAACGGCTGGAGCACGACGACCTGTCACTCGTCGGCGGCAAGGTCGTCTCCGCGAGCGCCGGCGTGATCGCCTCCATCGAGGAGATCCTCGGCGACGAGGCCATCGAGGAGACCCGCGAGTACCACCACGAGCCGACCACCGGCATGGACAAGGCGACCGGGCAGGGCGACTCGCACACCCAGCTCGCCCTGTGCGTCCACCGCGCGGTGGTCGACGTGGACGTCGAGCTCGGCCTGGTGAAGGTCGTCGAGCTGGCGGCCGTCCAGGACGTCGGCCGGATCATCAACAGGCTCTCGCTCGAAGGCCAGATCCACGGCGGCAGCGCCCAGGGCCTCGGCCTCGCGGTGATGGAGGAGATCGTGGTGCGCGACGGCAAGGTGCGCAACCCGTCCTTCACCGACTACCTCATCCCGACCATCCAGGACATGCCGCCGATGCGGCTGGAGATCCTCGAGAACGCCGACCCGCGCGCGCCGTACGGGCTGCGCGGGGCCGGAGAGCCACCCACGCTCTCCTCCACGCCCGCGATCGTCGCGGCCATCCGCGACGCCACGGGTCTCGCACTCAACCGGGTGCCGGTCCGCCCCGAGCACATCACGCTCGGCGCAGCAGTGAGTTGATCAACAGGGGCCGCCCCGTCTGCGGCGGTCCCACAACCACACCCCCGCGGCGCGGCCTGTCATGCCGTGCCGTAGGTCGACCATGCCCTGAGGAGGGCCCCGACCATGACCCAGCTGAAGCCCAAGCCCGTCACAGGCGACTTCTTCGAACTGGCCGCCAGGGGCACCACGGTAGGCAGAGAGGTGCGCGGCGGCATCACGACGTTCGTGGCCGTCGCCTACATCATCCTGCTCATCCCGATCATCCTGAGCGGCGCCAAGGACGTGACCGGCGCCACGATGACGATCCCGCAGCTCACCACCGCCGTCACGCTGTCGGCGGCGCTCACCACGATCCTGATGGGCCTGGTCGGCAACGCGCCCTTCGCCCTGGCCTCCGGCCTGGGCGTGGCACCCGTCGTGGCCTTCCAGGCGGCCCCGCACATGACCTGGGCGCAGGCGATGGGCCTGGTCGTCCTGGAGGGCGTGGTCATCGTGATCCTCGCCCTCACCGGGGTCAGGCAGCTCATCATGGACGCCATCCCGACCCCCATCAAGCACGCCATCGGCGTCGGCATCGGCATGTTCATCGCCCTGATCGGGCTGGTGGACGCGGGGTTCGTCGGAAAGGGCGCGGGCACGCCCGTGACCCTCGGCGTCGGCGGTCACCTGGCCGGCTGGCCGATCGTGGTCTTCTGCGCCGGGCTCCTGCTCACCATCGCCCTGTTCGTCAGGAAGGTGCCCGGCGCGCTGCTCATCGGCATCGTCGTCGCGACGGTCTTCGCCATCGTCGTCAACGCGGCCGTACCGGGACTCAAGTGGGGCGTGGTCACCCCCGCGATGCCCTCGCAGATCATCGCCACACCCGACTTCGGGCTGCTGTTCGGCGTCGACCTGTTCGGCGGGTTCGGCTCCGCGGGCTTCCTCACCGCGACCGTCGTGCTGTTCACGCTCGTCCTGTCCGGATTCTTCGACGCGATGGGCACCATCCTCGGCGTCGGCGAGGAGGCGGGCATGGCCGACTCCCAGGGCCGCATCCAGGGCATCGGCAAGATCCTGACGATCGACGGCCTCGGCGCCGTCATCGGCGGCGGCACAGGGGCCTCGGCGAACACCGTCGTCGTCGAGTCGGCCGCCGGGGTGGGGGAGGGCGCTCGCACCGGCCTCGCCAGCCTCGTCACGGGGGCGCTGTTCGCCGCGGCCATGTTCCTCACGCCCCTGGCCGCGGTCGTGCCCGCACAGGCGGCGGCACCCGCGCTGGTGCTGGTCGGCGCCCTTATGATGACCGCGGCCCGCAAGATCGAGTGGGACTCCCTCGACCTGGCGATCCCCGCGTTCCTGACGATCGCGCTGATGCCCTTCACCTACTCCATCACCAACGGCGTAGGCGCGGGCGTCATCGCCTACACCGTCATCAAGGCCGCCCGCGGCCGCTTCGACGAGATCCACTGGCTGCTCTGGGTGATCAGCGCCATCTTCGTCGGGTACTTCGGCATCGGCTTCATCGAGAGCCTCATCGGCTGATGTTCGAACTCCTGGAGGAGCTGAAGGCCTGGGCCGCCTCGGGCAGGCCGTTCGCCGTCGCCTCCGTCGTCTCGACCACCGGCAGCGCCCCCCGCCCCGCGGGCGCGGCGCTGGCGGTGTCGGCCGACGGGGAGGCCATCGGGAGCGTGTCAGGCGGCTGCGTCGAGGGCGCGGTCTACGAACTGTGCCTGGAGGTCGCCGCCGGCGGCGTCCCCGTCCGCCAGACGTTCGGCTACAGCGATGACGACGCCTTCGCGGTCGGCCTGACCTGCGGCGGCGTCATCGAGGTGCTCGTCTGGCCGAGCCCCCGCTTCCTCGAGCCCGTACGGCAGGGCGAGCGCGTCGCGGTGGCCAGGGCGTTCGGCGATACGGCCGGCGCCGTCGTCGTGTGGCCCGACCGCCACGAAGGCGGCATGGGCGACGACGAACTCGACGCGGTCGTCGTCGCCGAGACCAGAGCCATGCTGGAGGCGGGGCTGACCGGCGTCCGCGAGGTCGGCTGCGGCGAGCGGCGCGTGGAGCTGTTCGTCGAGTCGCACACCCCGCCGCCGCGCCTGCTCATCTTCGGCGCCATCGACTTCGCCGCCGCGCTCACCAGGGCGGGCCGCCTGCTCGGCTACCACGTCACCGTGTGCGACGCCCGGCCCGTCTTCGCCACCCGCCGGCGTTTCCCCGAGGCGCACGAGGTGGTCGTGGACTGGCCGCACCGGTACCTGGCCGGGACCGAGGTCGACTCCCGCACGGTCATCGCCGTTCTCACTCACGACGCGAAGTTCGACGTGCCGCTGCTGGAGGTGGCGCTGCGGACGGGAGCGGCGTACGTGGGGGCGATGGGCTCACGCCGTACGCACAGGGACAGGATGCGGAGACTGCGCGAGCAGGGGCTGACCGAGGAGGAACTCGGCGGGCTGCGCTCGCCCATCGGCCTCGACCTCGGCGCGCGCACGCCTGAGGAGACCGCGGTGTCGATCGTGGCGGAGATCGTCGCCGCCCGGCGCGGCGGCAGCGGCGTGCCGCTGTCGCAGACGGGCGGGCCCATCCACAGGTTCACCGGCGACCGGCTGGTGGACGCCTAGCGCAGCGACCGTTCGAGGGGCGTCCTGAAGCGCGGCGTCACCGTCATCCCGTCCAGCCAGGCCCCGACGCCCGCCGCCGCGCGCTCGACGGCCTGGCGGGCGTCCGCGCCGACGTCCTCCAGCAGCCGCCACACCACCTCGCCGTCCGCCCGCTGGCCCCACCCGCCGACGACAGCGCCGTTCCACCACACGGTGGGGCCGACGTTGCCCGATCGGTCGAACAGCTCGGCCCGATGCGCCTGCGGCAGGTACCAGTCGCGCTGCTGCCAGCCCATCGGCGTCGGGTCGAGCGCCGGCAGGAAGGCCGCCCACGGCTCGGGCTCGACCGCCTCGACGTCGTCCGGCAGGACGTAGCCGGTCGGACCGTCCTCCAACTCGACCTCGACGGCGCCCACCGCCCCCAGCGCCTTGCGCACGTCGCCGAGCGACCAGCCGGTCCACCACTTCAGGTCGCCCTCGGTGCCGGGGCCGTAGGCCGCCAGCCACCTGCGCACCAGCTCGGCCTGCGCGTCCCGCACGGCCATCGGCGGCATCTCGGGCGCAGGCGCCCACCGATGCTGCCCGCTGATCCACGAGCCCGAGGGCCTGCCCTGCCGGACGATCAGGCCCTCGGCCGCCATCAGGAACAGCAGCCTGGTACCCACCCCCTGCCTGGCCTCGTACGGCTTGCCCGCCGCGTAGACGAGCTGCTCGCGCAGCTCCGGAACGACAGTTCCCAGCGTGGCCGCCGTCGCCTCGCCGTGCTCGCGCAGCGCCTCCAGCACCTTGGCCTCGACCCGAGAGATCCACTCACCGTCGAAGCCGCCGCCCTCCTCGAAGTGCCGGGTGAGCAGCCTGCGCTCCCTCACCGCGACGGCGAGGGTGCTGGAGTGGTGGACGACCGGAGCGAGGCCGCGCGGCACCACGAAGATCGTGCGCCGCATGCCGGTCATCCTGACCAGCGTCCTGTCCTCGTACAGGGCCCGCTCCACGGGCTCGGGGCCCTTCACGCCCGCCCGCGCCGCCGCCGACAGGAACACCGTGGCGGGGTCGGTGCCGTGCAGCGCCACCACGGCCTGCGCCGCCTCCTCGACGCTGCCGCCCCGCTCGGCCAGCAGGTGCCTGACGCCGAGGCGGGCGCGGCGCTGTGCGGTACTCATGCGCATGCTCGGAGCATAGAGGTTGGACCAACGCACAATCCGGGCGCGTTCCCCGCCCCGCAGCTTCGGACGTCCTGCCGGTAGACCCGGCGGAGGGCGGGTGTGTCTACTGGTTGGCACACCAGGTACCGCGCTGCCGACGGCAGAACTACGGGCCTCTCCCCACGAGAGGAGCCTGCGATGGCCCTGATGTTCCTCAACGGCGGCGCGATGCGAGGCGGGCCGCTGCACCACCTCCTCGACGGCGCGCCGCTCGTCGCACAGACCGAGACGGCGCCCAAGTACCGGTTCTACTCGGTCGGCGGGCGCTGCCCCGCGCTGGTGCCCGTCGCGCACGGCGGCGCCGCCATCGCGGGCGAGCTGTACGACGTGGACATGGACGTCCTGCGGGACCGCCTGCTGCCGGCCGAGCCGCCCGAGCTGGAGCTCGGGGTGATCGAGCTGGCCGACGGCGGCTCGTCGCTGGCGATGCTGCTGCGCAAGCCGGTCACCTCGCACGTGCCGCTCATCGACATCACCTCGCAAGGAAGGTGGGTTTCGTGAGGTTCGACGTCAACTGCTCGATCCTGTTCACCCAGCTCCCACTGCTCGAACGCCCTGCCGCCGCCAAGGCCGCAGGCTTCGACGCGGTGGAGTTCTGGTGGCCCTTCGACAAGGCCGTGCCCGGCGACAGGGAGGTGGACGCCTTCATCGACGCGATCAGGAACGCGGGCGTGCGGCTCGTCGGCCTGAACTTCGTCGACGACATCCCCGAAGGCGGACGCGGCCTCGTGGGACGCCCTGGCGACGTGGCGAGGTTCAGGGACAACATCGACGTCGCGGTAGGAATCGCCGGACGGCTCGGCTGCCTGGCGCTCAACGCCCTGTACGGCAACAACGGCGAGAGCGAACCGGCGCTGGAGAACCTCGCGCTGGCCGCCCGCAAGGCCGCGGCCGTCGACGCCGTCGTGCTCGTCGAGGCGCTCAACGTCTACGAGTCGCCGTCCTACCCGCTGGTCTCCGTCAAGGCCGCCACCGACGTGATCGAGGCGGTCGGGCAGCCGAACGTGCGCTTCCTGTGCGACCTCTACCACCTGGCGCGCATGGGCGAGGACCTGCCCTCCGCGCTCGCGCACCCGCTGACGGGACACGTGCAGATCGCCGACAATCCCGGCCGCGGCCGCCCAGGCACCGGATCCCTGCCCCTGGCCGAGCTGCTCGACGGCTACGAGGGCTGGGTCGGCCTGGAGTACAAGGACCCCGACCTCGACTTCGGGTGGGTCTCGAAGTGGTCGGCCCCCACACACGAACAGGAGCTCGTCACGTGAGGATTGGATTCATCGGGCTCGGGATCATGGGGTTGCCCATGGCCGAGCACCTGGTCAAGGCGGGACACGAGGTCGTGGGCTACGACGTCGTGCCGCGGCCGTTCCCGACCGCGGCGAGCATCGCCGAGGCGGTCAGGGAGGCGGAGGTCGTCATCACGATGCTCCCCGCCGACCCGCAGGTCGAGGCCGTGTTCCCCGAGATCGCCGCGAACGCCCCGCAGGACGCGCTCTACATCGACTTCTCCACCATCACGCCGCAAACCTCGCGCAAGCTGGCCGAGCAGTGGAAGCGCACGCTCGACGCCCCCGTCTCCGGCGGCGAGAAGGGCGCGGTCGACGGCGTCCTTTCCATCATGGTCGGCGGAGCGGAGAGCGACTTCGAGGCGGCCAGGCCGATCTTCGAGGCCGTGGGCAAGACCTTCAGGCTCGTCGGCGGCCCTGGCGCGGGACAGTTCGTCAAGGCCGCCAACCAGCTCGTCGTCGGCGGCACCTACGCGCTGGTCGCCGAGGCCATCGTGCTGATGGAGGCGGCAGGCGTCGACGCCGCCGCCGGGCTCGACGTGCTCGCGGGAGGGCTGGCCGCCAGCCGCATCCTCGACCTCAAGCGCGAATCGATGCTGGCCCGCAGCTTCCAGCCGGGCTTCCGCATCGACCTGCACCACAAGGACATGGGCATCATCCTCGACGCCGCTCGCACCGCCGAGGTCGCGCTACCCATGTCCGCGCTCACCGCGCAGCTCATCGCGGCCGCCCGCGCGCAGGGGCACGGCTCGCTCGACCATTCCGCCCTGCTCCTGGTGATCGAAAGGCTCAGCCGATGAAGATGCCCGCGATGAACGCGGTCGTGGAGGTCCTCAAGTCCGAGGGCGTCGACGTCGCCTTCGGCTGCCCGGGCGCGGCGATCCTGCCGCTGTACAAGGCGATGGAGGAGCTCGGCGGCATCGAGCACCTGGTCGTCAGGCACGAGGAGGGCGCCACCCACATGGCCGACGGCTGGGCCCGCACGAACGGCCGCGTCGGCGTGGCCATCGGCACCTCGGGCCCGGCCGGCACCAACATGATCACCGGTCTCTACACGGCGTTCGCCGACTCCATCCCGATCGTCTGCATCACCGGGCAGGCCGCCTCCACCAAGCTGCATCAGGAGGCCTTCCAGGCGGTGGACATCGTCGCCATCGCCACGCCCGTCACCAAGTGGGCCGTGCAGATCAAGGAGGCGGGACAGGCGCCGTGGATCTTCCGCGAGGCCTTCCGCGTCGCCCGCTCGGGCCGTCCGGGTCCCGTGCTGATCGACATCCCCGTCGACGTGGCCCGCCAGCTCATCGAGTACGACCCCGCCATCGACGCCCCGCTGCCCGTCGCCGCCGTCGAGCCGCACCTGCCCCGCGTCGAGAAGGCGCTGGACCTGCTGCTGGCCGCCGAGCGCCCGCTGCTGCTGTCGGGCGGCGGCGTCATCGGCGCCGACGCCTCCGCCGAACTGGTGGAGCTGGCCGAGCTGCTGCAGGTGCCCGTGCAGGTCACACTCATGGGCAAGGGTTCCATCCCCGACGACCATCCGCTGCACAGCGGGATGACCGGCATCCAGACCTCCCAGAGGTACGGCAACGCCTCCTTCCTCGAATCGGACCTCGTGCTCGCCCTCGGCTCCCGCTTCGGCGACCGCCACACCGGCACGCTCGACGTCTACAGGGGCGAGCGCACGTTCATCCACGTCGACATCGAGCCGACCCAGCTCGGCAGGGTCTTCGAGCCCGACCTCGGCATCGTCTCCGACACCCGGCTGTTCCTGCGGGCGATGATCGACTTGGCGAAGGCGCGAGGGGTCAGCCGTGCGCCAGGACCGTGGGTCGAGCGTGTGCGGGAGCTGCGCAGGACGCTCACCAGGCGCGAGGACTTCGACGACATCCCCGTCAAGGCGCCCCGCGTCTACAAGGAGATCAACGACTTCTTCGACGAGGACACCTACTTCGTCACCGCCATCGGGCTCTACCAGATCTGGGGCGGTCAGCACCAGAAGGCCTTCAAGCCGCGCCGCTACCAGGTGTGCGGGCAGGCCGGGCCGCTCGGCTGGGAGATCCCCGCGGCGATCGGCGTCAAGAAGGCGGCCCCGGACGCGCAGGTGGTCGGGGTGGTCGGCGACTACGGCTTCCAGTACCTGGTGGAGGAGCTCGCCGTCGCGGCGCAGTACGACGTGCCGTTCGTGCTCGTCATGCTGAACAACGAGTATCTCGGCCTGATCAGGCAGGCGTCGCTGCCGTACGAGATGAACTACCAGGTGGACATCCACTTCGACGAGTACGGCACCGACAACGTCAAGATCATGGAGGCGTACGGCTGCTCGGGTGTGCGCGTCTTCGACCCCGCGGAGATCCGCTCCTCGCTGGAGTGGGCGACCAAGGAGGCCACGCGCACGTCGCGGCCGGTGCTCGTGGAGGTCATGATCGAGCGGGAGGCCAACACCCCGCACGGGCTGTCCATCGACGCGGTGCGCGAGTTCGAGCCGCTTCCCGCCGAAGTGTGATGATGGGTCATCGCAGGCACGCCCTCCTGCCCGCTCGCACCGGGCAGGAAGGCGTGCCAGCCCATTCTTCATCATCGGCCTGGGAGTGTCGCAGTGGTTGAGCATGTTCTTGTCGCCCCTGACAAGTTCAAGGGGTCGCTGACGGCGGCCGAGGTCGCCGCCAGGGTGTCGGCAGGGCTGGGCGTCCCCACCGTCGAGCTGCCGGTCGCCGACGGCGGCGACGGCACCGTCGACGCCGCCGTGGCCTGCGGTTTCACCCGCGTGACCCTGAACGTGACGGGGCCGACGGGCACGCAGGTCCCGGCCTCCTACGCCTGGCTCCCCACCGCTGCCGCCCACGCCGACGCCGATCCCTATCCCGTCGCCGTCATCGAGCTGGCCGAGGCCTCGGGGCTGCGCAGACTCCCCGGTGACGCCGAGCCGCTGACGGCCACGAGCAGGGGCACCGGCGAGCTCGTCGCCGACGCGGTACGGCGCGGCGCCCGCAGGATCGTGCTCGGGCTCGGCGGCAGCGCCTCCACCGACGGAGGAGCGGGGATGGTCCAGGCGCTGGGCGCACGCCTGCTCGACGTCGAGGGTGACGAGCTGGCCAGGGGCGGGGCGGCGCTGCGGGACCTGGCCAAGATTGACATTTCTGGATTTATCGACATTTCTGGGGTGGAGTTCGTCGTCGCCAGCGACGTCGACAACCCCCTGCTCGGCCCGCACGGCGCCGCCGCCGTCTACGGCCCGCAGAAGGGCGCCACCCCCGACGAGGTCGTCCTGCTCGAAGGCGCGCTCGGCCGGCTGGCCGCCGTCGCCACCCAGACGCACGGCCTGCTCGGCGCGGTCGAGCACGACGGCACCCCCCGCCCGATGGGCGTGGCGGGGGCGCCGGGCGCCGGCGCGGCCGGAGGGGTGGGCTTCGCCGCGCTCGCGTTCCTGCACGCCGAGATCCGCCCTGGCATCGAGTACCTGCTCGAGCTCCTCGGCTTCGACGACCAGGTCCAGGGCGCGCGGCTGGTCATCACCGGCGAGGGCTCGCTCGACGAGCAGTCGCTGCGCGGCAAGGCCCCCGTCGGCGTCGCCCAGGCTGCGGCGAAGACGGGCGTTCCCGTGATCGCCGTCTGCGGTCGCCGTACGCTCACCGACGAGGCGCTCCGGGCGGCCGGCATCGAGGCGGCCTACGCGCTCACCGACATCGAGCCCGACCCCGCCCGCTGCATGGCCGAGGCGGGGCCCCTCCTCGAACGTCTGGCCGCCCGCGTCGCCGCCGACAGGCTGAGCTGATGCGCACCCCTTCGAGGAAAGGCAGGAGATGAGCGAATACGAGCTGGTCGTCCGATCCCGCGTGGCGGTCACGCCCGAGGGCGAGCGCCCCGCGGCCGTGGCGGTGCGCGAGGGGAAGATCGCGGCCGTGCACGCCTACGACGCCGCCCTCGACGCGGGGCGGGACGTCGACCTCGGCGACCTGGCTCTGCTGCCCGGCCTGGTCGACACCCACGTGCACGTCAACGAGCCGGGCCGTACCCACTGGGAGGGGTTCGCCTCCGCCACACGCGCGGCCGCCGCGGGCGGGGTGACGACGATCGTCGACATGCCGCTCAACTCGTTGCCGCCCACCGTGACCGCCGCCGCGCTCACCGCGAAGCAGGAGGCCGCCGCCGGCCAGTGTTACGTGGACGTCGGCTTCTGGGGCGGCGCGATCCCCGGCAACCTCGACGACCTGCGCCCCCTGCACGAGCGGGGCGTCTACGGCTTCAAGTGCTTCCTCTCCCCGTCCGGGGTGGAGGAGTTCCCTCCGCTGACCCCCGACGAGGTACGGCAGGCGCTCAAGGCCATCGCCGAGTTCGACGGGCTCATGGTCGTCCACGCGGAGGACCCGTCACTGCTGCTGGAGCCCGCGGGGCCGACCTACCCCGAGTTCCTGGACTCGCGGCCGGGCGCCTCGGAGCGGCGCGCGGTCGAGCAGGTGATCGAGCTGTCCAGGCAGACCGGCGCCCGCGTCCACATCCTGCACGTCTCCAGCGCCGACTGCCTGGAGCCGCTGGCGGCGGCCCGTCGTGACGGCGTGCGCGTCTCGGCGGAGACCTGCCCGCACTACCTCACGCTCACCGCCGAGCAGGTGCCCGACGGCGACACCGCCTTCAAGTGCTGCCCGCCCATCCGCTCTGCCGAGAACCGTGACCGACTCTGGGCGGGGCTCGCCGACGGCGTGCTGAGCTGCGTCGTGTCCGACCACTCGCCGTCCACCGCCGACCTCAAGCTGCCCGACTTCGCGGCCGCGTGGGGCGGCATCGCCTCGCTCCAGCTCGGCCTGCCGGCGATCTGGACCGAGGCCGCGACCCGCGGGCACGGCCTGGCCGACGTGGTGCGCTGGATGTCGGCCAATCCCGCCGCGATGGCGGGCATCCGCGGCAAGGGCGGGCTCGTCCCGGGCGCCGACGCCGACCTGGTCGCCTTCGACCCCGCCGCCGACCTGCCCGTCGACGCCGCCGCCCTCCATCACAAGAACCCCGTCACGCCGTACCACGGACGCACGCTCAAGGGCGCCGTCCGCACCACGTGGCTGCGCGGCGTCCCCGTGGACGTCACCGCGCCGCCCCGTGGCGTCTTCCTCTGACCCGCCACCAGCCCTCTGACCCGCCACCAGCCCTCTGACCGACCCGCCATCGAGACCGACCAGGAGAGAGCGAACCGCATGCCCGACTTCACCACCCTTCCCGACCTGGCCCTGCGCACCGTCGGCGGCTCGGTCGTGGTCGCCAACGACGAGTCGTTCGCCGAGAAGGAGAGCCTCATCAGGCCCGGCCGTCCCGGTTTCAAGGCCGAGACGTTCGGCAACAAGGGCCAGGTGTACGACGGGTGGGAGACCCGCCGCCGTCGTGAGCCCGGCCACGACTGGGCGATCGTGCGCCTGGGCATGCCCGGCGTGATCCGCGGCGTGGTGATCGACACGGCCTGGTTCAAGGGCAACTACCCGCCCCACGCCTCCGTCGAGGCCTGCGCGGTGGACGGCTATCCGAGCCCCGCCGAGCTGGCCGCGGCCGACTGGGTTCAGATCGTCCCCAAGGTCGATCTGAAGGGCGACGCCGAGCACGCCTTCGAGGTGTCGGACGAGCACCGCTACACCCATGTCAGGCTCAACATGTTCCCCGACGGCGGCATCGCCCGTCTGCGTGTGCACGGAGAGGTCCGCCCCGACCTGTCGGTGTACGAGGGGCTGGGGCTCGACCTGGCGGCGCTGGCCAACGGCGCGGTCGTCACCGCCTGCTCCAACGAGTTCTACTCCGCGCCCAACAACGTCCTGGCTCCTGGCCTGGCCAGGCACCAGGCGGAGGGGTGGGAGACCGCCCGCAGGCGCGACGAGGGCAACGACTGGCTCGTCATCCGCCTCGCGACGCTCGGCGTGATCAGGCTGGTCGAGATCGACACCACCAACCTGCTGTTCAACGCGCCGGGCGCGGTGTCGCTGAAGGGCAGCGTGGACGGCGAGACGTGGTTCGAGCTGCTGCCCACGACCCGGCTGCAGCCCGACACCCCGCACCGCTTCCGGCTGGAGGACGCGCCCGCTGCGGCGTACGTGCGGGTCGACATCTACCCCGACGGCGGCCTGGCCCGCGTCCGCCTCCTCGGCACACCGGCCTAGCGCGGAGGCGCGGGCCCGCATCCGGCCCCAGGGCGCAGGCCCGCGTCAGGCCTCCAGGGTGGCGGGCGGGTCAGCGATGGGCGGCGAGGACGAGCGTCCAGTAGTCGCCCGCGGGGGCGTAGCCCACGCCGATGTGGGTGAGGTCGCAGTTCATGATGTTCGCGTTGTCGCTCGGGTGGTCCAGCCATGACTTCACCACGTCGGCGGGGGTGGGCAGACCCCTGGCGATGTTCTCGCCCCAGGGGCCGAGCGGGGAGAATCCCGCCTCCTCCATGCGGTTGGCGGCACCGCGATCGTCAGGAGAGGCGTGGCTGAAGTAGTTCTTGGCCGACATGTCCGCCGCGTGCCTCATCGCGGCGAAGCGCAGCCGCGTGTCGGGAGCGAGCGGCCTGCACCCCCCGGCGGCACGCGCCTCGTTGGTCAGCCTGACGACCTCGTTCTCCATCCCCACGGCGTCGAGCGAGCCGATGTCGTACAGGGTCCGCCAGCGGCCGCATTCGCCGACGGACTCGCCGTCGGGGTCGTACTGGCACACCCGAACCCGCACCCCCTTCACACCCTGCACCTCGAAACCGTCGGCAGCGGGCGTGGAGCCGCCGCAGTGGCGGGCCTGGTGGACCTCGCTCCATCGGGCGTTGCCCTTGAGTGCCTGGAACACCACGTACGCGCACTCGCCGCCTGCCTCGGTGGAGGTGCCGTCCAGATCGTAGAGGGAGAAGGTGACCTGCGCGGTGGTGTCGTCGCCGTTCGAGGTCCTGATGGAGAGCGTGCCGCGAGCCCTGGCGAGGGAGTTCCCTGACTGGGCGGGCCCCCAGGGCACGGCGCGGTCGGCCACGCTCGTGCCGGATGGGACGGCGGTCGAGGCACCGGCGGTGGCGGGTGCCGTCGGCGCCAGCACCCCGATGACCGCGACCGCGACCAGTCCTGGCGCGCACTTCCTGGTCATGATGTCTCCAGCAGCCCCCTCGCTCCGGCCTCCCCGCCGGACCTCGGGCCGGGAGAGCAGAGCCAACCTGTGCCGCTTTTGGTCATCGTACAACGCGCGGTACAAGTCCTAGCAGGTCACAGGCCTGAGGCTCGGATCACGCGACGTGGCGGGGGCGGCGTCTCAAGGGCTGAGCCTGGCCTGGTGGTGCGGCGGCAGGTCGAGCCTGCGCAGCGACAGCAGGGACTCGCCGGGCCGCCACGCGACCACGAAGGAGGCGTAGTCGGACTCGGCGGGCATGACCTTGCCTGTGGTGACGAAGTCGCCCGCCAGGACCAGCCGGCCGTCGCGGGTCCACGCCATCGAGGTCGACTTGATCGACGCGGGCACCGGCATCGAGGGCAATCGCGTCCACGTCCGCGTGCCCAGGTCCAGCACCTGCACGTCGAGGTACTGGCGGGGCCCTGGCCAGGCGGGGTCGGCGAACCAGAGCGCGATCCGCCGCCCGTCAGGGCTCACCTCGGCCGTGGAGGGGGTGCCCTCGGTGTCAGGAGCCGGCAGCGGCGTGCGCCGGGCGGCCTCCGGCTCGACCAGCGCCGGCTCAGGCTGCGAGCCTTTCGAGACCAGGACGAGGTCGCGGGTGACGGCGTGCACCCTCTGCTCGGCGAAGACCTCCTGGCCCGTGGCCCTGTCGAGCAGCAGGGCGCGTTCCTGCTCGGCGAACGACAGTAGTCCCTGTGGGGTGTCCTGGGCGGGGGCCCGCGAGCAGGCGACCCGCAGTGCCCTGCCTCGCTCGCGGCCGCGGAAGTCGAGCGGGCGCAGGCGGCACTCGTCGGCCCTGACCCGTTGGAGCGTCCACACGCCCTTGCCGTCGGCGGCGGCGAACGCGAAGAGCGCCGTACCGCCGAGCGGGCGGGCCCGGTCGCCGGTCAGCAGGAACAGGCGGCCTCCGGCGTCGGCGTCGTCCGGGGTGGACATGACGAGCTCGCGCGAGCCCGCGGTGAAGGCCCAGGTCCGCTCGCCGTACGGCAGGCCGCGCACGCGGGTGCGGACGCGCGAGTCCACGTCGAGCCTGAAGACCTCGCCCTCGCCGGTGACCAGCAGGCGCAGCCCGCTGCCCGGCTCCAGCGGACGCCCCGAGACGGGCGGCATGGGGTCGCCGGGACCGTGGCGGGCGGTCTCCGCCGCCGCGCCGCGGCCGGGAACCGCCTCCTGGGTGGGCTGCGCGGCCTGGTTGGCCTGGGTGTTCTGGTTGGCCTGCGTGCTCTGAGCGGCCTGTGTGCCCTGAGCGGCCTGGGTGGAAGTACCGGAGCGCGGGGCGGTCGCGGAGGTGCCGCCCGCCGGGGTGCACCCCGCGACGGCGGCCAGAAGGGCGACCAGGGCGGCGGACAGGGCGGCGGGCAGGGCCGCAGTGAGTCTCACACCCCGGTCTACCGTCCCAGGCCGGAGAACGTTCCGGCCGCTCAGCGCCAGATCGTCACCGTGGTGTTGGCGGGGCGCTCCTCCCCGGCCAGCGGACGCTGGAAGCGCACCTGCTCGCCGTTCGTCAGATTGCGCACCCTCACCCGGTAGCCCTGCTGCTGCAGCTCCGTCGTCGCGTCCCGCACGCTCTTGAACACGACGTTCGGGACGATCCTGAACTCGGTCTGGTCCTCGGCCTGGCTGTTGTTCTTGCCGAACCAGTCCATCCAGCCGCCACCGCAGCGCGAGACCGTGACGCTGGTCATCGTGCCGGGGTCGACCTCGGCCTTCGGCCTGGGGTTCTGCGAGATGACCTGGCACGGCTCGGCGTCGTCGTCGACCTCGTTGACCTGTACCTGGAAGCCCTGCTCGGTGAGGAACTGGGCGGCCTCGTCCTTGGACATGCCGCTGACGTCGGGCATCACCAGCCCCGCGCTCAGCACCAGGTTGACGCGGGTGCCCTCCTTGACGCTGTCGCCGATACTCGGCCTGGTCTGCGTCACGAGACCGCGCTGCACCTTCGGGTTGGCGACCTTGGTCACCTTGCCGACCTTGAGGCCCTGCTCGGCCAGCTTGACCGCCGCGCTGTTCTGGTCGAGACCCTCGACGTTGGGCACGGTCACCCGCTTGGCGCCGAGCGAGGGCACGATCGTGATCGTCTGGCCGATCTCCACCTCGGTCTTGGAGGCGGGGTCGGTGCTCAGCACCTTGCCCTCCTCCATCTTCTCGTCGTACTGCCCCTGCGCCACCTTCACCACGAAGCCGTTCTTGGCGGCCTCGCTCTTGGCGACGGCGATGCTCCGCCCGACGAGGTCGGGCACGATCGCGTACTTGTTCTGCGCGAAGTACCAGCCGGTCAGGCCGACCGCGACCACCATCAGCGCGGCCAGCGTCACCAGGAACCAGTTGGGCCTGAACCCGCTCCGGGCGCGCCTGTGCGCGGGCGGCTCGCCGCCCTGCCCCGCGGGCGCGGTCAGCACCTCGGCGCGGGGCGCCACCAGCGTCGGGTTCGGCGCGGCCACCTTCGGCTGGGAGGGCGGCTGCGGATGCGGCTGCGAGGCGTTGGGCATGAAGTGCTGGCCCGTCGAGTACGGCGGGCTCGACTCCCTCGGCACCATCCTGTGCGCGTCGACGGCCGCCACCAGCATCGCGGAGGCGTCGGCCGGACGGTCCTGGGGATCGCGCGCGGTCGCCTGGGCCACCAGCGTGTCGATCAGCGGCGGCACCTCGGGGATCAGCGAGGAGGGCGGCGGGACGGTGTCGTGGACGTGCCGGTAGGCGACCGACATCGGCGTCTCGCCGTCGTACGGCTGGCGGCCGGTCACGAGCTCGAACAGCATGATGCCGGCGGCGTAGACGTCGCTGCGGACGTCGGCCCCTCCGGTGGTCACCTGCTCGGGCGACATGTAGCCGATCGTGCCGATCATCATGCCCGTGCGCGTCTGGTTCGTCGCCTCGATGGCCCTGGCAAGGCCGAAGTCGACGACCTTGACCCTGCCGTCGTCGGTCAGCAGGACGTTCTCCGGCTTCATGTCACGGTGGACCATGCCCTGCTGGTGGGCGGCGCCGAGCGCGGCCATCACCGGGATCATGATCTCCAGCGCCTCGCGGGCGGGCAGCCTGCCCCGCGCCCGCAGCACGTCGCGCAGCGTCTTGCCGGGCACGTACTCCATCGACAGGTACACCACGTCGCCGTCGGTACCCTGGTCGAAGACGTGCACCACATTGGGGTGCGAGAGGCTGGCCACCGACTTGGCCTCGCCGATGAACCTGCGCACGAACGCCGGGTCCTCGGCCAGCGAGGAGTGCATGACCTTCAGCGCGACCGTGCGGTCGAGCCGGATGTCGAGCGCAAGGTAGACCGTCGCCATCCCGCCCCGGGCGATCCGGGACTCGATGCGATAGCGCCCGTCGAGTAGTCGCCCTACCAGGGGGTCCGCGATCGTCGTGTCCACCCCGCAGAGTTTACGGGCGATTCGCCCCCGGCAGGGCCCGACAATCCCAAACCGATGCCCGTTTGATTCATGATCTTGAACAGGCCTGTGGGATGTGCGGGTGGCCGTGTGGCCGGGGTTTCCCGGGGTGTCGCGCGTGCCGGCGGACGGGGCTTCTCCGCCTCTCGTCGGCAACCCCGGACGGGCGCACCGCCGCGCCTGCCATCCCCGCCGGCCCGCGGGGCAGAGGGAGGGGACGGCGCGGTCTTCTCGAGGAGACCGGCGGCCGGCGGGGCTTCCGGAGGGAGCAGGAGGGCCGTGCTCTGAAAGATCGCCGGGGTCGGAGGGCGGGGTCAGAGGGTGGTCGGGGAGGACGCCTCGGCGTAGCGGCGGCGGGGGATTCGGCCCGCCTGGCGGGCCAGCCGTCCCGCCTGCACCGCGGCGCGCATCGCCGATGCCATCAGCTCGGGCCGCTGCGCCCGGGTGACCGCCGTCGCCAGCAGCACGGCGTCGCAGCCGAGCTCCATCGCCAGCGCCGCGTCGCTCGCCGTGCCGATGCCCGCGTCGAGGATCACCGGCACCGAGGCGGCCTCCACGATCAGCTCGATGTTGTGCGGGTTGCGGATGCCGAGCCCCGAGCCGATCGGCGCGCCCAGCGGCATCACCGCCGCGCACCCGGCCTGCTCCAGCCGCCGCGCCAGCGCCGGGTCGTCCCCGATGTACGGCAGGACCACGAACCCGTCGGCCACCAGCCGCTCGGCCGCGTCGAACGTCTCGATCGGATCGGGCAGCAGCGTCCGCTCGTCGTTGATGACCTCGAGCTTGACCCAGTTCGTGCCCAGCGCCTCGCGGGCCAGCCGCGCCGTCAGCACCGCCTCACCCGCCGTGAAGCACCCCGCGGTGTTCGGCAGGACCTTGATCTGGCGCGAGCGCAGCACGTCGAGGACCGAGCCCCTGGCGCCGGGGTCGAGGCGGCGCATGGCGACGGTGGTCAGCTCGGTGCCGGAGGCGACCAGCGCCTGGTCGAGCACCTCGAGGGAGGGCGCGCCTCCGGTGCCCATGATGAGCCTGGAGGAGAACTTCTCTCCGGCGATGATCAGCTCATCCACCCTGCACCGCCGTGAGGATCTCGATCCTGTCGCGGTCGGCCAGCGCCGTGGTCGCCCACGTACCCCTGGTGACCACCTCGTCGTTGACCGCCACGGCCACGCCCGTGGTCTGGGACGTCAGCCGCTGGACGGCCTGGGCCACGGTGGTGCCGTCGGGCACGTCGTGCGCGGCCCCGTTGATCGTCACGTGCATCAGATACTTCCTTGTCCGGCTGTCTGGAACCGCTGCGGCGAGCACAGGGCGGCCAGGTCGCCCTCCTCGCCCTGGAGGAGCGCGGTGGTGAGAGGGGACAGCAGCACGCCGCCCCTGTGGTGTCCGGTGGCCAGGGTGAGGCCGGGGCCGTACGGGCCGATGAGCGGCAGGTTGTCGGGGGTGCACGGCCGCAGGCCCGCCTCGATGTCGGCCACCTGCAGCTCGGTGACGCCGGGGACCAGTTCCCTCGCGTCGCGCAGCAGCTCGTACAGGCCGCCGGCCGTCACCCGGGTGTCGAAGCCGAGCTCTTCCTGGGTGGCGCCGACGACCAGCTCGCCGTCACCGCGCGGCACCAGGTAGACGGGCGAGCCGTGGACCATGCCGCGCACGCATCTGCCCAGCAGAGGGGAGGGCGAGCGCAGGCGCATGATCTGGCCCTTGACAGGGCGCACGGGCAGGCCGGCCAGGCCGCCGCTCCACGCGCCCGCCGCCAGCACGACCCGGTCGCCGAGCACGACGTCGCCGGCGCCCGTCTTCTCGTCAGGGGCCAGCCGTACGCCCACCACGGCCGTGCCGTCGCGGACCAGCTCTGTCACGCGCCGCCGTTCCACAGGGACGCCGGACCGCTCCAGGGCGGCCAGCAGGGCCGCGGTGACGCGCCTGGGGTCCACCCACGCGTCGCCCTCGGCGAGCACGCCACCTCTGACCGACGGCGCCAGCATCGGCTCCAGGCGGCGGCACTCGCGCCCCGTCAGCCGCCGCACCGGCAGCCCGAGCTTGTCCATGAACGCCGCCAGCTCCTCGAGCGCCGCCATGTCGTCGGCGCCGAAGGCGAGGTCCATGGTGCCCTGCGTGCGGTAGTCGAGGGCGAGCCCGCTGTCGGCCTCCAGCTCGGCGGCGAAGGCGGGCCAGCGTTCGAGGGCCGCCAGCCCCAGCCTGAGCAGCGGCTCCTCGGTGTAGGACACCTCGCTGACCGGGGCCAGCATGCCGGCGGCCGCGTGAGAGGCGCCCGAGGCCGGGGCCGGGTCGATCACCGTGACCCGGGCGCCCGAGCGGGCCAGACGCCAGGCGACGGACAGGCCCACCACGCCGCCGCCCACGATCAGATCCATCTCGCTCCCTTCGCCGGCATGATCCGGATCAGGTGTCTTGCGGTCGAAGGCCCTTCGAAGCCTTCCTCTCAGCCCGGTACGGCCGGACTCCCGCGCGTCTTCTCCGAACAAGCCTACTCATGGCCCGGACCCTGGTCGCCGGCGGTGGATTGGTTAAGGTCATGAGCGTGAATCATGTCGTGGTTGTGGGCGCGGGACTGGCAGGCATACGCAGCGTCGAGGCCCTCAGGTCTCGCGGATTCAGCGGCAGGATCACGCTGATCGGGGAGGAGCGGCACCGGCCCTACGACCGTCCGCCCCTGTCGAAGGCCGTGCTGCTCGGCACCGCCGACTCCAGCTTCGTCGACTCCGATCTCGACGCCATGGACGTGGAGCACAGGCCGGGGGTGTCGGCCAAGGGGCTGCGCGACGGCGTGGTGGAGACGACCGAGGGCGAGATCTCCTACGACGGCCTGGTCATCGCCACGGGAGCCGAGCCGATCAGGCTCCACGGCGAGGGCCGCCAGCACGTGCTGCGCACCCTCGACGACGCCCTGACCCTGCGCGCCCTGCTGGTCGAGAACGCCAAGGTCACGATCATCGGGGCGAGCTGGATCGGCGCCGAGGTGGCCACGGCCGCGCGCAGGGCGGGCTGCGAGATCACGGTCCTGGAGGCGGGTCCCACGCCGCTCTCGCACGTGGTCGGCCGCGAGGTGGGCGCCGACACCATCCCCTGGTACGAGGGGATGGACCTACGGCTCGACACCATGGTCGCCTCCGTCGACGAGGGAGGGGTGTCGCTGGTCAACGGCGGTTTCGTCGAGGCCGACGTGGTGGTGGCGGGCATCGGCGTCCGCCCGGCGGTCGAGTGGCTCGCGGGCTCCGACATCGACCTGCACAACGGGGTCGTCACCGACGAGCACCTGAGGACCTCCCTGCCGAACGTCGTCGCCGTCGGCGACTGCGCCGCGTGGTGGTCGCGCCGCTTCCACACCAGACTGCGGGTGGAGCACTGGGACACCGCGCTCAACGCCCCCGAGGTCGCCGTGGCGACGCTGCTGGGCGACGACGCCGTGTACGATCCGGTCCCGTACTTCTGGTCGGAGCAGTTCGGCCACATGGTGCAGTACGCGGGCCACCACGCGGGCGCGCGCCTGCTGCGCCGTGGCGATCCCACGGCGGCCAAGTGGTCGGTCTGCTGGTTGACAGACGAAGACAGGCTCGCGGGGGTGCTGACGGTCAACAAGCCCCGCGACCTCGTCCAGGGCCGGAGGATCATCGAGTCAGGGCAGCGCATGGACCCCCTCAGACTGGAAGATCCCGAGGTCGCGATACGTGACTGTGTAGTTTGAAGATGGATGCGATGTGGTAGTGGTGGATTCGTGACGCTTTCTGTTGCGCAGATAGACCGGGAAACGGACCAGCTCGTGGGTGAGTGGCTGACGCTCCCCGAAGTGGCCGACCGCCTCGACCTCACGATCGGGCGGGCCAAGCAGCTCCTGAAGGACCACAAGCTCCTCGGCGTACGGCGGGGCTCCGGCGGCCCTCAGGTCCCAGCGGTGTTCCTCGACGGCAAGGACGTGGTGAAGGGCCTGTCCGGCACGCTCATGCTCCTGCTGGACGCGGGTTACGACGACGTCGAGGCGATGCGCTGGCTGTTCACTCCCGACGAGTCCCTGCCCGGCTCGCCCATCGACGCGATCAAGGCCGGTCGCCACACCGAGGTCAAGCGGCGTGCCCAGGCGCTCGGTTTCTGAGGCCAGGCTCTACCTCTGCACCGACGGCAGGAGGGAGCGCGGCGACCTGGCCGACTTCCTCGACGCGGTGCTGAGCAACGGGGTCGACATCGTCCAGCTCAGGGAGAAGGGCCTGGAGGCGCGCGAGGAGCTCGCGCTGCTCGAGGTCTTCCGCGACGCGTGCGACCGCCACGGCAAGCTCATGGCGGTCAACGACAGGGCGGACCTCGCCTTCGCGGCCAGGCCCGACATCCTCCACCTCGGCCAGGACGACCTGCCGGTGACCGTCGCGCGGGAGATTCTCGGCGACGACATCCTCATCGGCAGGTCCACCCATGCGGCGGGGGAGGCCTCCGCCGCCGCCGTCGAGGAGGGCGTCGACTACTACTGCTGCGGTCCGATCTGGCCCACCCCGACGAAACCGGGACGGCCGGCGCCCGGCCCCGACCTGCTCAGGTACGCGGCGACGCTCGGTGACCGTCCATGGTTCGGCATCGGCGGCATCGACCTCGACAACCTGGACGAGGTCAGGTCCTACGGCGTGAGCCGCGTCGTGGTCGTCAGGGCGATCACCGAGGCCGACGACCCGGGGGCGGCCGCCGCCGAGTTCGCCAAGCGGCTGGCGTCGTAGCGGGGCCGCTCAGGTCTTGCGCGTGGTGGCGGCCACCGCCAGCTCGGCCAGCGCCGCACGGGCCTCGGCGGTGATCGGCGCGTCGTCGAGCGAGGTCAGTGCCTCCTCCAGGTACGTGCCGATCATCTCCTCGCACGCCTTGAGCGCGCCGCTGCCCTCGATGATGCCGCGCAGCTCGGCCACCCCCTCCGCGTCGAGGTCGGGGTCGCCGAGCAGCCTGCGGACGGTCGCGGCGTCCTCGGGGGTCGCCGAGGCCAGGGTGCGGGCGATGAGCATGGTGCGCTTGCCCTCGCGCAGGTCGTCACCGGCGGGCTTGCCGGTCTCGACGGGGTCGCCGAACACGCCGAGGATGTCGTCGCGCAGCTGGAAGGCGATGCCGACGCGGTTGCCGTACTCCACGCACAGCTCGTCGATCCACGGCGCGTTCCCGCCCGCGGCCAGCGTGAGGCCGAGCCTGAGGGGCTGCTCCACCGAGTACTTGCCGCTCTTGTAGAGCGCCACCCGCAAGGCCGACTCGAAGGTGTTCTCGCCGTGCGCCTGCTCCAGCAGGTCGAGGTACTGCCCGCACATCAGCTCGGTGCGCATGTGGTCGTGGTAGGGCTGGGTGGCGTTCAGGTGGGGCAGCCCGCATGAGCGCCACATCTCGCCCGACCAGATCAGCAGCAGGTTGCCCAGCAGGATCGCCGCGCCCTCGCCGAACTGCTCGGCCGAGCCGTACCAGTCGCTCTTCTCGTGCAGGCGCTGGAAGCGGCGGTGCGCCGAGGGCATGCCCCTGCGCAGGTCGCTCTTGTCCATCACGTCGTCGTGCACCAGGGCGCTGGCCTGCAGCAGCTCCAGCGAGGCCGCCGCGACGAAGATGCCCGGCTCGTCGGAGCCGCCCGCCGCGCGCCATCCCCAGTAGCAGAACGCGGGACGCAGCCGCTTGCCGCCCGCGAGCAGTTCCCTGGCCGCGTTGAGCAAGGGGACGAGGTCCGGGCCGTTGACGATGGGGCGTTGCCGGTCGAGGAACTCCCCGAGGGACCGATCAACCTCGGTGCGGAGGGTGTCCATGCTCATGCCATGAGAGTAACGGGCTGTAGCCAACGTTTCGATCTCCCGCTCCCGTCATATGGACGTGGCGACGGCGCCCGCATCCGTACCGGTAGCCTTGGATTATGGCTCTGGGTCGACCCTCCGTCCTTCCCGATCGCGTCCCCACGGTCCGCGATCTCCTCGCCTCTGGCGGCCGTTCCTTCTCCTTCGAGTTCTTCCCGCCGAAGAACGAGGAGGGCGAGCGCCAGCTCTGGCGGTCCATCAGGGAGCTGGAGGCGCTGCGGCCGACGTTCGTGTCCGTGACCTACGGCGCGGGCGGCTCCACCAGGGACCGCACGGTCGACATCGTGGAGCGGCTGGCCCATGAGACCACGCTCACCCCTGTGGCGCACTTCACCGCGGTCAACCACTCCATCCGTGAGCTCCGCCACCTCGTCGGGCGCTTCGCCGACGCGGGGGTGCGCAACATCCTGGCCGTCAGGGGCGACCCGCCCGGCGACCCCAACGGCGAGTGGATCCAGCACCCCGAAGGCGTGCTCTACGCCGAGGAGCTGGTCAAGCTGATCCGCCAGGCGGGTGACTTCTGCGTCGGCGTCGCGGCCTTCCCGTACAAGCATCCGCGCTCGCCGTCCATCGAGAGCGACACCGCGCACTTCGTCAGGAAGTGCGCGGCGGGCGCCGACTACGCGATCACCCAGATGTTCTTCCAGGCCGACGACTACCTCAGGCTCAGGGACAGGGTGGCCGCGAGCGGCTGCGACACCCCGATCATCCCGTGCATCATGCCCGTCACGAAGATGAGCACGATCGCCAGGTCGGAGCAGCTGTCGGGCGCGCCGTTCCCGCCGGATGTCGCCGCCCGCTTCGAGGCCGTGGCCGACGACCCCGCCGCGGTCAGGCGGCTGGGCATCGACCACGGGGCAGAGTTGTGCCAGCGGCTGCTCGACGAGGGCGCGCCCGGCATCCACTTCATCACCTTCAACAGGTCGAGCGCGACGCGTGAGGTCTTCCAGCTGATCCAGCCCGCCGCCCTGTCCGCCTGACCGGGCCTGCCGCAGGGCCCGGCTCCCCGTACCCGGTCAGGGGAGGGGCAGCGGCGTGCCCGCGATGGCGTAGTGCTCGTGGCCCCCGGGGAAGACGAACCGGGTGAGCAGGTCGGTGAAGCCGAGCGCCCGGTAGAGATGCCTGGCGGCGGTCGGCTGGTCGTGCGTAGACAGGACGGCCGAGCGCTCGGGCCGCCCCTCGCACAGGGCGTGGACGAGCGCCCTGCCGATGCCCTTGCCCTGGTAGTCGGGGTGGACGTGGATCTCGGCCAGTTCCAGCGAGTCGCCGAGCCACGCGTCGGCCACCGCGACGCCCGATCTCTCACGCAGCGCGCGGTAGACGACGTCGTGCCACCACTGTCCTGCCTGGCCGTGGAAGCCGTAGGCGAAGGCGACGGCCCTGCCGTCGGGCGGCGCGGCGAACAGGCAGCGGAAGGCGGGGTTGGCGCCGTGCCCCCGCATGATCGCCCGCCGGCCCGCGATCTGGTCCGCCGGCGGGTTCATGGCGGCCGTGTAGATGCCCATCACCGTGTCGAGCCGCTCGGTGAACTCCGCAGGTCCCGTACCGCGGATCTCGATCACTCGACCTCGACCGCCGTGCCGTCGGTGATGCGCAGGAGTTCGTCGAACGTCGTGGGGAAGACGGTGTGCGGGTGCCCGCCCGCGGCCCACACCTCGTCGTGCTTGTCCAGCCACGTGTCGACGAACGTGCGGATGGGGGCGGGATGCCCGACGGGCGCGACACCGCCGATGGGCTGCCCTGTCGCCTCGCGGACGAACTCGGGAGCGGCCCTGCGCACCCGCTGAACCCCCGCCGTGCGGGCGATCAGCTCGACGTCCACGCGGTGCGCGCCGCTGGTCAGGACGAGCAGGGGCGCGCCGTCGGCGTCGAAGATCAGGCTGTTGGCGATGGCGCCGACCTCGCAACCCAGCTGGCCGGCCGCCGCGGTGGCCGTGGGCGCCGATTCCGGCAGGACCACGATCTCCCCGGTGGCGCCCAGCTCACGCAGGGCCGATGCCACGCGAACAGCGTTCGGGTGCAAGAACTTTTCGGGCATGCGCCCACTCTAAACAGATTGACCCAAGAATTGCCGGTACATGGTGGTGCGCTAGGGTCCTTTGATTCGATTGTTAATCATTTGAGGGGATGGATGCATGGGAGCTCGACGCCAGCTCGGCCTGGCTGCTCTCTTGACGGTGGGCACCGTCGTTCTCTCAGCGTGCGGCTCGGCTGTCCCGCAGGAGACGCGGCCCGCCGCCGCGGTCGCGCGCATCGACTCGCCCGTCACCGCGGCGGGCGCGGTCGCGCAGGTGGAGAAGGTCGTCACCGCGCCTGACAAGACGCTGAAGCTCGGCTCGAAGGGCGCTGCGGTCGTGTGGCTGCAGAAGCGGCTCAAGCAGCTCAGCTACATGCCGGGCAAGCCCGACGGCAGGTACGGAGGGACCACCCTCGCCGCCGTGTGGGCGTTCCAGAAGGTCAACGGGATCAGGCCGACCAGCACCATCGGCAAGCGCACATGGGCCGCGCTGGAGAACCCGAGGTCGCCGCAGATCCTGGTCAAGAACGGCCAGCCCACCAGGGTCGAGGTCAACCTGGCCAAGCAGATCATGGTCTACTACGTCGACGACCAGGTGAAGCTGATCTCCCACACCTCGTCGGGCAGCGGCGTGCCGTACTGCGAGACGGCCGTGTGGCAGGGCAAGTCGCAGCGCTTCTGCGGGTCGGCGAGCACGCCGGCGGGCGACTTCAGGACGACGTGGCGGGCGTCGGGCTGGCACAAGTCGTACCTGGGCCAGCTCTACAACCCGATCTTCTTCAACGGCGGCATCGCCTTCCACGGGGCGCTGTCGGTTCCGCTGTACCCGGCCTCCCACGGCTGCGTGCGGCTGCCGATGAACGTGGCCGAGGTGCTGCCGGGGATGCTCGGCAAGGGCGTGCCCGTGCACGTCCGCGGCCGCTTCAAGCGCTAGCCGTACGGCACGCCGGTCCGGCGTCCGCGTCCGCTTCTGCGCAGGGTGCGCGTCCTCCCGGGGCGCGCGCCCTCCAGGCTCCCGGTTCCCGCCGTCGCGGCCCGCCTGCCACGCCGAGTTCCCGCCGTTCCCGCCGCGCGACGACCGGAATCCCCGTGCCGATCGCCTCGGCCACCCCCTCGGCTCGCCTGGACCACCCCTCGTGCGCGCAGGGTGGCGAAGCCCTCGTCGCGCCTGGGACCAGGAGACGCGCGGTTCGCGCCAGAACGGCGACAGGCCCCGTGCTCGTTGCTGTCATGGCTCCAGTAGGCCGTCACGTCCACGCAGGGGAGCCGCCAGGCGATCCTGAGCACCCTGCGACGGCGGGCCTCACCAGGACCTCCAGGACGCCCTCCGGGCTCTCCCTGACGTCCCATGTGAGCACGGAGGCGGCCTCGATGAGGAACTGCCCCGCGGGGGATCTCCGTCGTGCGGACCTCGCCGCAGGCCCGGTCGTGCGGCTGCCGGATCTGGATGGTCGTCAAGGGCGTCCTTCCCAGAGCGTGAAGAGCTGGGACGCGAAGGGCGGGTCAGGCGGTCGCTCTCGCCGGGCGGCCGAGCGCGTCGAGCCCGCCGGCCACGACCTGGGCGGCCCTGCGCACCGCCGTCCACGCCTCCGCGTACGGCTCGCCCTTCGCCAGGCTCATGACGGCGGCCAGCTTGGCCGCGCCGACCATCGCCCCCACGGCCGCCGCGGCCGACACGGGGTCGAGCTCGTCCGGATAGGCCGCGCACAGCGCCTCGGCAACCCGCCGCTGGCTGTCGAACAGCAGGTGGAGCGCCCTCGCCTGGAGCGCGGGCACCGTCATCACCAGCCGGAAGCGCTCGGCCGCCAGCCGGGAGGCGAACTCGTCCTCCCAGGTCGCGCCCGCTTCGACCACCCGCAGCAGCAGTTGCGCGACCGACTCGCCCTCCTGCCTGTGGCCGACCATGGAGAGGGTCCTGCCGAGACGCTCGTCGGCGTCGAAGAAGACGACCTCCTCCTTGGAGGCGAAGTAGCTGAAGAACGTGCGCGTCGACACCTCGGCCGAGGCGGCGATCTCGGCGAGCGTGGTCTGCTCGAACCCCTTCTCGGCGAACAGCCGCATCGCGCCCTCGACGAGAGCACGCCGGGTCTTGGCCTTTTTGCGCGCTCTAAGCCCTGCCTCGTCCGTCATGGAACTAATGTACTGCACTGATTGAATTTTTGCATTCGATGATGTTTTCTGGAGGGTGTCGATCTCACGAAGGAGTGCGGAATGACCTACCCGATGACCCGTCAGCGCACGTTCGACCCGCCCGACGAGCTGTTCGGCGACCCCGCGCCGGTGCGGCCGCTGACGTTCGCGGACGGGCACGAGGGCTGGCTCGTGACCGGACACGCGGCCGGCCGCGCGATGCTGGCCGATCCCCGCTTCAGCACCGACCCCCGGCGGCTGCATCCGCTCCTCATGTCGCGCAGGCTGCCGGAGAGCGACGTGCCGGCGGGGTTCTTCCTTCGGATGGACGCGCCCGAACACACGCACTACCGCAGGCTCCTCACCGGGCAGTTCACCGTACGCAGGATGAACCTGCTCAGGGCCCGCATCGAGGAGATCGCCGCGGACTGCCTCGACGAGATGGAACGCCAGGGTCCGCCCGCCGACCTGGTGCGCTCCTTCGCGCTGCCGATCCCCTCGCTGGTCATCTGCGAGCTGCTCGGCGTGCCGTACGAGGACAGGGAGCAGTTCCAGCGCGACTCGTCGCGGTTGCTCCGGCTGGAGAGCTCCCCCGAGGAACTGGCGGCCGCGGTCAGCGACCTGATCAAGTACTTCTACACCCTCATCGCGCGCAAGCGTGCCGAGCCGGAGAACGACATGCTCACCGGACTCGTCGCCAGTGGAGAGCTGAACGACGACGAGATCGCCGGCATGGGCTTCCTGCTGCTGGTGGCGGGGCACGAGACGACCGCCAACATGCTCGGGCTCGGCACGTTCGCGCTGCTCCAGAACCCCGACCAGCTCGCGATCGTCCGCGACGACGCCTCCGTGATCGACAACGCGGTGGAGGAACTGCTCCGCTACCTGTCGATCATCCACTTCGGCCCGACGAGGACCGCCATGGAGGACGTCGTCGTCGCGGGCACGCTGATCAAGGCGGGGGACTGCGTCGCGCTGTCCATCCCCGCCGCGAACCGCGACACCGCGCGCTACCCCGACCCCGCCGTCCTGGACGTACGGCGGCCCGCGAGCGGCCACCTGACCTTCGGTCACGGCATCCACCAGTGTCTCGGACAGCAACTGGCCAGGATCGAGATGCGGGTCGCCTACCCCGCCCTGCTCAAGCGCTTCCCTTCGCTCCGGTTGGCGGTCCCCGCCGACGAGGTGCCGATGCGCACGGACATGAGCATCTACGGCGTCCACTCCCTGGAGGTGGCCTGGTGAGGATCAACGCCGACAGGGGCGTGTGCATCGGCGCCGGCATGTGCGTGCTGACCGCGCCGCTGGTGTTCGACCAGGACGAGGACGAGGGCCTGGTCGTGTTGAAGGTCGCCGAGGTGCCACCAGAGGCCGAGGCCGCGGTCGCCCGCGCGCTCACGCTCTGCCCGTCCGGCGCCATCACCCGCGCGGACGAGGCACGCTGACCTCCCCGACGACGTGACCCGCGTCGTCGGGCCGTCGGGCGACACGCCCTGGGGTGACGTTCCCTCGCGGACGGCCGTGCCCTTGTCATGCCTCGCGCTCTCCGTCGCCGCCTTCGCAGGTCAAGCCGATTGATCGAACCTGTGTTCGCGATTCGGTTGACATTCATGGTCATCGAAATTATGTTCGACGGAGTGACGTGAGGCTCGCGGCTCACGTCGAAGAGCCTGGTCGCGGGTTCCCGCTACCCCCATGCGGGGCCCGCGGTCGGGTTCCACGGGCGAAGGGCGCGTCCTCGTCGTCGGCGGAGACGAGTGGGCGCGCGCTGGCCGGACGGGGAGAGGGGAAGCTCCTCGTCCGGCCGCCCGGCGGAAATGTCGGTGGGGTCTGCAAGTGTTGGCTTCACCGGCGGAAACGCCGGGGCCGCCAAGACCCCTCAAAGGAGGCTGGCATGACGACAAGGCTCAGCGACACGCACGGGCCCCGCCTGTCGCCCGCAGTCAGGGCGCATCTCACCGACTCACGCACCTGCCTGGCCGACGCCGTGACGGCCCGCACCCCCGCCACCCGCTACGTCGCCGCACACCTCGCCGCCCTGCGCGCGGCGGCGGCCATCCTGGCCGCGCGTCCGCGCCCGATGGAGGGCCGCAGGCGCAGGCTGCGCAGCGCGTGGGAGCTGCTGCCCGAGGCCGAGCCCAGGCTCGCCGAGTGGGCGGCCTACTTCTCGATCAGCGCCGCCAAGCGTGCCGCCGCGGAGGCCGGCATGGTGCGCGGCGTGACCATGGCCGACGCCGACGAGCTCCTGGCCGAGGCGGAGACGTTCGTCGCCACGGTCGAGGAGATCCTCGGCGTCCCCGGGCAGCCCGCCCTTCCCGTCAACGTTCCCCTGGCGGGCTGAGGGCCCGTCTCCCCTTTTCCCCTGGCCCAGGTTCCCGGCCGGTCGTCTCGTTCTCGTCGGTGGGAGGACGAAGCGCCCGCCCGGCAGGCCGTCCGGCTCGATCCCTCCGCGAGCCGGACTCCCCCTTCTCCTCACTGCGTTCCTCGCGTCGCGTTGTTCCTCGCGTCGCGTTGTTCCTCGCGTCGCCTGGCCGAACCCCCGGTGTCTTCCGCCAGAACGGATGCCGGGGCCGAGAACGTTCAGCACCAGGGCGACCGCCGCCCGGGCGTAGGCTGCCGGGCCGACGACCGGCGTTCCCCGATGCGGGGTGGCCCGTGGGCGGGATCGACCGCAACCCTTGCATCCGGCCGCCGGGCCGTCGGCCGGCGCAAGATGAGCGGCTGGATGTGATTGCTGCGGCGACAGGTCGTCGGGCGCTGACATCGGCTGGCGTTCCCTGATGCGGGGCGGCCTGCGGGCGGGATCGACCGCGACCCCTATGCCTGGCCGCCGTGGTCGCCGACGGGCCCACGATCGTGGACGGTGGCTCCTGGGGGCTCGCGGCCAGGCGCCGCTGGTCGTGCCGGCCACCACGGTCAGGGCGGGCTCGCGGCCCGGCTCGGTGGGTGGTGTCCGGCGTCGGCTCGGCTGTACGGCGCGGGCGACGGGCCGGCGCCGCGGCCGCTCAGGCACCCGCCGGTCGGCTCAGCCGGTTCCCCGTACCACCTGCTTGAACTCCGGGCACGCGATGAGCGGGTCGTGCGTGCAGGAGGCCGCGTGGCGCAGGCTGTCGCGCATCCTGGTGAGCTGGGCGATGCGGTCGTCCAGCTCGCTCGCCTTCTCCGCCATCCGCTCGCGCAGCGCGTCGTCGGACGGCTTGGCGTGCAGCAGCCGGCCGATCTCCGTCAACGTGAACCCCGCGCTCCTCGCACAGGCGATCAGCGCCAGCCGGCTGAGCGTCTCCGGCTCGTACGTCCGCCTGATCCCGTTACGCCCGGTCGCGCTGATCAGTCCCTTGCGCTCGTAGAACCGCAGCGCGGAGGCCGCGAGACCCGACCGCTGGGCCACCTCGCCGATGTCGAGCAGCATCCGTGACGCCCCCTTGACTTGAACCGCGCTTCAAGTCGCAGTGTAGGGGGCATGACGAAAGTTCACCATCTGAACCTGGCCTCCATGCGCACCGTCGACCCCACCTACGAAGGACTCGAACCGGCCCCCGCCGTCAGCCACGCGCTGCTGGTCGAGACCGACGCCCACGGCCTCGTCCTGGTCGAGACCGGCCTCGGGGTCGACTCGGTCGAACAGCCTGGCCAGGTCCTCGATCCCGAGTGGGTCGAGCTGGTCACCCCCAGGCTCGACAGGGACGAGACCGCGCTGCGCCGGCTCGCCGACCTCGGCCACGACCCCGCCGACGTGCGCCACATCGTGCTGACCCACCTCGACGTCGACCACGCGGGAGGGCTGCCCGACTTCCCCGAAGCCAGCGTGCACGTCATGGAGGCCGAGCACGCGGCGGCGATGGCAGAGGGACCGAGCCGCCGCTACCGTCCCGCCCACTGGTGGCACGGGCCCAACTGGCAGCTGTACGGCGCGGACGCGGGGGAGGAGTGGTTCGGCTTCGCCGGGGCCCAGCCGTTGCGCGGACTCTCGCAGGACTTCCTCCTGGTGCCGCTGGGCGGGCACACGGCAGGACACGCGGCCGTCGCCGTCAGGAACGGGGACGGATGGTTCCTGCACGCGGGCGACGCGTACTTCTACCACAAGGAGATCGACCCGGCCGACCCCGCGTCGCACCCGCTGTTCGACTTCGTGCAGCTGGACTCGCAGGTGGACGCCGAACTGCGGGTGGCCAACCAGGAGCGGCTGCGCGAGCTGGTGCGTGACCATTCCGACGAGGTGCGGGTGTTCTCCGCGCACGACCCGTGGGAGTTCGCCCGCCTCAGCGGATCCGCCTGACCTTGCGTTCGGAGGCGAACTCCTCGCCCGGCAGCCGCAGGAGACTCGCCGCCACAGAAGACCCCGGCCGCCGCAGGTGATCCCGGCCGCCGCAGGATACGGGGTGCCCCTGCGGGACGGCCGGTGCCACGAGACGACGAAAGAGGCGCTTCCCGGGAGATCCAGGGAAGCGCCCCACCCGCGCCTACAAGAGCCTTCAGAAGGACTCGACGGCCCTGCGGGCCTCCGCGTCCAGCACACCCCAGCTGATGAGCTCCTCGGTCAGCTCACTGGGCGACTTGTCATAGATGACGGCAAGCGAACGCAGGTCCTCCTGCCGGATGGAAAGGACCTTGCCGTTGTAGTCTCCACGCTGGCTCTGGATGGTGGCCGCGTAGCGTGCCAGAGCACCCGCCTTCTCCTTGGGCAGCGTCGCCAGGCGCTCCAGGTCGATCACAAGCTTCGGCGTGGGCCCGAGCGGGCTGGGTGCCGCACCCCCGGGCAGCAGTTCCGAGACCGGCACGCCGTAGAAATCGGCAAGCTCGGCAAGCTTCTGCACCGTGACCGCCCTGTCGCCACGCTCGTAGGAACCCACGACGACGGCTTTCCAGCGTCCACGCGACTTCTCTTCGACTCCATGCAGGGACAGGCCCTGCTGGGTGCGGATGGCGCGGAGTCGTGCACCCAGCGACTTGGCGTACTCAGACGGCATCGTGTGGCCCCCCGGCTCTTGTATGTGCTGCTCTCAGTAGATTGTGCTCCCTTGCGACGATTGCCCGGACCACCGGGGGGTGGGTGCCGTACAGGCACCTTCGGTAGCCGAGCCACTGGGGTTTACCCCAGAACGCCGCGAGGTGTGGTTACGGACAGTGACGGTAAAGCTGTGGACGCCTAAGGTCAAGCTGATTGGAAAAAAGATGCCGAATCCGGTCCGGGAGGGTCCGCCTCAAACATCACTGATGTCCCTTGCGTAACACTACTTCGTCACTGTTTGCCGAGAGCCCGAAGGCTGTCTGGGCAGAACGAGGACAGGACGCGGCGCCGCCCTTATGATCTTGACCGATGTGTCGCCGAGGAAGACCCGCCGCAGGGGTCCAGAACCGCTGGAGGCCAGGACGATCAGCTCGCCGTCCAGCCAGTCCGTCCCGCCCATGGCCTGGGCGACGTTCCTGCCCTCCAACGTCTCGACCGCCACTTCGGGCCGCCGGCTCGAAGCCGCCCGCTCCAGGTCGGTCATGGCCTGGGCGCGCAGGCCCTCCAGCATGTCCTGTTCGATCCTGGCCCGGCTCGCGCCGACCACCAGCGTCACCAGGCGCAGCGGCACGGCCAGCGTGACGGCGGTGGCCGCGGCGACCGCCAGAGCCGCGTCACAGGAAGGGGCGCGCCGGTAGGCCACGGTCAGCCGTTCGATGCGCGCCGGCGGATTCTCCGCGTAGCCCTTCGGCGTCAGCAGCACCGGCACAGGGGAGGCGTGCAGGAGCTGGTCGGCGGTGCTGCCGAGGGAGATGCGCGCCTTGGCTCCTCGCGGCCCTGAGCCGATCACGATGACGTCGGCGCCGATCTCGCGCGCCACCTCGACCAGGCCGCGGCCGCTGCCCCTGTGGAAGTGGGAGACGAATGCCGCGTGCTCGCCCACCCGCTTGCGCGCCTCCTCGAAGCCCGCCTCGACCTGCTCCAAGAGGTAGGCCCGCCATGCGCTCTCGTCGGCCCTGCCGGGGCCGGGCGTGCTCCAGGGCGGGGGCTGGATCGTGGCGACGCTCAGGCGCGCTCCCGCCTGCGCGGACAGCAGTTCGGCGAGCACCAGGCCGTCATGGCCCCGGGAGTCGGGCAGGAATCCGGCGAGGACGTGCTCGAGCTTCATCGGACGCTCCCGGTGTTGAGCCGCGAATGCCCGTAGCCGTAGATGATGTAGGCCACCAGGCCGACGCCCGTCCACAGCAGGAACGCGACCCAGGTGGCCCAGGCCAGCTGGGACATGAGGAGCAGGCAGAAGATCACGCCGAGGACCGGCGTGGCGGGGAACAGCGGCGTGCGGAAGCTGCGCGGCAGGTCGGGTCTGGTACGGCGGAGCACCAGCACGCCGACGTTGACGATGGCGAAGGCGAACAGCGTGCCGATGCTGGTGGCCTCGGCCAGCTGCCCGAGCGGCACGAAACCGGCGAGCACGGCGACGAACAGGCAGACGATGAGGGTGTTGGCGACGGGCACCTGGCGGCGCGGGTTGACCTTCTCGAAGATCTTGGGAATCAGCCCGTCGCGCGACATCGCGAACAGGATGCGGGTCTGGCCGTACAGCACGGTGATGACGACGCTGGCGATCGCGATGACCGCGCCGAAGGAGACGATCAGCCCAGGCCAGGTGGCTCCGGTGGCCAGGTCGACGATGAGCGCCAGGCTGGCCTCGGTGTTGTCGGGGTCGAAGTCGGTCCACGGCATGGCGCCGATCGCCGCCACGGCGACCAGGACATAGATCACCGTGACGATGACCAGCGACAGGATGATCGCCAGCGGCAGGTCCCGCCTGGGATTCTTGGCCTCCTCGCCTGCGGTCGAGGCGGCGTCGAAGCCGATGTAGGAGAAGAAGACCTGGGAGGCGGCGGCGGTGATGCCGGCGATGCCCAGCGGGGCGAAGGGGGTGAAGTTGCCCGCGTTGAAGGCGGTGAAGGCGACCACGCAGAAGAAGAGGAGCACCGCGACCTTGATGTACACGAAGATCGTGTTCGCGGTGGCCGACTCCGAGGTGCCACGCAGCAGCAGCCAGGTGGCCAGCGCGACGATCGCGATGGCCGTGAGATTGATCACCCCGCCCTGCATCGGGCCGTGGATGATCGAGGCCGGCAGCGCCCAGCCGAAGGCGCCTTCGAGGAAGGTGTTGAGGTACTCGCCCCATCCCACCGCCACGGCCGCCACGGAGACCGCGTACTCCAGCATCAGGCACCAGCCGCACACCCACGCCACGAGCTCGCCGAGCGTGGCGTAGGCATAGGAGTAGGACGAGCCCGACACGGGGATCGTCCCGGCCAGCTCGGCGTAGGACAGCGCCGAGAACAGCGCCGTGATGGCGGCGAGCACGAAGGACAGCACCACCGCGGGTCCTGCCTTCGGCACCGCCTGGCCGAGGATGACGAAGATCCCCGTGCCCAGCGTGGCGCCGACGCTGAACAGCGTCAGCTGCCACAGGGACATGGTGCGGCGAAGCTCGCCGCCCTCTCCATGTCCGGCCTCCGCTACGATCTGGTCGGTGGGCTTGGTGCGGAACAGCCGTTCGGCCAGCGCCACGGGCTCCTCCTTACAGTGTGCTGGACAGCGGCCAGGTGGCGTTGGGCGTGACGATGGTGCCCGCCCTGCCGTCCAGGATCTCCAGGGCCTGGTCCAGCTTCCCGATCGCGGCCATGTCGCCCGTCGTCTCCACGAACCTGCAGACCGCCTCCGCCTTCGGGCCCATGGACCCGGCGGGGAAGTCGATCGAACGCAGCTCGTGCGGCGTGGTGTGGCCGATCTCGGTCTGCTGGGGGGTGCCGAAGTCGCGCATGACACGCGGCACGTCGGTCAGGATGAGGAAGGCGTCGCATTCCAGGGCCTCGGCGAGCAGCGAGCCCGTCAGGTCCTTGTCGATGACGGCCTCCACGCCCGACAGGCGGCCGTTCTCGTCGCGGATGACGGGCACGCCGCCGCCGCCCGCGCACACGACGGTGACGCCGTCGCGCACCAGTTTGCGGATCAGCCGCGTCTCGACCACGCGCTGCGGTTTGGGCGAGGGCACGACGCGACGCCAGTACTGGCCGTCCTGCTTGACGGTCCAGCCGTACTCCGCGGCCAGCTTCTCCGCCTCCGCCTGCTCGTAGACCTGGCCGACGAACTTGGTCGGGTTGTCGAAGGCGGGGTCGACGGCCGACACCAGGGTCTGGGTGACGTGCGCGATCACCTGCCGGCCCGGCAGCGCGTTCTGCAACGCCTGCTGCATCCAGTAGCCGATCATGCCCTGGGTCTCGGCGCCCAGCGTGTCGAACGGGTAGGGCTTGGTCAGGTTGGGGTCGTTGGCGCTCTCCACCGCCAGCAGGCCCACCTGCGGGCCGTTCCCGTGGGTGATGATCAGCTCGTGCCGCTCGGCCACCTTGGCGAGCGTCTTGACCGCCACAGCCACGTTCGCCTGCTGGACGTCGGCGTCCGGTCTCTCCCCGCGTCGCAGGAGCGCGTTGCCCCCCAGCGCGACCAGCACCTTCACGTCAGCCCCCCAGCGTCGCGACCATGACGGCCTTGATGGTGTGCAGGCGGTTCTCGGCCTGGTCGAAGACGATCGAGCGAGGCGACTCGAAGACGCTCTCGGTGATCTCCAGCGCGTCGAGCCCGGTCTTCTCGTAGATCTCCTCGCCGACCTTGGTCTCCCTGTTGTGGAAGGCCGGCAGGCAGTGCATCACCTTGACGCCGTCGTTCCCCGTCGCCTTCACGACCTCGTCGTTGATCTGGTACGGCCTGAGCAGCTTGATCCGCTCGTCCCACACCTGTTTCGGCTCGCCCATCGACACCCACACGTCGGTGTAGAGGAAGTCGACGCCCTTGACGCCCTTGCCGACGTCGTCGGTGATCGTCAGCGTGGCGCCCGTCTGCTTGGCCAGGTCCTTGGCGGGCTTGACGACCATCTCGGTGTCGGGCTGCAGCGCCCTGGGCGCGACGAGCCGTACGTCCATGCCCAGCATCGCCCCCGTGACCAGCAGCGAGTTGCCCATGTTGTTGCGGGCGTCGCCGAGGTAGGCGAAGGAGACGTCGTGCAGCGGCTTGTCGCTGTGCTCCCGCATGGTGAGCATGTCGGCGAGCATCTGGGTGGGGTGCCACTCGTCGGTCAGGCCGTTCCAGACGGGCACGCCCGCGTAGGCGGCCAGTTCCTCGACGTACTCCTGTTCGAAGCCCCTGTACTCGATGCCGTCGAACATCCTGCCCAGCACGCGGGCGGTGTCCTTGACCGACTCCTTGTGGCCCATCTGCGAGCCCGCCGGGTCGAGGTAGGTGACGTGCGCGCCCTGGTCGTGCGCGGCGACCTCGAAGGCGCAGCGGGTGCGGGTCGAGGTCTTCTCGAAGATCAGCGCGATGTTCCTGCCCTTGAGCCGCGGCTGTTCGGTGCCCGCGTACTTGGCCCGCTTGAGCTCGGCGGAGAGCCCGAGCAGGAACCCGAACTCCGCGGGCGTGAAGTCGAGCTCCTTGAGGAAGCTGCGGTTGCGCAGGTTGAAGCTCATGGTCAGATGCCCCCCCTCTCGAGTGGGCAGCTCATGCAGCGGGGCCCGCCCCTGCCGCGGCCCAGCTCGCTGCCGCGGATGGTGATGACCTCGACGCCGTGGTCGCGCAGGAAGTTGTTGGTGGTGGTGTTGCGCTCGTAGGCGACGACCACGCCGGGCTCGATGGCCAGCACGTTGCACCCGTCGTCCCACTGCTCGCGCTCGGCGGCGTAGACGTCCTGGGTCGCGGTGAGGACCTTGATGTCGTCGAGGTCGATCGCCCTGGCGATCGCCCTGTGCATGTCCTCGGGCGGGTGGTCGGTGACCTTGAGCTCCTTCTCGTTGTCACCGGGCTCGATCGTGTAGGAGGGCAGCATCCCCAGGCCCGCGTACTTGACGAACACGCCCACGTCCACATTGGTCATGACCGTGTCGAGGTGCATGAACGCGCGCGCCTTCGGCATGTTGAGCGCGACGATCCTCTTCGCGCCGCCCCTGGCGAACAGGTTGCGCGCGAGCATCTCGACCGCCTGCGGCTGGGTGCGCTCGCTCATCCCGATGAGTACCGCGCCGCGGCCGATGACCAGGACGTCGCCGCCCTCCATGGTGGCGGGCGCGACCTTGGTGCCCGGCATCCACACGTGGAACGAGCCCGCCTGGGTGGCGAAGGTCGGATGGTAGGTGTAGATGGCCTCGAAGTTGATCGTCTCGGCCTGCCTGGCCTTCTTCTTCATCGCGTTGATCGACACCCCGTTGTAGATCCAGCAGGAGGTGTCGCGGGTGAACAGGTGGTTGGGCAGGGGAGGCAGGACGAAGTCCATGTCGTCCAGCACGTGGAAGGCGACGCTCTTCGGGTCGGCGCCGCGCTCCATGATCTCGGACTTGGTGATGCCGCCGGTGAGGAACTGCTGCAGGTCCTTGGAAGGGAGCGAGTCGAGGGTGTTGCGGATGGCGTCGGTGGCCAGGGGGCCGTGCCAGCGCTCGTCCACGACGTGGTCGAGGATGTGCTTGCGCGCCTCGGGGATGTCGAGCGTCTCGCGCAGGAGGTCGGCCAGCATGTGAACCCTGATGCCCCGGTCGCGCAGCGTCCGCTGCCATTCCTCGTGCTCCTCCACCGCGCGCTGCACCCACAGCACGTCGTCGAAGAGGAACTCGTCCTTGTTCGTCGGGGTGAGCCGCTTCAGCGCCAGATCGGGCCGGTGAAGCATCACCTGGGAGAGCCTGCCCACCTCGGAATCGACATGAAAGGTCATAACCTGTGTTCCTTTCCTAGACCTTGGGGCCGTACTCGCCGCGCCGGGCCTTCACCCAGATGTAGACGGGCACGCCGACCAGGAGCATCAGCGTGCCGCCGAGCACGGCCTCGGGGCCGGAGCCGTAGGCCATCCAGAACGCGAACACCAGCGCGATGACGGTGATGACGCTGTCGCGGGCCAGCCGTCCCTTGTGGACCGCCCGTTCGCCCGTCACCAGCCAGAACAGCTGTGCGCATGCGGAGAAGAAGTAGGGGATGACGGTGGTGAAGGAGGCCAGCAGCACGATCGTGTTGAAGGCGTTCGCCGAGGCGTAGGCGACCAGCAGCATCAGGGAGGTCAGGACGCTGCCGACCAGGATGCCTGGGACGGGCGCCCCGCGGCGCGACTCCCTGGCGAAGAAGGCGGGGAACATGCCGTCCCTGGCGGCGGCCTTGGGCATCTCGGCCACCAGCATGGTCCAGCCGTTGAGCGCGCCGATGCCGGAGACGATGGCGCAGAAGGCCATGAGGATCCCGCCCGCCGAGCCGCCGAACATGTTGTTGATCGCGTCGGCGAACGGGGCCGACGACTGCACCAGCGTGGCGTACGGCACGGTGCCCATGACCGCCACGGTGCTCAGCATGTACAGGAAGGCGCAGGCGAGCACGCCGATGACGCTGGCGCGGCCGATGATGCGGACCGGGTCCTTGACCTTCTCGGCGGCGATGGAGACGCTCTCCACGCCCGAGTAGATGAACAGCGCCACCGCGCCGGCCAGCGAGATGGCGCCGAGGGCGCTGTCGTCTGTGGCGTTGAAGGGGCCGAAGTTGGCGCCCTGGACGAAGAACAGGCCGACGACCGCGACGAACAGCAGGGGCGCGAACTTCAGGACCGTGGTGACGAGTTGGAAGGCGGCCATGTTCCTGGCGCCCATCATGTTGACCACCGCGGGGATCCAGAGCCCGACCAGCGCGATGACGATCGCCGCCGTGGCGCCGCCCCAGTCGAGGCCGAAGACCCCCGTGGCCGCGAACTGCACGTACCCGACCCACGCGACGGCGATGGCGGCGTTGCCGATCCACGCCGTCAGCCAGAACGACCAGGCGTTCCAGAAGCCGACGAACTCGCCGAAGGCGTCGCGCGCGTAGGCGTAGGGGCCGCCGCCCGCGGGGATGCGCGCGCCCAGCCTGCCGAAGACCATGGCCATCGCGATGGCGCCGACGGTCACCGCGCCCATCGCGACCAGGCTGACCGTGCCGAAGGCGGCCAGGGCGGCGGGCAGCAGGAAGATCCCGGTGCCGACCACGTTCCCGATGACCAGGGCGATGGCCGCGCCGAGGCCGAGGCTGCGCCCCGGTCCCTCGGTGACACCGGCAGGCTCGGAGCGGACCGTGTCGACGCCGCCGCCGGCCGGATGCCGCGGTCCTCCCATAGCGCCCCCCGACGCCGAAATCCCCCGATGTCCTATGACCTTGGGGGACCTCCCCTTTGCGAGGTGCGCTAAAACGCCCAGCTCAGGCGCATCACGGGCAGGCGGGGGAGGGAGGCGCTCAGGTGCGCGAGTTGCCCGAGAGGAGCAGCACGACGGCGAAGACGGCGAGGCAGACCGCGATGAGCGCGACGGGCCACGCTTCCCAGCGACCCTTGGCGCGCTCGGCGGTGATGCGCTCGGCGGTCACCCGACCGCGGCCGTGCTCGGAGAAGCCGCGCGCCAGCGCGGGCTCCTCCGCGGCGAACTGACGCGCGATGGCGTCGAGGATCTGGCGCTCGCGTGCCGACAGGGACATGCCGGGACCTCCCGAGAAAGACTTGGAGGAGGTTTTATCTCTTTTGTCCGGATTTTCCAAATCGTTCAGCCGGCCTTGGGCGGCTCGGCCCCTGGCCCGCCCCTCGCGGAGCCCGCCACCACCCGTGGGAGCGCACCCCGCGCGTCGTGGCTGGTGGCTGCTGGTAATGTGGCTGCGACCCAACACCCTTTTAAGCCCCGTCCTGTGAGGCGGGAAAGGTGGTGAGCTACACCCATGTCCGAACCCAGGGCCGTTCTCGAAGGCCCGGACATCCACCGGGCGCTGACCCGCATAGCGCACGAGATCCTCGAGCGCACCAAGGGCGCCGACGGCGTCGTCCTCCTCGGCATCCCCACCCGCGGCGCCACTCTCGCGGCCCGGCTCGCCGAGCGCATCGAGCAGTTCGAAGACGTGAAGGTTCCCGTCGGCTCGATCGACATCACCATGTACCGCGACGACCTCAGGCTCAGGCCCGCGCGCCCGCTCGGCCGTACCGACCTGCCGGCCGACGGCATCGACGACAAGCTCGTCGTCCTGGTCGACGACGTCCTCTTCTCCGGACGTTCGGTCCGCGCCGCGCTCGACGCCCTCAACGACCTCGGCAGGCCCACGGCCGTGCAACTGGCCATCCTGGTCGACAGGGGTCACCGCGAACTGCCCATCAGGGCCGACTACGTGGGCAAGAACCTCCCGACCGCCAAGAGCGAGAAGGTCAAGGTCTACCTGGAGGAGACCGACGGGCGCGACGCAGTGGAGTTGATCAAGTGAACAGGCACCTCATCTCGGCGGCCGACCTGACCAAGGACGACGCCCTGCTGATCCTCGACACCGCCGAGGAACTGGCCCGCGTCTCGGAACGCTCCATCAAGAAGCTCCCGACGCTGCGCGGCCGTACGGTGGTCAACCTCTTCTTCGAGGACTCCACCCGCACCCGCATCTCCTTCGAGGCCGCGGCCAAGCGCCTGTCGGCCGACGTCATCAACTTCTCCGCCAAGGGCTCCAGCGTCTCCAAGGGCGAGTCGCTGAAGGACACGGCGCTGACCCTGGAGGCGATGGGCGCCGACGCCGTCGTCATCCGCCACGGCGCCTCAGGCGCGCCGCACCGCCTGGCCAACTGGGTGCGCGGCAGCGTCGTCAACGCGGGCGACGGCACCCACGAGCACCCCACGCAGGCGCTGCTCGACGCCTTCTCGATGCGCCGCCGCCTCGGCTCCCTCGAAGGGCGCAAGGTCACCATCGTCGGCGACGTCCTGCACAGCCGCGTGGCCCGCTCCAACGTGCTGCTGCTGGCCACCCTCGGCGCCGACGTGACGCTGGTCGCGCCGCCGACCCTGGTGCCGGTCTCCGTCGGCACCTGGCCGTGCGAGGTGTCCTACGACCTCGACGCCGTCCTGCCCAAGTCCGACGTCGTCATGATGCTCCGCGTGCAGAAGGAGCGGATGAACGCCGCCTACTTCCCCAGCGAGCGCGAGTACTCCCGCCGCTACGGGCTCGACCGCGACAGGTTCGCGAAGATGCCCGACGAGGCGATCGTCATGCACCCGGGCCCGATGAACAGGGGCATGGAGATCGCGGCCGAGGTGGCCGACTCGCCGCGCTCGACGATCGTCGAGCAGGTCGCCAACGGAGTGACCATCCGCATGGCCGTCCTGTACCTGCTGCTCGGGGGAGAGATCTGATGCTGATCAAGAACGTTCGCATCCTCGGCGGCGACCCCGTCGACATCACGGTGGTCAACGGCCTCATCGCCGAGATCGCCCCGGGCTCCTCGCCGAGCGCCGCGACGTCCGAAGTCGTCGACGGGAGGGGCGCGATCGCGCTGCCCGGCCTGGTCGACCTGCACACCCACCTGCGCGAGCCGGGTCGCGAGGACGCCGAGACCGTGCAGACGGGCACCCAGTCGGCCGCCCGCGGCGGCTACACCGCCGTCCACGCCATGGCCAACACCATGCCCGTCGCCGACACCGCGGGCGTCGTCGAGCAGGTCTGGCGGCTCGGCCAGGAGTTCGGCCACTGCGACGTGCAGCCCGTCGGCGCCGTCACCGTCGGCCTGGAGGGCAGGCAGCTGGCAGAGCTCGGCGCGATGGCCGACTCCGCCGCCCGCGTGCGCGTCTTCTCCGACGACGGCAAGTGCGTCGACGACGCCGTGCTGATGCGCAGGGCCCTGGAGTACGTCAAGGCCTTCGACGGCGTCGTCGCCCAGCACGCCCAGGAGCCCAAGCTCACCAAGGACGCCCAGATGAACGAGGGCGTCATCTCCGGCAGGCTCGGCCTGGCGGGCTGGCCCGCGGTGGCCGAGGAGGCGATCATCGCCCGCGACTGCCTGCTGGCCGCGCACGTCGGCTCGCGCCTGCACGTCTGCCACGTGTCCACGGCGGGCTCGGTCGAGATCATCCGCTGGGCCAAGTCCAAGGGCTGGAACGTCACCGCCGAGGTGACCCCCCACCACCTGCTGCTCACCGACGAACTCGTCGAGAACTCGCCCAACGGCTCCTACAACCCCATCTACAAGGTCAACCCGCCGCTGCGCACCAGCGACGACGTCCACGCCCTGCGCGCGGCACTGGCCGACGGCACCATCGACGTCGTGGCCACCGACCACGCGCCGCACCCGGTCGAGGACAAGGAGACCGAGTGGGCCGCCGCGGCCATGGGCATGGTCGGCCTGGAGACCGCGCTCAGCGTCGTCCAGGAGGCCATGGTCGACACGGGCCTGCTCGACTGGGCGGGCGTGGCCGAGCGCATGTCCGCCGCCCCCGCGCGCATCGGCCGCCTGCCCGGCCACGGCCAGGCGCTCGAGGTCGGCGCCCCCGCCAACATCGTTCTCTACGACCCCACCGCGCGCGCCGAGGTGGACCCCTCCGCCTTCGCCTCCAAGAGCCGCAACACCCCCTACGAGGGCATGACCCTCCCCGGCAGGGTGCTGGCGACGTTCCTGCGCGGCAGGCCAACCGTTCTCGAAGGGAAGCTCGCTTGAGTAACGTCGCCGTCCTCGTACTGGAAGATGGCCGTGTCTTCCACGGAACCTCGTACGGCGCCGAGGGGGAGACGTTCGGCGAGATGGTCTTCAACACCGGCATGACCGGCTACCAGGAGACCCTCACCGACCCGTCCTACCACCGCCAGATCGTCGCGATGACCGCCCCGCACATCGGCAACACGGGCGTCAACGACGAGGACCCCGAGTCCTCGCGCGTCTGGGTCGCGGGCTACGTCGTGCGCGAACCCTCCCGCGTGGTCTCCAACTGGCGGGCGAACCGCTCCCTCGACGACTATCTCAAGGAGCAGGGTGTCGTCGGCATCGCGATCTCCGGCACCCGCGCGCTGACCCGCCACCTGCGCGAGCGCGGCGCCATGCGCGCGGGCATCTTCACCGCTCCGTCCGAGCCGGTCGAGGCCCTCGTCGAGCGCGTACGGCAGCAGCCGCCCATGGAGGGCGCCGACCTGGCCGCCGAGGTGGCCACGGCCGAGCCGTACGTCGTCGAGGCCGTCGGCGAGAAGCGCTTCACCGTCGCGGCCGTCGACCTCGGCATCAAGGGCATGACCCCGCACCGCATGGCCGAGCGCGGCTGCGAGGTGCACGTCCTGCCCGCCACGGCGACCTTCGACGACATCAGAGCCGTCGGCCCCGACGGCGTCTTCTTCTCCAACGGCCCGGGTGACCCCGCCACGGCCGACGTGACGACGCTCAGGCAGGTGCTGGAGTCGGGGATCCCGTTCTTCGGCATCTGCTTCGGCAACCAGCTGTTCGGCAGGGCGCTGGGCCTGCCCACCTACAAGCTCCGCTACGGCCACCGCGGCGTGAACCAGCCGGTCCAGGACGTGCGCACGGGCAAGGTGGAGATCTCGGCGCACAACCACGGCTTCGCGGTGGAGGCCCCGCTGGACGGGCCCTTCGACACGCCGTACGGCCGCGCCGAGGTCAGCCACGTCAACCTCAACGACCGCTGCGTGGAAGGCCTGCGCCTGCTCGACGGGCGCGCCTTCAGCGTGCAGTACCACCCGGAGGCCGCCGCCGGCCCCCACGACGCCGCCTATCTGTTCGACGAGTTCTGTTCGTTGATGGCGGCGTCGTGAAGGCACGAGGCCGCGCAGCGCCCCACTCAACCCATGTTCGACGAGTTCTGTTCGTTGATGGCGGCGTCGTGAAGGCACGACGCCGCGCAGCGCCCACTCAACCCATGTTCGACGAGTTCTGTGAGGTCATGAGCCGTGCCCAAGCGTGAGGACATCAGGTCGATCCTGGTCATCGGCTCGGGACCGATCGTCATCGGGCAGGCGTGCGAGTTCGACTATTCGGGCACCCAGGCCTGCCGCGTGCTGCGGGCAGAGGGCTTCAGGGTGATCCTGGTCAACAGCAACCCTGCCACGATCATGACGGACCCCGAGTTCGCCGACGCCACCTACGTCGAGCCGATCACCCCCGAGTTCGTCGAGAAGATCATCGCAAAGGAGCGGCCCGACGCGCTGCTGCCCACCCTGGGCGGGCAGACCGCGCTCAACACGGCGGTCGCCCTCCACGAGGCGGGCGTCCTGGAGCGCTACGCGGTCGAGCTGATCGGCGCCGACTTCGACGCCATCCAGGCGGGCGAGAACCGCGAGCGGTTCAAGGAGATCGTCGCCAAGGTCGCCCGCGAGCACGGCCTCAACGCCGAGTCCGCCAAGTCGATCATCTGCCACACCATGGACGAGTGCCTGGCCGCCTCGGACGAGCTCGGCTACCCGCTGGTCGTGCGGCCCTCGTTCACGATGGGCGGCGTCGGCTCCGGCTTCGCCTACGACGAGAGCGACCTGCGCCGCATCGCCGGCGCGGGCCTCGACGCCAGCCCCACCACCGAGGTGCTCCTGGAGGAGTCGATCCTCGGCTGGAAGGAGTACGAGCTGGAGGTCATGCGCGACAAGGCCGACAACGTCGTCATCGTCTGCTCCATCGAGAACATCGACCCGATGGGCGTGCACACCGGCGACAGCGTCACCGTGGCCCCCGCGCTGACCCTGACCGACCGCGAGTACCAGAACATGCGTGACGTCGCGATCGCGGTCATCCGCGAGGTCGGCGTCGACACCGGCGGCTGCAACATCCAGTTCGCGGTCAACCCGCGCTCCGGCCGCATGATCGTCATCGAGATGAACCCGCGCGTGTCGCGCTCGTCCGCCCTGGCCTCCAAGGCGACCGGCTTCCCGATCGCCAAGATCGCGGCGAAGCTGGCGATCGGCTACACGCTCGACGAGATCCCGAACGACATCACCAAGGTGACGCCGGCCTCCTTCGAGCCGACCCTCGACTACATCGTGGTCAAGGTGCCGAGGTTCGCCTTCGAGAAGTTCCGCGGCGCCGACCAGACGCTCACCACGCACATGAAGTCGGTGGGCGAGGCCATGGCGATCGGCCGCTCCTTCCCCGAGGCGCTGCAGAAGGCGCTGCGCTCGCTGGAGAAGAAGGGCTCGTCCTTCTCGTGGGCGGGGCCCCTCGAGCCGAAGCGGGAGCTGCTCGACGAGTGCCGCACGCCCCACGACGGCAGGCTGCGCACCATGCAGCAGGCGATCAGGGCGGGCGCGACGGCCGAGGAGCTGTTCGAGGCGACCAGCGTCGACCCGTGGTTCATCGACCAGCTCATGCTGCTGGACGAGGAGGCCCGCGCGCTCGGCGAGGCCGCCGAGCTCACGAGGGAGGCGCTGGAGCGAGCCAAGCACCACGGCTTCTCCGACGCGCAGATCGGCGAGATCCGCGGTATGAGCGAGTCGCGGGTGCGCGACCTGCGCCACGCGCTCGGCCTGCGCCCCGTCTACAACACCGTCGACACGTGCGCGGCCGAGTTCGCCGCCAGGACGCCCTACCTCTACTCGACCTACGACGAGGAGAGCGAGGTCCCTTACGGCGAGCGCCCCAAGGTCCTCATCCTCGGCAGCGGGCCCAACCGCATCGGCCAGGGCATCGAGTTCGACTACGCCTGCGTGCACGCCTCCTTCGAGCTGTCCAGGGCGGGATTCGAGACCGTCATGGTCAACTGCAACCCCGAGACGGTCTCGACCGACTACGACACCTCCGACCGGCTCTACTTCGAGCCGCTCACGCTGGAGGACGTCCTCGAGGTCGTCCACGCCGAGCAGCAGACGGGCCCCGTGGCGGGCGTCATCGTCCAGCTCGGCGGTCAGACGCCGCTGGGGCTCGCGCAGGCGCTGAAGGACGCGGGCGTGCCCGTCGTCGGCACCTCGCCCGAGTCCATCCACCTGGCCGAGGAGCGCGGCGCGTTCGGCCGCGTGCTGGCCGAGGCCGGCCTGCCCGCTCCCAAGCACGGCACGGCGCTGACCGTCACCGAGGCACTGGGCATCGCCGAGGAGATCGGCTACCCGGTCCTCGTCCGGCCCTCCTACGTCCTCGGCGGCGCGGGCATGGCCATCGTCTACGACGACGAGACGCTCGGCACCTACATGGCGGCCCAGGAGGGCGGCCACCCCGTGCTGATCGACAAGTTCCTCGACGAGTCCATCGAGATCGACGTCGACGCGCTGTTCGACGGCGAGGAGCTCTACCTCGGCGGCGTCATGGAGCACATCGAGGAGGCGGGGATCCACTCGGGCGACTCGGCCTGCGCCCTGCCGCCCATCACGCTCGGCGGCAACGACATCAAGCGCATCCGCGCGGCCACCGAGGGCATCGCCAGGGGAGTCGGGGTCCGCGGCCTGCTCAACGTGCAGTACGCCATGTCGGCGGGCGTCCTGTACGTCCTGGAGGCCAACCCGCGGGCCAGCCGTACGGTGCCGTTCGTCTCCAAGGCGACGGCGGTGCCGCTGGCGAAGGCGGCGGCCCGCGTCATGATGGGCGCGACCGTGGCCGAGCTGCGGGCGGAGGGCATGCTGCCCGAGACGGGCGACGGCGGCACGCTGCCGCTGGACGCCTCGATCGCGGTCAAGGAGGCGGTGCTCCCGTTCAACCGCTTCCGCGGCGTCGACACCGTGCTCGGCCCCGAGATGCGCTCGACCGGCGAGGTCATGGGCATCGACGAGTTCTTCGGCATCGCCTACGCCAAGTCGCAGGCCGGGGCCTACGGCGAGCTGCCCACCAAGGGCAGGGCCTTCGTCTCCGTCGCCAACAGGGACAAGCGCTCGATGATCTTCCCGGTGCGCGCTCTCGCCGACCTCGGCTTCGAGATTCTCGCCACGGAGGGCACCGCCGAGGTGCTGCGCCGTAACGGAGTCCATGCCAAGATCGTGCGAAAGCAGAGCGAGGGAACGGGACCCGACGGTGAGCCGACGATCGTGCAGCGCATCCTGGACGGTGAGGTGGACCTGATCGTCAACACGCCGTTCGGCAGCCCCGGCCAGTCGGGGCCGCGCCTCGACGGCTACGACATCCGCACCGCCGCCGTCCTGCGCGGCATCCCGTGCATCACGACGGTCCAGGGACTCGCCGCGGCCGCCGCGGGCATCCAGGCCATCGTGCGGGGCGATGTGGGCGTACGGTCCCTTCAGGAACACGCACGAGCCCTGCGGGGGTGATCAGGTCTGGCCGGGACTCCGGTGCAGGTGACTGGCACGGTGCTGACCACGCGCCGGGTCGACGCCTACCATGCGCTGACCGTGGTGGCGCCGGGCGTCGCCGAGCGGTTCCGTCCAGGCCACTTCGTCTCGGTCGCCGTCGGGGGGCCGCGCACCTCGATGGTGACCAGGCGCGCCCTGTCCATCCATGACGTCAAGCCCGACTACGGCGGCACGGTCGAACTCGTCTTCACCGCCTCGGGCCCCGGCACGTCGTGGCTGGCGGAGCGGCGCGCCCGCGACACGCTCGACCTGGTGGGGCCGCTGGGGCGGCCGTTCCCGCTGCCCCGCGACCCCGCGGTCTGCGTGCTCGTCGGCGACGAGTACGGCGCGGCCCCGCTGTTCCCGCTGGCCGACGCGCTGATGGAACGCGGCTGCCGCATCGACTTCGTGCTCGGCGCGGCCTCGGCCGACCGGGTGTTCGGCGCGATGCGGGCCCGCAGGATGTCGGAGACCACCACGCTCACCACCGAGGACGGCTCGCTCGGGCTGCGCGGCAAGGTGACCGACGTGCTGCCGTCGGTCATCGCCGACACGCGCGCCGACGCCATCTACGCCTGCGGGCCGATGGAGTCGCTGCGCCAGGTCACCGCGGTGGCGATCGAGTTCGACATCCCCGTCCAGGTGGCGGTGGAGGAGGCCATGGCCTGCGGCATCGGGATCTGCATGACCTGTGTGCTGCCTGTCATCGGCGACGACGGCGTGACCAGGATGGTGCGCGCCTGCGCCGAGGGTCCTGTCTTCAGGGGGGAACGCGTGCGGTTCGAGGACGTGGGAACGATCCCGTTCGACGCGCTCGGCGCCCCCGGCGGTGGAGCTCGACATGTCGGTTGACATGCGGACGTTCCTGGCGCACGTCGAGCTCGCCAACCCCGTCACCACCGCGGCGGGCTGCGCGGGCTCGGGCCGCGAGCTGGCCCAGTTCTTCGACCTGCACCGCCTCGGCGCGCTGGTCACCCGGTCGATCACGATGGCGCCGAGGGCGGGCAGGCCCACCCCGCGCATGGCCGAGACGCCCTCGGGCATGCTCAACGCCGTGGGTCTCCAGGGGCCTGGCATCGACGCCTTCCTCGAACGCGAGCTGCCGTGGCTGGCCCAGCGCGGCATCAGGACCGTCGTGTCGATCGGCGGCGGCACGGTGGCCGAGTACGCGGCGCTGGCGCGCAGGCTCACCGACGCGCCCGGCGTGACCGCGATCGAGGTCAACCTCGCCTGCCCCAACATCGAGGACCGCGGGCGCGTGTTCGCCCGCGACGGAGGGGCCGCGGCCGAGGTGATCGCGTCGGTGCGCTCGGTCATGCGCTACGACGTGCCCGTCGTCGCCAAACTGTCACCTGACGTGGCCGACGTCGTGGCCGTCGCCCGCGCCTGCGTCGACGCGGGGGCCGACGCGCTCTCCATGATCAACAACCCGCTCGGCATGACCATCGACATCGACGCGCTCAAGCCGTCGCTCGCGGCGGGCACCGGGGGGCTTTCTGGTCCCGCGATCCTGCCGCTGGCCGTACGGTGCGTCTGGCAGGTCCACGCCGCCATCCCCGGCGTGCCCATCATCGGCGTCGGCGGCGTGATGAGCGGTCACGACGCCCTCCAGCTCGTCCTCGCAGGTGCCTGCGTGGTCGGGGTGGGCACGGCGCTGTTCCACGACCCCTACGCCTGCCTGCGCATCGAGCGCGAGCTCGAGGAGCTGTTGCAGGCCAGGGGCTTTCACCGCCTCGCCGACGCCGTCGGCCTGGCACACCGGCCACCGGGCAGCGCCGCCCGGCACCTGCTCGTCGACTCCGAGGAGAGTTCCCTGTGACGCCCGCACCCATCGCCGTCGCCCTGGACGCACCTGACCTGGAGACCGCGGCCCGCTGGGCTTCGCTGGTGACCCCGCACGTGAGCACGGTCAAGGTGGGCCTGGAGCTCTATCTGCGCTACGGGCCCGACGTGATCGCCTCCGTGCAGGGGGCCAGCGGCGTGAAGGTCTTCCTCGACCTGAAGCTCCACGACATCCCGAACACCGTGGCGGGCGCCACGAGGGCCGTGGCGCGGCTCAGGCCGGCCATCCTGACCGTCCACGCCTCCGGGGGCCCCGCGATGATCCAGGCGGCCGTGGAGGCCGCTCCGCACACCGAGATCGCGGCCGTCACCGTGCTCACCTCGCTGTCGGCCGCGGACCTGGCCGCCATCGGGGTCGGGGGCTCGCCCGAGGACGCCGTGCGGCGGCTGGCGGTGATGTCGGTGGAGGCGGGCGCCAAGGCGCTGGTGTGCTCGCCTCGCGAGGTCGCCGGCGTGCGGGCGGCCGTGGGGCCCGGCATCACGCTGATCACCCCCGGGGTGCGGCCCGCCGGCGCCGACAGCCAGGACCAGGCGCGGGTGGCCACGCCCGAGCAGGCTCTCGCCGACGGCGCGGACCTGCTCGTCATCGGCCGCCCGATCACGGGCTCGGCCGACCCCGGCGCGACGGCCGCCTCGATCGCCGCCTCACTCCGTCGCTCATGATCATCTCTGGGTACGGCACGCCGGGTCAAGCCCCCTGTTGATCACCGCTGCCCGCCCGTCCCTCGCGCGTGCTCCAGCGGGACTCGGGCGGGCCCTGGAGACGTCGCACCGCGTGGCCCTCAGGGCGCGTAGGCCCCGAAGGGCCCGCCTGCCACGCGAGCCACTCATGACGCGTCCGTCACAGCCGTTTCGGCGCGTCCTGAGCCGCTCAGGCCGTTCCTGACGCGCCGTGCGGGCGATCACGGGAGCGGACGGCGTTGTCCGAAACCCCTGTCCCGCCGCCGAATCCGAGCCTCGGCTGTCCGTAAACCCCCTCCCCGCGCGGGCCTGCGAGGCCTCTCCCGGGCCAGTTTCTGTGATCATGATCGCATTCCTGTCAACCCGGTTGACGAATGGCGAGAAGCGCGAAGTGAGGGCATTTTGATCGGCACAGCGTAGTTATTCGAACACACGGAGTGAAGAAGTGGATTTTATGGTGAGAGAAACGGCGCTTGACGTTGCTAACGACGCCTTGACCAGCTAGTTTCCCATCCCGTCCGAGTACATCGACAGAAATTCGAGGTGACCCGGCGTGGCTCTTCCTCCCCTGACCCCTGAGCAGCGCGCCGCAGCCCTTGAGAAGGCTGCCAAGGCCCGTAAAGAGCGTGCCGAGGTCAAGAACCGACTCAAGCACGGCGCGGTTTCTCTGGCTGAGGTGCTCAAGGATGGGCAGACCGACGACGTCATCGGCAAGATGAAGGTGTCGGCTCTGTTGGAGTCGCTCCCCGGCGTGGGCAAGGTCCGCGCCAAGCAGCTGATGGAGCGGCACGCTATTGCCGAGTCCCGCCGCGTGCGGGGTCTCGGCGCGAACCAGAGGGCTGCCCTCGAGCGCGAGTTCGGTGGCAACGAGGGCTAACCTCGGTACCACACGAAAGCGCAGGTTCGACGGGGGTAACGAAGTGACCGACAGGTCCTGGTCCGATGGTGAAGGCACGGATCGCGGTGGTTTCGTTCCCCCTGGTGGCAACGCGCACCAGCACGGTGCCACCAGGCGGTTGACGGTCCTGTCAGGGCCGTCAGGCGTCGGCAAGTCCACGGTCGTCGCCGAGCTCCGGCGGGCACACCCCGAGGTGTGGCTGTCGGTCTCGGTGACCACCAGGAAGCCCCGCCCCGGCGAGACGCACGGGGTCGAGTACTTCTTCGCCGGCAACGACGAGTTCGACGGGCTCGTCGAGTCGGGCGAGCTGCTGGAGTGGGCCGAGTTCGCGGGCAACAGGTACGGCACGCCGAGGCAGGCCGTGCTCGACAAGCTCGCGGCCGGGGTGCCCACGGTGCTGGAGATCGATCTCCAGGGCGCCAGGCAGGTGCGCGAGAGCATGCCGGAGGCGCTGCTGGTCTTCCTGGCCCCCCCGTCGTGGGAGGAGCTGGAGAAGCGCCTTCGCGGGCGCGGCACCGAACCCGAGGACGTCATCGCCCGCCGGCTCGAGGCCGGGCGCGTCGAGATGGCGGCCGAGAAGGAGTTCGATACCACGCTGGTGAACACGAACGTCCAGGACGTATGCCACAGGCTGATAGCCTTGATGACCGCATAGCATTCCGACGAGAGGTCTGACAACGTGGCAGGCATTGCCCCGACGACCGAGGGCATCACCAACCCCTCGATCGACTCGCTGCTCGACATCGTCGACAGCAAGTACTCCCTGGTCATCATGGGTGCCAAGCGCGCCCGCCAGATCAACGCCTACTACTCCCAGCTCGGCGAGGGCCTGCTGGAGTACGTCGGCCCCCTGGTCGAGACCCACGCGCAGGAGAAGCCGCTGTCCATCGCGCTCCGCGAGGTCGCCGACGGTCTCCTCAACGCCGAGCCCATCGAAGGCGCGGTCTGACCCTTCCATGAGGGTCGTCCTGGGCGTCAGCGCGGGCATCGCCGCCTACAAGGCCTGCGAGCTCCTGCGCCTGTTCACCGAGTCGGGCCACGAGGTGCGGGTCGTTCCGACCCGCGACGCGCTGCGGTTCGTGGGCGAGCCCACGTGGGCGGCGCTGTCAGGGCACCCGGTGGCCACCGACGTGTGGGACGACGTGCACGAGGTGCCCCACGTACGGCTCGGCCAGCGCGCCGACCTCGTCGTGGTCGCGCCCGCGACGGCCGACGTCCTCGCCAGGGCCGCCCACGGCCTGGCGGGCGACCTGCTGACCAACACGCTGCTCACGGCCAGGTGTCCCGTGGTGTTCGCGCCCGCGATGCACACCGAGATGTGGGAGCACGCGGCCACCAGGGCCAACGTGGCCACCCTCCGCGAGCGGGGATCCATCGTCATCGACCCCGCCGTCGGCCGCCTCACGGGCGCCGACACGGGTCCAGGCCGGCTGCCGGACCCCGAAGAGATCTTCGAGATCTGCCTCCGCGTCATGGCGGGCCGCCCTCGCGACCTTGCGGGACGCAAGGTCGTCATCTCGGCGGGCGGCACCCGCGAGGCTCTCGACCCGGTCCGCTACCTCGGCAACCGCTCCTCGGGGCTGCAGGGATACGCCCTGGCCCGCACGGCGGTCGCGCGCGGCGCCGAGGTGACGCTCGTGGCGGCCAACGTGTCGCTCGGCGACCCGGCGGGCGCCAAGGTCATCAGGGTCGAGTCCGCGGTGGAGCTGCGCGACGCCGTGCTGTCGGCCGCCGCCGACGCCGACGCGGTCGTCATGGCGGCGGCCGTGGCCGACTTCAGGCCCGCCGTGCGCCACGACTCGAAGATCAAGAAGACCTCGGGCGAGCCGGAGCCGATCGAGCTGGTCAAGAATCCCGACATCCTCGCCGAGCTGGGCGAGCGGCGGCGCGCGGGCGCTTTCGCCCCCGCGCGTCCTGCGGTGATCGCGGGCTTCGCGGCCGAGACCGACGACGTGCTCGCCAACGGCAAGGCCAAGCTCGCCCGCAAGGGATGCGACCTGCTGGTGGTCAACCAGGTGGGGGAGGGGCTGGCCTTCGGCACCCCCGACAACGCCGCGACGATCCTGGCCGCGGACGGATCCCAGGTCGAGGTGCCACGCGGGCCCAAGGAGGACCTCGCCGACGCCGTGTGGGACCTGGTCGCCGCCCGCCTGTCCTGAGCACCGCCCGCCCGTGACGGTCGCGGCCCGCCCGATCGGCGAGCCCGAGATCGCCGTGGCGGCACTCCGGCCCCTGCGCGTCCCGAGCGGGCCGGTTCACAGGGGAGATCAGGCGGTCGGGAAAGGCCGGGTTCCGGCATGGCCCGTTACCTGATCAACTGTTGCGGCACCCCGCCTGCCTGCGGATACTGAGGGTCGGCGAGGGGGGATGGGATGCCGGTGACGTCGGCTGTCAGGGATCGCTGCAGGGCTCTGCTGCGCCAGGGGGAGGAGATCCGCTATGTCTTTCCCGCGCTGTCGATCGGCCCGCCCGGCGTCGCGAACTTCCTGATCGTCGTCACCGACAGGTCCGTCTCCGTCCTGGCCACCAGGATGCTCAGGAGCGACCGCCCTGTCGCGCTCTACGCCGCCTTCCCCCGCGCCACGAGGCTCGGGCCGATCACCATGGCGCCCAGCCCCGTCATCCAGCTCGGTGAGATGTTCTTCGAGTTCGACGAGGAGTACGCCGCCGTCGTCGCCGCGGCCGACGCCGAGGTGTTCGAGCCCGACACTCTGCCCCTCGATCCGCTCCCTCACCTCTGACAAGGGGCAGAATGGGAGCAGTTTCGCGGGGCGCGGGCATGTGGGGCTACACTTCGGCGATGGCCCTGGCGTGTCTCTACCGCCCGAGCCGTACATCCGTCAGCAGCCGCTGCATGAGGAGCCACTGAGTTGTCACGTCGCCTGTTCACCTCCGAGTCGGTCACCGAAGGCCACCCGGACAAGATCGCCGACCAGATCAGTGACGCGATTCTCGACGCCATGCTCAAGGACGACCCCAAGTCCAGGGTCGCCGTCGAGACGCTGATCACTACCGGCCAGGTCCACGTCGCAGGCGAGGTGACGACCGAGACCTACGTCGACATCGCCGGCGTCATCCGCGAGAAGATCCTTGAGATCGGCTACGACGCCTCCCACAAGGGCTTCGACGGCGCCTCCTGCGGTGTGTCGGCCTCCATCGGCGCCCAGTCGCCCGACATCGCCCAGGGTGTCGACGACGCCTACGAGCACCGCGTCGAGGGTGACGTCGACGAGCTCGACCGCCAGGGCGCCGGCGACCAGGGCCTGATGTTCGGCTACGCCTGCCGTGAGACGCCCGAGCTGATGCCGCTGCCGATCACGCTCGCGCACAAGCTCGCCCGCCGCCTTTCCGAGGTGCGCAAGTCCGGCCTGGTGCCCTACCTGCGTCCCGACGGCAAGACCCAGGTCACGATCGAGTACGACGGCGACAAGCCGGTCCGTCTCGACACCGTCGTCGTCTCCACCCAGCACGCGGCGGAGATCGACCTCAAGGAGATGCTGACGCCCGACATCAAGGAGCACGTGGTCGACCACGTCCTCGCCGGGATCGACATCGACATCGAGGGCTACCGCCTGCTGGTCAACCCGACCGGCAGGTTCGAGATCGGCGGCCCGATGGGCGACGCAGGCCTCACCGGACGCAAGATCATCGTCGACACCTACGGCGGCATGGCCCGCCACGGCGGCGGCGCCTTCTCCGGCAAGGACCCGTCCAAGGTCGACCGCTCGGCCGCCTACGCGATGCGCTGGGTCGCCAAGAACATCGTCGCCGCGGGTCTCGCCGACCGTGCCGAGGTCCAGGTCGCCTACGCCATCGGCAAGGCCGAGCCCGTGGGTGTCTTCGTGGAGACCTTCGGCACCGAGAAGGTGGCCGTGGAGAAGATCCAGGAGGCCGTGACCAAGGTGTTCGACCTGCGTCCCGCCGCGATCATCCGCGACCTCGACCTGCTGCGCCCGATCTACTCCGAGACCGCCGCCTACGGCCACTTCGGCCGTGAGGGCTTCTCGTGGGAGTCGACCGACCGCGCGCCCGCGCTGCGCGAAGCCGCCGGTCTCTGACCGCTCGCCTGACGACGATGCCGCACTCCGGAAGGGGTGCGGCATCGTCGTCGCATGGCCGGGTCCCGTGCCGTCCGGAGCCGTCCGGCGGGCGCCGCGCATCTGGTAGACGTAGTCTGTGACCGACTCCGACGACGCCCTCCTGCCCCTTGAGGCCGTGCGCCCCGCGGAGTCGGCCAGGCGGGACCTCGGCGCGCCTGTGGCTGCCGCTGAGCTCCCCGTGGCCAGGATCGTCGTCGACAGTCCGCTGCCGCATCTCGACCGGCCCTTCGACTATCTGGTGCCCGAGGCCATGGACGGCGACGCCGTGCCCGGCGTGCGGGTGCGCGTGCGGTTCGCGGGGAAGCTGGTGGACGGATTCCTACTGGAGCGCGTGTCGGGCAGCGAGCACGAGGGGCGGCTCACGGCCCTCGAACGGGTCGTGTCGCCCGAGCCCGTGCTGACGCCCGAGATCGCCGGGCTGGCCCGCGCCGTCGCCGACCGCTACGCAGGAACGCTGGCCGACGTGCTGCGCCTGGCGGTCCCCCCGAGGCACGCCCGCGTCGAGGCGGAGAAACGCGACCCCGTCGCCGAGGGCGAGGGCGGCGGCGACGGCGCATGGGACGCCTACCCGATGGGAGCCTCCTTCCTCGACGCCCTGAAGAACGGCAGGTCGCCCAGGGCGGTGTGGGGCGCGCTGCCGGGCAACACGAGCTGGGCCCGCCCCGTCGCCGAGGCCGTCAGGGCGACGCTGGACGGCGGCAGGGGCGCCGTGGTCGTCGTCCCCGATGGCAGGGACGTCACGTTCGCCGACCAGGCGCTGTCCGAGGCGCTCGGCCCCGGCAGGCACGTCGCCCTCACCGCCGACCTCGGTCCAGCCGAGCGCTACCGCCGGTGGTTGCGCGCGCTGCGCGGCCAGGTCAGGGCCGTCGTCGGTACGAGGGCGGCGATGTTCGCGCCCGTGGAGAAGCTCGGACTCGTCGTCATCTGGGACGACGGCGACGACCTGCACGCCGAACGGCTCGCCCCCTACCCGCACGCCAGAGAGGTGCTCGCCCTCCGCGCGCACAGGGCGGGAGCGGGCATGCTCATCGGCGGCCACTCCCGTACGGCGGAGGCCACCCAGCTCATCGCCTCGAAGTGGGCCAGACCGATCGTGGCGGACAGGCAGGCCATCAGGGCGGTCGCGCCGAGGGTCAGGCCCGCGGGGGAGGACGGCGAGCTGGCCAAGGACCAGGCGGCCCGCGCGGCCAGGCTGCCCAGCCTCGCGTGGCGGGCCCTGCAGCAGGGGCTGGAGGAGGGCCCCGTGCTCGTGCAGGTGCCCAGGCGCGGCTACCTTCCCTCGCTGGCCTGCCGTACGTGCAGGGCGGCCGCCAGGTGCGAGCACCCGCCGACCCGGGCGACGATCACCGGTGAGCAGCTGTGCCACGGGCCGCTCGCGCTGCGCGGCGGGCACGCGGCGCCGTACTGCAAATGGTGCGGGCGGATCGCGGGCGACTGGCGGTGTCCTTCGTGCGGCGACGGCAGGATCCGCGCGTCCGTGGTGGGCGCCCGGCGTACCGCCGAGGAACTGGGCCGCGCCTTTCCCTCGGTGCCTGTGAAGACCTCGGGGCGCGACGGCGTGCTGGCCACGGTCGGGCCGGGTCGCGCGCTCGTGGTGGCCACGCCCGGCGCCGAGCCCTTCGCCGAGGGCGGCTACACGGCCGCGGTGCTGCTCGACGGCTGGGCGATGCTCGGCAGGGCCGACCTGCGGGCAGGGGAGGAGGCCGTCCGGCGCTGGATGAACGCCGCCGCGCTGCTGCGTCCGGCCGCGGAGCTGGTGGTGCTGGCCGATGCCGCGATGCCGGCCGTCCAGGCGCTGCTGCGCTGGGACCCGATCACGCACGCCGAGCGCGAGCTGGCCGACCGGCGGGAGCTGGGGTTCCCTCCTGCGGTGCGCATGGCGACCCTGACCGGCGCGCCCTCGGCGGTCAGGGAGATGCTCGGCGAGGTGAGGCTGCCGCAGGAGGCGCAGGTCCTCGGCCCCGTGCCGGTGGACACGCGGCGCGCCGAGGGCGAGCAGGAGCGCGCCATGATCCGCGTGCCGCGATCGCTGGGGCCGCAGTTGGCCATCGCGTTGAAAGGGGCCACGGGGGTGCGTGCGGCGCGTAAGGCGCAGGATGTCGTGAGGGTAAGTGTTGACCCTCTCGACCTGATATAGCCTCGTTCCCCGATTCGCGTGCGCGTAAGTCGTCCGTTAGCGTCGCCCTGTGTCGATCGAATGGGTGAACCGAGCCATCGACGATCTGCGCGCCTGGGGTCGGGCGCACGAAGTCGACGTGGACGCGGACGAGATCCGTCTGCTCTGCGACTACGCCAGCGACTATCTCAACGTGACCGAGCTCGGCGAGTTCACTCCCGCCACCTTCGACGAGCTGCTGCTGTCGATCTACCCGCGTAAGGTCATCGCGCCGCCGGAGAGCGCGCAGGAGACCGTCGCGGCCTCGCGCACGCTCGTCGACTTCCTGCTCGTCCTCGGTGAGATCTCCGAGGACGGCGCGCGGGAGATGCGCGCCACCCTGGCGCGGATCGAGCCCGAGATGGCCACCGCGCTGGCCGACCCCGCCAACTTCGGCATGGCCAAGAGCCTGTTCAGCTCGATCGGGCCCGAGTCGCTCGAACAGGCGGTCGCCATTCCCGCGGGTGAGCTGCCCGAGCTGGGGGAGGCGCCGTGCGACTGCCCCGCGTGCGCGCCGCTGCCCGCCGTACGGCTGGCGCCGAGGGCGGAGCTGGAGGCGGCCGTCGAGGCCGTGCCGATACTGGCCGACGCGCGGCGGCTGCGCGCGTGGGTGGCCGAGCGCGGCTCCACGCCCACCGCGAAGGGGCGGCTGCGGGCCAGGGACGCCGCGGCCGCGCCCCTGCCGTACGCCGGGCTCCTGTGGGACCTGGGTCGCCTGCTGGGCTCCGACGATCCGCTGGAGTCGTGGGCGCGCACGGTGGAGTTCCTGCTGGAGAAGGACACCGGCGGCCAGGTCACCGGCTCCGCCGAGCTCGACGAGGAGCTCTACGACCTGTTCGACATGCTCTACCGCCTGCAGACGCCCGCCCCGGTGAGCGTGGTCGCCGAGTACCTTCAGGAGCTCACCGAATACAGCGGCGTCGACGTCGAGACGGCTCTCGACCGGCTGGCCCACTGCGGGCTGCTGGGGCGTGCCGACGACGCCGTCACGCTCACCCCGCTCGCCTGTTACGGCATGCGCCGCCGCTACCTCGCCCACGGCCTCGACGCGCCGGAGGCGGAGGACCTCGCGGAGGCCGACGCGATGGGCCTGATCGAGGGCCTGCTGTCCGGCATCCCCACCGAGCTGGCCGAGGAGGACATCCAGCGCTGGCTGGAGCGCAGGAGCGCGGCGGAGGCCGCGGCCGAGCTGCTGTCGGCCGCCGGGGGCGCGCCCGCGGTGGCGCGCGGCATCGCGGTCACCATCGTCGACAGGCTCGACTCCGCCGCCGAGAGCGCGGTCAGGGCCTGCCTGGATGACCAGGAGCTGCGCCCGCACGCCATACACTGGCTGACCGCCCGCGGACTGCCCGCGCCTCCGCTCACCCAGGAGGAGCTGCTGTGGGTGAGCGTCGACATGCTCGCCCTCGCCATGCCCGCCGCGGAGGAGGATCCCGAGATCTTCGCCGAGAACATCGCGGCCTCGGGACCGCCCGCCCACGTGATCGAGGAAATGTGGCGGGTCGACCACCCCGACGTGGTCGAGGTGCTCGAACTGCTCGGGCGCTCCATCCCCGACGGCACCCTCGCCAAGGCCGCGAGGAAGGCCGCTTTCAAGGCCCGCTCCCGTGCGATCGGTACCTCCCTGTGACGGCTGTGCAGTAAGTTTCGTGAGTGGCAAACAACGTCTTCGACCTCACCGAGCTGCGCAAGCCCCCTCCGATCGAGGACAAGCACGTCGAAGGCCTGGTCTTCCCGCCGGTCGCGCTGGCGCCCGACGCCGACCTGGCCAGGGCCGTGCCGGGAGTGCCGCTGGTCGCCGACGCCCTGCGCCTGACGGCGTGGACGGGCACCCGCCCCGTCACCGAGCACGGCCTGCTGCGCGCCGCCGACGCCGAGGCGGCCGTCGCCGAGCTCGGCCTGGTGGCCGGGCGGCTGCGCCTGCTGTGGGTGGTCGCGGTCAACACCCAACTGCTGCAGATCATGAGGGGGACGGCGAGCCGCGGCCCGCTCCCGCACCAGCTGTCCGTCGAGGCGACGCTGGAGTTCTGGGACGGCGTCGTGATGGACGTCCTCGACAGGGCCGAAGAGGGGCTCAGCGGGTCCGCCGTGGTCGACGAGCACCTGGCCGAGACGCTGGCCACGATCTACTCCGTGCGCACCGGCGTGGCCGCCGCCACCCTGGCCAAGGGCATCCTCCAGTCCCATGAGGTGGCATGCGACCCCGGCGCGGTGGAGCTTCGCCGTCTGGCCGCGGCCCTGCCGGCCGAGCTCTTCGACGCGCTGGCGCTGCTCGAGTACTGCGGGCTGGTCGAGCAGACCACCACGGGCCATTTCAGGCTCACCCCGCTCGGGGTGTGGGCGGTCCGCCGCGACCTGCTGCGCGAGGGCCACGACGCGCCGACGGCGGCCGAGGTCGAGGTCTACTCCGACTACGCGGCGGCCGAGCTGGTCGAGGCGATGATCACCGGTGTGGTCACCCCGAGCGTGGTCGCCCACTGGCTGGAGCGCCGCTCGCCGGAGTCTGCCGCCCACGAGCTGGTCCAGGTCGCCGCGTCAGGAACGGCGGGCCAGCGCGGCGCGGTCGGCACCATCCTGGAGGAGCTCGGTCCCGAGGCCGAGCTGCCCGTCCGCAAGGCCCTCGACGAGCCGCTCATGTGGCGCTACGCCGCCTCGTGGCTGCACATCCGCGACCTGGCCGCGCCCCCGCTCAACCCCGGCGACCACACCTGGATCGCGATCGACTCCCTTGCCGCGCTGCTCTACTTCGCCGACGCGCCGGGCGCGATGGGCTCCTTCGACGTGCTGGAGGCAGGCGAGGAGCTGGTACGCCTGGTCGGCGAGATGGCCACGGTCGACCACCCCGACACGATCGCCGTGCTCGACCTGCTGGCCGACCACCACGGCGACCAGGCGGTGGCCAAGGCGGCCAGGAAGGCGGCGATGAAGGCCCGGTCGGCGAGGGCGATGTCGACCGGCGACGAGCCAGGCTAGGCGACGGCCGCCGGCATGTGGGCAACCCGCCAGGAGCCCCAGGCCCGCCCCCGTGCGGCGTCCCGCCTGCGACCGGGGTCCGCGCCCCTGTGGGCGTCCGGCCTGCGAGAGGGTGGCCGGGGGTTCTCCGGGGAGGGTTGGCGTTTCTCCCCAGTAAACTGGGGTGATCCCATCGATGCGAAACGGAGTACCCCTTGTCCATTCAGTCGATCCGGCTGTTCGGTGACCCGGTGCTGCGCACCCCGGCGGCCCCGGTCGTCGACTTCGACAAGGAGCTGCGCAAGCTGGTCAAGGACCTCACCGACACGATGATGGACGCGCCGGGGGCGGGTCTTGCCGCCCCGCAGATCGGCGTCGGCCTGCGCGTGTTCACCTACTACGTCGACGACCAGCTCGGACACCTGATCAACCCGGACCTCGACCTGTCGGCCGACCTCGACGAGGAGGGCGAGGAGGGCTGCCTGTCCTTCCCCGGGCTGTCGTTCCCGACGCCGCGCGCCATCCGCGCGGTCGCCAAGGGATTCAACATGCACGGCGAGCCCGTCGTGCTCGAAGGCACCGACCTGATGGCCAGGTGCTTCCAGCACGAGACCGACCACCTCGACGGCATCCTGTTCATCGACAGGATGGACCCCAAGCAGCGCAAGCTGGCGATGAAGGCCATCCGCGAGGCCGAGTGGAGCGGGCTGTCGGCCCCCACCGTCAAGTTCTCACCCCACGCCACGGGCGGGAGGGCCCTCTGACGATGCGCCTGGTCTTCGCTGGCACCCCCGAGACCGCGCTGCCCTCGCTGCGCGCCCTGATCGACTCGCCGCGCCACGAGGTGGTGGCCGTGGTCACGCGCCCGGACGCCCGCGCGGGCCGAGGCCGCGCGCTGCACCCGAGCCCCGTGGCCGACCTGGCCGCCGCCGAGGGCATCGAGGTGCTGCGGCCCGCCAAGGTGAGCGACCCCGCGTTCCTCGACCGGCTGAACGAACTGGCGCCCGACTGCTGCCCCGTCGTCGCCTACGGGGCGTTGCTGCCGCAGGCCGCGCTCGACATCCCGCACCACGGCTGGGTCAACCTGCACTTCTCGCTGCTGCCCGCGTGGCGGGGGGCGGCGCCCGTGCAGCACGCCGTCCTGCACGGCGACGAGATCACCGGTGCGGCCACCTTCCAGATCGTGAAGGAGCTCGACGCGGGCCCCGTGTACGGGGTGGTCACCGAGGAGATCAAGGGCACCGACACCAGCGGCGAACTGCTCGCCAGGCTGGCCGAGTCGGGGGCGGGGCTGCTGGCGGCCACCCTCGACGGGATCGAGGACGGCACGCTCGAAGCGCGGCCCCAGCCGCTCGACGGGGTGTCGGTCGCGCCGAAGCTCACCGTGGACGACGCCAGGATCGACTGGAGCGCGCCCGCGATGCGCGTGGACAGGCTGGTGCGGGCCTGCACGCCCAACCCCGGCCCGTGGACGACCTTCCGCGAGCACCGGATCAAACTCGGCCCGGTACGGCTCGCGGCCGAGGCCGAGCGGCTGGCGCCAGGCGAGCTCGTGGTGGCGGGCAAGAACAGCGTGCTGGTCGGCACCGGCACCCACCCGGTGGAGCTGGGCGAGGTGCAGCCGCAGGGCAAGCGGCTCATGACGGCCGGCGAGTGGGCGCGCGGCGTGCGCGTCACGCCGGCGGATCGGCTGCTCTGATGGCCGGGCGGGGCGCGTCCTCAGGCGGCGGCTCGCGCCGCGGGGGCTTCTCGGGCGGCCGGGGTTCTTCGGGCGGCTCTTCGGGCGGGCGGGGGTCGTCGCAAGACCGTGGCTCCGGGGGCTCCTCGGGCGGCTCTTCAGGAGGTTCCTGGGGTGGCAGAGGTTCCTCGGGCGGCCGTGGGGCGTCAGGCGGCCGCGGCTCTTCGGGCGGGCGGCCTTCCCCTGGTGGCCGGGCCAGGAAGCCCGCGCGTGACGAGGCGCGCAACGCCGCCTACGACCTGCTGAGAGCGGTCGACGAGCGCGACGCCTACGCCAACCTGCTCATGCCGCGCCTGCTGCGCGAGCGAGGGCTGAAGGGCAGGGACGCGGCTCTGGCGACCGAGCTGGCCTACGGCACGCTGCGCGGCCTCGGCGGCTACGACGCGATCATCGCGATGTGCGGCGACCGGGAGCCCGACCCCGCCGTCCTCGACGCGCTGCGCCTGGGCGCCCACCAGCTGCTCAAGATGCGCGTTCCCCCGCACGCCGCCGTCGGCACCACCGTCGACCTGGTACGGCTGCGCATCGGCACCGGCGCCTCCCGCTTCGCCAACGCCGTCCTCCGCAAGATCGCCTCCAGGACGCTCGACGAGTGGATCGCGATCGTCGCGCCTCCCGCCGGCAGCGACCTCGTCGGCCACCTGGCGATCGCCCACAGCCACCCCCGCTGGATCGTCAGCGCTTTCCGCGACGCGCTCGGTCGTGACGCAGAGGAGACGGCCGACCTCCTGGCCGCCGACAACGCCAGGCCCGTGGTGACGCTCGTGGCCAGGCCGGGGCGCAGCTCCGTCGAGGAGCTCGAGGAGGCGGGCGCCGAGCCAGGCCGCTACTCGCCCTACGCGGCGTACCTGCCGGAGGGTGACCCCGGGCAGATCCTCGCGGTGGCCGAGACCCGCGCCGCCGTACAGGACGAGGCGAGCCAGCTCGTCGCGCTCGCGCTCACCAGGGTGCCCGTCGACGGGCCCGACGACCGGTGGCTCGACATGTGCGCGGGCCCTGGCGGCAAGGCGGGCCTGCTCGACGCGATCGCCACGCACGGCGACCTCGCGGCGGGCAAGAGCGGGGAGGCGGCGTTCGCGTTCGCAGGCGGGGCCAGGATGCTGGCCGCCGACGTGCAGTACCACAGGGCCCGCCTGGTCTGGCAGACCACCAGGCAGGCCGCGGTGATCACCGCCGACGGCACCGAGCCCGCCTGGCGGCCCGGCTCCTTCGACCGTGTGATGCTCGACGCGCCCTGCACGGGGCTCGGCGCGCTGCGCCGCCGTCCCGAGGCCAGGTGGCGGCGCGACCCGGCGAGCGTGGCCGAGCTGGGCGCGCTGCAGCGCCACCTGCTCGGGACCGCTCTGGATTCGCTCCGGCCCGGTGGAGTCGCCGCCTACGTCACCTGCTCGCCGCATCTGGCCGAGACCCAGGTGGTGGTGGCGGACGTGCTCAGGCGCCGCGACGACGTCGAGCAGCTCGACGCCCGCGCCTTCCTGCCGGGGATCGACGGGCTCGGGGAAGGCCCGCACGCGCAGTTCTGGCCGCACCGTCACGGCACCGACGCCATGTTCCTGGCCCTGCTGCGCAGGCGGGCCTGATCCCGCTACTTCTGCATCGAGCTCAGCACCGACAGGTAGTGCTGGTTGTACATGAGGCCGAGGACGTTGCCGAACGGGTCGACGACCGACGCCGTGACGAACCCCGGCCCTCTTGTGACCACCGGCTGATACTCCTTCGCGCCCATGGAGAGCAGCTTCTCCATGGCCGCGTGGACGTCGTCGACGTGCCAGTAGACGACCGCGCCGCCCGGCTCCCCGGGGGCGCCCTCGGGGGCGTAGCCGCTGTGGATCAGGCCGAACTCGTGCTGGTAGTCGCCGACGCGGAACTCGACGTAGGCGAGGTTGCCGTCGGGGCCCGACCGCTCGAAGTAGGGCTCGATGCCGAACACCTCGGCGTACCACCGCGTGGCGGCCCGCATGTCGTCGGCCCAGAAGCTGGTGGTGGTGAGGCCTCGCAGCATGGGTGGCTCCTTCGTGTTCTCGGTGAGTGACAATCTTCATTCTTCTCCTCAAAGTGCTCATCAAATGAGCACTTTCTTTTGCGAGACTGTGGTTCATGCGAGCCGACCGTCTGGTGGCCGCCCTGCTGCTGATGCAGTCGCGGGGCAGGATCACCGCCACCGAGCTGGCCGAGGAGCTCGAAGTCTCCGTGGCCACCGCCAGGCGTGACCTGGAAGCGTTGTCGGCTGCGGGCATCCCCGTCTACCCGCAGCCGGGCAGGGGCGGCGGCTGGTCGCTGCTCGGCGGGGCCCGCACCGACCTCAGCGGGCTGACCGCGCCCGAGGCCCAGGCGCTGTTCCTGCTCGTCGGACCGGCGGCGGCCATCGCCCCCGAGGTCAAATCGGCGCTGCGCAAGCTCGTGCGAGCGCTGCCACAGACGTTCAGGGCCGAGGCCGAGGCCGCGGCGAGCGCCGTCGTGATCGACCCCGCCCGATGGGGCGAGCACGGCCGGCGGCGGCCCGAGCTGGTGGACATCCTGCAGAACGCCACCGTCCGCAGGCTGAAGGTCCGCCTGTCCTACACCGGCAGAGGCAAGGGACGCACCGAACGACTCGTCGACCCGTGGGGCCTGGTCGACAAGGACGACATCTGGTACCTGGTGGCGGGCACCGACGACGGACAGCGCACCTTCAGGGTCGACAGGATCATCGCGGCCGACGTGACCGACCTGCCGGCCGGGCGGCCCGCCGACTTCGACCTGTCGCAGGCGTGGGGGCGGGTGGTCGACGAGGTGGAGCAGCACCGCTCGCAGCTGTCGGCCACCGTGCTCATCCAGGCGCGTTTCGTGCCCGTCCTGCGTGACCAGTTCGGACGGCACTGCGACGTGGTGGCGACGCTCGACGACGGGCGGGCGCGCGTCAGGGTCGCCGCGCCGACCCCGCTCATGATCGCCCAGTACCTCGCGGGCTGGGGCGCGCTCGTCGAGGTCGTGGACTCGCCTCCGGTGCGCGCCGAGCTCGCCAGGCTCGGCGCCGAGCTGGTAAAGCTGCACGGCCCGCCGGAGACCGGGGGGCAGGGTGTTCACTGAAGCCGGGTGCGGGCTCGGCGGCAGGCGTTCACTACACTCGGGGCCATCATGGCCGCTCAGATCTCTCCCAGCATCCTGTCCGCGGACTTCGCCCGTCTCGCCGACGAGGCCGCCCGCGTGCCCAACGCCGACTGGCTGCACGTGGACGTCATGGACAACCACTTCGTGCCGAATCTCACCCTCGGTCTGCCCGTCGTCGAGGCCCTGCTCAAGGCCACCTCGACGCCGATCGACTGCCACCTGATGATCACCGACCCGGACAGGTGGGCGCCCGCCTACGCCGAGGCGGGCGCGGGAAGCGTCACCATCCACGCCGAGGCGGCCAAGGCGCCGGTGCGCACGCTGCGCCAGATCCGCTCCGCGGGAGCCCGCGCCGGGTTCGCGCTCAACCCCGCGACGGACGTCGAGCCGTACGCGGACCTGCTCGGCGAGATCGACATGCTGCTGCTGATGACGGTCGAGCCGGGGTTCGGCGGGCAGAAGTTCCTCGACATGGTGCTGCCGAAGATCCGCAGGGCGCGCTCGCTGGTCGAGCGGCACGGCGGCCAGATCTGGCTGCAGGTCGACGGCGGCGTCACGGCCGACACGATCGAGCGCTGTGCCGAGGCGGGCGCCGACGTGTTCGTGGCCGGCAGCGCCGTCTACGGCGCGGCCGACCCCGCCTCGGCGATCGACAGGCTCAGGGAACTGGCCACCCCCCACACCGGCTGACGCCAGGCTCCCGGGGCGTCGGAGGGCGGCGGGAGCGGTTCACGCTCTCCCGTCCTGCCGTCCGTCCGGCGCCGGGCCCGGGCGGGGCGGCCGGGGAGTGGCCCCGCATGGGCGCGGGCTCCTCAGGCGGCCGGACTGCCGGGCGGCGGTTCGGGGAAGTGGCAGGCGGTGAGGTGGCCCTCGCCGTTGCCGGGCAGCCGGACCAGCGGCGGTTCCTCGACCGCGCACGTGGGCTGAGCCTTCCAGCAGCGGGTCCTGAACCGGCACCCTGACGGCGGGTCGATCGGCGAGGGGACGTCGCCCCGCAACCGGATCCGCTCCCTCGGGGCGCCGTCCACCTCCACCTCGGGCACCGCCGACAGCAGGGCGTGGGTGTAGGGGTGGCGTGGCCGCTCGTAGAGCGACGTCCTGTCCGCGATCTCCACGATCTTGCCGAGGTACATCACCGCCACCCGCTGCGAGAAGTGCCGCACCACCGCAAGATCGTGCGCGATGAACAGGAACGCGATCCCCAGTTCCCGCTGCAACCGCCGCAGCAGGTTGACGACCTGGGCCTGGATGGAGACGTCCAGCGCCGAGACCGGCTCGTCCGCGACGATCAGCCGAGGCTCCAGCGCCAGCGCGCGGGCGATGCCGATCCGCTGCCGCTGGCCGCCGGAGAACTCGTGCGGGAACCTGTTGACGTGCTCGGGGTTGAGCCCGACGGTCTCCAGCAGTTCGCGGACCTTGGCGTCCCGCGTGCCCGGCGAGTGGAGATCGTTGATGTCCATGGGGCCGCGCACGATCGAGCCGACCGTGTGCCTGGGGTTGAGCGACGCGTACGGATCCTGGAAGATCATCTGAATGTCCGGCCTGATTGGTTTCAGCGCACGCCGTCCCGCGTGGCTGATGTCGCGGCCGTCGTAGACGACCCGGCCGTCCGTCGGCTCCAGCAGCCTGGCCGCCAGCCGTCCCGCGGTCGACTTGCCGCACCCCGACTCGCCGACCAGGCCGAGCGTCTGCCCCGCCTGGATCGACAGGTCGATGCCGTCCACCGCGTGCACCTGGCCGACCTGCCGCCTGACCAGGAAGCCGCCCTTGACGGGGAAGTGCTTGCGCAGCCCCGACAGCTCCAGCAGCGTCATGGGCGGACCTCCTGCTTCTGCTTCGAGGTGAGGTAGCAGGCGTCGCTGTGCCCGCGGGGCGGGGAGAGCTCAGGCCGTTCGCCCGAGCACACCCGCGGTCCGGCCAGCGGGGCGAAGTCGCAGCGGGGGTGGAAGGGACAGCCCGGTGGCACGTTGATCAGGCTGGGCGGCGTGCCGCGCACCGGCACGAGTTCCTCGGTCACCGGGCGGCGCAGGCTCGGCATCGACCCGAGCAGACCCCAGGTGTAGGGGTGGCGGGGGTCGTGCAGAACCTCGCGGACCGTGCCGCGCTCGATGGCCCTGCCCGCGTACATCACCAGCACGTGATGAGCGGTGCTCGCCACCACGCCCAGGTCGTGGGTGATGAGGATGATGGCGCTGCCGGTCTGCTCCTGCAGGTCGCGCAGCAGGTCGAGGATCTGCGCCTGCACGGTCACGTCCAGCGCGGTGGTCGGCTCGTCGGCGATGAGCAGCGCCGGATCGCAGACCAGCGCCATGGCGATCGTCGCACGCTGCCGCATGCCGCCGGAGAACTGGTGCGGGAACTCCCGCGCCCGGGTCCTCGGCTGCGGGATGCCGACCCGGTCGAGCATCTCGACGGCCCGCTCCCAGGCGGCGGACCTGGAGGCGCCCCTGTGCCTGCGGTAGACCTCGGCGATCTGCGCCCCCACCGTGTGGTACGGCGAGAGCGACGTCAGCGGGTCCTGGAAGATCATGGCGATCTCGTTGCCGCGCAGCCGTTCCATCGTCGAGCGGGGCGCGCCCAGCAGGTCGCGGCCCTGGAAGACGATCCGGCCGGAGACACGCGAGGTCTGCGGGTCGTGCAGGCCGAGCACGGCCAGGTTCGTCACCGACTTGCCCGAGCCGGACTCGCCGACGACGCCCAGCGTGGTGCCCCGCTCCACGTCGAAGGACAGGCCGTCGACGGCGTGGACGACGCCGTCCTCGGTGTGGAAGTCCACGGTGAGATCGCGCACGTGGAGGAACACTAGGTCAGCCTCACCCTCGGGTCGATGACGGCGTAGAGGGCGTCGACCACGGCGTTCATGACCACGATCGCGCCCGCGGCGACCAGCACGGTGGCCATCAGCATCGGCAGGTCGGAGTAGGTGACGGCGCGGACCGACAGGCGGCCGATGCCCTGCAGGCCGAACGTGGTCTCGGTGATGATCGCACCGCCGATGAGCGTGCCGAGGTCGACGCCGAAGATGGTGACGACAGGGATGAGCGTGCCGCGCAGCGCGAAGCGCAGGACGACCGTACGGCCCGGCATGCCCTTGGCGCGGGCCGTACGGACGAAGTCCTCGCCCAGGTTCTCCACCATCGTCGAGCGGGTCATCCGCGTGTAGTTGGCGGTGAAGATGATCGCCAGCACCACCCAGGGCAGCAGCAGTCCCTGCGCCCATGCCAGCGGGTTCTGGGTGATCGGGGTGTAGCTCGGGACGGGAAGCAGCTTGCCCTGGTAGACCAGGAAATACAGGGCGAGCGTGCCGATGAAGTAGATCTGCACCGAGGCGCCGATCAGCGAGGCCACACTGGCGATCTTGTCGAGGGGCCGGCCGTGACGCAGCGCGGCGAGGATGCCGGTGCCGACGCCGAAGGTCAGGAAGATCGCCGCCGCGCCGACCGTCAGCGAGATCGTGACGGGCAGCCGATCGATGATCGTCTCGAACACCGGGGCGCGGTTGACGAAGGAGTAGCCGAGGCACGGGGCGGGACAGTGGCCGAGCCCGGGGAAGTCGCGCCCGGCGAAGACGCCGCCGAGCCAGGTGACGAACTGCACCACGATCGGCTGGTCCAGGCCGAGGTTGTGCCTGGCGAGCGCGAGCAGTTCGGGCGGGCAGACCTTGCCGCAGGCCAGGCTCGCGGGGTCGGAGGGCAGGGCGAAGAACAGGAAGAACGTCACCGCCGAGATGATCACCAGCGTGACCAGGGTCGTGATGGAGCGGCGGACGAGGAATCGGAGCACGGGGATCTCCTGCGGCGGGCGGGCCCCGGGCGCGGGAGCGCCCGGGGCGTGGCGCTACGGCTTCACGAAGATGGTGTTGGGAGAGACGATCCACTGCTGCGGGTCGATCTCCGCGCCGCCGACCTTGGAGCCGTGCAGCATCGTCGCTATGCGGTTCTCGGCGACGACCAGCGGCGTGATCGTCTCCTGGATCTTCTTGTCGAGGGCCATCCACGCGGCGTTCTGGGCGTCGATGTCGGGCATATCGGAGATCTTCTTCATCTCGGTCTTGAGCGCCGGATCGTTCAGGTGGGAGTAGTTCGGCGCGCCGTCGGCGACGGGGCCGAAGATGACGGGCAGGACCGTCGAGCCCGAGGCCCAGTCGGCGCCCCAGCCTCCCCAGTACAGGTCGAAGTCGTTCTTCACCAGGCCGATGGAGTCGTAGTAGGTCTTGCGGTCCATGGGCTTGGTGACGACCTTGATGCCCGCCTTCTCCAGCGCGTTCTTGATCGCGACCGTCACCCGCTCCTGCAGGGGGGTCTGGTTGTAGGCGTAGACGATGGTCGGCGTGGGATCGCTCGACTCGGCCAGCAACTGCTTGGCCTTCTCGATGTCACCCTCGGGCTTGGCGCCCTTGCCGAACACGTCATAGGACTGGTAGCCGACCGTGGTGTTCTCGTTGAGGATCGTCGTCGGCAGTGCCGCCGCCTGCGGCCCTCCCTCGATCTGCTGGATCTGCCTGGCCGGCCACGCGTGGTTGATCGCCTGCCGGATCTTGACGTCCTTCACCCTGTCGAGGTTGAAGTAGTAGTAGTTGCCGTAGGGCGACGGGCTGATCATCCGCCTCGAGGCCAGGCTCTGGTCGCCCAGCACCTGCTGCAGGCGCTCGGGCGGGGTGATCGCGTAGAAGGTGAACGCCTGCTGGTCGGCCCCCGCGTCGGCGACCAGCCGGTCGGTGATCTGCAACGGCTCCTGGCCGAACTCCAGCTTCCACCCGTCGGGGTAGGCGCCCCTGATCGGGTCGGTGGCGGGATCCCACTGGGGGTTGCGGGCCAGCTCGTAGGACTTGTCGACGACGTGGGACTTGATGATGTACGGCCCGCTCGCCACGGGCTCCTTGTCGTACTGCTCCTTGGTGTCCTTGGCCTTGGGCACGATGCCGTACCCGGCCATGGCGAAGGCGTAGTTGGCGTCGGCGTGCGGTGACGTGAACTTGAAGACGACCGTCTTGTCGTCGGGCGTCTCGATGGCGTCGAGCTCCTTGCCGCCGTAGGGCCCCTCGTAGGCCGCGCGGTGGTCCACCTGGGTCAGCCACTGCTGGATGTAGGTCGGCCCCTGGGTGATGAAGGGGGCGAACATCCGCTCGATCGTCCACTTCACGTCCGCCGAGGTGATCGGCGCGCCGTCCTGCCACTTCACGCCGTCCTTCAGGGTGAAGGTCCAGGTCCTGCCGCCGTCGGAGGCGGTGCCCGCGTCGGTGGCCAGGTCGCCGACGAGCTTGTAGTCGCCCTTGGCCACCCGCTTGTAGCCGGTCAGTCCGCGATGGATGAGCAGGCCGAAGTTGGCCTCGGTGTTGACGTAGATCTGGGCGGGGTCGAGATGGGAGAAGTCGTCCCTGTCGATCATTGTGACGGTGCCGCCCTTGACGACGCCTTCGGGCTCGATGGCAGGGCCCTTGGAGTCGTCCGCGGTCCCGACCGAGATCGTCGGCGGGGTGTAGGCGGCGGCCGGGGGCGCCGTCTGCTGGCTCGTCCCCGGTGGGGGAGCGCCCTGGTTGCCCGGCGCGCAGGCGCCGGTGAGCGCCAGGGCCGCGGCGGCGAGTACGGCGATGGCCGTGCGGACGGACATGTCTCTCCTATCGTTTGATCTTCGGGTCGAAGGCGTCGCGGACCGAGTCGCCGAGCAGGTTGAAGGCGACCACGAACACCAGCAGCGCGACGCCTGGGAAGACGAGGTAGGTGATGTCGTTCTGGTAGACCTCCGTGCCGCGCAGGAACATGCGGCCCCAGTCGGGGATCGGCTCGATCATGCCGACGCCCAGGAACGACAGCGCCGCCTCGGCCGTCACCAGAGCGGGCAGCAGCAGCGTCGACTGGATGAGGATCGGCGTCCACAGGTTGGGAAGCAGTTCCCTGAACACCACCCTGGTGGGCGAGGCCCCCGTCACCCTGGCCGCCTCGACGAACTCCCGCTCCCTCAGCGTCAGCACCTGCCCGCGCAGCAGCCTGGCCAGCCCCGCCCAGCCGAACGCGGTCAGGACGACGACAAGTGTCACCGCGCGCAGCCACACGGGTGTCTGCTCGTCGGGCCTGACGAAGAGGTTCTCCACGACCGGCATGAACGCGATCGTGAACAGCACGGCGGGAAAGGACAGCACGATGTCGATCACCCTGCCGATGAGCGAGTCGACCCGTCCTCCCGCGTATCCCGCGACGATCCCGAGCACCACTCCGAGCAGCGAGGTCAGCAGCGTGGCCACCACCGCGATCAGCAGGGAGGTCCTGATGCCGTAGACGAGCTGGGTGAACACGTCACGGCCGAGACCGGGCTCGATCCCGAACCAGAATGCCGAACCCACGCCCCCGTTCGGCTGCACCGGATAACCGAAGTCGTTGAGCAGTCCGGGGCTTTCCTGGCCATAAAGCGTGTACGGGTCCCTGCCGTACACGAGTGAAATGAGCGGCGCCGAGACGGCGACGAGGAAGAAGAAGGCGACGACCAGCGCGGCGGCGACGCCGGTGCGGTCGCGTTTGAAGCGCAGCCACATCAACTGGCCCGGCGACCGGCCCACGGCCTGGGGTATCGGGGTCATGGCGGCGGCGTCGAGCGCCTGGGTCGGGATGGTCATGGGGGTGCTCCCGGATCTTTGTGCCTCGTTCGCACGTTCGCAGCAGCGACCCGGATAAATCAATGCCTGCGCCTTCTTTAACGATTCTGTCGAACAACGTGGACGTATTCGAGGCGCTATTTCCCGTTGCCGCACCGGCGAATTGGAGCGACAATCGGCGGCGTGTGGGACGGCTCGTCACGGAATCGCGACACGAACCCGACGAACCCCAGACATAGGATCATGGTTGTGGGGTAATTAAACACTTATGGAGGATCACGGGCTGTTCGGGCCGCAATCGGTGACCTGGCGGGTGATGGGGGAGCCCATCCTGCTGGTGGGCGGCTTCCGCGCCCTGCTCATGCAGGGCCTGCATCCCAGGGCGATGCGCGGAGTGCTGCAGAACTCCGCGCTCATGGACCCCGCCGAGTCGTGGTCGCGTTTCCTGCGCACCACCGAGTTCGTCAGGGTCCGCACGTACGGCACGCGGGCCGAGGTCGCCCGCGCGGGAGCGAGGGTCAGGAAGATCCACGCCACGTTGACGGCGCTCGACCCCGACACCGGCGAGCGCTTCCGTCTCGACGAGCCCGAGGCGTTGCGCTGGGTGCACGTCGGCGAGGTCGACTCCTACCTGTCGGTGGCCCGCAGGGCGGGGGTGCGGCTGACCGACGACGAGGCCGACAGGTTCGTCGCCGAATGGCGGTCGGCGGCCGAGGTGGTCGGGCTGTCGCCCGCGGACGTGCCGGGGTCGGTGGCGGAACTGCGCGACTACATCGGCGCCGCGCGGCCGGGGCTGCGTTTCGTGCCGGAGGCGGCCCACCCGCTGCGGATGTCGCTCAACGCGCCGCTGCCGCTGTACCTCGCGCCGTTGAAGCCGATGCTGCCCGCGCTCACGCTGCTGGCGTTCGCGACGCTGCCGCGGTGGGCCCGCCGGCTGTACGGGCTGCCGGCGACGCCGGTGGGCGACCTGTGGGCGACCGCGTCGCTGCGGGCGCTCCACACTGGGATCGGGTTCGTGCCGGCTCAGGTCCGCTACGCCCCCGCCGCCCGCCGCGCCCGCCGCCTCATGGCGGCGTGACGCCTGTCCGGCGGCGCCGGGTCGTGGCGGCCCGGCATCCGGGCGTCCGTGTGGTGCGCCGGGCGTGGCGGCGTGATGTCCGGACGGTCTGTAGGGCCCGCCGGGCCTGGCGGGCCCCTCCGGCGCGTGGCGCCGCCCTCCGAAGAGACGCTGCTCGGGCGGCGGCGGGGCGCTGACCAAGCGTTTGTTTGGGTTTGTTGGCGGGGGTGGTCGCGCCGGGCTTTTCGGGCATGGCACACTGGACGAGAACAGAGCTAGCGTGCTCCGGGGTCGGTGAAAATCCGAACCGGCGGTGACAGTCCGCGACCCGGCCGATGCCATCGGCCGGTTGACTCGGTGAAATTCCGGGACCGACGGTGAAAGTCCGGATGGGAGGAAGCGCGCGGGTGTCCGGTGTCCAACCAGGCGCCTCTGTGGTGCATGCGTCGCAGCACCCTGTCATCCCCGGGGCCCGCCGTAGCTGAGAGCTACTGGCGAGTAGGAGGTCCGGGGGTGGACGAACCCGCCCAGTCAAGGCCGGGCATTGCCGTACCCGAAATCCCCGAGAGCGACGACGCCCTGCACATGGCCAGGGCCGTCAGGCTGGCCGCGATGGGACGCGGCACCACCAGCCCCAACCCGGTCGTCGGCTGCGTCATCGTCGACGCGTCGGGAGCGCACGCGGGAGAGGGCTTCCACGCCTACGCGGGCGGACCGCACGCGGAGGTCGTGGCACTGAGCGAGGCGGGTGAGCGCGCCAGGGGCGGCACCGCCTACGTGACGCTCGAGCCGTGCGCCCACACCGGACGCACGGGCCCCTGCTCGGAGGCGTTGCTGAAGGCGGGGATCGCCAGGGTGGTGATCGCCGTTCCCGACCCCAACCCGCAGGCCGCGGGCGGGGCGGAGCAGCTGCGCGCGCACGGGGTCGGGGTCGAGGTCGGGCTGCTGGCCGAGAAGGCCGAGCGCGGCAACGCCGAGTGGCTCACGTTCATCCGCAAGGGCCGGCCCCACGTGACGTGGAAGTTCGCCGCCACGCTCGACGGAAGGTCGGCGGCGGAGGACGGCACGAGCCAGTGGATCACCTCGCCCGAGGCGCGGGCGGACGTCCACCGGTTGCGGGCGGAGTCCGACGCGATCATCGCGGGGATCGGCACCGTCCTGGCCGACGACCCCCGCCTCACCGCCCGCCCCGCCCCGCTTTCACCACAAAGGCCCGGTGCGACGTCATCCGAGCCCGGCGGGGTGTCCGGGGCGGCGTTCTCCGGCCCCGGAGCCTCCCGTCTGGCGGCTCGCGGCCTGGGCCCCTCGGGGCGCGCGGGACGGCAGCCGCTGCGGGTGGTCGTCGACACCGACGCGCGCACCCCCGCGCACGCCGGCGTCCTGTCCGCGGAGGCGCCCACCCTCGTCGCCGTCGCCGAGGACGCCGACACCGGCCTCCAGGTCCCCGTCCTGCGCCTGCCGCGGTCCCCACAAGGCGGCCTCGACCTGCACACCCTGCTGGCCGAGCTGGCCCGCATGGAAGTCGTCAGCGTGTTCCTGGAAGGCGGCGCGACCCTCGCTGGTTCCTTCATGAGGGAAGGGCTGATCGACCGTGTCATCGCCTACGTGGCGCCCGCGCTCCTCGGTTCGGGGAGCGCCGCGCTCGGACAGGCGGGCGTGCGGACGATCGCCGACACCCACCGGCTGGTCTTCGAGGAAGTAACCCCCATCGGGACGGACCTGCGGATCACCGCCCGCCCCGCGACTGAGGAGAACTGATGTTCACCGGAATTGTGGAAGAACTGGGCGAGATCGTGGCGGTCGAGCACCAGGGCGACGCGGCGAGGCTGTCGGTGCGCGGCAAGGTCGTCACCTCCGACGCCAAGCACGGCGACTCGATCGCGGTCAACGGCGTGTGCCTGACGGTCGTCGACGTCGAGGACGACGTGTTCACCGTCGACGTGATGAGGGAGACGCTCAGGAGAAGCTCGCTCAGGAGCGTGGAGAGCGGCGCGCGGGTCAACCTGGAGCGGGCAGTACGGGCCGACCAGCGCCTTGGCGGGCACATCGTGCAGGGCCACGTCGACGGCACCGGCGTCCTGCTGTCGCGCGAGCCCGGCGAACGATGGGACGACGTGCGGTTCTCGCTGCCGGAGGAGCTGAACAGGTACGTGGCGGAGAAGGGCTCGATCGCCGTCGACGGCATCAGCCTGACCGTCACCACCGTGGACGAGGAGAGCTTCGGCGTCAGCCTCATCCCGACCACGCTCGAACTGACGACGCTGGGCGACAGGGCCGAGGGCGACCTGGTCAACCTCGAGGTGGACGTGATCGCGAAGTACGTCGAGAAGCTGGTGGTGACCAAGTGAGCGGCGACTTCACCGTCTTCGGCACGCCCGTCTACTGGACGGACCTGATCGGCAACATCGCCGCCCTGGCGACCGTGGTGCTGGCGATGCGCAGGTCGATGTGGACGTGGCCGGTGCAGCTCACCGGCGCGGTGCTGCTGTTCATCGCCTCCGTCAACGCCCACATCACAGGAAACGCGCTCAAGCAGGTGCTGTTCGGCGCGCTGGCCGTCTACGGCTGGTACAAGTGGACCAAGGGCAGGCGCGACGACGGCGGTCTGGAGGTCAGGCCCGCCACCGTGGTGGAGCGCTCGACGCTGATCGGCACCATGCTGGCCGGCACGGTCGTGGTCGCGCTGCTGTTCACGTGGCTCAACTCGATGGGCCTGAACATCTCGTGGGCGCCGTGGCCCGACGCCTACATCTTCGTCGGCTCGGCGGTGGCCACGTTCGCGCAGGGCAGGGCGCTGATCGACTTCTGGTGGATCTGGGTCCTGGTCGACCTGGTCGGCGTGCCGCTGGCGTTCACCTCGGGCCTGGTGGTCTCGGGCGCGGTCTACGCGATCTTCCTCGTGCTGGTCCTGCTCGGCTTCCGCAGCTGGCTGAAGCAGTACAGGTCGGCGAAGACGGCGGCGGTGCCGGCATGAGCATCCTCTTCGACTCGGTCGAGCGGGCCGTCCACGACATCCGCGAGGGCAGGCCCGTTGTGGTCGTCGACGACGAGAACCGCGAGAACGAGGGCGACATCATCTTCGCCGCCGCGAAGGCCACGCCGGAGCTGCTGACCTTCACCATTCGCCACACCAGCGGCGTCATCTGCGTGCCGATGGAGGGCAAGGAGCTCGACCGGCTGGGCCTGCCGCTCATGGTGGTCCAGAACAAGGAGCGGATGCGGACCGCGTACACCATCAGCGTCGACGCCCGCGACGGCGTCACCACCGGCATCTCCGCCGCGGACCGGGCCAGGACCATCCGGACGCTGGCCGACTCCGCCACCGAGCCACAGGAGCTGGTACGGCCGGGCCACATCTTCCCGCTGCGCTACCACGAGGGCGGCGTCCTGGCCAGGCGGGGCCACACGGAGGCCGCCGTCGACCTGGCCCGCATGGCGGGGCTCAGCTCCGCGGGCGTGCTGGCCGAGATCGTCAACGACGACGGCACCATGGCCAGGCTGCCGGAGCTGCGCGCCTTCGCCGACCGGCACGATCTCGCGCTCATCTCCATCGAGCAGCTCGTCGACCACCGGCGGCGCACCGAGAGCATGGTCACGAGGGTCGCCGAGACCAGGCTGCCCAACGCGCACGGCATGTGGCGCGCCTACGGCTACGCCAGCGCCCTCGACGGCGGCGAGCATGTCGCCCTGGTGCTCGGCGAGCTGGGCGACGGCGAGAACGTCCTGGTCCGCGCCCACTCCGAGTGCCTGACCGGCGACGTGTTCGGCTCGCTGCGCTGCGACTGCGGCGTGCAGCTCGACCAGGCGATGGCGGCCATCGCGAAGGAGGGCCGCGGTGTGGTCGTTTACCTGCGCGGACACGAGGGCAGGGGCATCGGCCTGCTGGCCAAGCTCAGGGCCTACAGCCTGCAGGACAACGGCAGCGACACCGTCGACGCCAACCTGGAGCTCGGCCTGCCCGTCGACGCGAGAGAGTTCTCCAACGCCGGGCAGATGCTGGCCGACCTCGGCGTCAAGTCGGTCAGGCTGCTCACCAACAACCCGGCCAAGCTGCGCGGCATGGACGGCTACGGCATCAAGGTGCTGGGCCGCGAGCCGCTGCCGGCGGCCGAGAACCCGTACAACGAGAGCTACCTGAGGGCCAAGCGCGAGCGATTGGGGCACGAGCTGTGAGCGGAGAGGGCAGGCCGACGGCGACGTCGGTCGACGCGGAAGGGCTGAGCGTCGGCATCGTGGCGGCCAGCTGGCACGGGAAGATCACCGACCAGCTGGTCGCGCGGGCCGTACAGGCCGCCCAGGACAGCGGCGCGAACGCCACGGTGGTGCGCGTGGCGGGCTCGCTGGAGATCCCGGTCGTGGCCCAGGCCATGGCCAGGAGGCACGACGCGGTGGTGGCGCTCGGCGCGGTGATCCGCGGCGAGACGGCCCACTTCGACTACGTCTGCGACTCGGTGACGGCGGGACTCACCAGGATCTCGCTCGACGAGGAGACGCCCGTCGGCAACGGCGTCCTCACCTGCGACACCCTCGACCAGGCGCTCGCCAGGAGCGGGCTGCCCGACAGCCTCGAGGACAAGGGCTACGAGTCCACGGTCGCGGCGCTGGAGACGGCGCTGCTGCTGCGCGGGCTGCGATAGTTTTCCATGGTCGACTGAACCCCTCCCAACCAGCGAGAGCCGAGATGCCAGAGCAAGTCAACCCCCCGTCCCTGCCCCTCACCTGGCGGCCGGTCAGGGCGAGATACGTTGCCTACGGCTTCGCGGCTCTCATCGTCGTCGGCGCGATCGTGATGGCGCTGCTGATCTCGGAGCCCTTCAAGCTCCCCGACAAGATCATGATCGTCGCCTTCGGGTGCGCGGTCGCGTGGGTGCTGCACCGCCTCGGCAGGGTCAGGGTCGAGGCGGACGAGGAGGGCATCACCCTCGTCAACGCGCTGCGCACCCACCGCTACACCTGGCCCGAGGTGCTCGACGTCACGCTGCTCGAAGGCGACCCGTGGCCGAAGATCGACTTCTCCGACGGGATGACGGTGGGCGCGATGGGCATCCAGGGCAGCGAGAAGGCCCGCGCCCGCCGCGCCACCGCCGAGCTCGAGTCCCTCATCAGGGCCAAGGGCGAGGCCAGCGAGTAGGCGGGCCGGTCAGCCCACGAGGTGGGCGGGCCAGGCCCGCCGGCGCAGGGAAGAGGAGGCAGGCCCGCCGACCCAACGAGCGGGCCGGCCGGTCAGTCCAGGGCCCACGCCTTCTCCGCGGCCAGGACCCTGGCGACCTCGGCCGGTACGGCGTCGCGGACCTCGACGACGCCGTTCTCCTCACGCAGCACGGTCACGATACCGGTCACCAGCCGACGCCTGCGGAGCACGTCCTGAGCCCGCACCTCCCGTTCGGCGGTGAGCGTCTCGGGCTCCCTGGGCGCGCCGGGCGCCGCGGGCTCGGACGTCGCGCTCTCCGCGACGGCCCCGCCGGGTGCGGCGGTCCCGGTCGCCGTGCTGCCGTTGTGCTCGGCCCTGGTGCGGCCGGTCCCGAAGGACTCCGCCTGAGCCCCTTCGGCAGGGGAGCGTCCTGTCTCGGCGCGCCCCGTCCCGGAGTGCCCTGTCACGGTGCGCGCGGGCTCGAAGTGGGCTGTCCCCGGTGTCGCGGACTCGGGGCGGCCGGTGGCGGCCATCGCCGAGCCGAAGGCGGCGGCGTGCTCCCGGCCGGCGTGCTCACGGTCCACGCTGTCCTGGCCGGCGTGCTCCAGGCCGGTGACCCGCCCTGCTGCCTCCCCCTCCGTGAGGGACGCCGGCCCGCTCTCCGCGAGGGAGACCGGACCGCTCTCCGGGAGGGAGACCGGACCGCTCTCCGGGAGGGAGGCCGGATCGGCGGGCGGGACGATCGGCCGCCACTGCCACAGCCGGTAGCTCAGTCCCGGGTGCGGGCGCTCCACCAGCTCGCCGAACGAGAGCTGGAAGGTAGGCAGCCCGTCAGGGTTCAGCCTCCTGGCGATGGCCACCGAGCTGCGCAGCTCGTTGAGGTAGCGGCTTCGGTTGCCCTCGTCGGTGTCGAGCAGCCAGGTCGGCGGGCGCGTCATCAGCCGCGTCCGCAGGTCACCGAGCAGCTCGGCCAGCCTGACCTCGTGCTCATGGTCGAGCGGCCAGTCCTCCTCCGCCTTCGGCGGGGCGGGCGGCGCGGGCGGCTCCGCCGAGCCGAGCACTCTGGTCGAGACCCAGTCGCCCAGCGCCGAGCGCGCCTCGGCCGTCTCCACCGGCTTGGCGTCCGCGTCGATGCCGTCGGGACGCAGGTGCAGGGCCGGGTCGAACACGTCCCTGATGGGCCAGAAGCGCAGCAGCCGCTCGGCGTTGTGCGCGTACAGGTGGAGGCCGTACTCGAAGAAGGCGGGGCCGATCAGCACGCTGCGCCCCGACGCGGCGGACATGTACGGCGTGACGGCCACGACCCCGGTCTCCGCGACGCACCGGGCGTCGGCCACGAGCTTGCCGTGTCCCTCCCACGGGGGCGGCGGGGCGTCCCACACCTCCAACCTGACGCGGCTGTGCTCGGCACTCGCGTACAGGTAGACCTGACGGTCGAGCTCGGCCAGGTGGACCCGGGTGTCGACGCCCTGGAGCCCGCTCACGCCACGGAGCATGAACTGCCCGTAGGTGATGGGGACCTCATCGTCCATGGTGTCCAGCAGGTGGGCCATGCGCGTACTCCGGATTCACAGATAGGGGTTGTGTGAATGTACCGGAATTCAGCCAGTTTGGCCTGCGTGGACCCCTTCCTGGAACACACCTGGAACACGAGAAGACGGGGCGGCCCCTGCGCGGGCCGCCCCGTCTTCTCCTTCGGATGAGGACGTCAGGCGATCGCGGGCTCGCCCGAGGGGCGCGGCGCGCTCACCGGAGCCTCGTCGAGCGGCTGCGGGGAAGCGTTGAGCACCGCCTCGTCGAGACGGCCCTCGCCGCGGGCGACCAGGACCGGGACCACGATCTGCCCGGCGACGTTGGTCGCCGTGCGGATCATGTCCAGGATCGGGTCGATGGCCAGCAGCAGGCCGACGCCCTCGAGCGGCAGGCCCAGCGTGCTCAGCGTCAGCGTGAGCATGACGGTCGCGCCGGTCAGACCGGCCGTCGCGGCCGAGCCGACCACGGAGACGAACGCGATCAGCAGGTACTCGCCCACCCCCAGCGGGACGTTGAAGACCTGCGCCACGAAGATCGCCGCCAGCGCCGGGTAGATCGAGGCGCAGCCGTCCATCTTGGTGGTCGCGCCGAACGGCACGGCGAAGGAGGCGTAGTCGCGGTCGACACCCAGACGCTCGATCGTGACCTTCTGCGTCAGCGGCAGCGTGCCCACCGACGAGCGGGAGACGAACGCGAGCTCGATCGCGGGCCACGCGTTGCGGAAGAACGTGATCGGGCTGACCTTGCCGACCACCGCCAGCAGCGTCGGGTAGACGGCCAGCAGGACGATGAAGCAGCCGACGTAGACGCCGAGGCTGAACTTGGCCAGCGGCGCGAGCAGGTCCCACCCGTACGTGGCGACCGACTTGCCGATCAGGCCCGCGGTTCCGATGGGGGCCAGGCGGATGACCCACCACAGCGCCTTCTGGACCAGTTCGAGGATCGAGCGGCTGAAGGTGAGGAACGGCTCGGCCTTCTCGCCGATCGCCATGGCCGCCGCGCCGAGGACGATCCCCAGGAAGACGATCTGGAGGACGTTGAGCTCGGTGAACGCCGTGACGATGTTCGTCGGGATGATGCCGGTGAGGAAGTCGACCCAGGTGCCGACGCTCTCGGGCGCCTTGGCGCCCGCCGTGCTCAGGTTGACGCCCTGGCCGGGGTTGAGGATCAGGCCGAGGGCGATGCCGACGATGACGGCGATCAGCCCCGTGGCCAGGAACCAGAACAGCGTCTTGCTCGCCAGCCTGGCCGCGCCGTTGACGTTGCGGAGGTTGGCGACGCTGACCACCACGGCGGTGAACACCAGCGGCGGCACTGCCAGCTTGAGCAGCTGGACGAAGATTTTTCCGACTTCGGTGAGGGTGGTGGCCAGCCAGGTCAGGTCCCAGATGCGGGCGGCGAATCCGAGCGCCACGCCCACGACCAGGCCCAGCAGCAACTGCAGGGAGAAAGAGAATCTCTTCACGATGAGGAAGGCTCCGAAAGACGGCATGCCGCAGCAGGCATGCGAAAGGGGGGTGGGTGAGGGGTCGGGCGATCGAGCGCTCGTCAGAGCGCGATCAGCGACAGAGGGAGCCGGTCAGACGACAGAGATCGATGTGCAGCCGCTCGACGAGCCACACAGACAGGACGGAAAACCTCACAGGATCAGTCAACCGTGGTGAATCGGACGGTATTCCGACTGTAAGAGTGATCTAGCTCACAAATCAAGACTTTTGCGTCCTGCCGAACGATCATCGCGGTAGTGCGATGAGGCGGCACGGGCCGCGACCGGGCGCTCTGGAGGCGCCGGCGTTGTCGGAGGCGCGGCTCCAGGGGCGCTGGGCCCGTTCGCTCAGTCCGCCTCGACGGTGCTGATGTGGATCGACAGTTCGTTGGAGGACGTGTACGACGCGCGGGCCATGACGTCGCCGACGGAGTGCCCAGGGTGACGGTCCACCGCCTTCCGGTCGGCGATGTCGTCGCAGAGGCGGCCCAGCCTCAAGGGAGCGTCCTGCTCTCCTGGGCACAGGTACAGATCCCACACCTCCTGGTCCCGCTCGCGCGCCGACGCCAACCGGTCGTAGGGCACCGAGCAGCTGAAGCGCCCGTCGAGGTGGGCCTGAGCGGGCAGGACGATCTGGCCGCCGCCCACCCCTTCGGCCCCTTCCTCCGCGCCGCGGCGCCGGGCGAGCAGGGTCAGCGGGCCATAGGGCAGGTTCACCAGCAGTCCGTGGACGGTGAGCCTGGTAGGGGAGGACACGAGGTCGGTGACTTCGGCGTGCCTGTCCCGGGCGTGGACGGCGATCGACAGGTCGCCGTTCTCGGTGGCGTACGGCGTCCACGTCTCCAGCGGACGGTTGAGATCGGGCGAGGCGTTCACCAGGACGCGGGTGTCGCACATCCCCGAGGCGAGCCGGCGCAGCCGCTGACCGGGCCTGGCCACGTGCACGTCCCAGCGTCCCTCGGCGAGACGGTGCAGCCCGCGTTGGAGTGAGGCCTCGCCCGAGGGGGTCAGCGGCACCTCGATCGCGGTGTCCGTGCCGTGCCGCCGCAGCTTCAGCGACCACCCCGCGGCGGTCCTGCCCGCGGGCCAGGAGCCGCGGTCGAGGCGGATCGTCAGGCCGCCGTCCGCGCGTACGAGGCAGTGGGCGGCGATCGGCGTCCTGGCCACGCGCGGCCGCTTCGTCGCCCTCCGCGGCAGCAGCACCCGCACGCCGGAGCGCGCGAGCGCCGCCAGCCGGTCCATGAAGGCGAGCCGGTCGAGGAAGACGGGCCTGCCGGGACCGATGAGGAGGGCGAGCGGGCCCCTGCGGCGCGACCACAGGTGGTCGGTGAACAGGTGCTCGTACCGCAGCGCGACCACCGAGGGGTCGAACCGCCGCGCGTTGGCGAGCGCCGCCGCGCCCATCGAGCGGCGCAGCGGCTCGTCGTCGATCAGCCGCAGCAGGCCGTCGGCCAGCGCCGACGGCGTCGCCTCCCGCACCAGCAGCCCGTCGACGCCGTCATCGATGATCTCGCCGGGGCCGAAGGGACAGTCGACGCTGACGACGGGGACGCCGCACCGCATGGCCTCCACGATGGTCATGCCGAACGACTCCAGCTTGGACGACACCGCCGCGATCGAGCCCTTGACCCACTCCGTCTCGATGGGCGAGCGCGGGCCCATCAGGAAGGCGCGGCCGTTGAGGCCGAGTTCGTCGATCAGCTCCTGCAGCCTCGGGGCCTCCTTGCCCCTGCCGTACAGGCGCAGGCTCCACCCGGGGCGCTGGGCGGCCACCTTGGCGAAGGCCTCGATCAGCAGCTCGTACCGCTTGACGGGCGTCAGCCGCCCGGCCGCGACGATCGTCCGGGTGTCGAGCGTGGACGGCTCGACCGCCGGCTCGGGGACGCCGTTGGGGATCGAGACGACCGTCGTCCCGCCGAGCGGCATCTTGGCCCGGTACACGGCCGCGTCGCCGTCCGACATGGTCACCAGGATGTCGAGCGCGGGACAGTGCTCGCGCAGCTCGGCCAGCAGCGCGGGGCCCTGCCCGTCGTGGATCAGGTGTTCCTGGCCGACCTTGAGGTAGCGGCGCGTGCCGTACCTGGACAGGTAGACGATCAGCCCTGGCCGGGTGGCGACGACCACGTCGGCGTCGCAGGCGGCCAGGTAGGAGGCCATGCGCTCGTCCGTCAGCCGGGAGCACCGGTCGTAGCCCTTGAGCTCACCCTTGGCGTAGTCGGCCGACGGCTGCGAGTGGCGCGGGTCCTTGCCGTCGAAGTACGGCGAGCCGGGACGCAGGTCCACCAGATCGCGCACGGTGACGCGGGGGTCGACGGCGAAGGCGGGCTCGTCCGCGGTGCGCAGCAGGCTGGCGATCTCCACCTGGTGCCGCTCGGCCAGCGCCGCGGTGAGGTTGACGGTCGACCGGATCGTCCCGCCGATGCCATACAGATTCTGGATCAGAAAGACGATCTTCATCGGTTCTCCATCACCACTGAGCCGCTGCGAGCCGATCTTGGGGTAAGGGCGATGCCCATCGTGCCCGGCTCCCGTGGCGGCGACACGGCGGCGGGGGAAGGCGTGACCCCGTCTTGGCGAGGCTTTGACGTTTCGGCGTGCCGCCGTACGCACACCGGTAGGCAAGAACTTGCCCAGGCGCCGGAAAGTCGCCGAGCGAAGGGGGCGCCGACGGGACAATCTGACGGTCACCGAGAGTGCACGCGGTGTGACGTCATGGTCGCCGCGCAGGAGAAGGGCCACGTCGTGAAGAGTGTTGTGACCGCGCTGTTGAGCTGCTGGGTCCTGCTGGTGGGACTCATCGTGGCCCCCGTCCATGCGACGGTGTGCGCGCGGACCACGCTCGTCTCTGTCGCGCACCAGGACGACGACCTGCTGTTCGTCAACCCCGCCCTCAGCGACGACTACGACGCCGGAACCTGCCTGCGGGTGGTCTACCTGACGGCAGGCGACGCGGGGCGCACGGCCGACTACGTGCGGGAGAGGGAGAACGGGGTCCGTGCGGCCTACGCCTTCATGGCCGGGGCGTCCAACGCCTGGCGGCGCTCCGACATCGACGGGATCAGGGCCTTCTCCCTGGACCGCCCTCCGGCCGGTCGCGGCGAGATCCAGCTGCTGTTCGTCGGCCTGCCCGACGGCTTCCCCAGGGGCAGGGGGAGCTCGGCCCAGGGCAGGCAGAGCCTGCTCAAGCTGTTCCGCGGCGGCATCGACCGGATCTCCACCGTGGACGGCTCGGCGCGCTACGACGAGCGCACGCTGGTGGCGACCCTGCAGAAGCTGATCGAGCGCTTCGAACCCGACACCATCCGCACGATGGACCACCAGAGCACCCGCCTCGGCTTCAGCCTGGACGAGCCGGTGGATCACAGCGACCACGCGGTGACGGCGCGCTACACGCTGCTGGCCGCACGCCGCGCCATGGCCGCCACGCCGGGCCTGCGGCCCGCCATCGTCTTCTACCGGGGATACGGCATCTCGGCGCTGCCCGAGAACCTCACCCCTGGCGAGAGCGCGCGCAAGAGCGCGATCTTCGCCGAGTACGTCAGGTGGGTGGGCTGTGAACAGGCGGTGTGCCCGTCCGCACCCACCACCTTGGCGGCAGGTGACCAGAACTGGGTCTCCAGGCAGTACCGGCGGGAGATCCCCGCTCCCGCCCCCGGCACGATCGTGTCATGGATGGGCGCCACCGGCGCGCCCAACGACGACGCCTCCACCGCGCGCTGCCTGGAGGCCGGGCCGGGCGGCGCCGTAAGGACCCAGGCCTGTGACGGCACTCGCGCCCAGGGCTGGTACGTCAGCGGCGCCCGCCTGCGCAGCACCCTGAACGGGGGCTGCCTGTCGGCGGGCAGGGCGCCCGCGATCGCGGCCTGCGACGGAGGCAGGTCGCAGCGCTGGACCCTCGCCCCTGACGGGCGCATCCGCAACGCCGCCGGCTGCCTGCACCAGGACGACCTGCTCGACCGTCACGCCAGGCTGCGCGTCGCGGAGTGCGACGGGGGGCGGCCGGAGCAGCGATGGTTCCACGCGGTGGACCCACGCCGTGGCTCCACCCGGGCAGGAGGCTAGGCGGCCAGCTCCTTGACCTGCTCCAGCAGCCGGATCCGCTCCTCGTGGGTACGGCCGAGCGGCGTGACGTTCAGCGTGGTGACGCCCGATTCCTTCATGGCCTGCACGCGGTCGCGGACGAAGCCCTCCGAGCCGATGAGCGACATCCGCTCCAGCAGCTCCTGCGGGACCAGCGCCTCGGCCTCCTTCTTGTTGCCCGCCAGGTAGAGCTCCTGGATCTGCTCGGCCTCCTTCTCGTAGCCGTAGCGGCGGGCCAGCTCGTTGTAGAAGTTCTTGCCCTTGGCGCCCATGCCGCCGATGTACAGCGCCGCCATCGACCTGCCGAGCTCCAGCAGGCCGTCGCCGTCGTCGCCGATGTAGAGCGCCGCCTGCGCGATGACGTCCAGATCGCCCAGCGAGGCGTCGCGCCTGGCCCTGCCCGCGGCCAGCGAGGGCCCCCACACGTCGGCGGCCTTCTCCGGCATGTAGAAGATCGGCTCCCAGCCCTCGGCGATCTCGGCGGTCAGCTCCACGTTCTTCGGGCCGATCGCGGCCACCACGATCGGGATCCGCGGGCGCACGGGGTGGTTGATCAGCTTGAGCGGCTTGCCGAGCCCGGTGCCCTTGTCGGCGGGCAGCGGCAGCGTGTAGTGCTTGCCCTCGTAGGTGAGCCGCTCGCGCTCCCACACCTTGCGGCAGATCTCGATGACCTCGCGGGTACGGCCCAGCGGAGCGGTGTACGGCACGCCGTGGAAGCCCTCGATCACCTGCGGACCCGAGGCGCCGAGGCCCAGCGTGAACCGGCCGTCGGAGACGTAGTCCATGCCGGCCGCGGTCATCGCCAGCAGGGTCGGCGTGCGCGAGTAGATCGGCAGGATGCCGGAGGCGATCTCCAGCCGCTCGGTCTTGGCGGCGATGTAGCCCATCTGGCTCACGGCGTCGAAGGAGTAGGCCTCGGCCACGAAGACGATGTCGAGCCCGGCCTTCTCGTAGTCGGCCAGCTCGGCGACCGTCTCCTTGAAGCCGCCTGAGTAGTTGAGCGCCATCCCGATCCGCATGCCGAACTCCCTAGTAACCGAACTATGTTCGGCCTCAGGTTAGCGCTTCGCGTGTCGCCCGGCGAGCGCCTACCCTGGTCAACTCAGGGGGCGAGAGGAGCGGTGTGCTGAAGCGTGCGGTGATCGCGGGGGCGATTCTGATCGCGACGATGCTGGCGGGTCACCGCCTCATTCCAGCACTCGGGGGATTCACCCCCATATTGGAAAGTTTGCTGCCCTGGTTGGGGCTGGCCGTGCCGCTGCTGCTGCTTCTGGCGCTGCTGGCCCGCTCGGGGGGCGCCGCGATCGCGGTGTTGCTGCCGGCGCTGGTGTGGGCGGTGATGTTCGGCTCCGACGTGCTGCGCTCCTCACCGGGCGGCGACAGTGACCTTTCTGTCGCCACGGTCAACGTGGGCGTGCGCAACAACTCCTCCGGCACGGCGGTGCGCGGCATCGCCGACGGCATCGACCTGGTCGCCGCCCAAGAGCTGACACCCGGCGGGCCCGCGGCCAAGGCGCTCAACAAGATCTTCCGGTACCACCGCAACGTCAGCACGATCGGCCTGTGGAGCAGGTTCCCGCTGTCGCAGCCCGACTTCTTCGACGTGGGCCTCGGGTGGGAGCGCGCGCTCAGGACCGTGGCGAAGACGCCGTCGGGCGACGTCACCGTCTACGTCATGCACCTGGCCTCGGCCCGTCCCGGGCACACCGCGACGCGCGACAGGACGCTGGCGGAGGCGCGCAAGCTGATCGAGGACGACAGGAGCGAGCGGATCCTGCTGCTCGGCGACCTCAACACGGCGACGGACGACAGGGGGCTCGGCAACCTGGTGCCGCCGCTGCTGAACGCGCAGGAGGAGGCGGGGGAGGGCTTCGGGTTCACCTGGCCGTCGAGCTTCCCGATCACCCGGCCCGACCACATCCTCTACAAGGGGATGACGGCCACCCGCGCGGGCGTCGCGCCGGCGACGGGCAGCGACCACCGCGCCGCGACGGCCTCCTTCCGCTTCTGACGCGGGCGGGCGCCCTGCCCAGGGGCCCCGCGCAGAGGGCGGTCCTGGTCTGTCGGCTCGCGGGCTCAGGTCGTGATGCGCGGTCTGGTCAGTCGGCTCGCGGGATGAGGGCGGCCAGATCCTCGGGGGTGTCGATGTCGCGCGGGTCGCCCGGCACCTCGACCTCCGTCACCAGTTCGGGGTGGGCCCGCATGAAGGCCCGCGCCCCCACGTCCCCCACCGCCAGCTCCGCCACCCGCGCCACGTGCTCGACCGAGACCAGCACAGGATTGCGCCGCCGCCCGCCGTACGTGGCGACCGCGACCTCCGCCCCGCTGCCGATCAGCGCCCTGACCGCCGCGGGCTCCACGAACGGCTGGTCGACCAGCGCGATCACCACCCCGGAGGCGTCCGAGGGCAGCGCGTCCAGCCCGACCCTGAGCGAGGAGCCCATGCCGCTGCGCCAGTCGGGGTTGCGTACCACCACAGCGCCGCGCACCTGCACGGTCGCCGCTCCCAGCACGACGATCACCGGGTGGCAGCCGCCCTCGTGCAACAGCCGTACCCCTCGGTCGACCAGCCGCTCGCCCTCGTACTCGACCAGCGCCTTGGGCGTGCCGAGCCGCGCCCCCTGCCCCGCGGCCAGCAGCAGGCCCACCACCTGAGTCATCAGACCTCCCTATGGATACGGCCGCCGGTCTCGCTGAGCGGACGCCCGCTCCCACCCCAGCGCAGTTGGATCAGCTCCGCCATCACCGACACGGCGGTCTCTTCCGGCGTGCGCGAGCCCAGGTCCAGCCCGATGGGGGAGCGCAGCCTGCTCAGCTCCTCCTCGTTCATGCCCGCCTCGCGCAGCCGGGCCAGCCGGTCGTCGTGGGTACGGCGGGAGCCCATCGCCCCCACGTAGGCCGCCTTGGTGCGCAGCGCCACCTCCAGCAACGGCACGTCGAACTTCGGGTCGTGGGTGAGCACGCAGATCACGGTCCGCTCGTCCACGTTCGTGGCCGCCAGGTAGTCGTGCGGCCATTTGACCACGACCTCGTCGGCGTCGGGGAAGCGCTTGGGCGTGGCGAAGACGGGCCTGGCGTCGCAGACGGTGACGTGGTAGCCGAGGAACTTGCCCATGCGCGCGACGGCGGCGGCGAAGTCGATGGCGCCGAAGACGAGCATGCGCGGCGGCGGCGCGAACGTCTGGACGAACACCGACAGGTCGTCCAGGCGGCGCTCGCCGTGCCCGCCGTAGTGCCTGACGCCGGTCAGGCCCTGGGCGAGCATGCCGCGCACATCGTCGTCGACGGCCTCGTCCAGCCGTTCGACGCCGAGCGAGCCGATGGCCCTGCCCGGCCAGATCACCCTGCGCGCGCCCACGGCGCCGGGCCCCGCGACGATGGTCGCGACGGCCACGGGTTCGTGCGCGGCGACCGAGGCGGCGATCTCGCCCAGCTCGGGATAGGTCTCGATGGAGACGGGCTCTACCAGGATGTCGATGATGCCGCCGCAGGTCAGGCCCACCGCGAAGGCGTCGTCGTCGCTCACGCCGTACCGCTGGAGCACGGGGGTCTCGATCTCGCTCGCCAGCTCGAACACCGCGCCCTCGACACAGCCGCCCGACACGCTGCCCACCACCTCGTCGCCGCGCACCGCCATGGCCGCGCCCGGCGGCCTCGGCGCGCTGGAGAAGGTGCTCACCACCGTCGCCAGTCCGAACCGCAGCCCGGACTCCCACCACCGCATGATCTCAGGCAGGACGTCGCGCATGGGAAAGCCTCTCGCAGAGATCCTCATAGGCGGCCAGGCTGTGGCCGGCCACCAGGTCGTCGATGTACGGCAACGCGGCGCGCATCCCCCCTGTGAGCGGCTGGTAGTCCACGTGCCCCTTGTGCGGGTTGGCCCAGATCACCCGGTGCGCCTGTCGGGCCAGCCTGGCCATCTGCTCGCCGAGCAGCCCCGGATCGCCGCGCTCCCAGCCGTCGGAGGCGATGACCACGATGGCGCCGCGCACGCTCCTGCCGCCGAGCAGCTCCCGCAGCTCCTCGCCCAGCCTGGTGCCGCCGCTCCAGTCGGGGACCGCCTTCGAGACCTCGGCCAGAGCGGTGCCGGGATCGCGGTGGCGCAGCTCGACGGTGATGGGCGTCAACCTCGTGCCGACCGAGTAGACCTGCGTCGCCCGCGGTTCGGTCCTGACCAGCGCGTGCGCGAACCGCAGCAGCGTCTCGGAGTAGGGCGCCATGGAGCCGCTCACGTCGACCAGGAGCACCACCCTGCGCGGCCTGGTGGTGTGGCGCCGGTAGCGCAGCCGCGCCACCTCGCCCTTCCTGAGCGCCTCGCGGATGGTCCTGCGCTGGTCGAGCCTGCCCCTGTGCGCGGCCACCAGCCTGCGCGAGCGCCGCCGCTCCCTGTGGTCGCGCAGCATCGCCAGCAGGCTGTGCACCTCGGCGCGCTCGGCCTCTGTCAGCCCCGCCACGTCCCTGTGGCGCAGCACCTCGACCGGGCTGGCCGTCGCCGCCACCGACTCCGCGCCCTCGCCCGCCTCGCCCTCGCCGCCCGCGAGGTGCCTGATCACCGTTCTGGTGGCGGTTCGGCCCCGCGACGCCCTGTGGCCGCCGAAGTAGGCGGCGAAGCACCTGTCGTACCTGGACAGGTCGTCGGGCGTCGCGCAGAGCGTGAGACGGCCCGCCCAGTAGACGTCGTCCCTGCGGGTCACGTCGAGCTGGCCGAGCGCCTCGAGCAGGTTCTGGGTCCGCTCGTGGTCGGCGGCGACCCCCGCGGCCCGCAGCGTCCTGGCGAAGCCCGTCATGGTGGCGACCACGTCACGCACGGGCCAGCACCCCGCTCTTGAGCACGCTCTCCACGTCCTCCCTGTACTTCAGCGCCGCGCCGAGCGTGGCCGCGGCCAGGCCGGGGTCGAGGTCGCGGGCGCCGAGCGTGAGCAGCGCCTCGGTCCAGTCGAGCGTCTCGGCGATGCCGGGCGGCTTGACCAGGTCCTGGCCGCGCAGCCGCTCCGCCGTACGGGCGACCTGGCGGGCCAGCGCCTCGGTGCACTCCGGCAGCCTGCGCAGCAGGATCGCCACCTCCCTCTCGAAGCCGGGGTGTTCCAGCCAGTGGTAGAGGCAGCGGCGCTTGAGCGCGTCGTGCACCTCGCGGGTGCGGTTGGAGGTGACCACCACCACCGGCGGGCTCTCGGCCCTGATCGTGCCGAGTTCGGGGATGGAGATCGTGAAGTCCGACAGCACCTCCAGCAGGAACGCCTCGAACTCGTCGTCCGCCCTGTCGATCTCGTCGACGAGCAGGACCGAGGGCTGGGTCTCGACGGCCCTCAGCAGCGGACGGGCGATGAGGAAGCGCCGGTCGTAGATCTCGCCCTCGAGCCTGCTCGCGTCGGTGATCCCCGCGGCCTCGGCCGCCTTCAGGTGGAGGAGCTGCCGGGCGAAGTCCCAGTCGTAGAGGGCCTGGGCGGCGTCCAGCCCCTCGTAGCACTGCAGGCGGATGAGCGGGGCGTGCAGGAGTTCGGCCATCGTCTTGGCCAGCTCGGTCTTGCCGACGCCTGCCTCGCCCTCGAGGAACAGCGGACGCCCCATGCGCAGCGCCAGGAAGGCGGCCGTCGCCAGGCCCTCGTCGGCCAGATACGCGTGCTGGTCCAGCAATTCGACCAGTTTTTCGGGTGACTCGATGTTCATTGCGTTGATTGTCCGTCGCAGCACGCCCTCAGGCTAGGAACGGGCGTGCAGATTCTCTATGGATACCCAACCTTGGAGCCCTGGTGCCTGGACCGTCTGCCCCGTGAACGCCCCGCCGAACCTGGGGCTCGTCTCCCCGCCCGCCCTGACCCGGCCGCCCTGGGCGCGGGCCGCGGCCGTCACCGTTCTGGGGATATTTCGGCTTTCGTGAGGGAGTGCCAGGAGTCATCGATTAGATTGATCATGACCAGACTGGGCCAAGCAGGGGGACTCTCCAGTGACCGACAGCTCACGGGGCAGGCTCGACAGGATCGACTCCAGCGTGCCGCATCCGGCCAGGGTGTGGGACTACTGGCTGGGCGGCAAGGACAACTACGAGGCCGACAGGGCCGTGGGCGACGAGATCCTCCAGGTCATGCCCGATCTCGTGGTCGTCGCCCGAGCCGACAGGCAGTTCCTCGGCCGGGCCGTGCGGCACCTGGTCGACGCGGGCGTCAGGCAGTTCCTTGACATCGGCACCGGCGTGCCCACCGCCGACAACACCCACCAGGTGGCGCAGCGGGCCGCGCCCGAGTCGCGCGTCGTCTACGTCGACAACGATCCGATCGTGCTCGCCCACGCCCGCGCCCTGCTCTACAGCACCCCCGAGGGCGCGACCGACTACCTCGACGCCGACCTGCGCGATCCCGAGACGATCCTGACGGGGGCGGCCAAGACACTCGACTTCTCCCGCCCGATCGCGCTGATGGTGCTCGGCGTGCTGGAGTTCGTGCCCGACGACGAGCAGGTCCGCGCCGCGCTGTCGACGCTCCTCGACGCCATGCCGTCGGGAAGCTACCTGGTCGTCTCGCACAGCGTCCACAGCGAGTCGATGGACGACGCCGCGGCCAAGTGGAACGCCAGCGGCGCGACCGAGATCAGACTGCGCACTCCCGAGCAGCTGGAGGCGCTGTTCGAGGGGATGGAACAGGTCCGGCCCGGCGTGGTCTCGCTGCCGCGCTGGCATCCGGACGCGGCCACCGAGTACACCGACCGTGAGGTCCACCAGTACGGAGGGCTCGGCAGGAAGCCCTGAGTCCTGTGCGGCGGAGCGGCGCCGCTCCGCCGCACAGGAGGAAGGGCTGGAGCGGGTCAGTCCCTGGCCATCAGCGTGAGCGCGTAGAGCGCGATCGCGGCGAAGTCGTCGGCGGGCTCGGAGGCCTGCCACGAGCGCACGTCGTCCACGAACCTGCTGCCCCTGCCGGTGAACTCCTGGTAGCGGTCCACCCCGTCGGCCGGGCACTTGGCCATCTCCTCGAAGTGGTCGCCGAGCCCGTCGTCGAACAGCGAGGCCGCGTTCGGCCCGTTGACGACCGCTCCGGTCGCGGGGCGGCCGGTCAGGTTGGAGATCTGGTAGTGCGGGCAGGCGATCGAGTTGTCGCCGACGCCCTGGACGAATGACACGCCCCACGGGTTCGCGCCGAAGGCCCACCCGCGCTGCCAGGTGCCGAAGGCGTCGTAGGAACGGTCGCCGGAGACCGAGCGGTAGAGCCTGGAGGTGGCGGCGAGGCCGAAGGCGTGCGGCACCGCGTCGAAGGCGTCGTAGAGCGCTCCCGCCCTGAACGGATCCTTCGCCGCCCTGGACGCGCCGATCTCCAGCTGCGCCTTGAGGTCGGCGAGCAGCGCGCCCTTGATGGACGCGCCCGCCCTGATCAGGTCGGCGTGCGCGAGGGCACTGACGTCGTAGAGGTTCAGGGTGTCGCCGGTGTCGTTGGCGATGTACTCGCTCGCCCAGTGCTGGGCCTGCTCCAGCCATTGGGCGGCCCTGGAGTCGCCGAGCCGCTGGGCGGCCAGCGCCAGCTCCGCGCCGCCCAGTTCCATGTCGTCGCGCCAGACGCTCTCGGGGTAGAAGGCGTGCGGCAGCGAGGTCACCAGCTGCCCCACGTCGGTGGTCTTGGCCATCGCGTAGATCTCGGCGGCCTGGTCGAGCCAGGCCTGCGCCCGCCGCCTGTCCGGCTCGACCTGCGCGGCCAGGGCGAAGGCCGCCGCCGTACGGCCGGCGAGGTTGGGGCTGATCGGCTGGCCGGGTGCCGCCGCCCTGAAGACGGGACGGTTGCGGATGTACTTCTCGGCGGAGGAGTCGTCGGCCTCGGGCAGGCGCCAGATGTCGTGGTCGCCGACGAACGTGCCCTCGGCGTTGCCCGCTCCGATCCCGACCTGGATGTAGAGGGTCTTGGTCGTCCCGTCCCACATCTTGTCCAGGTACTTGAGGCCGTGGAGCGACTCCGACCTCAGGCGCGGGTCAACGTGCGTCCCTCCGTCCCTTCGCGCGGCCCACATCAGCGTGTCGACGTAGGCCAGGATGTGGGTGAACTTCAGGTAGTCGCCCGCGTCGAACCAGCCGCCCTCGACGTCGACGGGGCCGCCGGCCCTGGTCAGTTCGCCCTTGATCTGGTCGGTGTCGGGCCCGGTGAAGGCGGGCCAGTCGTAGACGTGGGCCGCCCGGTCGTTGGCGTGCCGCCTGCCGCCGTCGCGCTGGCCGCCGAAGAACGTCATGATCTTCGAGGCGGGCAGCGCCAGCAGGGCGGAGGGCGCGATCGTGAACTCGGCGGAGGTGAGGCCGCCCGACCTGATCCGGTAGCTGCCGGGCTTCGTCAGCCTGGTGAGGTCGAGGTCGTAGACGTGGCCGTAGGCGGCGTTCCACGCGCCGAGGTCGCGGCCCGCCGTACCCTTGAGCACCTGCCTGCCCCGGTGGTCGTGCACGGTGAAGGAGGCGGGGCGCCCGCTGGTCATCAGGTAGGCGTGCTTGGCCTCGCCGGGCGCGAAGCCGACCTGGTCGACGCGGATGTGCCCGGCCGGCTGCCCGGTGGCGTGCATGCTGGGGGCTCCTGTCAGGGCGAGGGCGAGGGCTAAGACGATCCGCATCGGCTGCTCCACAAGTTAGTAAACCTTCCTAACCTTCAAACTGGACCGTAGCTGGCGGCGACAAACGTGGTCAATACTTGGTGAAATGACCACCGATTTCGCCCAGCGCCGGGCCAACCTCGCCGCGCTGCTGGCGGGCGCCGACGCCATCCTCGTCACCAAGCCGGTCAACGTCCGCTACCTCACGGGGCTCGACAGCTCCAACGCCGCCGTCCTGGTCCGCGCGGACGGCACGGCGAGGCTCGCCACCGACTCCCGCTACATCGAGATGACCCGCGATCTGGGGATCGACGCCGTCGAGGCCTCCGACGTCGCGCGCGAGCTGGCCACGCCGGGCGTCGGCATCGAGGCCGCGCACATGACGGTGGCCGTCTTCAACAGGCTGGGAGAGGGCATCGTCCCCCTGGAGCCGCTGGTCGAGCGCCTGAGGGTGGTCAAGGACGACGACGAGATCGAGCTGCTGCGGACCGCGTGCGCCATCTCCGACCAGGCCTTCGCCGACATCTCGGCGGCCATCAGGCCCGGCGTGACCGAGCGCGAGATCGCCCGCGTCCTCGAGGCCCGCATGGTCGAGCTCGGCGCGGACAAGCCCGCCTTCGAGTCGATCGTGGCCGGCGGCGAGAACGGCTCGATACCCCACCACTCGCCGACCGACCGCGAGCTGCGCGCGGGCGACCTGGTCACCCTCGACTTCGGCGCCCAGTACCGCGGCTATCACGCCGACATGACCCGCACCGTCGCCCTGGGCAGGATCGCAGACTGGCAGCGGGAGATCTACGACCTCGTCCGCGCCGCCCAGCGCGCCGGTCGCGAGGCGCTGCGCCCTGGCGCCGAGGCCGCAGGGATCGACGCGGCCTCACGCTCGGTGATCGAGCGGGCGGGACACGCCGAGCACTTCCGTCACGGCCTCGGCCACGGGGTCGGTCTGGAGATCCACGAGGAGCCGTTCCTGGGCCCGTCACGGACCGGTAGACTAGAGGATCGAGTTCCGATCACCGTCGAGCCCGGCGTCTACCTTCAGGGCAGGGGCGGGGTCCGTATCGAGGACACGCTCGTGACGCGTGAGGGCGGGGCGGAACTCCTGACGAAGACGACCAAGGAGCTGCTCGTCCTGTAAGAGCGGCCGCATCCGGGAGAAGCGAGTGGCGACGACCAACGACCTCAAGAACGGCATCGTGCTGAAGCTCGACGGCGGTGAGCTCTGGTCCGTTGTGGAGTTCCAGCACGTCAAGCCGGGCAAGGGCGGCGCGTTCGTGCGCACCAAGCTCAAGAACGTCCTCTCCGGCAAGGTCGTCGACAAGACCTTCAACGCCGGGGTGAAGGTCGACGTGGCCAACGTCGACAAGCGTGAGATGCAGTACTCCTACAAGGACGGCGACGACTTCGTCTTCATGGACACCGAGACCTACGACATGGTCAACGTGCCCGCCAAGACCGTCGGCGACGCCGCCAACTACATGCTGGAGAACACTCTGGCCACCATCGCCTTCAACGAGGGCGCCGCGCTCTACGTCGACCTGCCCGCCGCGGTCGAGCTGCTCATCGCCAACACCGAGCCCGGCCTGCAGGGCGACCGCTCCACCGGCGGCACCAAGCCCGCCACCCTGGAGACCGGCGCCGAGATCAAGGTGCCGCTGTTCATCACCACCGGTGAGAAGGTCAAGGTCGACACCCGCAGCGGCGAATACCTCGGCCGGGCCTGAGTGTCCGCGCGAGGCAAAGCACGCAGGCGGGCGCTCGACATCCTCTTCGAGGCCGAAGCGCGCGGCGAGGATCCGCTGAAGATCCTCGCCGAGCGGGTCGACCGGCGGGAGCCGCCGGTCAACGAGTACACCTCGGCGATCGTCGAGGGCGTGGCCAGGCACTCCCATCGCATCGACGAGCTCATCACGACCTACGCCGAGGGGTGGACGCTGGAGCGCATGCCCGCCGTCGACCGCAACCTGCTGCGCGGCGGGACGTACGAGCTGCTCTGGATGCCCGACGTGCCGGAGGGCGTGGTGATCAGCGAGTGGGTGCACCTGGCCTCCGAGCTGTCCACCGACGAGTCGCCCCAGTTCATCAACGGCCTTTTGGCCCGTTTCAAGCAGCTCAAGCCGAGCCTCACCCTCTGACCCCTCCAGGTCGCCCCGTACGGTCACCACGGCCACGCGCCCTCCCTGAGCGCGTCGCCCGGCCCCGTGACGTCACCCGCCGCCCCCGTGAGTGGGCGGCGGGTGGATTCGGGGCGGCATGCGGTACAGGATGGGGGCCATGGTGACCGAGGACGACGTGCGGCGGATAGCGCTCGGGCTGCCGGAGACCGCCGAGCGCCCCATGTACGGCACGCCCGCCTTCTACGTCAAGGCCAAGTGGTTCGCGAGGATCAGGGAGGAGGGCGACGTCCTGGTCGTGCCGGTGGCCTCCGAGGAGCACAAGCGCGAGCTGATCGCCGCCGCGCCCGGCTCCTTCTTCACCCTCCCACACTACGACGGCCACGCGGCCGTGCTGGTCCGCTTCACCGCGGTCGACGTCGGGGAGCTGGCCGAGCTGCTCACCGACGCGTGGCGGCTGCGCGCGCCCAAACGCGTCCTGGAGACCTTCGACGGCTAGGCGTGCCTGGCGCCCTCGTGTTCAGCGTGGCCGACGGGCTCGACCTGGATCGTGGAGTGCTCGACGTCGAACCTGCCCATCAGGATCTCGTGCAGCGCGTCGAGCAGGCGTCCGGTGTCCTGGAGGTCTGAGGCCTCCACGACCACGTGCGCGGACAGCACGGGCAGTCCGCTGGTCAGCGTCCACGCGTGCAGGTCGTGCACGTCGACCACGCGCTCGGCGGCCAGCATCAGCCTGCGCACCTCCCTGAGGTCCATCCCCTTCGGCGTGGCCTCGAGCAGCACGTCGATCGCCTCCCGCATGAGCCGCCACGCTCTCGGCAGGATCATCAGCGCCACGACGACGGAGGCGATCGGGTCGATGACCTGCAAGCCGGTCAGCTGGATGCCGATCGCCGCCACCACCACGGCGAGCGAACCCGTCAGGTCGCCCATGACCTCCAGGTAGGCGCCTCTGACGTTCAGCGACTCCTTCTGGCCGCGGTGCAGCAGCGCCAGTGAGATCCCGTTCACCACCAGTCCGGCGATCGCGATGACCAGCACCAGGTCGGCCGACACCGCCGGTGGCCGGAACAGGCGCCTGGAGGCCTCGCTGAACACCCAGATCGCGATTCCGAACAGCACGGCCGCGTTGACCACCGCGGCCAGGATCTCCAGACGGTAGTACCCGAAGGTCCTCCTGTCGGAGGCGGGCCTGGCGGCGAAGTGGGAGGCGATCAGCGCCATGAGGACACCGGTGATGTCGGTGGCCACGTGGAGCGAGTCGGAGATCAGCGCCAGGCTGCCCGCGACGATGCCGCCGATCACCTGCGCCACGAAGACGAGCGAGGTGATGGCGATGACAGCGATCATCCTCCCGCGGTGGCGCGCCGTCGCGCTCGCCTGGGCGTGGCCGTGTCCGGATCCCACCGTTACCTCCTCGTGATCTAGTATGCCCAGCCCGCGCGGGACGGCGTAGGCTGGCCCATGTCGCGGCGGCTTCGCAGGCGGGCATGGACGCCGCGCGCGGGGACCACGTGCAAGGACAGAACGCGTTCGGGGACACCGTCGTTCACGGGCGCGGCGAAACGAGGAGGCGAGCCGACGTTGCGTGCTGAGAGCATCACCAAGCAGGCGACCCCGGCGGTGCGCACCGCCGTCGTCTGGGACGCGCTGCGGGCGGTGCTGGCCGCGCGGGCGAAGGAGACGGGCCGTGAGCGGCTCGACATCGTCGACGCGGGTGGCGGCACGGGCGGCTTCGCCGTCCCGCTGGCCGAGCTGGGCCACGCGGTCACCGTCGTCGACCCGAGCCCCGACTCGCTGTTCGCGCTGGAGCGCAGGGCCGCCGAGCGCGGCGTCGGCGTGCGGGCGCTCCAGGGCGACGCCGCCGACCTCGGCGAGCTCCTGCCGCGCGACAGCGCCGACCTGGTGCTGTGCCACAGCGTGCTGGAGTACGTCGACGACCCGATCTCCGCGCTGACCGCCGTCGCGGGGCTGCTGCGCGCCGGCGGCGCCGTGAGCGTGCTGGCGGCCAACCCCGTCGCCAGCGCCATCCACCGCGCGGTCGCGGGCCACTTCGACGAGGCCAGGGCGGTCATGAACGACCCGATGGGGCGATGGGGCGACCGCGACCCCACGCCGCGCAGGTTCGCCGCGCAGACGCTGACCGAGCTTCTCTCGGCGACCGGGTTCGCGGTGGGCGAGATCCACGGGGTGCGGGTCTTCGCCGACCTGGTGCCCAGCCGCCTGATCGACGGTGAGCCCGGCGCGGCGGAGGCGCTGGTCGCCCTGGAGCAGGCCGCCGCCACCCATCCCGTCCTGCGCGACATCGCCACCCAACTCCACGTCCTGGGCCACAAGTGACCTCCCGCGGGCTCGTGTCCGGCGCGGGGGCCGCCGGAGGGCGAGGCGGGAGCGGCGCGGAGACGACTGTCGAACGCGCGTTCGGGTAGAATCACGTCGTGTCGCGCAAGCAGATCACCGGAGTCGGCCCCGTCGCCAGGATCGGGGCCGACGACAGCGCCTGCCCCATCCTCCACGTCGACATGGACGCCTTCTTCGCCAGCGTCGAGCTCCTCGAGCGTCCCGAGCTCAAGGGCCGCCCGGTGATCGTCGGCTCGCCCGCCGGCCGTGGCGTCGTCCTCAGCGCCACCTACGAGGCCAGGCGGTACGGCGTGCACTCGGCCATGCCGATGAGCAGGGCTCGCCGGATCTGCCCCCAGGCCACGATCATCCCGCCCAGCCACGGCAAGTACTCCGAGGTCTCCAGGGGCGTGATGGAGATCTTCCACTCGATCACCCCGCTCGTCGAGCCGATCGCCTCCGACGAGGCCTTCCTCGACGTCGGCGGCGCCAGGCGCAGGCTCGGCTCACCCGCCGACATCGCCGCCAGGATCCGCGCCGAGGTGCTGGAGCGCTTCGGCATCACCTGCTCGGTCGGCGTGGCCGGCAGCAAGTTCGTCGCCAAGCTGGCCTCCAAGCAGTGCAAGCCCGACGGCCTGCTCGTGGTCCCCGCCGACCGCGTGGTCGACTTCCTGCACCCGCTTCCCGTCAGCGCCCTGTGGGGCGTCGGCGAGCGCACCGAGCAGGCCCTGGTACGTCTCGGCATCCGGAGTGTGGGCGACCTGGCCAGGGTCCCGCTGACCACGCTGCAGCGCGAGCTCGGCCACGCGGCGGGCACCCACCTGGCCGCGCTGGCCTGGGGCAGGGACGAGCGTCCCGTGACCGCCCACGTGCCCGACAAGAGCATCGGCGCGGAGGAGACGTTCGCGACGGACGTCGACGACCCAGAGGTGATCAAGCGCGAGCTCCTGCGCCTTGCCGAACGGGTCGCCGCCCGCGTGCGCGCGGGCGGCCACGTGGGCAGAACGGTGAGTGTGAAGCTGCGCCGCGCCGACTTCTCGACGATCACTCGTTCGCGGACGCTGCGGGAGCCGACGGACGTCGCGCAGGAGATCTACGCGACGGCCTGCGACCTCTACGCCGCCGCCGGGCTCGAACGGATCAGGCTGCGTCTGGTGGGCGTCAGGCTGGAGAATCTCAGGCCCGCCGATTCCGCCTCTCACCAGCTCAGCCTCGGCGAGAAGGAGACAGGATGGCGGGAGGCCGAACGTGCGATGGACAAGGCGATCAGGAGGTTCGGCCCCGATGCGGTGGTGCCGGCTTCCCTAGTCAGAGGACGGCTTGATGAAATGGAGACATGACGCCCGATGTCGCGACATCTCGGAGGTTGGGGGAGAATGGGCATGTCTAGAGCCATGACGTCACCTCCGGTTTGGTCTACGTTGGACGTTTTCTTTCGCCTACGTCTACAGCCTCGTATTCTGGGGATAACCGACCGCGAGGTCCGGACACCCCGTGTCGTCCGTTGCCGTCTTCCCCGAAATGGGGCCGTCCTTGGGAGGCGCCGTGCCGCTCTCTGAGCACGAGCAGCGCTTGCTCGACCAGATCGAGCAGGCCCTCTACGCCGAGGACCCGAAGTGGGCCAATACCGTTCGGATCAGTGATCCGCGCAGCCATTACAAGCGGCGCCTGGTCAAAGCCTCCATCGGCTTTGCGCTGGGCATCGTCCTGCTGATGGTCGGCGTCGTGATCAACCAGATCCCGCTCGGCGTCGGCGGTTTCGTGGTCATGCTCGCCGCGTGTCTGTGGGGTCTGTCCAGTTGGAAGCGCATGAACGGATTCGGCGGAGACTCCGGTGCGTCCGGGTCAGGCCCGAGAACGTCGGGCAAGGGCCAGCGCCGGGGCAACCGTGGATCGTTCATGGAGCGCATGGAAGAGCGTTGGCGCCGTCGCCACGACGAGCGCTGAGCCGATGGACACCGTGCGGCCGCTCCGCTGAGGGAGCGGCCGCGCAGTTCGGCGTCAGGTGTTTCTGCGTGCTGCCCTGTTCCAGAGCCTGATGTTCTCCAGCCGATCGAAACCGTCCAGGATCTTCTCTCCCAGGCCCCTGATCCGCAGCAGGGTCGAAGGCGGAAGCAGCGCGGCGCGCACCCGTCTGGTCCGCGACACGGTGGCCGCCAGGGCCCGCCGGACGGTCCGCAGCTCCCTCCTCATCGGGGCGATCTCCCCGGGGTCGCGTGCGAACAGCAGCCGCTCCACGGCCGAGGCGATCGTGCTGATCGCGGCCGCCGGCTCGGCGCCGAACTCGTGCTGCTGGGTGAGCCTGCGCGCCAGCGCCCTCGGCGTCTCGCTCGGCACCCGCGCCATCCCGTAGTCGCACAGCACGTCGTCGAGCTCGGCCCACGCGGCGGCCACCGAGGCGTCCACCTTCTCCGCCCTGGCCGTGACCTCGTCGGACGGCCCGGACACCTTCCAGGTCAGCGTCCGCACCCGGCGGTTCCTGATCACCAGCCGCACCAGAGCGGGGATGAGCAGGATCACCAGCAGTCCCGCCACCGCCAGCGCGATCGTGACCCACAGCGGGGTCGTCTCCACCGGCGTCACGGACCCGCTGTAGATGCCCTCGGGGTCGAGCTCCCTCAGCCTGTCCCTGCTGTTGGGCGCGCTGCTCGGGGTGTCGCCGCCGTCCGCCGCGCTCGTGCTCGGGTCACTGCTCGGGGTGGTCTCGGCGGGCCTGGGCAGCGAGTAGTCGGGGACGCGGGCGGTGCCCTGTCCCGCGCTGCCCGCCGGGGTCGGCTCGAAGGCGAGCCAGCCCACTCCCTCGAAGTAGAGCTCGGGCCAGGCGTGGGAGTCGTGGGTGCGGACCTCCCAGCGACCCTCGATCTTGGTGCCGCCCGTGTAGCCGATGGCGACCCTGGCGGGGATGCCGATCGATCTGGCCAGCACCGCCATCGCCGAGGCGAACTGCTCGCAGTATCCGGCCCTGGTCTGCTCCAGGAAGCTCCGCAGCGCGTCGGTGTCGTGGCCCTGTGTGGCGAGGCTGTAGGTGAAGCCGCCCGTGGTGGTGAAGAACCGCTGCAGGTTCACCGCCGCCTCGTACGGCGACTTGCTGTCCTTGACCACCCGCTGCGCCAGCTGCCTGATCTGCGGCGGCAGGTCGGGCAGCTTCAGGTAGCGCTCGGCGACCGCCGGGTCGACGGTCTTCGGCGCGGCGTCCAGCTGGTCGGCGCTCGCCTCGGGCTCGGTGCTGACCACCTGGTACCGCAGGCCGCCCGCCACGTCTCCGGAGGAGAAGACCATCAGCGAGTCGACGTCCGCGCGCCAGTCGCCCTCCGCCCGCACCAGCTGCGGTGGGTACGGCAGGGGCAGGAACTGCAGGGGCGTGATGTCCTCGCTGACCTGGATGTCGGTCTCGACCCGGGTGGTCTTCATCGACGAGGCCAGTCCAGGGGGAGGGGGCAGCGGGCCCTGGTCCACCCTGTTCTCCGGCCTGCCCTTCAACTCGTTCATCGTCCAGCGCCGGCCGTCGAAGACGTCGAGGGAGTAGATCCTGAGATAGCGAGGGGTGTCGTCGCTGCTGGTGTAGGAGAGAACGGTGTTGTTCTCGGGCAGCTGCAGCCGCCCCCTCAGGTCGGCGACCTGATCAGGGATGCTGATGGAGTTGCCCCTGCCCTTGCCCGAGCCGCCCACCCCGAACCCGAACAGCGGGTCGGGCTCGAGTGTCGGCAGCAGGGCCGGCAGCAGGACGGCCAGCGCGATCGCGGTGAACCCGATCCGCTTGCCCGACAGGCGCAGGCCGCGCGTGTCGGCCGACTCCTGGACGCCCTCGTCGGCGGCGCGGCTGCGCCGTACCAGGACCGCCCGTCCCCAATGACCCACCCGCTCGCGTCCGTCGGCGATCAGCAGGCTCGTGAAACCGAGCGCGCCGAGGATGAAGGCGGGCCAGCCGATCGGGTCGGGCAGCACCGCGGCGGGCACCGTGAACAGCGCCAGCAGCGGCAGGCCCGCGAGGGCGGCCCTGCGCAGCCTCGTGACGAACAGGTCGACGACGATCGCGATGAGGCCGACGCCGGCGGTGGTGAGCATGGCGATCGGCGGTTCGTCGGGAACCGGCGCGGCGTAGCGCTGGATGTCGGCGAAGCCGGTGGCCAGCAGTTTGAGCAGCGCCACCGCTGATTCCTTCGTCGGCACGACCAGCACCCACGCCTTGTCGCCCGCGTAGGCGGCGGTCAGGTAGACGCCCAGCGCCACGAGGCCGAGCAGCGGCGCCGCCCAGCCGGGCAGGGTGAGCCTGCTGGCGAGCACGCCCGCGGCGCTGACGGCGAGCACCGCGCCGAGCGAGCCCCACAACCACGCGCCGCCGTCGAACAGCGGGTAGAGCGTGAGCGAGACCGCGAGGGTGGCAACACCCGACCAGATGGGGAGCCTCATGCCGCACCTCCCACGGTGAACCGGTTCTTGACGCCGGCGGCCGGCCAGACCGTCGCCAGCGAGGTGCCCGCGGGCAGGGTGACGATCCGCCAGCCCGATCCCACGAGGACCGCTTCGACCGCCTGCCTGCGGTCGGCCGAGCCGTACTCCCTGGCCTCCCAGCCCTCCACGTCCAGCAGGACGGCCACGCCCGTGGCGCTGCCGTGCCTGACCTTGGCCAGCTCCCTGGCGTCCTCGGCGTCCATGGCGCCGAGGACGGCGACGATCAGGCCGTCGCCTCCGCCCTGACGCAAAGCGGTGATGCCGAGCTCAAGGGACCTCGCGGGGCTGTTGCGCACCACCGCGAGGGTGTCGAGCAGCGACCAGCTCACGCCCGTGTCGCTCAGATGCTCGGGACCCTGGTCGGTGACCAGCCGCAGGCCCAGGCCTTCGCGGGCCAGGTGCAGGCCGATCGAGGCGGCGGCCGAGACGGCCACCTCGAAGGAGGAGCGGGGGCCCTCACCCCTGTGGGCGTGCCTGCGGGTGTCGAGCAGGAGCGCACCGCGGCTCTGCCACTGCTGCTCCTCGCGCCGCACCATCAGCTCGCCGTGGCGGGCGGTGGAGCGCCAGTGCACCCGTCGCAGGTCGTCGCCCTGCCGGTACTCGCGAGGGGCCACGTCGTCGTCGCCGGCCGCCGCCACGCTTCTGGTACGGCTGTCGCCTCCGCCGGTCCACTCGCCCGACAGCCGCACGTGGGGCAACGCCACCACGTGGGGCGTCACGACGAGCGTGTCGGCGATGGTGAAGGAGCGGGTCAGCTCGACCAGCCCGAACGGGTCGGTGATCCGTACCGACAGCGGGCCGATCGTGTAGCGGCCGCGCAGGTCGGACCTGACCCGGTAGTCGATCTCCCTGATGCCCTTCGACTCGACCCTGTCCAGCACGAACCTGGGCCTGGCGCCGAGCGCGTAGGGCACGGTGTCCTCGATGAGCAGCAGTCCCGTCGGCAGTCTGGTGACGTTCTCCAGCCGCAGCGTCACCGTCGCCTCGCCGCCCACCTCGATCCTCGGCGGGTCGAGGCGACGGGCGCAGCTCAGCCGGTAGCGGGTCCGAGCCACCACCAGCGCGGCCAGCAGCGGCAGCGCCATGATCAGCACGCCGATCCTGAGCAGGTCGTGCTCGCCCAGGAGCAGCGCCATCAGCAGCGCGGCCACGCCCGAGGCCAGGAACGACCTGCCCCTGGAGGTGAGCGCCCGCAGTCCCGCCATCACGACGCTCGAGTCTCCGGCACGGGCACTCGCCTGACGAGCTCGGTGACGACCTGCTCGGGCATCCTGCGCTGGCCCTGCGCCTCGATGCTGGGCAGCAGCCTGTGCGCGAGCACGGGGACGGCCAGCTCCTGCAGATCGTCGGGGATGACGTAGTCGCGGCCCGACAGCGCGGCGTGCGCCCTGGCCGCGCGCACGAGCTGCAGCGTGGACCTGGGCGAGGCGCCGAGCCGCAGGTCGGGGGAGTGGCGGGTGGCCACCACCAGGTCGATGGCGTACTTCTTGACCGGCTGGGAGACGTAGACGCCGCGGACGGCCTCGATGAGCGCTCTCACCTCGGCGGTCGTCGCGACCGGCTCCAGCTTGTCCAACGGCGAGGTGCCGCCGTGGACGTCCAGCATCTCCAGCTCGGCGGCGGGCTCGGGATAGCCCATCGCCACCCGGGCGGTGAAGCGGTCGCGCTGGGCCTCGGGGAGGGGATAGGTGCCCTCCATCTCAATCGGGTTCTGGGTGGCGATCACCATGAAAGGGGCGTCGAGCTCGTAGGTGACGCCGTCCACCGTCACCTGGTGCTCCTCCATGCACTCCAGCAACGCCGACTGCGTCTTGGGGGAGGCGCGGTTGATCTCGTCGCCCACCACGATGTTGGCGAAGACGGGGCCGGGCTTGAACTCGAACTCGCGGGTCTGCTGGTTGTAGGCGCTCACCCCGGTGATGTCGCTCGGCAGAAGGTCGGGGGTGAACTGCACACGCCGGACAGGACAGTCGATCGACCGCGCCAGCGCCTTGGCCAGCATCGTCTTGCCAACACCGGGGACGTCCTCGATGAGAAGGTGTCCCTCCGCCAGCAGGACGGTCACGGTCAGCCGGACGGCATCGCTCTTGCCCTCGATCACCGACTCGATCGCCTGCCGAATGCGGTGCGCGGTGGAGACCAGCTCGTCGAGCTGGCGAGGGACGTCATGGGTTACTGCCACCAGGCCTCCATGAGAGAAGTGCAACGGCTCTCCCCAGCGCGAGGGTGCTTTTGGGGTGCCTTGCCATTCCTTTTCATTGTGCGTACGACCCTACGACGACGGGGGTCCTTGAGCGACTTTTGTGGATATTCGGGGAACAGCCACAGTGTTCAGGTGATCCGTCCGGTTCTTGTCGCATAGTGGTGCGAATCCAGTGACACGCTCCCTCCACTTTCCCCCACGCGATGCGCGACGCCGGCGTATTCACCGATCTTTCGGGCGTTCGACACGCCCGCGACGCCTGCCGCCCCGCCGCCGCCCCCCACCCCGCTCCACCGCTCTGACCTGCGAAAACGCGCGTGAAACAGCGTCCGAAGACGGTTCGAATCAGTTGACGGTGGGGAGAAGTGGAGTATGGTGGTGCGCAGTGGAGGGCAGGTGCACCAGCACTGAGCGCTTCACGAGGCACGGGAGGTGGGGCCGGTGTTCCTCGGCACCCATCAACCGCGTCTGGACGACAAGGGACGGCTGTTCCTGCCGGCTAAGTACCGTGAGGAGCTGGCGGAGGGTCTTGTGATCACCAAAGGCCAGGAGCGATGCCTCTACGTCTTTCCTGTGGGGGAGTTCCAGCGCATTACCGAGGCTCTCAGCACCGCCCCGGTCACCGCCAAGGCGGTCCGGGACTACAGCCGTGTCTTCTTCGCCAGCGCGTCCGACGAGACTCCGGACAAGCAGGGGCGCATCACGATTCCCCAGGCTCTGCGGGCTTACGCAGGGCTGGAGCGTGACTGCGTGGTCATCGGGGCCAACACCCGGCTGGAGATCTGGGACCAGCGGGCCTGGGACACCTACCTGGCCGACCAGGAGCAGGCTTTCGCCGATCTCTCGGAGGAGGTGCTGCCAGGGATTCTCTGATCACAGCCGATCCGTCGGTGATGTCGTTCGGCGAGGTCTCCACCCGCAACCACTCGCCCGCCAGCTGATGCACCTTCCCCGGTGTCAGATGGCAGGCGTCCACGAAGCGGGTGCGGATGGGGACCTGGCCGGACGGCTACGGGTGGGGACCCATGAGCTGGGCACCGGGATCGAGCCTTTGGCGTCATCCGCGAGTATGGACGCATCCTTAGCAGGAGGGGGGTTTCAGTAATGCACGTAGAAGGCAACGCTGCGGGCACGGGTGGTCACGTTCCCGTGATGCTCGAGCGGGTTCTGGAGCTCCTCGCCCCCGCGCTGGCCGGGCCGGCGCCGGTGGTCGTCGACGCCAATCTCGGGCTCGGCGGGCACTCGGAGGCGCTGCTGGCCGCCCATCCGGCCCTCCATCTGATCGGCATCGACCGCGACCCTTTCGCGATCGACTTCTCCACGCGCAGGCTCGCGCCGTACGGCGAGCGGGTCACGCTGGTCCACGCCTCGTCCGACGAGATGACCTCGGTATTGGCGAGCGCGGGCCATCCCGTGGTCGACGGCGTCCTGTTCGACCTGGGCGTCTCCTCGCCCCAGCTGGACGAGGGCGAGAGGGGTTTCGCCTATTCCTACGACGCTCCGCTCGACATGCGGATGGACACCGAGCAGTCGCTCACGGCGGAGGAAGTGGTCAACACCTACTCCGCGGCCGAGTTGACCCGCATCCTTCGTGATTACGGAGAAGAAAGGTTCGCACCGCGTGTCGCAGGCCTCATTGTCAAGGAAAGGGCCAAGGAAGCCATAACGTCGACTAAGCGGCTCGCGGAGATCGTTCGCGCGGCGATTCCCGCCGCTACCCGACGTACCGGGGGCAACCCCGCTAAACGGACTTTTCAGGCGTTGCGTATCGAGGTCAACGCGGAACTGACCGCCTTCGAGGCGGCGCTTCCCGCCTCCCTCGACGCGCTGGCGCTCGGTGGGCGAGTCGTCGTGCTCTCCTACCACTCCCTCGAGGACCGGTTGACCAAGCAGGTCCTCGCGGCGCGAACCAGGGACACCAGCCCCCCAGGGTTGCCCGTCCCGTTGCCGGCTCACCAGCCGCGGTTCCGCCTCCTGACGAGGGGAGCAGAGCTCCCGACTGACGAAGAGCTCGCCCGCAATCCGCGGGCGGCCTCGGCCCGGCTCCGGGCGGCAGAGAGGATCCGTGTTGACGAGGACTGAGCAGGAGATCAGGCGGGGTGCGCCCGCCAGGGGCGGCGTGCCCAGGACCGCTCCGGCGAGGACCGGCGTGCGCAAGCAGGGCGCTCCGCACGAGACCAGCCCCGCCACCGAGCGGCCCGCCGTTGACCGGCCGATCGGTCAGCGGCCCGCCGCTGCGCAGGAGGGCAGCCCGATGCGGGTGCGCGTGCGGCGGCCGATGCCGCGCAAGCAGCGCGCTCCCTTCGTGCTGCTCGTCGTCGGCCTGCTGTGCGGAGGGCTGGTCAGCCTGCTGCTGCTCAACACCGTGCTCGCCCGCGACTCCTTCACCGCCAGCGAGCTGCGGGAGCAGATCGCCGAGATGCAGCAGCAGTCGAACGCCCTCGAGCGGGAGATCGAGAAGCAGGAGCAGCCCGCCGAGCTGGCCAAGAGGGCCGAGGGTCAGGGCCAGGGGCCGTACAACGAGATCAACACCATCGACCCGAACAAGGTGGGGCCGAACAGGTGAGGGAGACAGGCGGCCGGGGCCAGGGCCCCGGTCGTGGTGGTGGCGGCGCCGGCTCTCATGGAGGGCCCGGCGCCGTTCGTCGTACGCCGGGCGGTCCAGGACGGCCGGGGCGTCAGGGCGGAACGGGCTCGGGGCGGTCCGAGGGCCCGAGGGACGAGCCGCCGCGCCGCAACAGGGACGAGGACGCGGGGCGGCCCAGGCGCGACGACGGCGACGGCCGCGCGCGCAGGGAAGGACGTCCAGGGCCCGGCGACCGGCCGGGTTCCGAGGGTCGCCCGCCGTCCGACAGGCGAGCGGGTTCGGACCGGCGGCAGGACGCGGACGGGCCGTCCGCTCAGGAGAGCCGTCCCCGGCGTCCCGGCGGCGACGCCACCCGTTCCGCCGGGCAGGGCCGCGCGGACGACCCCTTCGACCTCCCACGCGGGTTGACAGGGGCGCCGTCGCAGGAAGGCAGGCGCGGCCGTTCCGACGCCACCGTGCCGGCCCCCAGGGGCGGCCAGCGCCACGACGCGCGTCCGCCGCGCAGCCAGCCGCAGGGCCAGTCGAAGGGCCCCTCCCAGAGCCAGGCCCCACCCCCGCGCAGACCGGTCCGCAGGCCCCCTCCTCCTCCCAGACCGCCGCGCCCTCCGCTGGTGCTGCGCCTCGGCAACCCCCGCAGGCGCATCAACATCGGCCTCATCGGCATGACCTTCATCCTGTCGATCTTCGCGGGGCGGCTCATCCAGCTGCAGGGCCTCGACTCCAAGATCTACGAGGCCAAGGCCGCCGACCAGCGGGTGATCAGCGAGGTCATCCCGGCCAAGCGCGGCTCCATCACCGACGCGGGCGGCCACGCGCTGGCCGTGACGGTCGAGGCGCGCGAGATCGCGGTGGACCCCAGCAAGATCCCCGCCGACCAGCGGGCCAAGATGGCCGCGACCCTGGCCAAGGAGCTGGGCAAGCCCGAGGCCGACATCGCCGCGAAGCTGGCCAGGCTCACCTCGCGCTACGAACTCGTCGCCCGCGACGTCGACCCCGTCGTCGCCGACAGGGTGCTCGACCACGAACTGCCGACCGTGACCACGAAGAAGACCTACCGCAGGACCTATCCGGCGGGCGACCTCGCCGGCACGCTCATCGGGTTCGTCGGCAACGACGGCACCGGCCTCGAGGGCGTCGAGCAGATGCGCAACTCCCGCCTGGCGGGCCAGGACGGCAAGCAGAGCGTGGAGCAGGGCCGCGACGGCCAGCGCATCCCGATGACCCGCAGCCAGCGCCAGGCGCCGATCGCGGGCCGCGACGTGCGGCTGACCATCGACCGCGACATCCAGTGGGCAGCCCAGAAGGCCATCGCCCAGCAGGTGTCCGCCAGCGGCGCGCTGAGCGGCACCGTGATCGTGATGGACGTCAAGACCGCCCAGATCATCGCCATGGCCAACGCGCCCGAGCTCGACCTGAACAACTGGCAGAAGGCGCCCGACACCTCCTACGTCAACCGGGCGGTGTCCGAGGTCTTCGAGCCGGGAAGCACCAACAAGGTCATCACCGCGGCGGCCGCGATCGAGGCGGGGGCGGTACGGCCCGACACGACCTTCAGGGTGGCCGACCACATCAGGTGCGCCGACCAGATCCTGAAGGACTCCCACCCGCACAAGACCGAGACGATGACGTTCAAGAAGGTCGTGGAGACCTCCAGCAACGTCGGCACCATCCAGGCCGCCCGCAGGGTCGGCGACGAGCGGCTGTTCGCCATGCTGAAGAACTTCGGCTTCGGCACCAGGCCGGGTCTCGGCCTGCCGGGCGAGGAGGCGGGCCTGCTGCCCGACTACAAGAGCTGGTCGGGCACCCAGCGCTGCACCGTCGCCTACGGCCAGGGCGTGTCGGTGACCGCGCTGCAGACCGCCAGCGTCTACCAGGCCATCGCCAACGGAGGCGTCAGGGTCGAGCCGCGGATCGTGGCGGGCGAGACCGACGCGCACGGCCGGTTCGTCCCCGCCAAACCGGGAAAGCAGACCAGGGTGGTCAGCGGGCAGACCGCTCGGGAGATCGCCTCGATGCTGGAGGGGGCCGTCAGCGCCGAGGGCACGGGTACGCTGGCAGCCATACCCGGCTACCGGGTGGCGGGCAAGACAGGTACCGCGAACCGCTACGATCAGCAGTTGGGCCGTTACAACGGCTACACCGCCTCCTTCGTCGGTTTCGCCCCTGCGGACAAGCCTGAGCTCGTCGTTCTCGCGGTGGTGCAGAAGCCGTCCGAGGACATCTACGGCGGGCACGTCGCGGCCCCGGTGTTCAAGGACGTGATGACGTTCGCCATCAAGAGCAGGAAGATTCCGCCCACAGCCCCGACCGCTGCCCCGTCCGCGCCGCCCGCGCGGATCGGCACCGGACACTGAACAGGGAGGGTACGCTGCCGCCGTGCGTCCCCCGTCGTCTATGCGTCCTCAATCCAGCCCGCCCCGACCGCTGAGCGGGCTGGCGACCATGCTTGACGCTCCGTCAGGCAGCTCCCGCTCACCGCTGGCCGCGGTGACCGGCGTCACCATCGACTCCCGCCAGGTCGTGCAGGGAGACCTCTACGTCGCCCTGCCCGGCAGCGCCGCCCACGGCGCCGACTACTCCGCCCAGGCGATGGCGCGGGGCGCGGTGGCCGTCCTGACCGACCCCGCGGGCCGCGACGCCGCGGTGGCCACGGGCCTTCCCGTGCTGGTCGTCTCCGAGCCGCGCGCCCTGCTCGGGCAGATCTCCTCCTGGGTGTACGGCCAGCCCTCCCACGACATCTCCGTCCTCGGGGTGACCGGCACCAGCGGCAAGTCGACCACCACGTTCCTGCTGGAGGCGGGGCTGCGCGCGGCCGGCCACACCACGGGCCTGGTGGGCGGCGTCGAGATCCACGCGGGCGACCTGGTCATCCAGCCGAAGCTGACCACGCCTGAGGCCTCCGACCTGCACGGCCTGTTCGCCCTCATGCGCGAGCGCGGCGTCACGGCGGCGGCCATGGAGGTCTCCAGCCACGCCCTGGCGCTCGGCAGGGTCGACGGCGTCTACTACGACGTCGCGCTCTTCACCAACCTCTCCCAGGACCACCTCGACTTCCACAAGGACTTCGACGACTACTTCGCCACCAAGGTGAAGCTCTTCCAGCCGGAGTTCAGCAGGACGGGCGTGACCAACCTCGACGACCCCCACGGCCGCGAACTGCTCCACCTGGCCAAGATCCCGATGACCACGTTCTCGGCCACGGGCGAGCCCGGGGCCGACTGGCGCGCCCTCGACGTCAGGCTCGGCGCCGACGGCAGCGTCTTCAGGGTCGTCGGCCCCGGTGGCGTGAAGGAGGACGTCACGATCTCGCTGCCCGGCCCCTTCAACGTCGCCAACTCCCTCGGCGCGATCGTCACGCTCGTCGAGGCGGGACTGCCGCTGCGCACCGCCGTCCACGGCGTCGGCACGATGACGGGCGTGCCGGGCAGGATGCAGCGCGTCACCTCCGCCGACGACGAGTTCCAGGCCGTGGTCGACTACGCGCACAAACCGGGCGCGGTCGAGTCGGTCCTCACCTCGCTGCGGTCGGTGGCCTCCGGCAGGCTCACCGTCGTGCTCGGCTGCGGGGGCGACCGTGACACGGGCAAGCGCGCCCTGATGGGCGAGGCCGCCGCGAGGCTGGCCGATGTGGCGATTTTCACCAGCGACAACCCGCGCTCGGAGGACCCGCTGGCGATTCTGGCGGCGATGATGGACGGTGCGCTCCAGGTGCCGCGAGAGCGACGCGCCCACGTGATCATCGAGCCCGACAGGGCTGCCGCGATCGGCATGGCGGTCGGCTCGGCCGAGCGCGGAGACGTGGTCGTCGTGGCCGGCAAGGGCCACGAGCAGGGCCAGTACATCTCAGGTGAGGTGATCCCCTTCGACGACAGGGCCGTGGTCGCGGAGGCGATCGACGCACGTAAGGAAAGCAGGAAGAACCTATGATCCCGATGCCACTGGCCAGGATCGCCGAGATCACCTCGGGCGCCCTGTCGGGCATGGCCGACCCGCGCGCGGTGGTGCGCGGCCCCGTCGTGATCGACTCGCGGGCCGTCGAGCCGGGATCCCTGTTCGTGGCGATCAAGGGCGCGCGCGTCGACGGCCACGACTTCGCCCCCCAGGCGATCAAGGCGGGGGCGGTGGCGGTGCTGAGCACCAGGCCGCTGGGGGTGCCCTCCGTCGTGGTGACCGACCCGGTGCGGGCGCTGGCCGACCTGGCGGGCGCCGTGGCCGAGTCGCTGCCCTCCGCCACGGTCATCGGCCTGACGGGGTCGGCGGGCAAGACCACCACCAAGGACCTGCTGGCCAGGCTCACCGCGCGCATCGGTCCCTCGATCGCGCCCGCCGGCAACCACAACAACGAGATCGGCCATCCGCTGACGGTGCTGAGGGCCGAGCACGACACCCGTTTCCTCGTCCTGGAGATGGGCGCCAGGCACGCGGGCCACATCGCCGACCTGGCCCGCATCGCCCCTCCGCGCATCGGCGTGGTCCTCAACGTCGGCACCGCGCACCTGGGCGTCTTCGGCGGCAAGGAGGCGATCGCCGAGGCCAAGGGCGAGCTGGTCGAGGCGCTGCCGGCCGACGGGGTGGCGGTGCTCAACGCCGACGACCCGCTGGTGCGCCGGATGGCCTCCAGGACCAGGGCCCGCGTCACCCTCTTCGGCCACGCCGAGGACGCGGCGATCCGCGCCGAGGACGTCGCCGTCGACGAGCGGGGGCGCGCGTCGTTCACCCTGTGCACCCCCTCGGGCGGCGCCCACGTGGCGCTCAAGCTGTACGGCGCGCACGCCGTGGAGAACGCCCTGGCCGCGGCTGCCGCCGCCTACGAGCTCGGCCTGCCGCTGGCGACCATCGCGGACGAGCTGTCGCAGGCCGAGCCGCGAAGCAGGTGGCGCATGGAGGTCACCGACAGGGCCGACGGCGTCACCGTGATCAACGACGCCTACAACGCCAACCCCGACTCGATGCGCGCCGCCTTCGAGACGCTCGCCGTGCTGGGCAAGGACCGGCGTCGCTTCGCCGTCATCGCCTCCCTGCGCGAGCTGGGCGAGGAGAGCGAGACGCTGAACGTGGGCGTCGGCCGGATGGCGGGCGCGGCAGGGCTGACCGGGCTGATCGTGGTGGGCGCCGAGGCCGAGCCCGTCCTGCGCGGCGCGTTCGCCGCGGCGGAGGAGCCACCGGGGCAGGGCTCGCCGGACGGGCCGCAGATCGTGCACGTGGCCGACGCCGAGGCGGCAGGGGAACTGCTGGCCGGCTGGCTACGGCCGGGCGACGCCGTGCTGGTGAAGGGGCCGCGCATGATGGATCTCCAGCGCACGGCCGAACTGGTCCTCGGGAGGGTCACCCAGTGACCAACATCATCATCGCCGGCGCGGTCGGCCTGATCCTTTCGATGCTCGGCACCCCGCTGGCGATCAGACTCTTCTCCAGGCGGGGCTATGGCCAGGAGGTCCGCGACGACGGCCCCGAGGCGCACCTCAGCAAGAAGGGCACGCCCACCATGGGCGGCACCGTCTTCGTGCTGGCCGCGCTGATCGCCTACGCCGCCTCCCACCTGGCCATGCTCGAACCGCCCACCATCTCGGGCCTGCTGGTGCTGTTCCTGATGACGGGCCTGGGAGCGGTGGGCTTCCTCGACGACTTCATCAAGATCTACAAGCAGCGCAGCCTGGGTCTGCGCAGCGGCGCCAAGGCGCTCGGCCAGCTCATCGTCGGCGCCGTCTTCGCGGTCCTGGTCGTGCGCTTCCCCAACGTCTACGGCATCACGCCGGCGCAGACGAAGATGTCCTTCCTGCGCGACTTCGGTCCCTCGATCGGCATCGTCCTGTTCACCGCGTGGGTCCTCATCATGATCGTCGGGTTCTCCAACGCGGTGAACCTGACCGACGGGCTCGACGGCCTGGCCTCCGGCGCCACCGCCACCGTGCTCGGCGCCTACGTGCTGATCGGCAACTGGCAGCTGCGCAACAACTGCATCGACAACCTCGGGCCCAACTGCTACTGGGTGCGCGACCCTCTCGATCTGGCGGTCGTGGCCGCCGCGGTGCTCGGCGGGCTCATCGGCTTCCTGTGGTGGAACGCCCCACCCGCCCGCATCTTCATGGGCGACACCGGCTCGCTGGCGCTGGGCGGCGTGCTGGCCGGCCTGGCGATCACCACCCGCACCCAGTGGCTGCTGGTCATCCTGGCCGGGATGTGCGTCATCATCACGCTGTCGGTGATCATCCAGGTGGGCTTCTTCAAGATGACGGGCAAACGGGTCTTCCGCATGGCTCCGCTGCAGCACCACTTCGAGCTGAAAGGCTGGGCGGAGACCACGATCGTGATCAGGTTCTGGCTGATCGCAGGGCTGTGCGCGGCCGTGGGACTCGGACTGTTCTACGTGGAGTGGATGCCCAAGTCATGATCGTTGTAGCTGGACTCGGCGTGTCGGGCACCGCCGCGGCGCGGGTGCTCGCCGAACGCGGCGAGCGCGTGGTGGTGCTGGAGGCGGTCGAGGGCGAGCGGCAGCGAGTCGTGGCGCAGGAGCTCGCCAGGATCGGCGTCGAGGTGCGCTTCGGCTCCATGGAACTGCCCGCCGGTGCCACCGAGCTGGTCACGACCGGATGGGCGCCGCACCACCCGCTGATCGCCGCCGCGCTCGAGGCGGGCGTCGAGGTGGTCGGCGAGGTGGAGCTGGCCTGGCGGCTGCGGCCCGAGCAGGCCGCGCCGTGGCTGGCCCTCACCGGCACCAACGGCAAGACGACCGTGGTGCGCATGCTGACCGCGATGCTGCTGGCCGCCGGGCGCAAGGCGCTGGCGGTGGGCAACGTCGGTGTACCGGTGGTGGAGGCGGTCGGCGGGCCGTACGACGTGCTCGCCGTGGAGCTGTCCAGCTTCCAGCTGCACTGGTCGAGCGGCCTGGCGCCGCACGCCGCCGCGATCCTCAACGTCGCGCCCGACCATCTCGACTGGCACGGCTCGCTCGACGAGTACGCCAGGGCCAAGGCCCGCATCTTCGAGAGGGCGGGCACGGTCGTCTACAACGCCGACGACCCGATCGCGGGCGCGCTCGCCGAGCCGTACACGGGGGCGGTGGGCTTCACCCTCCGGGTGCCGCGGCCCGGCCAGCTCGGCGTGGTGGAGGACCTGCTGGTCGACCGCGCCTTCGTCGCCGACCCCGTACGGCAGGCCGAGGAACTGGCCACGCTCGACGACGTGCGTCCCTTCGCGCCGCACAACGTCGCCAACGCCCTGGCCGCCGCCGCCCTGGCCCGCAGCGCAGGCGTGCCGCCCGAGGCCGTACGGCAGGGCCTGCGCGACTTCGTGCCCGATCCGCACCGCATGACCCACGTCGGCAGGGTCGCCGAGGTCGACTACGTCGACGACTCCAAGGCCACCAACCCCCACGCGGCCGCCGCCTCGCTGGCCGCCTACCCGTCGATCGTGTGGGTGGCAGGCGGCAGGCTCAAGGGCGCCGACGTGGACGACCTCGTCAGGCAGGCCGCGCCCCGGCTGCGCGCGGCGATCCTCATCGGCGTCGACAGGGCCGCGATCGCCGAAGCGCTCGCGCGACACGCGCCGAATGTCCCCGTGGTCGATCTCGCCGATCGCGACACTGGGGTGATGGACCGTGTCGTCACCGAAGCCGCCAGGCTCGCCGCGCCCGGAGACACCGTGCTGCTGGCCCCGGCTGCCGCCTCACTCGACATGTTCGCCAACTACCCGGCTCGGGGGGAGGCCTTCGCGCGCGCCGTAGGGAAGCTGGGGGAGCGTTCGTGAGCACCACGGCCGACAGTCCCGTCGAGCGCCCGACCAGCTGGACGAAGGAGCAGGCCGCCGCGCTGAAGGAGCTGCTGGACAAGCCGCTGACGACCTACTACCTGATCATCGGGTGCAGCGCGCTGCTGCTGGCGCTGGGGCTGATGATGGTGCTGTCGGCCTCCAGCATCGAGGCGCTGCAGAAGACCGGCGACCCGTTCTACTGGTTCGTCAAGCAGTCGATGTCGGCGGCGCTCGGCGTGCCGGTGATGTGGGTCTGCTCGCGGCTGCCGCACAGGTTCTTCAGGTGGGCGGGCTACCCGCTCGTGGCGCTGTCGATCATCGGTCTCGGCATCGTGATCTTCGCGGGCGAGTCGCAGCTCGGCGCGCAGCGCTGGATCGACATCGGCCCGATCTACCTGCAGCCGTCCGAGCCCGCCAAGCTGGGGCTCGCGCTGTGGGGAGCCGACCTGCTGGCCCGCAAGGCGCGCGGCGGCCGCATCGAGTGGCGGCAGCTGCTGATCCCGCTGCTGCCCGGCACCGCGATCCTGGCGGTCATGGTCATGCTCGGCCGCGACCTCGGCACCACACTCGTGCTGATGCTGATCTTCCTGTCGCTGCTGTGGGTGGTGGGCGCGCCGCTGAAGCTGTTCGGCGGCATCATCGGGATGATGACGGTCGCCACGGTCTTCATGATCACGACCGAGGGCTACAGGTCCGACCGCATCACCGGCTGGCTCGATCCGTGGGGCCACGCGCAGGGCGCGGGATACCAGGCCGTGCAGGGGCAGATCGCGATGGGCTCGGGCGGCTGGTTCGGGCTGGGACTCGGCAGCAGCAGGGGCAAGTGGAGCTGGATCCCCCACGCGGAGAGCGACTTCATCTTCTCCATCCTCGGCGAGGAGCTGGGGCTGATGGGCACGCTGTCGGTCATCGCGCTGTTCGGCCTGCTCGGCTACGCGGGCCTGCGGGTGGCGATGCGCGTCAACGATCCCTTCATCAGGCTGGCCTCCTCGGCGGTGGTCGCGTGGATCGCCGGGCAGGCCATCGTCAACATCGGCGCGGTGATCGGCGTGCTGCCCATCACCGGCATCCCGCTCCCGCTGGTCTCCTACGGAGGCTCGGCGCTGTTGCCGACGCTCGCCGCGCTTGGCATGTTGTTGTCATTCGCCAAACGCGAACCGGGCGCCAGGGAGGCTCTGGCCGCGCGTGGCCCCGGACCGGCCGCGAGGGCTCTAAGCTGGCTGGGCCTGGGGGGTGCGCAACGGGGCCGACCGAGACGACCAACAAGAACCGTGCCTACTGGACGAGTCGGGCCAGATGCGGAACGTTAAGGCGGCACGTTTCTCATCAGTAGGGAGTAACCGATATGAGGGTGGTCCTCGCCGGTGGCGGGACGGCCGGTCACATCGAGCCGGCTCTTGCCCTGGGTGACGCGCTGCGCAGGCTCGCGCCGGGCGTCGGCGTCACCTGCCTGGGCACCGAGCGGGGCCTGGAGACCACGTTGGTGCCGGCCAGGGGCTACGACCTGCAGCTGGTGCCCGCCGTACCACTCCCGAGGGCGCTCACGCCACAGTTGCTGACCGTCCCGGGACGGCTGGCCGGCGCCATCAACGCCGCCGCCGCCATCATGGACAAGGCCCAGGCCGACATCCTGGTCGGTTTCGGCGGCTACGTCGCCACTCCCGCCTACCTCGCGGCCAGGCGGCGGGGCCTGCCCATCGTCGTCCACGAGGCCAACGCCCGTCCGGGGCTGGCCAACAGGCTGGGCGCGCGGCTGACCGACCACGTCTTCACCGGGCATCCGCAGAGCGCCATCGCCAAGGCCGAGTACATCGGCATCCCGCTGCGCAGGCAGATCGTCGAGCTCGACAGGCTCTCGACGGGCGACAAGGCCCGCTCGTGGTTCGGGCTGCGCACCGACCTGCCGACCCTGCTGGTCTTCGGCGGCTCGCAGGGCGCCCGCTCGCTCAACCACGCGGCCCTGGCCGCGGGGCCCACCCTGCGCAGGGCGGGCGTGCAGGTGCTCCACGTGCTCGGCCCGAAGAACTCCCTGGAGCAGGAGCCCCCTCCCGGCGACCCGCAGTACGTCGTGCTGCCCTACGTCGACCGGATGGACCTCGCCTACGCGGCCGCCGACTTCGCGCTGTGCAGGAGCGGGGCGCTGACCTGCGCCGAGCTGACCGCCGTCGGCCTGCCGGCCGCCTACGTGCCGCTTCCGCACGGCAACGGGGAGCAGCGGCTCAACGCCGCCCCGATCGCGGAGAGCGGCGGCGGCCTCATGATCGACGACTCCGACCTTTCACCTGATTGGATCATCCAGAACGTGCTGCCCATCCTCCGCGACCCCGAGCGGGTCGCCACCATGTCGGAGGCCGCCGCCTCGATGGGGCGCAGGGACGCCGACGTCGCCCTCGCCCGCAAGGTGCTCGAGATCGCGGGAGGCCGCTCATGAGCCTGGTGCGACTGGTCGAGCCCGTGGCCGCCGAGGACCTCGGCAGGGTCCACTTCATCGGCATCGGCGGCGCCGGCATGTCGGGCATCGCCCGCATCCTGCTCAAGCGCGGCGTCCGCGTGTCGGGCAGCGACGCCCGCAGCTCCGACCTGGTGACGGAGCTGCGCGAGCTGGGCGCGAGCGTTCACATCGGGCACGCCGCCTCCCACATCAAGAACGTCGACACCGTGGTCGTCTCCACCGCCATCCGCGACTCCAATCCGGAGCTGGGCGAGGCGATCAAGCAGGGGCTGCGGATCATCCCGAGGGCCGCCGCGCTCGCCTCCGTCATGGCCGGGCGCACCGGCGTGGCCATCGCGGGCACGCACGGCAAGACCACGACCACCTCGATGCTCACGGTGGCGCTGCAGAAGTGCGGCACCGACCCGTCCTACTGCGTGGGCGGTCAGCTCGTCACGACGGGCCTCGGCGCCGACGAGGGCGCGGGCGAGGTGTTCGTGGCCGAGGCCGACGAGAGCGACGGCTCCTTCCTGATGCTCGCCCCGGACATCGCGGTCGTCACCAACGTCGAGGCCGACCACCTCGACAACTACGGCGACCCGAGGGCCGTCTACGACAGCTTCGCCCGTTTCGTCGAGCGCGTGCGCCGCACGCTGGTGCTGTGCGCCGACGATCCTGGCGCCGCGGCGCTGGCCGAGCCCGCGCGCGGGCTCGGGCTGAAGGTGGTCACCTACGGCGAGGCCGAGGGCGCCGACTACCGGATCGCGGACGTGCGGCCCGACGGCTTCGGCGTCGTCTTCGAGGTCGTGGGCAGGGGAGAGGTCAGGCTGTCGGTTCCCGGCGCCCACAACGCGCTCAACGCCACCTCGGTCATCGCCATGGCCGACGAGCTCGGCCTGCCGTTCGAGGAGATCAGGGAGGGCCTGTCGGCCTTCACAGGGGCCAAGCGGCGCTTCGAGGCCAAGGGCGAGGCGGGCGGGGTGGCCGTCTTCGACAGCTACGCCCACCACCCGACCGAACTGGCCGCCGACCTGCGGGCCGCGCGCGACGTGGTCGCCTCCTACTCGGGCGACGGCAGGGTGATCGCGGTCTTCCAGCCGCACCTCTACTCGCGCACCAGGTTCTTCGCCGACGAGTTCGGCGTGGCGCTCGGCCTCGCCGACGAGGCCGTGGTGCTCGACGTGTACGGCGCGCGCGAAGACCCCGAGCCGGGCGTCTCGGGCGCCATGGTGGCCTCCCGGGTGCCGCTGCCCGAGACCAGGGTGGCCTACGCCCCCGACAAGACGAAGGTGCCCGCCCTGGTGGCCACGCTGGCCAAGCCGGGCGACGTGGTGCTCACCATGGGCGCGGGCGACGTGACCGAGCTGGGGCCGAAGATCGTGGCGGAGCTGTCCGCCAGGTGAAGGCGCGTCAGGCGTTCGTGGCCCTGCTCACCGCGTGCGTGGTGGGCACCACGGTGTGGCTGGTGTTCTTCTCCTCGGTCCTCGGGGTGCGGTCGGTGGAGATCGTGGGAAATCTCACAGTCCCCGCCGACCAGATCAAGAGGCAGGCCGCGGTGGCCGACCTGCATCCCCTGGCGACCGTCGATCTCGGCGAGGTCCAGGGCAGGGTGCTGGAGATCAGGCAGCTCGCCTCGGCGAAGGTCGAGCGGGCGTGGCCCAGCACGCTCAAGATCGAGGTGGTCGAGCGCAAGCCGGTCGCCGTCGTGCCGTACGGGGGCAAGGCGGCGCTGATCGATCGCAAGGGGTTCGTGACGGAGATGCGCGAGGTCGCGCCGCCCCAGCTGCCCGTCCTGCGGGTCGACAGGCCGGGGCCGGCCGACCCCACCACCGTGGCGGCGATCAAGGTCATCGGCGGACTGCCCGACAGCCTGCTGGCGCGCATCGACGAGGTGCGGGCCACCTCGCCCGAGGGCATCTCCTTCCGGCTCACCAGCGGCCGCACGGTCGTCTGGGGAGGGGCCGACAGGGGCGCGGACAAGGTCCGCGTGCTCCAGGCGCTGCTCCGGCGCACGGCGACGGTCTATGACGTCAGTTCGCCCGACGTCGTGTCGATGAAATGAAAGGGTGGGCGCGAATGGGACGGCGTGCGACACGCCGGACGGGCTTGCGGCGCGGTTAGTTGACCCGCCCGGTAGGCGACTCCTACTGTCCGTATCAATCCTCAGGTTGACATAAATCTGAATCTCAACTTGAGGTTGAGAGTTTTTCGAACAGCATTGAAATGGCAAGTCAACGAGCGGAAAGGCCCCTCGTCGTGGCAGCACCGCAGAACTACCTCGCGGTCATCAAGGTCGTCGGCATTGGCGGCGGCGGAGTGAACGCCGTCAACCGGATGATCGAGGAGGGACTCAAGGGCGTCGAGTTCATCGCGATAAACACCGACGCCCAGGCGCTGCTGATGAGTGACGCCGACGTCAAACTCGACGTGGGCAGGGAGCTCACGCGCGGCCTCGGGGCCGGCGCCAATCCCGATGTGGGCCGCAAGGCGGCCGAGGACCACCGTGAGGAGATCGAGGAGGTCCTCAAGGGGGCCGACATGGTCTTCGTCACCGCGGGCGAGGGTGGCGGAACGGGCACGGGCGGCGCCCCTGTCGTGGCCAACATCGCCCGGTCGCTCGGCGCGCTGACCATCGGTGTGGTCACCAGGCCCTTCAGCTTCGAGGGCCGCCGCCGCGCCATGCAGGCCGAGGCGGGCATCGAGACCCTTCGCGACGAGGTCGACACCCTCATCGTGATCCCCAACGACAGGCTGCTGTCGATCTCGGACCGGCAGGTCAGCGTGCTGGACGCCTTCAAGGCGGCCGACCAGGTGCTGCTGTCCGGTGTCCAGGGCATCACCGACCTGATCACCACTCCCGGCCTGATCAACCTCGACTTCGCCGACGTGAAGTCGGTCATGTCGGGTGCTGGCTCGGCGCTGATGGGCATCGGTCACGCCCGCGGCGACGACCGGTCGGTCGCGGCCGCCGAGATGGCGGTCTCCAGCCCACTGCTGGAGGCCTCGATCGACGGCGCCCACGGCGTGCTGCTGTCGATCGCGGGCGGGTCCGACCTGGGCCTGTTCGAGATCAACGAGGCGGCACAGCTCGTCTCCAACGCCGCGGCGCCCGACGCGAACATCATCTTCGGAACGGTCATCGACGACGCTCTGGGCGACGAGGTGCGGGTCACCGTCATCGCCGCGGGCTTCGACGAGGTCGTCCCCGCCGACAAGCCGGCGCTGCAGCAGCCGCGCCAGCAGGCCAGGCCCGCGGCCTCCGCGGCGCCCTCGGCCTCCGCGGCGGCCCCGGTACGGCCGGCCCCCGCGCCCGCGCCGAGCGTGAAGGCCGAGCCGCCGCGCGTCGAGCCCCGCCCCGAGGTGAGGCCCGAGCCGCAGCGTCCGGAGTTCCGTCCTGAACCGCGCCCCGAGCCCCGTCTCGAGCCCCGTCCCGAGCCGCGGCCCGAGCCCGTGCGCGCGGTGGAGACCCCGCCGCCGGTGCCCGCCCCCGCGCCCGCGCCCGTGGAGGAGCCGGCCCCGCCGGTGTCGATCCCGCGCCCCGCGCCCGAGGTGGCCAACCCGCCGACCCCCATCTCCTCTCGCATGTCGGAGCCGCCCAGGCGGCCGCGCGTGGTGTTCGAGGAGCAGGAGGAAGAGCTGGACGTGCCCGACTTCCTGAAGTGAGATTCCTCACCCGGCAGGGCCGGGGAGGGATCACGCCCCCGCTGCGAGACTCATGGGTCGTCGCGGTGGGGGTTCGGTGCGTTCGGGCCCTGGTCACGGCCCGTCGCCCTTGACTCCGGTTCGCGGGAGCGGCGGGAACGGTGCACGATGGATGCCTTGTGGACGTAACACGCAAAACGCAGATAGCTGCCGGTCTGGCAGAGGTCGAGGCGCGCATCGCCGAGGCCTGCGCGGCCGCGGGCCGGGCCCGTGACGAGGTCACGCTCGTCGCGGTCACCAAGACCTACCCTGCCGAGGACGTCAGGATCCTGGCCGGGCTCGGCGTGCGGGAGATCGGCGAGAACCGCGACCAGGAGGCGTCCGTCAAGGCCCGCGAATGCGCGGACCTGCCGCTGACCTGGCACTTCGTCGGACAGCTGCAGACCAACAAGGTGCGCTCGGTCGCCGCGTACGCCGACGTCGTCCACTCCGTCGACCGGTCGAGGCTGGTCGCCGCGATCGGGCGCGAGGCCGTCAGGGCGGGCAGGCGGATCAGCTGCCTGGTGCAGGTCGCGCTGGACGACGATCCGGTAAGGGGCGGGGCCAGGGCGGCCGACGTTCCTGGACTGGCCGAGGAGATCGCCGCCACCGAGGGCGTGAGGCTCGGCGGCGTCATGGCCGTCGCCCCACTCGGTGAGGAACCGGGCAAGGCGTTCGCCAGGCTGCGGGATCTGGCGCTGGCCGTACAGGCCGGGCATCCTGGTGCGACCATAATCTCGGCGGGGATGAGCGGCGATCTGGCCCAAGCCATCGCGCACGGTGCGACACACGTGCGAGTCGGTACGGCGTTGCTCGGTCGTCGCAAGCTCTTCGTCAGGTAATGTCCCCTCCAGCGGACCTTGAGGTCCGCGAAAGAAGTAGAGGTCGATCAGCGGTGAGCTCCAAGGGGGTACGGCTACCGCCTCGGACCGGCCGCCGACGCGCAGCCAGGCGGAAGGCCCGAGCGAGTGCGACCATGAGCAGGAGGACGACGTAGCGATGGCCGGCGCGATGCGCAAGATGGCGGTCTACCTCGGTCTCGTGGAGGACGACCGCTACGAGAGGTACGAGGCCTACCCCGACGACGACTACGAGTACGAGGAGGAGTCGCGTCGGGCGGAGCAGGAGCGTCCCGCGGCGGCACACGACCGCGACGACGAAGGCGACGCCGGAGTGCCCGCGCCCAGACCGGCCACGACCATCGTGGAGCGCCGCACGACCGACCTGGCGCGCATCACGACGCTCCACCCTCGCACCTACAACGAGGCGCGCACGATAGGCGAGCACTTCCGCGACGGCACTCCTGTCATCATGAACCTGACAGAGATGGTTGACAGCGACGCCAAGCGGCTTGTCGATTTCGCGGCAGGTCTGGTCTTTGGCCTACACGGGAGCATCGAACGTGTTACCAACAAGGTGTTCCTGTTGTCCCCAGCCAATGTCGAGGTGACCGCCGAGGACAAGGCCCGAATCGCGGAACGCGGATTCTTCAACCAGAGTTAGAGTCTCTGTATGTCTATCGACCCGACCCAGGTCTCGCCGAGACCGGGAGGGGCACCTAGAAGTGGAGGCGCGGCCGGACCGTGGGGATCGTAGGCGAGATCTTGGTCGTTGTCCTGTCTCTGTATCTGGTGTTGCTCATCGGCAGAATGATCTTTGAGACGGTGCAGGCGTTCGCTCGGCAGTGGCGGCCTTCGGGATTCGTTCTCGTGCTCGCCGAAGCCACATACACCGCAACCGACCCACCTCTCAAGTTTCTCCGCCGTTTCATTCCTCCCCTCCGGTTGGGTACGGTGGCCTTTGACCTAAGCTTCACAGTGCTCTTCATTGTGGTCTTGGTCATGATCCAACTCGTGTCCGCGCTGTAGTGATCGGGTACCGTCCCTCCGGACAGACTCCAAGCGCGCCAAGGAGACCAAAAGATGCCGCTGACGCCCGCTGATGTGCGGAACAAGCAATTCAGTACGACCCGGTTGCGACCGGGCTACGACGAGGAAGAGGTGGATGCCTTCCTCGACGAAGTCGAGGCTGAGCTTGACCGCCTGATCCAAGAGAACGAGGAGCTCCGCGCCAAGCTGGCCGAGTGCCTGCGTGGCAAGGTGCCGGGCGGCATGAGCATGCCGATGGCCTCCGCGCCTGTCCAGGAGCAGCCCAAGCCGGAGATGATGGCGCCCCCGCAGCCCGAGCCGATGCAGGCGCCCCCGCCCCCGCAGCCGGTCCCCGTTGCCATGAACATGCCTCCGGCCGAGGACAACATGGACACCGCGGCCCGCGTGCTCGCCCTGGCGCAGCAGACCGCCGACCAGGCGATCGCCGACGCCCGTCGCGAGGCCGACGAGACCGTCACCCGCGCCCGCCGCGAGGCCGACGACATCCTCACCAAGGCTCGCCGTCAGGCCGAGCAGGTCATCGGCGACGCGCGCGCCCGCGCCGAGACGCTGGAGCGCGACGCGCAGGAGCGTCACCGTCAGGCGATGGGCTCCCTCGTCCAGACCCGCGACGAGCTCGAGCGCAAGGTCGAGGAGCTGCGCAGCTTCGAGCGCGAGTACCGCAGCAGGCTCAAGCTCTACCTGGAGAACCAGCTCGCCGAGCTGAACGTCTCCGCGGAGGGCGGCAGCGGTGGCTTCCCCGTCATCCCCAGCGGTCCGATGGGTGGCGCCCCCGCCATGACCCACGCGGTTCCGCAGGCGGGACAGCAGCCCCTGCCCGGTCCCGCCAACCCGTTCGGTGGCGACCAGTCGCAGCACCAGGGCGCCTTCCAGGGTGCCGACGGCCCGCACAACGATCGCCGCTAACGCCGGTAAGGTAGCGGGTCAGGTTCGTTTCTGATCCGTCACTCGAAAGAGCCCCCTGTGATCCTCATCAGCGCCGGTCTGGTGCTCGCGGCGGTTGTGTTGCTGATCGCGGGCTTCGTCATGGCTGAACCGTTCTTGATCATGTGGTCGATCGTGGTCAGCGTGCTGTCCGCGCTCTTCCTCGTGATCGGGGCGTTCCTGCGGCGTCATGAGCTCTTCCCCGGCGGCGGTGGTGCCGGGGCGCAGGCTCCGCAGGCGAACGCTCCGACGGTCACCCCCACGGCGGTCACGCCCGCGGGGGCGGCCACGGGGCCGACGATGCCGCAGCAGCAGCCCAGACCTCTCGCCCCTGCCCAGCCGGTCCCCTCGGGGGGCAGGCCGCAGCAGGGGGTCGCCCACGGGGCGCCGCCTCGACCCGCGCCCGCCGTGGCGGGGGCGCCGAGGGGGATCTCCCCTGACGCGATCGTCCTGGTGATTCCGGGACGCAAGCGCTACCACGTGGCGGGTTGCCGCCAGCTCAGTGGGCGGGAGCACGAGGAGCTCACCTTCGAGGAGGCGCGCGAGGAGGGCTTCACGCCCTGCACCACGTGCCTGCCCGACGCCGCGCTCGGAGGGCGGCAGGTTCCTCCTGCCGCCGAGCCGCGGCAGGGCCAGCCCGCGGGCCGCGCTCCCTACGCGGCCACCCAGCCCCCCAGGGACACCGCCCCCACAGGGCGTCCCCCCGTCTCCGCCTCTCCCGCCCCGTCCGCCGGCCCGCAGGCCGCGCACGGCGCCGAGGCGGCGTCCCGCACCGACCCGCGCCCCCCAGCGGGCGTGCCGGGCAAGCCTCCTGTCTCCCGGCCCGATGAAGGCGTCAATCCCGGCGACGCCAAGCCCGACGGCGTCAAGCCTGACAGCGCGAAGACCGACGGCGCGAAGAACGACGGTGCGAAGAACGACGGCGTCAAGACCGACGGTGCGAAGACCGACGGGGCCAAGACCACCGGACGACCCGACGGCGCCACGACCGGTGAGCGGCCCGAGGGCGTCAAGAGCGGCGAAAGACCTCAAGGCGTCAGGACCGGTGGAAAGCCGGAGGACGCCACGACCGGCGCACGGCCGGCCCAGCCCGCCGGCAAGCCGGAGGCGAGCCCTGCTCCCAAACGGCCGGAATCCCCTCAGGTGGCCGAGCGCCCCGAGGCGAGCCCCGCCCCCAAGGCCGCTCCCGCCAAGGACGGCCCGCAGGCCAAGGACGAGCGCGCTGAGAGTGCCCTCGCCGGGGCTGAGGACGACGAGGGCGACACCGCGCCGGGGGGCCTGCCCCTGCCACCCAGCGCCCCCGGCAGGCTCGTGGCGGGCACTCCAGGCGGCTCGACCGTTCCCGACCTCGGCCGGCCTCCCTCTCCCACCGCCAAGGGCGACGACGCGCCGGCCGAGAAGCCGGCGAAGGGCGGCGCCGTACCCGACGAGGACACCGCCAGTGGGGAGACCCAGCGGCTGCGCCCGCCTGCGGGCGTGAGCCGCCCGTCGGAGGCCAAGGCCTCCACCCCTGGACGGGAGCCGGAGCCCGAGCGCCCCAGCGGCGGCGCCAGGCCCGCGGAATCCGGCCGAGGGTGGTTCGACCGCCCCGAGTCGCCGGCCAAGGAGCCGGTGGAGCCGGAGGCGACCGCACCCGGGCGCGCCGGGCCTCCGGTCGCCTCCGGTCCCACCCCGACCCCCGGCGGTACGGCGGGCGCGCCCCCGGCCAGGAAGGGCGAGAGCGCCAACGAGACCGTCAGGCTCGACCGTCCCGGCATCGTCAAGGTGATCGGCGGCACCAGGCGCTTCCACAACTCCTCCTGCCCGCTGGTGAGAGCGGCCGAGGCGAGCGGGGTGCTGTCCATGCCCCAGGCCGAGGCCGAGGCCAAGGGGCTGACGCCCTGCTCGGTGTGCATGCACGACCACCAGACCGTCGGCTGACGCGCACCTCACAACCGTCCGGCGCCGCCGCCCGTGAACTTCTCGCGGGCGGCGGCGTCTTTCTGTGATCGGCACGGGCCGTACCCGCACGTGGCGATTCCTCCGGCGGGCGCGGGCCGTGCCCGGACATGACAAGAGCGCGGCCCCTCGCGGGAGGGGCCGCGCTCCTTCGTTCGTCAGGCGCGCCGCAGCTGGAAGGTCAGCCCCAGGTCGGCGTCCGACAGGACGGGCAGGCCGTCCGCCTGACCCTCGGTGAGGCTCGCGGCCAGGACCTCATCGGCGACCAGCGAGCCGCCCGAACGCAGCGCCTCGGCCAGTTCGGGCGAGGCGGCAGACCACCACAGGTCGATCCTGTCGGTGATGGACAGCCCCGTGGACTTGCGGGCGTCCTGCACCAGGCGGATGACCTCGCGGATCAGTCCCGCCCTGCGCAGCTCGTCGGTGATGGCCAGGTCGAGCGCGACCGTCTCGCCGGTGCCGGTGTCGACGGCGCCGGTCTCCACCGCCCATCCCGACTTGGGCTGCTCGGTGACGATCACCTCGTCCGCCGTGAGCGAGACCGTGCCGAGCTCGCCCGCCTCGACCGAGACGGCGCCTGCCGCGCGCAGCGTCGCCGCCAGCGTCGCGGCGTCGGCGGCGGACACGGCCGCGGCGACCAGCTTGGTCTGCGAGCCGAACCGCTTGCCGAGCGACCTGAAGTTGGGCTTGACCGTGAAGGACACCAGGTCCGAGCTGAAGCCGGACATGTCCTCCAGCGCCTGTACGTTCAGCTCGTCGGCGATCAGGTCGCGCAGCTCCGAGGTGAGCCCCGCCCAGCCGGGCGCACCCACGAGCGCCCTGCCGAGCGGCTGCCGTGTCTTGACGCCCGAGGCGGCGCGGGCCGAGCGGCCCAGCTCCACCAGCCGCCGCACCAGCGCCATCTGGGCCGACAGCTCGGGGTCGAGCAGCTCCTCCTTCACCTCGGGCCAGGCGGTCAGGTGGACCGACGACGGCGCGTCGACGCCGCGCAGCACGTCCCACAGGTAGTCGGTGACGAACGGCGTGATCGGCGCCATGAGCCTGGTGACGGTCTCCAGGCACTCGTACAGCGTCGCGAACGCCTCGGGCGAACCCTGCCAGAACCTGCGGCGCGAGCGCCTGACGTACCAGTTGGACAGGTCGTCGAGGAACTCGGCCAGCCTGCGTCCCGCCCGCACGGTGTCGAAGGCGTCGAGCGCGCTCGACACCTCGGCGACCGTCCTGTGCAGCTCGGCCAGTGCCCACCTGTCGATGAGCGAGCGCTCGGCGACGGGCGGCGCCTCGGCGGCCAGGGAGGGTGACCACGACTCGGCGTTGGCGTACAGGGTGAAGAAGGAGGTGGTGTTCCAGTAGGTCAGCAGGACCTTCCTGACGATCTCCTCCAGCGCGTTGTGGCCGACCCTGCGGGCCGCCCACGGCGAGCCCGAGGCCGCCATGAACCAGCGAAGGGCGTCGGCGCCGTGCTCGTCCATCAGCGAGATGGGCTCCAGCACGTTGCCCAGGTGCTTGCTCATCTTGCGGCCGTCCTCGGCCAGGATCAGGCCGAGGCAGAGCACGTTCTCGTAGGAGGACTGGTCGAAGACCAGCGTGCCGACCGCCATGAGGGAGTAGAACCAGCCGCGCGTCTGGTCGGTCGCCTCGCAGATGAACTGCGCCGGGTAGACGCCCTCTGGCTTGCCCTTGGCGCCCCACTGGGCGAACGGCATCGAACCCGAGTCGTACCACGCGTCGATGACGTCGGGCACCCTGCGCGCCTCGGCGCCGCACGAGGGGCACGGGAAGGCGATGTCGTCCACGAAGGGGCGGTGCGGGTCGAGCGCCGACAGCTCCTGGCCTGCGTAGGAGCCGAGCTCCTCGAGCGAGCCCACGCACGTGATGTGCGACTCGTCCTCCGAGCACACCCACAGGGGGAGCGGCGTGCCCCAGTACCGCGAGCGCGACAGCGACCAGTCGACGTTGTTGCGCAGCCACTCGCCGAAGCGGCCCCACTTGATGGTCTCGGGGTACCAGTTGGTCTTCTCGTTCTCCGCCAGCATGCGGTCCTTGACCGCGGTGGTGCGGATGTACCAGGCGGGGAGCGCGTAGTAGAGCAGCGGGGTGTGGCAGCGCCAGCAGTGCGGGTAGCTGTGCTCGAAGTGGCCGCCGCGGAACAGCAGGCCGCGGGCGCGCAGGTCGGCGGTGAGCTCCTCGTCGGCGTCCTTGAAGAACGTGCCGCCCACCATCGGGACGTCGGGCAGGAAGCGGCCGTCGGGGCCGATCGGGTTGACGATCGGCATGCCGTAGGTCTTGCAGACGGTCATGTCGTCGGCGCCGAAGGCGGGAGCCTGGTGGACCAGACCGGTGCCGTCCTCGACGGTGACGTAGTCGCCCAGGACCACGTAGTGCGCGCCGGGGATGTCGACCAGCTCGAACGGCCTGGAGTAGGAGGTGCGCTCCAGCTCGCGGCCGGTGAAGCGGGCGACCTCGGTGAAGCCCTCGCCGAGGACCTGCGCCAGCAGCGGCTCGGCGACGACCAGCACCTCGCCGTCCGCGGTGCGGGCGGCGACGTAGGTCACCTCGGGGTGGACGGCCACGGCCGTGTTGGACACCAGGGTCCACGGCGTGGTGGTCCAGATCAGCAGCGAGGCGTTCAGCTCGGCCAGCGGGCCCGAGGTGACGGGCATCCTGACGTAGACCGACGGCGAGGACACGGTCTCGTAGCCGCCGGGCTGGCCCAGCTCGTGGTCGGACAGCCCGGTGCCGCAGCGCGGGCAGTACGGCGTGATGCGGAAGTCGCGGAACAGCAGGCCCTTGTCGAAGATGACCTTGAGTGACCACCAGACGGACTCGACGTAGTCGGGGTCCATCGTCCGGTAGGCCGTGGACAGGTCGATCCAGTAGCCCATCCGCTCGGTCAGCTCTTCGAAGGCGTCGACGTGGCGCAGGACCGACTCGCGGCACTTGGCGTTGAACTCGGCGATGCCGTACGCCTCGATGTCCTTCTTGCCCGTGAGGCCGAGTTCCTTCTCGATGCCCACCTCGACAGGCAGGCCGTGGCAGTCCCATCCGGCCTTGCGCGGCACGCTGAAGCCGCGCATGGTCTTGTAACGGGGGAAGAGGTCCTTGAAGACCCGCGCCTCGACGTGGTGGACGCCCGGCAGGCCGTTGGCGGTGGGCGGGCCCTCGTAGAAGACCCAGGAGGGGGCGCCTTCGTTCTGCTCGATGGAGCGCTCGAAGATCTTCCCGTCCCGCCATCGGTCGAGCACCTCACGCTCGAGCGCGGGCAGGTCGACCTGCGCGGGTAGAGAGCGGAAATAGTGGGACATCTCGGGCGGGACCTCCACATGTCAGACTCGGTGTGACGGTGTGAAGGGACGAAGCCGCACGGCTCCGCGGTACCACCCCTCTTGACCCCCGGAGGGACCCACTTCATTTGGTCTGCGGCCGGGTCTAGTGAGCTCAGGCGAGCCGTTCTTCCGGCGGCTCGGGAGTGATCTCCCTGTGATGTCCGTCACAGGGCTCCGTCAACGCCTTGCAGGCTAAAACCATAACGCAGAGTGGAGGCTGCCTGCTTCCCGCCAGCCATCGCAGCAAATGGCGACAAAGAACCGGGAATGGATGCTTATGGTGAGGAGTTGATTGGTCGAGGCGGGATAGTACGGGAGGGGTAATACGTACGGCGGGTCGTTTGCCGAGTCGTTATCCACGGCCTAAGCTGCCCGCACCGTTTGAGCCTTGATCAGCATGGAGGCAGCCATGGCGGCAGTCACGCAGACCACGACCCCTTCGATGTGGTCGGCAGAGGAGCTGGCCGAGGTGCGCGACGCGCTCGTACAGGAGATCGCCGAGCTGGAGGCGGACATCCTGCGGCACGAGTCCGAGATCGCGTCTGGAGATGTCACGCAGGGCGCCGGCGACGACCAGGCCGACGCAGGGGCCAAGACCTATGAGCGCGAACGCGAGATCGCCCTTACCCTGAACACACGCGACCTGGTCGCGCAGAACGAACGTGCGATCGCCAGGATCGACGCAGGGACCTATGGAGTGTGCGAATCGTGCCACAAGCCGATCGGCAAGGAGCGGCTGCAGGCGTTCCCGAGGGCGACGCTGTGCGTGACATGCAAGCAGCGGGAGGAGCGCCGCTGAGCGCTGGCGGCGAGGTAGGTGCGAGGCCGGTCGGGCGACGCCTGATCGGCCTTCTCGCGCTGATCGCGGTCGTGATCTACGGGCTCGATCTGCTCACCAAGACGCTGGTGCTGCGGACGTTGGAAGGCGAGCCGCCGCTGGTGGTGATCCCGGGCCTGCTGCAGTTCCGGGTCATCTTCAACTCGGGCGCCGCCTTCAGCATCGGCACGGGGATGACCTTCGTCTTCACCCTGGTGGCCACGGGCGTGGTGGTCGCGATCCTGCGCACGGCGCGCAAGCTGCGCAGCCTGCCCTGGGCGATCACGCTGGGCATGCTGCTCGGCGGCGCGCTCGGCAACCTCACCGACCGGCTGCTGCGCTACCCCGCCGGCTTCGGCCGTCCCGCCTCGGGTCAGCTGCAGGGTCACGTGGTCGACTTCATCGAGACCTTCCCCGGGCACTTCCCCGTGTGGAACGTCGCCGACTCGATGATCGTGTGCGGCGGCATCGTCGCGGTGTTCCTGGCCTGGCGCGGCTACCAGATCGACGGCACCAGGGAGGTGTCCGCCAAGAATGGCTGAACAGCGTAGTCTGCCCGTCCCCGACGGACTTGAGGGGGAGAGGCTCGACGCGGCCCTGTCGAGGCTGTTCGGCTTCTCCCGCACGCGCGCGGCCGAGCTGATCGGCTCGGGCGACGTCCTGGTCGACGGCTCCGAGGCCGCCAAGTCCGATCGGGTGCACGCCGGCGCGTGGCTCGACGTCACGCTTCCGCCGCCGCCCACCACGCCCATGCCCGTGGCCGAACCCGTCCCCGGCATGACGATCATCTACGAGGACGACGACATCGTCGTGGTCAACAAGCCGATCGGCGTCGCGGCCCACCCCACCGTGGGGTGGACGGGGCCGACGGTGATCGGGGGCCTGCTCGGCACCGGCCACACGGTGGCCACCAGCGGCGCGGCCGAACGGCAGGGCATCGTGCACCGCCTGGACGCCAACACCACGGGCGCGATGGTCGTGGCCAAGAGCGAGCACGCCTACTCCGTGCTGAAGCGCGCCTTCAAGGAGCGCACGGTCGACAAGCGCTACCACGCTCTGGTCCAGGGCCACCCCGACCCGTTCAGGGGCACGGTCGACGCGCCCATCGACCGGCACCCGTCGGGTGACGGCAGGTTCGCGGTGGTGGCGGGCGGCAAACCCTCGGTGACCCACTACGACACCGTCGAGGCGTTCAGGGCGGCGTCGCTGCTCGACATCAAGCTGGAGACGGGCCGGACGCACCAGATCCGCGTCCACATGGCGGCCCTGCGCCACCCGTGCGTCGGCGACATGATGTACGGCGCCGACCCCACGCTGGCGGCCAGGCTCGGGATGACCAGGCAGTGGCTGCACGCGGTCGCGCTCGGCTTCGAGCACCCGTCGAGCGGCGACTGGATGTCCTTCAGCAGCGACTATCCCGACGACCTGCAGAAGGCGCTCGACACCGTGCGGGCGGAGTCCTAGGACCAGCCCTCGATCTCGGCCTCGCCCTGGGCCTCCTGGCCCGGGTCCTGCCGGCCAAGGTCCTGCTGATCCTGGTCCTCCCGGGTCCGCCGCTGGCCCTGTCCCTGGCCCTGTCCCTGGCCGTCGTCCGGATCCACCTGTCCTGGCTCGTCGGACGGCTTCCCTGTGTCGGTGGCCGGCGGTGACGTCTTCTCCTTCGGCTTGGTGGGAGAAGGGCTGTCGGGGGAGGGCCGCTGGGAGCGCTTCTCGTTCGGTGCCGAGTCGCCCGTGGCAGGGGAGCCATCCGGGCGCCCGTCGTAGGTGCCCGTGCTCCTGCCCTGCCCTGTGCCCTCGCGCGTCAGCTCGGGCGACGGCGGCGGCGCTGAGGTGGCCGACGGGGTGCTGACCACCAGGGGCACGGAGGCCGGCTGCCGGCTCTCGGGCCCAGGGTCGCGGCTCGACATCCAAGCCATCCCGCCGGTGACCAGCGCCACCGCGAGCGCCGCCACGGCGAGCGCGACCAGCCGGGCCCGCCGCTCCCGGCCGCCCGCGCGCCCCGCGGCCCGCCGTACGGCAGGCAGGGGCGGAGCGCCGCCGATCGGGACCGGCGCGGTCGACTCGGGCGCGATGCCCAGCACGATCATGCGCATCCGCCGCTCGGCCTCGTCCAGGCTCATGCGCCGTCCCGGGTCTTTGCGCAGCAGCCCGCAGATGACGGGCGCCAGCGGCCCGGCCGCCGACATCGGCAGCGGTTCCTCGTGCATGACCGCCGCCATGGTGGCCAGCGGATGACCGCGCTGGAAGGGCGAGTGCCCCTCCACGGCCGTGTAGAGCGTGACCCCGAGCGACCACAGGTCGGAGGCGGGCTCGGCGACGCCTCCCGCGGCTCGCTCGGGCGCGATGTAGGCGGGGGTGCCGAGGAGGACGCCGGTCCTGGTCACGGGGGCGTCGCCGTCCGTGGTGGCGATGCCGAAGTCCGTCAGCACGGCCCTGCCGTCCTCGGCCAGCAGCACGTTGTCCGGCTTGACGTCACGGTGCAGCACGCCCGCGGCGTGCGCGGCCCGCAGCGCGGCCAGGAGCTCCAGCCCGATGGCGGCCGCCCTGGCGGGTTCGAGCGGCCCGACCTCGCGCACCATGGCGCCCAGCGTCCTGGAACGGACCAGCTCCATCACGATCCACGGATGGCCCGACTCCTCGACCACGTCATAGACGGTCGCCACGCCCGGGTGGGCGACCCTGCCGGCGGCCCTGGCCTCCCGCAGGGTGCGCACGGTGAAGACCTCGCGCTCGGGCCCCGTCAGGTCGGGAGGCGGCACCACCTCCTTGATGGCGACGTCCCGGCCGAGCACCTCGTCATGGGCGTGCCACACCGTGCCCATCCCACCGCGCCCGATGGTCTTGATAAGCCGGTAGCGCCCGCCGATGATCGCCGAAGATTCGGACATGAAGGACGGACTACCCCGGAATCGCCGGAGCTCACGTGGGCTGGAAAGTCTCCACGAACCTGTCGAAGTACGGCAGGCCCTCCCGCCACGAGGCTTCGGGCGTCTCCCAGTAGACGGCGTACGGCCTGCCGTCGGCCAGCCGGAAGCCGCGGTTGACCACGTGAATGATCTCCTCGCCCTTCCTCCTGGTGAACTCCCAGTCGGCGGCCGGCATCCCGAGGTAGGTGAGGGGGCGGATGCCCACCCGCTTGTAGTCCGTGAACTCGCCCTTGGCCTGGATCTCCTTCTCCAGACGCCGCCAGGCCTCGACGGGATCCTTCACCGGGTCCTCTGCCTCGGTCCATTCGATGATCAGCGCGCCCGGCGCGCCCGGCCCCGTGACGATGACGCTGTCGCGATCGGCGATCTTCTTCGCGCTCCATCCCTGCGGCACGGAGACGGAGAAGCGCCCCAGCCTGCTGGTGAGCAGCCGCCACTCGCCCGAGCTCGCCGTCCCGCCGGGCGTCGGAGCCGTGGTGGGCGGCGCGCTCTTCGTGGGGGTCGCGCTCCCGCTCGCCGTCGTCGTTCCATGAGCGGTGGTGGGGGCGGACGTGGGCGGCGCGGTGTCGGAGGGGGCCGGCCGCATCGCCAGCCAGACGCCGCCGCCTGCGAGTCCGGCGGCCAGCAGGATGCTGGGGACGGCCCAGAGCAGCGGGGAGCGCCGCTTCACCGGCCGCTCCAGCGTCGCGGGAGCGTCGGGTCCCTGAGGGCGGGGCCGGGCCTCGGCCACGGCATGCCCTGCGGACTCCAGCGCCGCGAGCCTGGCCATGACCTCCTGCGCGCCCATCCGCGTCGCGGGGTCCCGCTGGAGCAGTCCCGTGATCACCGGGGCCAGAGGCCCCGCCAGGCGCGGCGGCTCGGGCGAGTCACGCAGCACCGCCGCCACCGTCGCCGCCCATGAGTCCCTCTGGTACGGCGCGCCGCCCTCAACGGCCGTGTGCAGCGTCGCGCCCAGCGACCACAGGTCGGAGGCCGGCGTGGCGGGCAGGCCGTTGAGCCGCTCGGGCGGCATGTAGGCGGGCGTGCCCACCAGGTTGCCCGTCGCGGTGAGGCCCGCCTCCGCGTCCACGGCGGCGATGCCGAAGTCGGTCAGCACGACCCTGCCGTCCTCGGCCAGCAGCACGTTCTCCGGCTTCACGTCGCGGTGCAGCACGCCCGCCGCGTGCGCGGCCAGCAGCGCACCCAGCACCGCACCGCCGATCCTGGCCACCTCGGGGACGGGCAGCGGACCCCGCTGCCTGATCGTCTCCGCCAGCGACCGCGAGCGCACGAGCTGCATCACGATCCAGGGGCGGCCGTCCTCCTCGATGACGTCGTGGATGACGATCACGTTCGGATGGTCGAGCCTGCCCGCCGCCCGTGCCTCCCTGATGGTGCGCTGGTTGAGCTGGGCGCGCTTCTGCTCGCCGATGCCGGTGTAGCGGACCTCCTTGATCGCCACCGTCCGGTCGAGCAGGTCGTCGTGGGCGCGCCAGACGATGCCCATGCCGCCCTCGCCGATGGACTCGATCAAGCGGTACCTGTTGCCGACGCGCACCAGCGAAGCCTACTTGGCGGGTTTGAAAGTCGCCGCGAATGTGTCGAAGAAGCGCAGGTCACGCTTCCAGTTCTCGTTGAGCGTGTGCCAGTAGAGCGCGTAGCCGCGGCCGTTGTCGGTGACGAAGCCGCGGTTGCGCACCCTGGTCTCTCCCGTGTTGGTGTTCCAGATGAACTCCCAGTCGGCGGCGGCCTTCATGTAGTCGACCTTCTTGATGTCGAGCAGCCTGTAGCCGCCGAAGCCGTGCTTGGCGCTCGGCTCCTGCTTCTTCCAGTCGCCGTAGGGGTCGTCGCCCGGGTTCGAGGCCTCCTCGATCATCAGGTAGGAGTTGGACGAGGCGCCGGGGCCGCGGAAGTAGACCTGGTTGCCCTTGCGCTGGTACTCCTCCCACTTCGGGGGCAGGCCGACGGAGAAGCCCATCTCCTTGTCCTTGTACATCCGCCAGCCCTCGGGCAGCGCGGCCGCGGGGTCCGAGGAGGAGGCCGAGGGGGTCGCCGAAGGGGTGGCCGAGGCCGAGGGCTGGGCGGCGGCGGTCGTCGCGGTCGCCGTGGCGGTGACCGTGGTGGTCACCTTCTCCGTGGGTTCGTTCGAGGTGCGCGGGTCCTCGTTCCCCGCCGAGCGCAGGCCGAGCAGTCCTGCGACGCCGCCCACCACGAGGATCGCGATGGCGACGGCGACGAAGGGGAGCGCACGCCGTACGGCGGGCTTGTCCGCCGACGCCGCCGTGGGCGTCTCGGGCAGGCGCATGCCCGTCTCGAAGAGTTCGGAGGGCGCCTCGCCCACCGCGGGCGGCATGGCCGCGGTGGGCTGCGCGGGCGCGGCGACCTCGGGCACGGGCTCGGGCGGCGCGGCCTGCCGCTTGGGCGCGGCGGACGCGGCCGGCTTCGCCGTGCCAGGCCTGGGCTTGGGGACGGACGGCTTCCTGGCGGCGGGCCTGACCGAGGGAGGCGGCGCGATCGCGGGCAGGCTGGGGTCGGTGGGCGTGTCGTCCACGTTCACATCGACGACGACGGGCGGGCGCTCGACCCTGACCGTCTCGTTCTGGGCCTGCCCGATGATCCTGCGCAGCATCCTGGCGGTCTCGTCGACGGTCAGCCGCTGGACGGGCTCCTTGGCCAGCAGACCGTCCAGGACGGGCTTGAGCGGCCCCGCCTTGGTCGCGGGCGCGGCGTCGTCGTTGAGCACGGCCATCATGGTCGCCATCGCCATGCCGCGCTCGTGCGGCGCCTTGCCCTCGACCGCGGTGTAGAGCGTGGCGCCCAGCGACCACAGGTCCGACTCGCGGCGCGCGGGCAGGCCCTTGAGCCGCTCGGGCGCGATGAAGGCCGGCGTACCCGCCAGGCCCGTCATGGTCAGCGCGGTCTCGGTCTCCAGCGTGGCGATGCCGAAGTCGGTCAGCACGACCCTGCCGTCCTCGGCCAGCAGCACGTTCTCCGGCTTGACGTCACGGTGCAGCACGCCCGCGTCGTGCGCGCCCTTGAGCGCCTCCAGGACGGCCAGGCCGATCTCGGCCACCTTCCTGGGCGGCAGCGGTCCCTCGGTCTTGATCACCTGCCCCAGCGAGCGGGAGGGGACCAGCTGCATGACGATCCACGGCCGGTCGTCCTCCTCGATCACGTCGTGGACGACGATCACGTTCGGATGGGTGAACCTCGCCGCCGCGCGCGCCTCGCGCATGGTACGGCGGTTGAGCAGCTGCACCTCGTCGCCGAGCACGGCCGCGTACCGGACCTCCTTGACCGCGACCTCGCGGTCGAGCAGCTCGTCATGGGCACGCCAGACGATGCCCATGCCACCTCGTCCGATTGGCTCCTTCAGGTGGTACCGACCGGCGACGCGGCGTCCGGCGTGCTGCTGTCCATCCGACATCAACGGCCTCAAACCCCCTTCTAAGCCTAGAAATACTCCCATAGGGATCGGGTAGCAGCGACCCGTGTAGTCTTAGATCCATGACTCCTCGCTACACGTTTATCGAGCCGGCTCCCGGAGGGCCGGTCATGCGGTAGCGACCACCTGGAGCCGGCGACAGGCGAAGACCCCGAGGTCTTCGCCCTTTTTCTTTCCTGGAGAACGCCGGCTCCGCTCGGACCGGCTTGAGCGTTGGGATCGAGATGTCTTCCACCCTCGAAACGCGTCCTCTCATCACCAGATGGATCAGCCTGCGCCCGCACCACGGACGGGTGCGGGCCGAAGACGTGCTCGGCGGACCCCTGTTCGTCGAGCCCTTCTCGGCCGACGACCTGCCCGCCATAGCCGAGCGCGCGGCGGGCGTGGTGGTGGGGGCGGCGTGGATGCAGGACTTCCAGCTGGTGCGCGCGGTGGCCAGGCTCGGGCTGCCCGTGCTCGTGCAGCGCGGCCATGCGGCCACCCTTGAGGAATGGCTCGCCATCGCCGACTACTGCGTGGCCGAGGGCAACGACCAGGTGGTTCTGTGCGAGAGCGGCACCCGCACGCACACGGGGCACCTGGCCCTCGACCTGTCGCTGCTGCGCGCGGCCAAGGCGCGCTCGGGACGGCCCGTGCTGGCCGACGTCTCCGCCGACCCGTCCCTGGCGGGCGCCGCCATCGTGGCGGGCGCGGACGGCCTGCTGCTGTCGCCGTCGGCCGATGAGGAGGAGGTCGCGCAGGTGCGCGAGGCCGTCACGCTCTTCAGCGCCCTGGCCGGCCACGACACACCCGCGACGCTGCCCGCGGCCAGGGCCGCCATCGACAGGGTGGACGCCGCCCTCGCCACCCTGCTCGAACGGCGGGCGGAGCTGGCGGGCGTCGTCCAGTCGCTCAAGCCCGTCGGTGGTTTCGCGGGCCGCGACATGGAGCGGGAGCGTCAGCTCGTGGCCAGGATGGCCGAACGCGCTCCCAGGCTCGGTGTGAAGCGCCTCACGCCGATCATGAACGCGGTCATCGAAGCGGGCCTTCACCTCTCCGAGGAGAGCTGACCACCTTCCAGCCGGCGGCGATGGCCACCGCGAGCACGGGGATGAGGAAGAAGGCGACCCGCTGGTCCTCGTCGGCGAAGGCCATCAGCACCACCACCAGCGCGAGGAAGCCCAGCGTGAACCAGTTGGTGTACGGCGTGCCCGGCATCGCGAAGCTCGAGCGGTGCCCGGTGCGCCGCAGCAGCAGCTGGCAGTACACCAGGGTGCCCCACGTGGTGATCACGCCGAGCGAGGCGACCGCGGTGGCGATGTCGAAGGCGCGCTGTGGCACGAAGTAGAACAGCCCCACGCCCCCCAGGAACACCGCCGCGGTCATCAGGATCCCGCCATAGGGCACGTGGCGGGAGCTGAGGTTGCCGGTGAAGTACGGCGCCTCGCCCTTGAGCGCCATCGCCCGCAGGATGCGCCCCGTGGAGTACAGGCCCGAGTTGCAGGAGGACGTGGCGGCGGTGATCACGATGAGGTTCATCGCGTCGGCCGCCCATGGCGCGCCCAGCTTCGCGAAGACCGTCACGAACGGTGACTCGTCGGCGCTGTAGAGCGTCCAGGGCAGCACCATCGCCAGCAGGACGATCGAGCCCACGTAGAAGACGGCGATGCGCCACACGACGCCGTTGATCGCCTTCGGCATCACCCGCTCGGGGTTCCTGGTCTCGCCCGCGGCGATGCCGACCAGCTCGATCGAGGCGTAGGCGAAGACCACCGCCTGCAGGCTCATGAGCACGACCGGGAAGCCGTTGGGAAAGAACCCCTCGTGCGCGGTGAGGTTGGCCACACCCGCCTGCGTGCCGCCCACGTTCGCGCCGGTTATCACCAGGAACAGGCCGACGACCAGGAACGCGCAGATGGCCAGCACCTTCAGCAGCGCGAACCAGAACTCCAGCTCGCCGAAGACCCGCACCGACAGCAGGTTGACGACCAGCACGAAGACCAGCGCGATCAGCGCGGTGAGCCACTGGGGGAAGCCGGGCGCCCAGTAGTTGACATAGGTGGCGATGGCGGTCAGCTCGGCGATGCCGGTGAACGCCCAGTTGATCCAGTACATCCAGCCGCTGGTGAACGCGGCCCACGGGCCGACGAACTCGCCCGCGTACTCCACGAAGGAGCCCGAGGTCGGCCGGTAGAGCACCAGTTCGCCGAGAGCGCGCATGACGAAGAAGGCGGCCAGGCCCGCGACCGCGTATGACAGCACCAGAGCGGGGCCCGCCGCGGCCAGGCGTCCGCCCGCGCCGAGGAAGAGCCCCACGCCGATGGCGCCGCCGATCGCGATCATCTGGACCTGGCGGTTGCCGAGGGCGTGGGAGTACCCCTCTTCAAGCTGCGCGCACACCGTGTCTCCTTCGTCACGGAAACGATATATGTGCAGGCCGGAGGGCGGTTCGAGGGCGCGCCGTGCAGTCTGTAGCCGAGGCCGTACACCTCGTCAAAGGGTGGCGACGGCGGCCGGAAAAGTCGGTGCGGACCACTAGGCTCGAAGCCTGCACATCCGGTCTCGATCGAGGAGGCGCCGCTCCATGTCGTCCAGCGACTCGTTTGTACACCTGCACGTGCATACCGAGTACTCCATGCTGGACGGGGCCGCCCGCCTCAAGCAGATGTTCAAACAGGTCGGCGAGCTCGGCATGCCCGCCATCGCCATCACCGACCACGGCAACATGCACGGCGCCTACGACTTCTACAAGCAGGCGACCGCCGCCGAGATCAAGCCCATCATCGGCATCGAGGCCTACGTCGCCCCCGAGATGCGGCAGAACAAGAAGCCCGTGCTGTGGGGCGAGCCGCACCAGAAGAAGGACGACGTCTCCGCGGGTGGCTACTACACCCACATGACGATCTGGGCGCGCAACAAGACGGGCCTGCACAACCTGATGCGCCTGTCCTCGCGCGCCTACACCGAGGGCTTCGTGCGCAAGTGGGCGCGCATGGACGCCGACATCCTCGCCGAGCACGCCGACGGCCTCATGGCCACCACCGGCTGCCCCTCAGGCGAGGTGCAGACCAGGCTGCGCCTGGGCCAGTACGACGAGGCCGTCAAGGCGGCGGCGAAGTTCCAGGACATCTTCGGCAAGGACAACTACTTCCTGGAGATCATGGACCACGGGCTCGACATCGAGCGCAGGGTCCGCGACGGGCTGACCAGGATCAGCAAGGAACTGGCCATCCCCCCGCTGGTCACCAACGACTCGCACTACACCTACGAGTCCGACTCCGCCTCCCACGACGCGTTGCTGTGCATCCAGACCGGCAAGCAGCTGTCCGATCCCGACCGCTTCCGCTTCGACGGCTCCGGCTACTACATCAAGTCGGCCGACGAGATGCGCGCCGTCGACTCCTCCGACCTGTGGGCCGAGGGCTGCCGCAACACGCTGCTGGTGGCCGAGAAGGTCGACCCGACGGGGTTCTTCACGCACAAGAACCTCATGCCGACCTTCCCCATCCCCGACGGCATGACCGAGGAGGCCTACTTCCGCCAGGAGGTGTGGAAGGGCCTGGAGCGGCGTTTCCCCGCGGGGGTCGACGAGGAGCACCGCGCGTGGGCGGAGAACGAGCTCGGCGTCATCATCCAGATGGGCTTCCCGAGCTACTTCCTCGTGGTCGCCGACTTCATCATGTGGGCCAAGAACAACGGCATCAGAGTGGGCCCTGGCCGTGGTTCGGCCGCCGGTTCGCTGGTCGCCTACGCGCTCGGCATCACCGACCTCGATCCCATCCCGCACGGGCTGATCTTCGAGCGCTTCCTCAACCCCGAGCGCGTGTCCATGCCCGACGTCGACATCGACTTCGACGAGCGCAGGCGTGCCGACGTGATCCGTTACGTCACCGAGAAGTGGGGCGCCGACAAGGTCGCCATGATCGCCACCTTCGGCACCATCAAGGCGAAGGCCGCCATCAAGGACGCGGGCCGCGTCCTCGGCTACCCCTACGCCCTGGGCGACAGGGTGTCCAAGGCGTTCCCGCCCGCGGTGATGGGCAAGGACATCCCCCTGTCGGGAATCTTCGACAAGGACCACCCCCGCTTCCAGGAGGCGGGTGAGCTGCGCAGGCTCTACGACGAGGACGTCGACGTCAAGTCGACGATGGACCTGGGCAGGGGCCTGGAGGGCCTGATCAGGCAGACCGGCGTGCACGCCGCCGGCGTCATCATGTCCTCCGAGGTGCTCACCGACTACATCCCGATCATGCGCCGCGACTCCGACGGCGCGATCATCACGCAGTTCGACTACCCGACCTGCGAGACGCTCGGCCTGCTGAAGATGGACTTCCTGGGCCTGCGCAACCTCACGATCATCGACGACTGTCTCAAGGCCATCGAGCTCACCACCGGTGAGCAGATCGAACTGCTCGACCTGCCGCTCGACGACGCGAAGACCTACGAACTGCTGGCCCGCGGTGACACGCTCGGCATCTTCCAGCTCGACGGCGGCGGCATGCGCTCGCTGATGCGTCTCATGCGTCCCGACAACTTCGAGGACATCTCCGCCGCCCTCGCGCTCTACCGCCCCGGCCCGATGGGCGCCAACTCGCACACCAACTACGCGTTGCGCAAGAACGGCCAGCAGGAGATCACCCCGATCCACCCCGAGCTGGAAGAGCCGCTCAAGGACATCCTCGACACGACCCATGGCCTGATCGTCTATCAGGAGCAGGTCATGGCCATCGCCCAGCGGGTCGCCGGCTACTCCCTCGGCGGCGCCGACCTGCTGCGTCGCGCCATGGGCAAGAAGAAGAAGTCCGAGCTGGACAAGCAGTACGAGTTCTTCGAGAAGGGCATGAAGGACAACGGCTTCTCCGCCGCTGCCATCAAGTCCCTGTGGGACATCCTGCTGCCGTTCTCCGACTACGCCTTCAACAAGGCCCACACCGCCGGTTACGGCCTCGTCGCGTACTGGACCGCCTACCTCAAGGCCAACTACCCGGCCGCCTACATGGCCGCGCTGCTCACCTCGGTCAAGGACGACAAGGACAAGTCGGCCCTCTACCTCAACGAGTGCAGGCGCATGGGCATCAAGGTCTTCCCGCCCGACGTCAACGACTCCGACTTCGACTTCACCCCCCGCGGCACCGACATCCGCTTCGGCCTGTCGGCCATCCGCAACGTCGGCGGCAACGTCGTTGACGGCATCCTGTCCGCGCGCAAGGAGAAGGGCCGCTACGGCGACTTCAAGGACTTCCTGCGCAAGGTGCCCGCGATCGTCTGCAACAAGCGGGTGATCGAGTCACTGATCAAGGCGGGCGCCTTCGACTCCCTCGGCCACGTCCGCAAGGGCCTGGTCATGGTGCACGAGCAGTCCGTCGACGCGATCATCGACATCAAGAAGAACGAGGCCATCGGCCAGGACTCCCTGTTCGGGGCGGTCGAAGGCGGCGAGGACCAGACCTTCGACGTGCAGATCCCGGTCGGCGAGTGGGACAAGAACACCCTGCTGCAGTTCGAGCGGGAGATGCTCGGCCTGTACGTCTCCGACCACCCGCTGTTCGGCGTGGAGCACATCCTGGCCTCGGGCGCCGACTGCTCGATCGCGGCCCTGCAGGACGAGAGCCGTGCCGACGGCCAGGTCGTGACGGTCGGCGGCATCCTGTCGGGCGTGCAGCGCAAGGTCACCAAGAAGGGTGACACCTGGGTGCTGACCCAGCTGGAGGACCTCGAAGGCGCGATCGAGGTGATGATCTTCCCCTCGTCGTACCAGCTGTGCTCGACGATCCTGGCCGAGGACGCGATCGTCTTCGTCAAGGGCCGCATCGACAAGCGCGAGGACGTCGCCAAGATCATCGCAATGGAGGTGACGGCGCCCGACCTCACGCAGGAGGCGGGCGGCCCGCTCCTGGTCAGCCTGCCGCTGAGCCGGTGCACGCCGCCGGTGGTGGGCAGGCTGAAGGAGATCCTCACCACCCACCCCGGCACCTCGGAGGTCCACCTCCAGGTGCACAACGGCCCCAAGACCACAGTCATGCGGGTGGAGGACCGCCTGCGGGTGACCCAGTCCCCTGCCCTCATGGGCGACCTCAAGCAACTGCTCGGCCCCGCCTGTCTGGGCGGCTGACGCCCGGCCGCCCTGGTCGCGGGGTCATCCGCCCGGGCCGGCGGGTGCCGTCCGTTCCCGTCCCCGGGTCGTGGGCGCCATCCGCCCGGGCCGGTCGGGGACTCAGCGGCGGGGGCGGCGGTAGGGGCCGCCGTACCTGTCCATCCACCTGTAGAAGCGGCGATAGCGCTCGCGGTACTGCCTGAAGAAACGGTGGATCTCGGTGCGGCGGGCCGCGGCCTCCGCCTTGGCCAGGCCAGGGGTGTGGCCACCGCCGAAGCGGGACATGTCGGGCCGGGTGAAGGACGTCTCCCTGGTGTCGCGCAGCGCCGACTCCATCGAGTCCACCCAGATCGGGCCGGGCAGCGACGCGCCCTGCACCTGGCCGTACGACTCGTCGCCGATCGTGACGTTGCGCAGCGGGTAGCGGTAGGAGCCGCGGATGTCGCCGACGCTCACCGCCGCCGCCAGGTCGGGGGTGTAGCCGGCGAACCAGGCCGAGGTGTAGCCGTTGTTGGTGCCGGTCTTGCCGGCCGCGGGCCTGCCGATGCTCTGGCCCTTCATCGTGCCCTTGGTGAACACCCCTGACAGCACGTGGTTGACGGCGTCGGCCACGCCCCGATCGAGCGCCTGCGCGCAGGCCGGCCGTACGGCGGTGCGCAGCCCCTCCCTGTCGGTGATGTCCACGATCGCCTGGGGACGGCAGTAGCGGCCGCGGGCGCCGAAGGCGGCGAACGCGGCGGCGACGGTGAGCGGGTCCATCTCGTTGACGCCGAGTGTGAAGGTCGGCACCTCGCGCAGCGGCTTCCCGTCGGCCCTGGCGACGCCGAGCGACCTGGCCGTCTCGACCACGGAGCACAGGCCGACCTTGCGTTCCAGCATCATGTAGAAGATGTTCACCGAGTTCCACGTGCCGGTCTCGATGCTCTGCGGGCCGCCCTTGCCCTCGCCGCTGGCGTTGTAGATCGTCGCCCTCGGCGCGTTGACCGGCTTGCCCGCGCAGTTCCGGTAACCCTCGGAGGGCACGAGTTCGCCGGGCGTCATGAAGCCCTGGCCGAAACGCCAGCCCTGCTTGAGCGCCGTGGCCAGGGTGAACACCTTGAACGTCGAGCCCGCCTGCAGCCCCATCCCGCCGCCGTGCCGTACGTCGGCGGGCAGGTTGAAGGTGGTCCTCGGCCCGTTGTTCCTGTTGTCGGGGTTGCGGCCGAACCGTTTGCTGGCCGCCAGCGCCCTGATCTTCCCTGTGCCAGGCTCGACCATCGCCTCGGCCGCGACCTCGCTGTCGCCCGCGTGGACCCGCTCCCTGATGGCCCGCTCGGCGGCCCGCTGGGCGAGCGGGTCGAGGGTGGTGCGCAGAACGAGCCCGCCCCTGGCCAGGCGGCGTTGCCGTTCGAGCGAGGTGTCGCCGAAGGCGGGGTTGGTGAGCAACTCCCGCTGCACGTAGAGGCAGAAGAAGGGGAACTCGCTCTCGGCGCACCCGCCGGGCTCGGGCCGCAGCCTGATGTTGAGCGGCAGCCGCCTGGTCGCCGCCGCCGTCTCCTTGGAGATCATGTTCAGGCCCGCCATGCGGTCGAGCACGATGTCACGGCGCTCCAGCAGCCGCGCCTGCCGCTCCGGCCCCAGCGCGGGGTCGGTCGTGTACGGCAGGCGCACCGCCCCCGCCAGCGTCGCCGCCTGCGCCAGCGTGAGCTTGGCGGCCGTGGTGGAGAAGAAGCGCCTGGCCGCGGCCTCGACGCCGTAGGCGCCCGCCCCGAAGTAGGCGATGTTGAGATATCGCTCGAGGATCTCGTCCTTGCGGTACTTGTCCTCCATCGCCAGCGCGTAGCGCAGCTCGCTGAGCTTGCGGGAGAGGTTCGGCGCGCGGGCCGCCTCCCGCTCCTTCTCCGTCGTGGCGTTCTCGACCAGGATGTTCTTCACCAGCTGCTGGGTCAGCGACGAGCCGCCCTGCCTGATGCCGCCCGCCTGGGTGTTGGTGATGACCGCGCGCAGCGTGCCCTTGATGTCCAGGCCCGCGTGCTCGTAGAAGCGGGCGTCCTCGATGGCCACGATGGCCTTGCGCATGACCGGGGCGACCTGGTCCAGCGTCACCGGCGTCCTGTTGGCCTCGTAGAACTGGGCGAACACCTTGCCGGTCCTGTCCAGCAGCGTGGTGAGCTGGGACAGCGGCTCCTCTCGCGGCGCGGGCGGCAGGTCGGTGAAGGTGGTGGCGGCGTCACGCACGGCGATTCCGGCCCCGCCGACGGTCGGGACCGCGACCGCCGCGGCCAGCACGCCGCCGATCGCCCCCGCCATGCCGAGGCCGGCGAGGGATTTGAGCACAGTCACTTAGATGATCTGCGACGAGAGGAAGGTGGTCAAACGCCTGCTTCAACAGCCTTTGCGAACAGCAAACGCGACCATGGCGTGATCGCCGCCGCTGTCAGCCCTCCCTCTGGAGGTTCAGCCCGAGCGAACCGAACTGCTCGAACGGGCGGTGGTAGCCACGCTCGATGTGCTGGACGCCGCGGAGCCTGGAGGGCCCGTCGGCCACCGCCGCGGCCAGCACCGCGGAGAATCCCGCCCTGATGTCGGGCAGCATCACGTCCGCGCCGCTCAGCTTGGACACCCCGCGCACCACCGCCGAGTGCTTGGCGTTGGTGTCGTGGTAGCGGCACGCCGGCCCGCCGAGGCACTGGTCGAAGACCTCGATCTCGCAGCCCATCTGCTGCAGCGCGGGCACGTAGACCAGGCGGTTCTCGAAGACCGTCTCGTGCAGCACCGACATGCCCTGGCTCTGGGTGAACAGCACCATCAGCGGCGTCTGCCAGTCGGTCATGAACCCCGGATGGGTGTCGGTCTGCACCGCCGCCGAGCGCAGCCCCTCGGGGGGCGCGGTGGCGCAGATGTAGTCGTCGTTGATGTCGAACTGGGCGCCCATCCTGGCCAGCGTGGTGATCGCGGTGACCAGGCGGTCCTGCGGGCAGCCGTGCACGCGCACCTCGCCCCTGGTGATGAGGCCCGCCGCCAGGTAGGAGAAGGCTTCGATGCGGTCGCCTGCCAGCCAGGTCTGCGCGCCGTGCAGCTCCGGCACGCCCTCGATGACGATCCGCCGGTCGGGGGAAAGCTCGATCCTGCCGCCCATCCGCTGCAGGAACAGCGCCAGCTCCACGACCTCGGGTTCCATGGCCGCGTTCTTGATCACGGTCTTGCCCTCGGCGAGCACCGCCGACATCAGGATCGTCTCGGTCGCGCCGACACTGGGATAGGGGAGCTCGATCCTGGCGCCGCGCAGCCTGGTGGCCTTGGCGTGGATGCCGTCCTCGGCCACCTCGACCTCGGCGCCCATGGAGCGCAGCGCCTGGACGTGGAAGTTGACGGGCCTGCGGCCGATGGGGTCGCCGCCGACCAGCGGCACGAACGCCTCACCGGCCAGGTGCAGGAGCGGGCCCAGCATGAGGATGGGGATGCGGTTCAGGCCGCTGAAGGCGTGGGGGACGCGGGGCCTGATCTCCTGCCCCTTCGCGATCCTGATCTCCTTGCTCGTGATCTCCACATGGATGCCGAGCGCTTCGAGCATCGCCGCTGTGATGCCGACCTCGCCGACCTCGGGGGCATTGTGGATGGAGCTCTCGCCGGTGCCGAGCATGGCCGCCACCATGTGCTTCGACACGCCGTTCTTGGATCCGCGGACCTCCACATCGCCACGCAGCGGACCGGAGGGTTCGATCAGCCAGACCTTGTCTTCAATCACGGCACGAGCCTAGCCGGGGGATACCATCGAGCAGGTTCGGACACACTTGTGAGGGGGAGTGGCCTGGTGGGGCATGTGCGGGCTTTCGCGGTGACCGTTCTCGCGCTGGCCGCCCTCGGCGTTCCCGCGGGCCTGGCGTGGTCCCTGCTCGCGCCGCGCGCGCCGTACGCGGTCGCCGCGGGTGAGGTGGTGCTGGCCGACCCCTCGACCCAGGCTCTCATCGCCGCCGACGGGTGGTACGCGGTGATCACCGGGGGCCTCGCGCTCGCCTGCGCGGTCGTGGCCTGGAACCTGGCACGTGACAAACGCCTGGAGGTGCTGCTCGGGCTGGCGGCGGGCAGTGGGATCGCGGCCTTCGTCACGCAGTGGGTCGGCACCACCTTCACACTCGGCGCGGTCACGGTGGAGGCCGCCGCCGCGGGTCCTGGCGTGAAGGTGGTCGCCGGCGCGCTCGCGCTGACCGCCAAGGGCGTGCTGGTGACCTGGCCCCTGGTCGCGGTCGGGCTGTACGGGACGATGGAGGCCGTGGTGGCCTACCGCGAGTCGCCGCTGCGCCAGACGTACGGGGAGATCGACCGGCTATAGGCCGGGGCGGCGCGTGCCGTACCCGGTGGCCTGCTCGAAGGCGCGCGCCACGCGCAGCACCCTGGCGTCGGCGAACGGGCGGCCGACGATCTGCACCCCCACCGGCAGCCCCGCGGAGGTGAAACCCGCGGGAACCGACGCCGCGGGGGCGTGCAGGACGCTGATCCAGTACGCCGAGCGCATCCAGGACAGGTAGTCGGGCAGCTTCACGCCGTTGATCTCGTCGACGTAGGGTCGCTCGACGGGGAACGGCGGCACCTGGCTGACCGGCGCGATCAGCACGTCATAGGTGTCGAAGAAGGCGGCCATGCGCTGGTACAGGCCGCTGCGCAGCTTCTCGGCGCGCGCCAGGTCGGCGCCGGTGACCTTACGGCCCTGCTCGACGTTCCACGCGGTGTTGGCGCCCAACCCCTGGAGGTCGCCGAAGCTCAGCGCGTAGTACCAGGCCCGGTAGATCCTGAAGGCGTCGTCGGCGTCGGACAGGTCGAGATCCACCTGCTCCACGCGGGCGCCGAGCCGTTCGAACACCGTGACCGCCGACGCGGTCACGGCCGCGGTCTCGGGGTCGACGGGCAGCCCGCCGAGGTCGGGGCTGAAGGCCACCCGCAGGCCCTTCACGGAGGTCTCGGGATCGGGAGCGAACGGCTCCTTGATCGAGTACGGCGAGCGAGGGTCGAATCCCGACATCACCGAGAGCATCAGCTCGAGGTCCTCGACCGATCTGGCCATCGGCCCCGAGACGGCCAGCGTGTACCAGGCCGCGGTGTCGGAGATGTCGGGGACGCGGCCCGGCGTCGGGCGCAGTCCGACCACGTTGCAGAAGCTCGCCGGGTTGCGCAGCGATCCGCCCATGTCCGAACCGTCGGCCAGCGGCACCATCCCCGTGGCCAGCGCCGCCGCCGCGCCCCCGCTGCTGCCGCCTGCCGACCTCGACAGGTCGTAGGGGTTGCGGGTGGCGCCGAACACCTCGTTGACGGTGTGGGAGCCGGTGCCGAACTCGGGCGTGTTGGTCTTGCCGACCGTGATGGCCCCGGCCTTCCTGAGCCGTTCGACCAGCAGGTCGTCCTTGGCGGGGACGTGGTCGGCGAACAGCGGCGAGCCGTACGTGGTCCTGATGTTCGCGGTGTCGGCGAGATCCTTGTGTGCCACGGGCACGCCGTGCAGCGGGCCTTTGGGCCCGGCGGCGTCGGCCGCCTTCGCCTCGTCGAGCGCCCGCTCGGCGACCAGCGTCACGATGGCGTTGACGGCGGGATTGACCTGCTCGACGCGCGCCAGGTGGGCCTCGAGCAGCTCGACGGCGCTCACCTCGCGAGCCCGCAGCAGCCGGGCCATCTCGGTGGCGGTGAGGTAGTGCAGTTCGGTCACTCTTGCGATCCTGCCGCATGCGTCCGCGTACGGCGATGGCAAGGTTTGCCCAGGCGGGCGGCCCCTAACCGGATTTCGCGATGGGCGCGGTGGCCGCCTTGGTCAGCTCGATCAGGTTCTTCGGCGAGGTCTCGATCTGCAGCCCCCGCTTGCCCGCGGAGAAGTAGATCGTCTCGAAGTCGAGGGCGGAGGCGTCGACGACGGTGGGAAGCTGCTTGCGCTGCCCGAGGGGGCTGATCCCACCGACCACGTAGCCGGTGACCCGCTCGACCTTCGCCGCGTCGGCCATCGCGGCCCGCTTGCTGCCCAGCGCCGCGGCGAACGCCTTGAGGTCGAGCTTCCCCGAGACCGGCACCACCGCCACCGCGAGCCCGCTCTCCACCTCCGCCACGAGCGTCTTGAAGATCCTGCCGTACGGCAGGCCCAGCGCGTCGGCGGCTTCCTCCCCGTAGGCCTGGGCGTTGGCGTCGTGCTCGTAGGGGTGCAGCGTGAAGTCGACCTGTGCCTTGGCCAGTGCGACCGTCGCGGGTGTGCCCTGCCCGCCCTTCTTCGCCTTGCTCACTGTCCCGATCGTAGAGGATCGGCGGCCGGGCCATCGCGGGTGAAATGTCACCCGATACCGTGGCTGTCCCGCATTGTGGACAGAACCAGATGAGGCGGAGACACTCCGTAGACTGTGTGGGTGATTTCCCGTATCGACCTGCGCGGCTCTCTTCCGGAGAACCTGCGCGACGTGCTGCCCCGCGCCGAACTCGACGTCGAGGCCGCCCTGGAGAAGGTGCGGCCCATCTGCGAGGACGTGCGCCATCGCGGGGCGGTGGCCGTTCGCGAGCTGACCGCCAGGTTCGACGGTGTCGAGATCCAGTCCGCCCGAGTCTCCGCCGAGGCGATCCAGCGGGCGCTGGACGAGCTCGACCCCAAGGTCAGGGCGGCCCTCGAAGAGGCGATCACGCGGACCAGGAAGGTGCACCGCGACCAGCGGCGCACCGACACCACGACCCAGGTCGTCCCCGGCGGCACGGTCACCGAGCGCTGGGTGCCCGTCGAGCGCGTCGGCCTCTACGTGCCCGGAGGGCGCGCCGTCTACCCCTCCAGCGTGGTCATGAACGTGGTGCCCGCCCAGGAAGCGGGCGTCGAGTCGCTGGCCGTCACCAGTCCCGCGCAGAAGGACTTCGGCGGGCTGCCGCACCCCACGATCCTGGCCGCGTGCGCGCTGCTCGGCGTCGACGAGGTCTACTCGGTCGGCGGGGCGCAGGCGGTGGCCATGTTCGCCTACGGCACCGAGGAGTGCCCCTCCGCGACCATGGTGACGGGTCCCGGCAACATCTGGGTGGCCGCGGCCAAGCGGCTGCTGAAGGGCGTCATCGGCATCGACTCCGAGGCGGGACCGACCGAGATCGCCATCCTCGCCGACTCCACCGCCGACCCCAGGCACGTGGCCGCCGACCTGATCAGCCAGGCCGAGCACGACGTCATCGCCGCGGCCGTGCTGGTCACCGACAGCGTGGAGCTGGCCGAGGCGGTCGAGAAGGAGCTGCCGGGACAGGTCGCCGCGACGCGCCACTCCGCGCGGATCGCCGAGGCGCTGTCCGGCAGGCAGTCCGGCATCGTGCTGGTCGACGACCTGGCCGCGGGGCTCAGGGTCGTCGACGCCTACGCGGCCGAGCACCTGGAGATCCAGACGGCCGACGCCGCCGAGGTGGCGGCCAAGGTCCGCAACGCCGGCGCGATCTTCGTCGGGCCCTACAGCCCGGTGAGCCTGGGCGACTACCTCGCGGGTTCCAACCACGTGCTGCCGACCGGCGGATGCGCCTGCCACTCCAGCGGGCTGTCGGTGCAGTCGTTCCTGCGCGGCATCCACGTGATCGACTACACCAGGCAGGCGCTGGCGGACGCGGCCGAGCACACGTGCGTGCTGGCCGACGCCGAGGACCTGCCCGCCCACGGGGCCGCCATCCGCGCCAGGTTCGACTGGGAGATCCCCTCATGACGCTCGACGACCTGCCGATCCGCGACGACCTGCGCGGCAAGAAGCCGTACGGCGCGCCGCAGATCGACGTGCCCGTGCAGCTCAACACCAACGAGAACCCCTACCCGCCCTCCCAGGCCCTGGTCGACGACCTCGCCGAGGAGATCAGGCGCGGCGCGGCGGCCCTCAACCGCTACCCCGACAGGGACGCGCTCGCCCTGCGCCAGGACCTGGCCGACTACCTCGGCCACGGGCTCACCCGCGACATGGTCTGGGCGGCGAACGGCTCCAACGAGGTGCTCCAGCAGATCCTGCAGGCCTTCGGCGGACACGACCGCACCGCGATCGGCTTCGAGCCGTCCTACTCCATGCACCCGATCATCACCACGGGCACCAACACCGAGTGGATCTCCGGCGCGCGCGAGGAGGACTTCTCGCTCGACCCCGACAAGGCCGTGGCCGCCGTCGAGGAGCACCGCCCCGACATCGTCTTCCTCACCTCGCCGAACAACCCGACCGGCACCTCGCTGCCGCTCGAGACCATCGCCAGGGTCGCGAGGGCGGCGCCCGGCATGGTCGTGGTGGACGAGGCCTACGCCGAGTTCGCCCGCACCGGCACCCCCTCGGCGCTGACGCTGCTGCCCGAGCACCCCAGGCTGATCGTGACCAGGACCATGTCCAAGGCGTTCGCGATGGCGGGCACGCGGCTCGGCTACCTGGCCGCGCACCCCGCCGTGGTCGAGGCGATGCTGCTGGTGCGCCTGCCGTACCATCTGTCGACGGTCACGCAGGCGACGGCCAGGGTCGCGCTACGGCACCGCGCCGAGCTGCTCGGCACGGTCGACGCGCTCAGGAAGGAGCGCGACGACATCGTGACGTGGTTGCGCGAGCGGGGCTTGACGGTCGCCGACTCTGACGCCAACTTCGTGTTGTTCGGCCGGTTCGGCGACCGGCGCAAGATCTGGGAGGGACTGCTCCAGCGGGGCGTCCTGATCCGTGAGGTCGGGCCGCCCGAGTGGCTGCGCGTGTCGATCGGCACCGGCGAGGAGATGACGGCATTCCGTGCCGCCCTGGAGGGGGTTCTGTGAGCGAGCGCACTGGTCGCGTCGAGCGCACCACGAAGGAGACGTCGGTCCTGGTCGAGGTGAACCTCGACGGAACCGGCATCGTCGACGTCGCCACCGGGGTCGGGTTCTACGACCACATGCTGGCCCAGCTCGGCAAGCACGGTCTGTTCGACCTGACCGTCAAGACCGAGGGCGACCTGCACATCGACTCCCACCACACCATCGAGGACACCGCGCTGGCGCTGGGCGCCGCCTTCCGCGAGGCGCTGGGCGACAAGTCCGGCATCAGGCGGTACGGCAACGCCTCGTGTCCGCTGGACGAGGCGCTCGCCGAGGTGACCGTCGACCTGTCGGGGCGGCCCTACCTGGTGCACGCCGAGCCCGACGGCATGGCGCCGATGATCGGCCCCGAGTACGACACGACGATGACCAGGCACATCCTCGAGTCGTTCGTGGCGCAGGCGGCGATCTGCCTGCACGTGCGCGTGCCGTACGGACGCAACGCCCACCACATCGTCGAGGCCCAGTTCAAGGCGCTGGCCAGGGCGCTGCGCGAGGCCAGCGAGCTCGACCCCCGCGCGACAGGGGTCCCGAGCACCAAGGGTGTGCTGTGAGCGACAACTGGACGGCGATCGTGATGGTCTTCATCGGCCTGTTCCTGGTCGGCGGCGTGGTGTCGCTGATCAAGCAGGGGTTGAAGATCGGCGCGGTCGTCTGCGGAGTCGGCGCCGCCATGGCGCTGCTCGCGGGGGTGCTGTGGTGGTGAACAAGAACGTCGTCATCCTCGACTACGGCTCGGGCAACCTGCGCTCGGCCGAAAGGGCGCTGGCCAGGACGGGCGCCCAGGTGACCGTCACGGCCGACTACGACGCCGCCATGAACGCCGACGGACTCGTCGTGCCGGGCGTGGGCGCCTTCGCGGCCTGCATGTCCGGGCTGAAGAGCGTCGTCGGCGACAGGATCATCGGTCGCCGCCTGTCGGCCGCTCGTCCCGTGCTGGGCATCTGCGTCGGCATGCAGATCCTGTTCGAGCGCGGCGTGGAGCACGGCGTGGAGACCGAGGGCTGCGGCGAGTGGCCGGGCACGGTCGAGCGCCTGGAGGCCCCCGTACTCCCGCACATGGGCTGGAACACCGTCAAGGCCCCCGCCGACAGCGTGCTGTTCGCCGGCCTCGACGCCGCCACCCGCTTCTACTTCGTCCACTCCTACGGCGTGCGCGACTGGCAACTGCACCCAGGCCCCGGCTTCACCGCGCCGCTGGTCACGTGGGCCGAGCACGGCGTGCCGTTCGTGGCCGCGGTGGAGAACGGCCCGCTGATGGCCACCCAGTTCCACCCGGAGAAGTCCGGTGACGCGGGCGCGGCCCTGCTGAAGAACTGGGTCGGCACGCTGTGAACGGGCCGCCGCCCACCGGGCGGCCCGAGGAAGCCCCGTGAGCAAGGAACGGGCGCGGCGGCGGGCGGCCCGCGAGGCCGAGCGGGAGCGCGCGGCCCGGCTGAACGCCGAGCGGATGGCCCGCAGGTCGCGCAGGAAGGCGCTGGTCAGGGGGCTCGTCCCCCGCCCCGTCCGCTTCGCCAGGCAGGGCGGGCTGCTGGCTCGCCGGCAGCGGGCGCAGAACGGCGTCGTCGCCCTGCTCTTCCTCGTCGTGCAACTGCTGGCCTGGCTGCTGTGGTCGTCGTGGCAGGTCAGCCTGGCCGTGTTCGTGCTCTCCCTGCTGTTCGTCCCTGTGATCGTCACGCTCGCCTTTGACCGGAGGACCTGAAGACCATGTCGTTCGTACTGCTGCCCGCCGTGGACGTCGTCGACGGCCAGGCCGTCCGCCTCGTGCAGGGGGAGGCCGGCACAGAGACCGGCTACGGCGACCCGCTGACCGCGGCGCTGGCCTGGCAGGAGGCGGGCGCCGAGTGGATCCACCTGGTCGACCTGGACGCGGCCTTCGGCCGTGGCTCCAACAGGGAACTGCTCGCCGACGTGGTCGGCAAGCTGGACATCCAGGTTGAGCTGACCGGAGGCATCCGTGACGACGCCTCGCTGGAGGCGGCGCTGTCCACCGGCTGCCGGAGGGTGAACATCGGCACCGCGGCCCTGGAGGACCCGGCCTGGTGCAGGAGGATTATCGCCGAGTATGGTGACAAGATCGCAGTTGGTCTGGACGTGCGTGGCACCACGCTCGCCGCGCGCGGCTGGACCGAGGCGGGCGGCGATCTCTGGGAGGTGCTCGACCGGCTCGAAGCCGACGGCTGCCCGCGTTACGTGGTAACGGACGTGACCAAGGACGGAACACTGCGCGGCCCGAATCTGGACCTGCTGCGCCAGGTCTGCGATCGAACCGACAAGCCTGTCGTCGCGAGCGGAGGCGTCTCCTCTCTCGACGATCTCATCGCCCTCACCTCTCTCGCGCCCCACGGCGTGGAGGGCGCGATCGTGGGCAAGGCACTCTACGCGCAGGCTTTCACGCTGGAAGACGCCCTGGCCGCGGTACGCGGCTAGGGCCAGAGAGAGGATCGCGTGATGGGCCAGGCAAGCTGCGTGCGCGAGGGGATGAGGATCTTCTCGGGCGGCGTCTGGGAGCAGAAGTACGGCTACGCCAGAGCCGTGGTGGCGGGACCGCGGGTCGTGGTCTCCGGATGCACGGCCACGGTCGACGGCGAGGTGCAGCACGAGGGCGACGCCTACCTGCAGGCCATGACGGCCTTCGACATCGCGCTCGACGCGGTCGAGGCGGCTGGCCTGACCAGGGAGGACGTGGTCATGGTGCGCTACTACGTGGTGGACGGGCGCCACTACGACGCGGTCGGCACGGCGTTGTCGGAGGTGCTCGGCCACGTCAGGCCCGCGTGCACGGGCGTCCAGGTGGCGGGACTGATCGACCGGCGGATGCTGGTCGAGATCGAGATCGAGGCGTTTCGGGCATGACAGTCGCGGTTCGAGTCATCCCGTGTCTGGACGTGGACGCGGGACGTGTGGTCAAGGGCGTCAACTTCGAGAACCTGCGCGACGCGGGCGACCCGGTGGAGCTGGCCCGCCGCTATGACGAGGAGGGCGCCGACGAGCTGACCTTCCTCGACATCACCGCCTCCTCGGGCGAGCGGGAGACGATGTTCGACGTGGTCCGCAGGACCGCCGAGCAGGTCTTCATCCCGCTGACCGTGGGCGGCGGCGTCCGCTCGGTCGAGGACGTCAACAGGCTGCTGCGCGCCGGCGCGGACAAGGTGTCGCTCAACACCGCGGCCATCGCCCGTCCGGAGCTGCTGACCGAGGCCTCCAGACGGTTCGGCGCCCAGTGCGTCGTGCTGTCGGTCGACGCCCGCAGGGCGCCGGGCACGGCGTCGGGCTTCGAGGTCACCACGCACGGCGGGCGGCGCGGCACCGGCATCGACGCCGTCGAGTGGGCGGCGCGGGGCGAGGAGCTGGGGGTGGGCGAGATCCTGCTCAACTCCATGGACGGTGACGGCACCCTCGACGGCTATGACCTCGCGATGCTGCGCGCGGTGCGGGCCGCGGTCAGGGTGCCGGTGATCGCCAGCGGCGGCGCGGGGCGCCTGGAGGACTTCCCTCCCGCCGTCGCCGCCGGCGCCGACGCGGTTCTCGCCGCGTCGGTGTTCCACTTCGGCACGCTGAAGATCTCCGAAGTCAAGGACACTCTTCGTACGGCGGGCCACCCGGTCAGGTAGTGACGTTGACCGTCGGGCACGTTCACTGTCGTCATGACAACTGCCAACAACCCGGTGGTCGCCAAGGCGATCGACGCGATCAACAGCGGTGACAGGGCGGCGTTCGTCGCCCTGTTCACCCCGGGGGCGACGATGTCCGACGACGGCAGCGAACGCGACCTCGAAGGATGGATCGACCGCGAGATCTTCGACGCCGACGGTCACTTCAGGATCCAGAGCCAGGACCCCGACGGCCTGACCATGCTCGTCCGCTTCACCAACTCCACCTACGGGGCGATGAACACCAGGTGGCACTTCGTGCTGTCCGACGACGGCGCGAGCCTCCGGCGGTTCGAGACGGGCCAGACCTGAGCCTGCGGCTCAGAAGACGCGCATGTGCTGGGACACCTCGAAGTCCGCGCCGCGTTCCTTGAACGCGGCCGCCTCCGAGCGTTTCACAGCCAGGTAGGCCCCGGCGCGCAGCGGCCCGAGCGCCGCCATGAGCAGCTCGTCGTCCTCCAGGGCGTCGAGCGCCTCGTCGAGGGAGCTCGGCAGCCGCGGGTAGAGCCCTGGCCTGGTGTCGGGGTCGACGAGCACGGGATCGCCTGGGTCGAGCTCGCGCCTGATCCCGTCGAGGCCCGCGTGGATGACCGCGCCCAGCGACAGGTACGGGTTGGCCGAGGAATCGGACGGTTTGAGCTCCAGGTTGGCCGAGCCCTGCTCGCCCACAGGGGAGCAGACCCGAACGGCGGCCTCCCTGTTGTCGGGCCCGTAGACGGCGTAGGCACTCGACCACATGCGCGGTGCCAGCCGCCGGAAGCTGTTGACGCTGCCGCAGGTCAACGCCGTGAGAGCGGGCAGATGGGCGAGCAGCCCGCCGACGAAGCGGGTCATCAGCTCGGGCCGGTCGTCGAACAGGTTGGTGTGCAGCGAGGAGTCCCACAGGGACAGATGCAGGTGGGCGCCGTTGCCGGCCTGGTCGGCGATCGGCTTGGGGGCCAGCGACGCCCACATGGCCATGCGCATCGCCACGCCGCGGACGGTCTCCCTGTAGAGGACGTGGTTGTCGGCGGCCCTGAGGGCGGGCGCGTGCCGGATCGACAGCTCCTGCTGGCCGTGGCCGAGCTCGGGGTGGTAGTGCTCGACCCGAAGACCCTGGGTCTCCAGCGCGCGGACCAGCGTGATCGCGTAGTCGTGGGCCAGGTCGAAGCCGGTGGTGGCATAGCACAGGCTGTCGTCGAGAGGCACCAGCCGGTCGGGACCGCCCGAGGGGTCGGGCAGGCGGCGGCCGAGGGTGAACTCGGGTTCGAAGGCCGCCACGAGCGCGTAGCCCTCGCTCTCGAGCTCGGCGACCGCGTCCTTGAGGAAGGTGCGCGGGCAGGCGCCCCACGGCGTGCCGTCCAGCTGCACCAGGTCCGAGACCATGGCGGCGGCGCCAGGAGAGTAGGGGAGAGGAACGAATGTCGACGGGTCCGGCATGATCCGGACCTCGCCGACGGGCCCGAACTGCTCGACCTCCTGGAGCTGGTCGAGCATGTTCATCGCCATCATGGCCACCGTGTGCCCGATGCCGGAGGCGAGCCGCTCACCCAGCCGGGTGCGGGACGCCGCCTTGCCACGGATCACTCCGCCGTGGTCGGCATAGAGGAACCGGACGAGTTCGATGCCCTCGATCTCGGCCCGCTCGATGACGCTTCGGCGATCTCTCATCGATCGACTCTACGCTCTTCGATCTCAGGTTCGGTGACAACACGCACGACCCGCTGCCAAGCGGGCCGTGGAGCCTGTCAGGTCACGACGTTGGTGAAGAATACGGCCAGTTGGTTGGCGCCGTTCACGATGCCGTCGAAAACGCTGTTGACCGCCGCCGCCGCGTTTCGCGGCTGGGTGAACAGGTAGAAGACGACGAAGGCCACGGCGAGATACGTGAGGACCTTCTTGACCTGCATGGGGGGCCTCCTGCAGTCCATTCCCAGCCGTATATACCCGGATCTGGGCGATCACTGGCATCTTCTATGAAGATGTTCTTGATCATAACCGGGGGGCGTCTTTACCTGGCCATCGTACGGCCATCGGCCCGAGTTGGCGCGGGGACTCGCGATCGGATCGGGAAATCCGCCGCCGGTTCCGCGAGGTGATCGGTGTCGCCGGAGTCCGAATCCTGGTCACCGGCTCCCCACCGCTCGTCCGTGTGGGCCGGATCACCGTGATCGCGTCCCGGCGTGCCGTCCGGGTCCGGCGCCGCGCGCCGCGACCGGCCCGCGCCACGCGGGCCCGTGAGAAGCCCGAGCCGTCAGAAGCCGAGCGGGGCGTGGGTGAGCCGGGCGACGGCGTCAGGGTCGCCGGTCAGGTCGACCCTCGCGTGCTCCTGCCGCCCGAAGCAGAACAGCAGCAGTTCGCTCGCCTTCCCCGTGACCTCCACCTTGACGCCGTCCTTCGCTCCGCCGATGGCCACCCCGCCGCCGAGCCGGTGCAGGATCACGCCGACCGGCGACCTGCGCAGCATGAGCTTGGCCCCCATGTCGAGCCGCCGCCACAGCAGCCGCTCCAGGTCGTCGGGCAGCTCCCGCGGCTCCCATGACGGCTGGGCACGGCGCACGTCCTCGTGGTGGACGAAGTACTCCAGCGTGTTGACCGCCTCGTCGAGCGGGGGCAGCAGGCCGTACACGCCGCCTGGCCTGCGCACGAGGCCGACCAGTTCGGGGAAGGGGTGCTTGGCCTTGAGCCCGTCCTGGACCGAGGCGGTGTAGCCGGCCAGCGGCTTGAGCGCGATGCCCGGGTTGGCGTCGATCCTGCGCTCGCGCAGTACGAGGTGGGCGGCCAGGTCGTAGGTGCTCCAGCCCGTGCACAGCGTCGGCGCGTCGGGGCCGAGCGTGTCGAACAGGTCGCACAGAGCAGAGCGTTCGCCGCGAGCGTGAGTCACCAGACGATTCTACTGGGGCGTGGGAATATCCAGATGATCGACCATGATAGGGACTTAAGTACAAATTTCCCCATTGGAAGGACCTTCCTCGAGTGGCGACCAAGGTCACCTCAGCCGTGATGCGCCAAGGGCTCCGTGTTCTCGGGGTGGCCATCCGCACGGAGAAGTCGGTGTTCGCGGCCGCCGTCATCAGCAGCGGCCTGTACGGCGGCATGACCGTCGCCTCCGCCTGGGCGCTCGGATGGGCGACGGAGAACGCCGTGCTGCCGGCCTTCGCCAGGGGCGAGATCGGCGCGGGCGCGCTGTGGATCTCGGTCCTTCTCATCATGGGCACCGCCCTGCTGAAGGCGATCGGCGTGGCGGGCAGGCGCATCCTGGCCGGCGTCCTGCAGTACCGCATGCAGGCCAGGTCGCGCAGGGACGTCACCAAGCAGTACCTGCGCCTGCCGCTGGCCTGGCACCACCAGCACCCCACGGGGCAGCTGCTGTCCAACGCCAGCGCCGACGCCGAGGCCGCGTGGGCGCCGCTCGCGCCGCTTCCGATGGCGGTTGGCGTCATCGTCATGCTGGTCACGGCGGCGGTCGCGATGCTGATCACCGATCCCGTGCTCGCCCTCGTCGGCTTCCTGATCTTCCCCGCCATCGCGGGGCTGAACCTCGTCTACCAGCGCAGGCTGAGCCCGCTGGCCACCCACGCCCAGCAGTTGCGCGCCGAGGTCAGCGAGATCGCCCACGAGAGCTTCGACGGCGCGCTCGTCGTCAAGACCCTCGGCCGCGAGGACCTGGAGACCGAGCGGTTCGAGCGCCGCGCCCACGAGCTGCGCGACGCCAACATCGCCGTCGGCAGGGTCCGCGGCCTGTTCGACCCGATGCTGGAGGCGCTGCCGACACTCGGCGTGCTGATCGTGCTGATGGTCGGCGCGATGCGGCTGCAAGGCGGGTCCATCAACTCGGGCGAGCTGGTCCAGGTCGCCTACCTGTTCACCCTGCTCGCCTTCCCGATCCGCGCGCTCGGCTGGGTGCTGGCCGAACTGCCCCGCAGCGTCGTCGGCTGGCAGCGGGTGCAGGCGGTGCTCGAGGCGACAGGCTCCATGGACTACGGCCAGGCCCGCGTGCCAGGCTCGGCGCCCGCGGGGCTCCAGGTCTCCGGCCTGTCCTACGCCTACGGCAGCGCCGAGGTGCTGCACGACGTCACCTTCGACGTCCCTGCCGGCCGTACCGTCGCGCTGGTGGGGCCGACGGGCTCGGGCAAGTCCACGCTCGTGCAGACGCTGGTGCGCCTGGTCGATCCCGACAAGGGAGAGGTGCGCCTGGACGGCGTCGACCTTCGTGAAATCGCTTACGGCGGCATCGCCGACGCGGTCGCGCTGGTGCCGCAGCAGACGTTCCTGTTCGACGACAGCGTGCGCGGCAACATCACGCTCGGCCTCGACGTCTCCGACGAGGACGTGTGGGCCGCGCTGCGCCTGGCCCAGGCCGACGGCTTCGTGGCCAAGCTGGCCTCGGGGCTCGACACCAAGGTCGGCGAGCGCGGCACCACCCTGTCGGGTGGCCAACGGCAGCGCATCGCCCTGGCCCGCGCGGTCGTCCGCCGCCCGCGCCTGCTGATCCTCGACGACGCGACCTCCAGCGTCGACCCCCAGGTCGAAGCAAAGATCCTCTACGGCCTGCGTGACCTGAACGCGGCCGGCGAGCAGGGCGAGGCCTCGACCGTCGTGGTCGTCGCCTACCGGATGGCCACGATCGCCCTGGCCGACGAGGTGGTCTACCTCGACCGTGGCAGCGTCGTCGACCGCGGCACCCACGAGGAACTGCTCGAGCGCTGCCTGGGCTACCGGAACCTGGTCACCGCCTACGAGCGCGAAGAGGCCGAGAGGGCCGCGATCGCGGCGGAAGAGGAAGAGGTCGTGGCATGAGCGTCGCTTTCCAGGACTCGGGCCGGTCGGCGCTCGCCACCGTGCGGCACGGGCTCTCGCTCACGCCGGAGTTCCGCAAGGGGCTGGCGGGCACACTCGCCCTCGCCGTGATCGCCACGATCGGCAAGATCATCGTGCCGATCGCCGTCCAGCAGACGATCGACACGGGACTCAAGGGCGGCACGCCTGACATCTCCTACATCTCCACGGCGGTGCTCCTGTGCGCCGCGGCGGTCGTCATCACCGCCCTGTGCGGCTACGTGATGAACGTCCGGCTCTACAGGGCCACCGAGGCCTCCCTCGCCACGCTCAGGGTCCGCGGCTTCCGGCACGTCCACGACCTGTCCGTGCTCACCCAGAACTCCGAGCGCCGCGGCGCGCTGGTCTCCCGCGTGACCAACGACATCGACCAGATCAGCAACTTCATGCAGTGGGGCGGGCTGATGATCATCGTGGCGTTCGGCCAGCTGCTGGTCGCCACCGGGTTGATGTTCGTCTACTCGTGGCAGCTCACGCTGCTGGTCTGGGTCTGCTTCATCCCGCTGATGATCGTCCTGCCGCGCTTCCAGCGCTGGCTCTCGGCGGCCTACTCCACGGTCCGCGAGCGCACCGGCGACATGCTGTCCGCCGTCAGCGAGTCGGTCGTCGGCGCGGCCGTCATCCGCGCGTACGGCTCCGAGCGCCGCACGTCCGAGCGCATCGACAACGCGATCAACGCCAACAGGAGCGCGCAGGTCCGCGCCCAGAAGATCGTCGGCCTCGTCTTCCCGCTCACCGAGATCGTCGCCGCCGCGGCCATCGCGGGGATCGTCCTGCTCGGCGTGCGGCTCGGCATCTCCGGCGACATCAGCGCGGGCAGGCTGGTCGCCTTCCTGTTCCTCGTCACGCTGTTCGTCTCTCCGCTGCAGATCGCCACCGAGGTGCTGAACGAGGCGCAGAACGCGGTCGCCGGCTGGCGGCGCATCCTGGGCGTGCTCGACACCCCGCCCGACGTCGCCGACCCGGGAGACGAGGGCGTCACCCTGCCCCGCGGGCCCATCGCCGTGGCCTTCGAGGACGTGCACTTCGCCTATCCCGGCGGCGCGCCCGTCCTGCACGAGCTGTCGGTCTCCATCCCCCCGCGCACCCGCATCGCGGTCGTCGGCGAGACGGGGTCGGGCAAGACCACCTTCGCCAAGCTGCTCACCCGCCTGATGGACCCGGTCGACGGGCGCGTCACCGTCGACGGCCACGACCTGCGCCAGGTGCGCTTCTCCTCGCTGCGCGAGCGGATCGTCATGGTGCCGCAGGACGGCTTCCTGTTCGACGGCACGCTCGCCGAGAACATCCGCTTCGGCAGGCCGGCGGCCACCGACGACGAGATCGCCCTGGCGATGACCGAGCTGGGCCTGGCCGACTGGGTGGAGGGCCTGCCCAAGGGCCTGGCCACCCCCGTGGGCCAGCGCGGGGAGTCGCTGTCGGCGGGTGAGCGCCAGCTCGTCGCCCTCGCCCGCGCCTACCTGGCCGACCCCGACCTGCTGCTGCTCGACGAGGCCACCTCCGCCGTCGACCCCGCCACCGAGGTACGGCTCGCACGGGCGCTGGAGGGGGTCACGAGGGGAAGGACCGCGATCTCGATCGCCCACCGCCTCTCGACGGCCGAGAACGCCGACGAGGTGTTCGTCTTCGACGCGGGCCGACTCGTCCAGCGCGGCCGGCACGCCGAGCTGGTCGAGGAGCCGGGCGTCTACGCCGACCTCCACGCCTCGTGGGTCTCCGCCGCCCACTCCTAGCCTCCTCCCGGCGGGGGCGGCGCCGCGCCGCCCCCGATATCGGGCTGACATCACCGGCGTGACCTTCGTCGACACGACCGGCCTCGGGCTGCTGGTCAGGCTGCTGGCCGAACTCCGCGACAACGGAGGCGACCTCGCCCTCGTCGCCTCGGCCGACTGCGGGGCGCTGCGCAGGCTCAGCAGCATGAACCTCGCCGGTCTGTTCAGGGTCTTCGACGCGGTCCCAGGCGCGGCGGCGCTGCCCGCGACTGGTTGAATGGCCGCATGTCCCTCGACCCGAAGGTCGCTTCGCGACTCAAGCGCACTCCTGACGGGCTGGTGCCCGCCATCGTCCAGCAGTACGACACGGGCGAGGTCCTCATGCTCGCCTGGATGGACGACGAGGCGCTGCATCGCACGCTGACCACGGGCAGGGCCACCTACTGGTCGCGCAGCCGCTCCGCCTACTGGGTCAAGGGCGACACCTCGGGTCACGTCCAGCACGTCAAGTCCGTGGCGCTCGACTGCGACGGCGACACCCTCCTGCTCAAGGTCGACCAGGTGGGCGCCGCCTGCCACACCGGCGACCGCACCTGCTTCGACGCCGACCAGCTGCTCCTGTCGTGAGACGCGAGCTGGGCATCTGGCTGCTGCTGTGCGCGGCGGGCGCGGGCCTGCCGCTGCTGGCCGCGGGCCGCGTCTGGACCTCCGTCACCTACGGCGCCGCCGCCCCCGTCGAGCTGGCGGGCGGCGACCTGGCGCCTGCCGTACAGCCGCTGGCCCTGGCCTCGCTCGCCGCGGTGGTGGCGCTGTTCGCGACCAAGGGCGTGTGGCGCAGGATCGTCGGAGGCGTGCTGGCGCTGTGCGGGGCGGGCATCGCGCTGCTGTCGTGGCAGGGCGTCGCGGGCTCGGCCGCTCGGGAGCTGGCCGCCCGGCGCAACCCCGTCGGGGCGGCGACCCAGGACGTCACGGCGATCGCGCACACCGCCTGGCCGTACCTGGCGGCGGCCGGCGGGGCGCTGCTCATCGCGGGCGGCGTGCTGGCCGTCCTGCGCGCCACGGGGTGGGCGGGCATGTCGGGCCGTTACGACCGCCCGGGTTCGGCCGCGGGTCCACGCGACGACAAGTCGCTGTGGGAGGCGATCGACAGGGGAGACGACCCGACCGAGGAACGCTGACGACGGCCGGGCACGACCACGGCGACTCGCCCGCCGCGTGGACCGTTGCGAGGCTCATCCCTATCGGATCCGCGCCGGCAGGTCTCGGCCTGGTGCCGGACTCGGGTCTAGGCTTCTGTGCAGGGCTCGTCGTGATGGCAGGGGGCGCCGCCGTCGGAAAGGTCATGCAGATGTGGGGCTCGGCAAGCAGCACGGCTGACCACAGGGTTACAAAAGGCCCACAATACGGTCGCTTCCTCACGTGGCAGACAGCTTCTCGCTAAGCTCTGCGGGCAATTCGCTATTCATGAGGAGTCGTCGGTATGAGCTACGGAAACCAGGGCGGTAGCGGGGGCTACGGCGAACAGCCGCCCGGGGGTGGTTACGGCCCTCCGGCTGGTGGTCAGGGCTCCGGTGGATACGGTCCGCCTCCGGGTGGTCAGGGTTCGGGCGGTTACGGCGCGGGCCAGGGTTCGGGCGGTTACGGATCGGGTGGCTATGGCGCGCAGCCTCCCGGCGGCTACCCGCCTCCTCCCGGTGGCGGCTACGACCCCTACGGCGGCTACGGCGCGCCGCAGCCGAACAAGACCAACGGCATGGCGATCGCCGCCCTGATCAGCGGCATCGTGGGCCTGGTGACCTGTGGTGTCGCCTCCATCGTTGGGGCGATCCTCGGCCACATCTCGCTCGGTCAGATCAAGAAGACCGGCGAGGAGGGCAGGGGCATGGCCCTGGCGGGCCTGATCCTGTCCTACGTGGGCCTCGCGGGCTGGGTGATCTTCCTGGTCATCTGGATCGGGTTCCTCGGCTACGCGGCCAGTGTGAGCAGCTCTTACTAGGTATCGTTGGCAGCGTGGTCACCGACACGCGCGGCAGGAAAGCCGTTCTCGCACCGCTGGGCGTCGCCCTCGCGGCGGGGGCGGCTTTCGCCTATGTGGGGGTGGTCGATCCCAACGAGTCCGGCCACTATCCGAGCTGTCCCTTCTTAGCGCTCACCGGGTGGTTCTGCCCGGGTTGCGGCGCGCTGAGGGCCACGCACGCTCTCGCCCACCTCGACCCCGTGGCCGCGCTGAAGCTCAACCCGCTGCTGGTCCTCGCCACGCCGGTCCTCGTCTATTTCTGGATCCGGTGGATGGCGGGCGCCTGGCGCGGGCGGCCATGGCGGCCGACCGCCCCGCGGCCCGCCCACATCTGGACACTTCTGGCGCTCGTCCTGGTCTTCTGGGTCGTCCGCAACCTGCCTTTCGGCGCTTTTCTCGCCCCGTAGCAGGGGGGCTGTGGCGAGGTGAGCCCGGTGCGGCCGATACCATCGCAAGACAAGACGGGGAGCGGACGCCGACGCGAACTCCTCGTCGCCCCCACCACTGTCGACCGGAGGGACCTTGATCGCGTGAACGAGCGGAGCCTGAGCGGGACCGTTCTCGACGACATCCTGGCCGGTGTGCGAGAAGATCTGGCCGAACGGCAGGCGGCGGTGTCGCTCGACGAGCTGAAGGAGCGCGCCAGGCGCGCCCCCGCGCCGAGGGACGCCTACGCGGCGCTCGGCGGCGACAAGGTCTCGGTCATCGCCGAGGTCAAGCGGTCGAGCCCGTCCAAGGGCGCGCTGGCCGCCATCGCCGACCCGGCGGCGCTGGCCGCCGACTACGAAGAGGGCGGCGCCCACGTCATCAGCGTCCTGACCGAGCGGCGCCGCTTCGGCGGCAGCTTGGACGACCTCGCCGCGGTGCGCGCGAGGGTCGACATCCCGATCCTGCGCAAGGACTTCATCGTCACCTCCTACCAGCTGTGGGAGGCGCGCGCCCACGGCGCCGACCTGGCCCTGCTCATGGTCGTCTCGCTGGAGCAGCCCGCGCTCGTCTCGCTCATCGAGCGGGCCGAGTCGATCGGCCTGACCCCGCTGGTCGAGGTCCACACCGAGGAGGAGGTCGAGCGGGCGGTCGCGGCGGGCGCCAGGATCATCGGTGTGAACGCGCGCAACCTCAAAACTCTGGAAGTGGACCGCGACGTCTTCACCAAGCTCGCACCGAAGATTCCCGACGGCATCATCAAGATCGCCGAGTCGGGGGTTCGCGGCCCGCACGATTTGCTAGCGTACGCGCGGGCGGGGGCTGACGCCGTCCTGGTCGGCGAGAGCCTGGTGACCGGCAAGGACCCGCGCAAGGCGGTGGAGGCCCTGGTCACGGCCGGAGCCCACCCCGCCACTCGACCCGACCACGGATCAGAGGGATGAGATGACTGTCCTCACCGCCGCCGACCTGGCTGGCAACGGCGCCCGCGGCGACGACCCCGACAGCGGCGGCAAGTTCGGCATCTTCGGCGGCAGGTTCGTCCCGGAGGCGCTGATCCCCGCTCTCGACCAGGTGGCCTCCGTCTACGCCGAGGCCAAGACCGACCCGGCGTTCGTCGCCGAGTTCGACCACCTGCTGCGCACCTACGCGGGCCGTCCCACGACGCTGACGGAGGTGCCGCGCTTCGCCGAGCACGCCGGCGGCGCCAGGATCGTGCTCAAGCGTGAGGACCTCACCCACACCGGGGCCCACAAGATCAACAACGTGCTCGGTCAGGCGCTGCTCACCAAGCGCCTGGGCAAGAGCCGTGTGATCGCCGAGACCGGCGCGGGCCAGCACGGCGTGGCCACGGCCACCGCCGCCGCCCTCATGGGCCTGGAGTGCGTGATCTACATGGGCGCCGTCGACTGCGAGCGCCAGGCGCTCAACGTCGCCAGGATGAAGCTGCTCGGCGCCACGGTCGTGCCCGTCACCAACGGCAGCCAGACGCTGAAGGACGCCATCAACGAGGCCTTCCGCGACTGGGTGACCAACGTCGACAACACCCACTACCTGTTCGGCACGATCGCGGGCCCGCATCCGTTCCCCGAGATCGTCCGTGACTTCGCCCGCATCATCGGCGTCGAGGCCCGCCGCCAGATGCTGGAGCTGACCGGCGGGCTGCCCGACGCCATCTGCGCCGCGGTCGGCGGCGGAAGCAACGCCATCGGCATCTTCCACGCCTTCCTCGAGGACCAGGACGTCGCCCTGCACGGCTACGAGGCCGCAGGCAGGGGCCTGGAGACGGGCGAGCACGCGCTCACGCTCACCGCGGGATCGGTCGGCGTGCTCCACGGCTCGCGCACCTACGTGCTGCAGGACGACGAGGGTCAGACCATCGAGTCCCACTCCATCTCGGCGGGGCTCGACTACCCGGGCGTCGGCCCCGAGCACGCCTGGCTCAAGGACAGCGGCAGGGCCACCTACCACGGCATCACCGACGCCGAGGCCATGGACGCCTTCTCCCTGATGGCCAGGACCGAGGGCATCATCCCTGCCATCGAGTCCTCCCACGCCCTGGCCGGAGCGCTGAAGCTCGGGCGCGAGCTCGGCCCCGACGCTACGATCCTGGTCAACCTGTCCGGCCGCGGTGACAAGGACATGGGCACCGCCATGAAGTACTTTGGGCTGTGAGATGACGACTCTTCAGACGGTGTTCGCCAAGGCCAAGGCCGACAACAGGGCGGCGCTCGTCGGCTACCTGCCCGCCGGATTCCCGACCAAGGAGGGCGCGGTCGAGGCCGCCACCGCCATGGTCGAGGCGGGCTGCGACGTCATCGAGATCGGCCTGCCGTACTCCGACCCGCTCATGGACGGGCCGACCATCCAGGACGCCGTCCACCGCTCGCTGGTCAACGGCACCCGCATCGCCGACGTGCTGCGCACGGTCGAGGGCGTGGCCAAGACCGGCGCGGCGACGCTGGTCATGACCTACTGGAACCCGATCGACCGCTACGGACCCGAGCGCTTCGCCCGCGCCCTGGCCGACGCGGGCGGCGTGGGCACGATCACGCCCGACCTGACGCCGGAGGAGGCGGGCCCGTGGCGGGCCGCGTCCGCCGAGGCGGGCATCGACACCGTGTTCCTGGTGGCTCCCAGTTCGACGGAGGAGCGCATCAAGGCCGTCGTCGAGTGCTGCACCGGGTTCGTCTACGCGGCCTCGCTGATGGGCGTCACGGGCGCCAGGGAGACCGTGAACGTGGCCGCCGAGGACCTGGTGGCCCGCACGAGGGCGCACACCTCGCTGCCGGTCTGCGTCGGGCTGGGCGTGGGCACGGGCCGCCAGGCGGCCGAGGTCGCCGCCTACGCCGACGGCGTCATCGTGGGGTCGGCGTTCATCCGCCGCCTGCTGGACGCGCCGGACTCGGCCGCGGGCCTCGCCGAGGTGCGCCTGCTGGCCGGCGAGCTGCGCGCGGGCGTCTCGGCCCGCTAGATCCCCGTACGGCAAGCGCCCGCCCAGGCCACCCAGGTCACCGGCGGGCGCCCGTCCATCACGCCACTCCAGCCGACTCCGGCCGGGCGCCCGACGTGACGGCGACCATTCCGCAGGCCCTTCACGGCCCTCCACACACGTCACAGAAGCAACGCGGCTGCCGTAACAGGACAGCCGCGTTTCTGTTTCTGTGCGATATCGCCGTCCTGTGAGCACGTAAGTACAAGGGCTGCTCATCGTTTGTCCATGGCCGCCGCGCGGCACGCGGGCCATGGTTACGGGCATCGGACGCGGGCTGTGCACCCGCGTGGCCTGGAGGGAAAGACGATGGGCAAGTCAAGGACGATCCTGAGCGCCACCGGAGCGCTGGTCTGTGTGTCGCTGGTGGCCGCGTGCGGCAGCCAGGCGGGACCCACGAGCTCGGCGGCTCCCTCCGCCGCCGCGTCGACGGCGGCCGCGGGCGGACCCGTGACGCTGGAGTTCTGGGGCTGGGCGCCGGGCTACGAGGACGCCACCAAGGCGTGGAACGCGGCCCACCCCGACGTCCAGGTGAAGTTCACCCAGACGCAGCCGGGCTCGCAGGGCGGCTACCAGCGCATGCTCGCCGCCGTGAAGGCGGGCAACGCGCCGTGCCTGGCCCAGGTGGGCGCGGAGACGCTGCCCAGCTTCCTGGTCGAGGGCGCGCTCGAGGACATCACCGCCCAGGCGCAGCCGTACAACGCCAGGTTCGAGCCGTGGACGCTCAAGACGGTCACCTTCGGCGGCAAGCAGTTCGGCGTCCCCGTCGACTCGGGACCGATGGGCCTGTTCTATCGCAAGGACATCTTCGACAAGCACGGCATCGAGGTGCCGAAGACCTGGGACGAGTTCGCCGCCGCAGGGGAGAAGCTGCGCAAGGCCGACCCCGACGTCTCCATCACCACCTTCACCCCCGACGACATGTACCTGTTCGCCGGCTACGCCCAGCAGGCCGGCGCCAAGTGGTTCGGCATCGAGGGCGACGCGTGGCAGGTCAAGATGAACGACCCCGCCACGGTCAAGGTCGCCGACTACTGGCAGGGCCTGATCGACAAGAAGGTCGTCGACGTGCTGCCGGGCTGGTCGGACGCCATGTGGAAGAACTACGCCGACGGCAGGAGCGCCACGGTCGTCGGCGCCGTCTGGATGTCCAAGGTGCTCGAGGACTCCGTTCCCAAGACCAAGGGCAAGTGGGCGGTCGCGCCGATGCCGGTGTGGGACACGGCCGGCCCCGCCGTGGGCAACGCCGGCGGCTCGCCGAACGCGGTGCTGAAGGGCTGCGGCCACATCAAGGAGGCGGTCGACTTCGCCGCCTGGATGTCGACCGACGCCACCGCGTTCAACGACCTCATCGCCAAGGGCGGCCTGTTCCCCGTGACCGTGGACGGCGGCTCGCTGCCGAACATGAACGCAGGCCGGCCCTTCTACGGCGACCAGAAGGTCTTCCAGACGTTCGCCGAGGCCAGCAAGAACGTCAACCCGGACTTCGGGTGGGGACCGACGATGCCGGCGGTGAACGCGGTCTTCGGCGAGGAGTTCGCGAAGGCGGCCAACGGCAAGGGCGGCACGCTGGGCTCGGCGCTCACGACCATCCAGGAGAAGGCGGTCGCCTCCCTGAAGGACAAGGGCCTGACCGTGGCCCCCTGACCTTCGGGCGCCGGGGCAGGGCCACGGAATCTCCCACGCCCCCGGAGCCCCCGAACCCCCGCCCTTGGACCCCGCACCCCGGGACCCCGGCCCCGCACTCCAGGCCCTGGCCCGGCCGGGCTCCAGCCCGGCACCCTCGGCTCCGGCCCCGGTACCCAGGCACCCCTGGCTCCGGCCCGCCGCTGCGGCAGGGCCCGGAACCCCGGCTCCGGCCCGGACACGCCGGGGTAGGGTCCGGCACCCCCGCACCCCCGCACCCCCGCACCCCAGCTCTGGGCCGGCACCCCGGGGTAGGGCCCCGGCACCCCGGGGTTCCGGCCCTGCACCTCTGGGCTTCCGGCCTGAACCCGGGGCCGACCCAGCACGCCGGGCTCCAGCCCAGGACCCCTTCGGGACTCGGAGCAGGTGGAACTCCCCGAGGAGGATCCCCGGGGAACTCCGGCGGAGCCCGGACCACCTCGGATCGCCGGGCGACCGTCCGGCCGCCGGGTCCGGCGACACCGAACCCCGCGTAGCCGGGGGCCTGGGCCTGACGACAAGGCCGTGGGCCCGGCCATCCGCAAGAGCGAAGAGCACGACCCCCGCATCTCCGACCGTGTGACCGTCACCGTCCCCGCCGGACGGCGACGTGGAGGACCGATGGCAACAATCCAGCTCGAAGCCGAAGAGACCCGCGCCGCCCCGCCGCGCAGGAGGAGGGCCAGGCCGACCAGCAACAGGGCGGCGTTCGTCTTCCTGCTGCCGTTCTCGGTGCTGTTCGTCGTCTTCTTCCTGGTCCCGATCGGCTACGCGATCAACGAGAGCTTCTACCGGGTGAAGCGCTCGGGGCTCGGGTTCGGCACACCCGAGCGGGTCTTCTCGGGGCTGGACAACTTCACCGCCGTCTTCGCCGACGGCGGCTTCGTCAGGGGCGTCGGCAGGCTGCTGCTGTTCGGCGTCGTCCAGGTACCGATCATGCTGGGCCTCGCCCTGGTGCTCGCCCTCCTGCTCGACAGCGCGAGCGCCAGGTTCAAACGCTTCTTCCGCCTGACGTACTTCCTGCCGTACGCGGTGCCCGGCGTGATCGCCGCCATCGTCTGGTCGTTCCTGTACACCCCCGACATCTCCCCGCTGGCCGACCTGCTGCCCTTCGACCTGCTGTCGGACAACCTGGTGCTGTGGTCGATGGCCAACATCGTCACCTGGACGTGGGTCGGCTTCAACATGCTGGTCATCTACGCGGCGCTGCAGTCGATCCCGAGCTCGCTGTACGAGGCGGCCGAGCTGGACGGCGCGGGCGGCTGGAAGACCGCCTGGTACGTCAAGGTGCCGCTGGTGCGCCCTTCACTGGTGCTCACCGGCGTCTTCTCGATCATCGGCACCCTGCAGCTGTTCAACGAGCCGATGGTGATCAGCAGGATCACCCCCTCGGTCGGCAAGGACTACACGCCGCTGATGAGGTCGCTGCAGGTCGCCCTCGACAACAACGACTACGGCCAGGGCACGGCCATCGCGCTCACGCTCGCGGTGATCGCGGCGGGCCTGTCCTACCTGTTCATCCGCCTTTCGGCCTGGCTGACCGCCCGAGGAGTGAACCGATGAGACCGACCGTGCGCTCCCGCACGCTGACCACGGCGTTCATGTTCCTCGTCGCCGTCTACATCCTGCTGCCGATCTGGTGGCTGCTGGTCTCGGCCACCAAGTCAGGCGGCGACCTGTTCGACACGCCCGCGTTGTGGTTCGGCGACATCAACCTCGGCACCAACCTGGGCAGGTTGATGGAGCAGGACGGCGGCGTCTACCCGCGCTGGCTGCTGAACACGGTCGTCTACTCCGTCGGCGGCGCGCTGGGCGCCACCGTGGTCTCGGCCATGGCGGGTTACGCGCTGTCGAAGTACCCCTTCAGGGGGCGCGGCGCCGTCTTCGCCACGATCATGTTCGCGGTGCTCATCCCGATCCCGCTGCTCGGCCTGCCGCTCTACCTGCTGCTCACCCAGATCGGGCTGCTCAACAGCATGTGGGGCGTGCTGCTGCCGAGCATGGTCAGCCCGTTCGGCGTCTACCTCGCGAGGGTCTACGCGGACGCGGCGGTGCCCGGCGAGCTCCTGGAGGCGGGGCGGCTGGACGGCGCGGGGGAGCTGCGCATCTTCTTCACCGTGGCCGTCCGGCTGATGGCGCCCGCCCTGGTCACGCTCTTCCTGTTCCAGTTCGTGGCGATCTGGAATAACTTCTTCCTCCCGATGATCGTGCTGAACGACGAGTCGCTGTGGCCGATCACGCTCGGCCTGGTCAAGTGGAACAGCCTGCGCTACGGCTTCTACCGCGACATGGTCATCACCGGCGCCTTCGTGTCCGTCATCCCCGTCATCCTCGCCTTCGTCGGCCTGCAGCGGTTCTGGAAGGCCGATCTCGCCGCGGGCGGCGTCAAGCTCTGACCCCCCATCCCCCCTTCAACGCAGGAGCGATGCCCATGCGTCTGCTGTCGGCTGCCCTCGCAGGCGGCCTCACGCTGTCAGGATTAGCGCTCTCCCCCGCGGCCGCCGCGGAGGAGACGATCACCCTCACCTCGCCCGAGCTCACGGTGGCCGTGGCCGGCGACTTCCCCCGCGTGCTGAGCTACACCGCCCCTGGCGGCGCCAGGCTGGGCGGCTCGTCCGCACCGGTGACGGACGTGGTGCTGAACGGCAAGCCGTACCCGGTCAAGGGCGTCTCCACGGGAGGCGACGCGGCGAGGGCCGGCTACCGGCTGACCTTCGACGCGCTGCCCGGTGTGGAGTTGAACGCCAGCATCGCGCTGGACGGCAGGACGACGACGTTCAGGATCGACGAGGTCAAGGACACCGAGGCCTTCAGGGTCGGCACGATCGACATTCCCGGCCACGACCTGGTGTCGGTGGCCAGTGACCAGCCGGGCGCGGCCACCGCCTTCACCAGGCTGGACCCCGACTCCACCCGCACCGCCGACAGGTTCGCGCAGGTCACCGCCGTCACACCGGCCGAGGCGGCGCCCGTGGGAGCGACCTACGCGATCGTCAACACCGGCGAGCTCGCGGCGGCGATCGAGTCGAACTCCAGCTTCGACCGGCCCTCGGGCGCCACCAACACGGACGCGGCCAGATTCTGGCACCAGGCCCGCAAGGACGCGGCGGGCAGGGTCGCGGTCGGGGTGTGGAGCGGCCAGTGGACCTACCGGGCCTCGGGCGCGCCGTTCACCGAGGAGCTGCCTTGGGCCAAGGTGATCGTCACGCCCGACGCCAACGGCGACGGCGGCGTGGACTGGCAGGACGGCGCGGTCGCCTTCCGCCGGATCGGCCTCCAACCGGTCGGCGCCGACCAGACCCGCGAGCGCGTGGTGACCCACATCCCGTTCAACTTCGCCAGCCAGGCCACCCACCCGTTCCTGCGCACGCTGGACGACGTCAAGCGCATCTCACTGGCCACCGACGGGCTCGGCCAGCTGGCCATCCTCAAGGGCTACCAGTCGGAGGGGCACGACTCGGCCCACCCCGACTACGGCGGCAACCACAACAAGCGCGCGGGAGGGCTGAAGGACCTCAACACGCTGCTGCGCGCGGGCAAGGACTGGAACGCCTCCTTCGGCGTCCACGTCAACGCCACCGAGGCCTACGCCGAGGCGAAGGCGTTCGACGAGAAGCTCGTGGACGAGAACGCCAGGGGCTGGGACTGGCTCGGCCAGTCGTACTACATCGACCAGCGCACCGACCTGGCCACCGGCAACCTGGCCAAGCGGTTCAGGCAGCTGCGGGAGGAGACCGACCGCAACCTCGCGCTGGTCTACCTCGACGTCTACTACACCCACGGCTGGGTGGCCGACCGCACGCTCGCCGAGCTGCGCGAGCAGGGCTGGCAGGTCGCCAGCGAGTGGGCCGACAAGCTGGAGCGCGCCTCCCTGTGGTCGCACTGGGCCGCCGACCTCAACTACGGCGGCGCCACCAACAAGGGGCTCAACTCCCAGATCATCCGCTTCATCCGCAACCAGGAGAAGGACGTCTGGAACAGCCACCCCATCCTGGGCAACGCCCGTATCGAGGAGTTCGAGGGCTGGACGGGCGAGATCGACTGGGCCGCCTTCTACCGCAACATCTGGGAGAACAACCTCCCCGCCAAGTACCTCCAGCACTTCCCGATCATGGACTGGAACGCCGACGGCATCGTCTTCGGCGACGGAGTGCGCGGCACCGTCGTGAACGGCAAGCGCGAGGTCTACGCGGGCGACGCCAAGGTGATCGACGGCGGCACGTACCTGCTCCCGTGGGACGGCAAGTACTACCACTACAACCCGGCGGGCGGGGCGACCACGTGGGACGCCACCACGGAGATGCGCGTCTACAAGCTCACCACCCAGGGCAGGGTGGAGGCCGGCACGGTCGTCCCGGTCAACGGGAAGATCACGCTGCAGGCGGAGGCGGGCGTGCCGTACGTGCTCTACCCCGGCAAGGCGCCCAAGCAGGTCAAGCCGCGGTGGGGTGAGGCCGGCGGGATCGCCGACCCCGGCTTCAACGGCGACTCGATGGACGGGTGGGAGACCGGCGGCGCGGTGAGCGTCGAGACCACCGCCACGGGCCAGCGGGTCGCGCTCCTCGGCGCCGGGCAGCGGGCGGAGCTGGCGCAGCGCCTCAAGGGACTGACCCCCGGCGCCACCTACAGCCTCTCGGCCTGGGTCGAGGTCGAGCCGGGCAAGTCCCGGCGCACCACGCTGAGCGTGGACGGGGCCCGCGGGCTGAACGCCGCCGCCTTCCTCGACCGCTCGACGGTGAAGAACCACGTCGCCGCGGACGAGAAGCACGACACCTACTTCCAGCGGGTCAAGGTGGTCTTCACCGCGCCCAAGGACAAGGCGACCGTCCGCCTCACCGCCGAGGCGGGCGAGGCCGCCGTGCGCGTCGACGACGTACGGCTGGTGCGGACCGAACCCGCCGGCAAGGTCGAGGACTTCGAGCACGTCGACCAGGGCTGGGGCCCGTTCGTGAAGGGCGACGCGGGCGGCAGCACCGACCCGCGTACCCACATCGCGCAGAAGAACGCCCCGTACACCCAGGCAGGATGGAACGGCAAGGCCGTCGACGACGTCATCGGCGGCCAGGAGTCGCTGAAGGCGCACGAGGAACGCAGGGGCCTGGTCTACCGGACCGTCCCGTGGACGGCCAGGTTCGAGCAGGGACACGCCTACGAGGTGTCCTTCCGCTACCAGAACGCCCTGCCGAACACCTTCGCGTGGGTGACCGGCTACGACAAGGCGGGCCAGTCGGTCGAGCTGCGCCAGACCCCGCTGGAGCAGAAGCTCGCCACCGCCACGTTCACCGAGCGGGTCGTCGCGGGCTGCGGCGAGGTCTGGGTGGGCCTGCGCTCGTTGCAGGCGGAAAGGGACGGCGCCGACTTCGTCCTCGACGACTTCTCCGTCACCGATCTCGGACCGGCTCAGGACCAGCTCGCGTGCGCCTCGCTGGCGGTGCGGCCCGCCGCCGAGACGCTGGAGCCGGGACTGCCCAACGACGTGACGACCGTGTTCGCCAACCTGGAGGACGCGGCCGCGCGGAACGTCTCGGTACGGCTGGACGCCCCGCAGGGCTGGACGGTCACGGGCGAGGGCGGCGCGCTCTCCGTCGACCCCGGGCAGCAGCTGTCCACCACGTGGAAGGTGACGCCGCCCGTCGACGCGCCCTACCAGTCCTACCAGCTGAAGGCCACGCTCACCTACGAGGTGGGCGGGGTGACCAAGACGCTGGAGGCGGGCGCGGCCGTCCGGACGATGCCGCCGCCGCCCACCGGCGACGTGTACGTCAGCGACATCGACTGGACCTCGGCCGTCAACGGCTGGGGGCCCGTCGAGCGCGACCAGTCCAACGGCGAGCAGGGGCAGGGCGACGGCAGGCCGATCACGATCGGCGGGAAGGTCTTCGCCAAGGGCCTGGGCACGCACGCCCCCGCGTCGATCACGTACTTCCTCGGCGCGCGGTGCACGGCCCTGTCCGCTTCGGTCGGTGTCGACGACGTGCAGGCGACGCGCGGCTCGGTGCAGTTCTCGGTCGTGGCCGACGGCAGGGTGGTGGCGCAGAGCCCCGTCCTCAAGGCCGCCGACGCCGCCTACGAGCTGACGGCCGACCTCACCGGCGCCAGGAACGTCCAGCTCCGCGTCGCCGACGGCGGCGACGGCAACGGCAACGACCACGCCGACTGGGGTGACGCCAGGCTCTCCTGCCACTGACGGTGTCCCGACGGCTAACGGCCCCGGAGGTGACTCCGGGGCCGTTCTCCGTCTCCAGCCGGCCTATGACGGCTTCGGCGAGGACTGCGTGCCGTGCCGGACGGCGGAGGGCGGTCAGCCGAGTTCGGGTTCGGCGCGCACGAGGAGTTCAGGGGAGCCCGCGTGGTCCAGCTCCAGGATCACCACCTCGTTCTCGCCGGCCCGCAGCAGCGGCCACGGCAGGTACAGCGTGTGCTGCGGGCCCCTGTCCCAGTAGCGGCCGAGCAGGAAGCCGTTCACCCACACGTAGCCCTTGCCCCACCCGGGCAGCGCGAGGAAGCCGTCGCCGGGCTCGGCCACCGCCAGCGTGCCGCGGAAGAAGGCGGGCACCGGGGCGGCCGGCCCCTCCTCGTACGGCAGGGCCGGCAGCTCCTGCAGCGGGATCGGCGTGGCCGTCACGCCGTGCAGGTACTGCCTGTCGTGCATGAGCGGCGCCATCAGCCCCTTCCGCTCGCCGAGCGCGGGCCCGTAGTTGGTCCTGCCCATCGACTCGACCAGCAGCTCCAGACTGGCAGGGCCCGGCACCTCCAGCACCGGCTCCTCGCCGCCGCGCTCCAGCACCGCCGCCAGCTCGCCGTCCACGTACAGGTGGGCGCGGTCGTGCACTCCGCCCACCCGCAGCCGGTACGGCCCGCGCGGCCCCGGCACCTCGACCTGGTACAGCGCCAGGCCGTGGACCAGGCCGAGATCCTCGAACGACGGCGGCAGGGGAGAGGTCACCGAGGGTCCCGCCACCTGGTCGAGCACGTCGCGCAGCGCCGCCGACTCCACCAGCGGCACCACCGAGGGCGGCAGGGACGGCGGCAGCTCGGGAACGTCGGGCGGCGAGGGGTTGTAGCGGGACAGGATCTCGCGGAAGCGCCAGAACTTCTCCGTCGGCGCGCCGCGCTCGTCGATCGGAGCGTCGTAGTCGTAGGAGGTGGTGGTGGGCCGGTACTCGCCGTCGGCCAGCTCGCCGACCCTGTTCGCGCCCGCGGTGGTGCCGAAGTTGGTGCCGCCGTGCGCCATGTACAGGTTCACGGACGCGCCCGCGGCAAGGATCCGCTCCAGGCTGTCGGCCGCGTCGGCGGCGTCGCGGGTCACGTGCCCGTGCCCCCAGTGGTCGAACCACCCGCACCAGAACTCCATGCACATCAGCGGATCGTCCGGGCGGTGCTCGCGCAGCTTGGCGAAGGCGGCCTCGGGTTCCGAGCCGAAGTTCACGGTCGCCAGCACGCCGGGGACGGTGCCGCCGGTGAGGTAGAAGTCGCCGGCGCCGTCGGAGGTGAACAGGGGCACGTCGACGCCGTGCGCGATCAGGTCGTCGGCCAGGTGGCGCAGGTAGACCGCGTCGCTGCCGTAGGAGCCGTACTCGTTCTCGACCTGCACCATGATCACGTTGCCGCCCCTGGTGACCTGCCGGTCAGCGATCAGCGGGACGACCTCGTCGAAGAAGCGCTCGACGTGGGACAGGTACTCGGCGTCGCGGGTGCGCACCCTCGGGCCCAGCTCGGCGGTCAGCCACGAGGGCAGACCGCCGTTGTCCCACTCCGCGCAGATGTAGGGGCCGGGCCTGACGATCGCCAGCAGGCCCTCGTCCGCGGCGGCGTCGAGGAAGGCGGCCAGCTCGTCCAGCCTGCGGAACTCTCCCTTGCGGGGCTCGTGGAGGTCCCACGGCACGTAGGTCTCCACCGTGTTGAGACCCATCGCCCTGAGCGTTTTCAGCCGGTGGCCCCACTGTTCGGGCAGGACGCGGAAGTAGTGCAGGGCTCCCGACAGGATCCTGAACTCCTCGCCGTCCAGCAGGAAGGCGCCACCATCTATCGTGAAATATCGCATCTTGCCCCTTGAGATAGGATTCCGCGCGTAGCAGCTTGCCGATTCCGCAGCTCAGGGACCATGGACAAAGCTGGTCAAGTTGTTGGACGGAAGGGGGGATCGGGATGGCCGAGGACTTCCGGCGGTGGATGCACTACCTCACCCCCGGCCCCGCGCACCGCAGGCTCGGCCTCGTCTGTCTCGGCGTCGGCCATCTCGAGGGCCGGCTGCCCACGGTCGGCCCCCGCGCGCTCGACCACCACGTCGCCGTCGTCGTCACCCAGGGCAAGGGCTGGTTCTCCCACGCCGGAGGCCTGCCCGTCGAGGTCGTCGCCCCGTCGGTCCTCTGGCTGCTACCGGGCGTCAAGCACCACTACGCCCCGCACGACACCGGCTGGGTCGAGTGGTTCGTCGACTTCACAGGACCCGCCGCCACCGCCTACCAGGACCTCGGCTTCGTCGACGCGGCCACGCCCGTCACCCCGCTGACCACCGCCGAGCCCGCCGCCCACGCGATCGGCCGCATCGCGCAGGCCATCCGCAGAGGCGGGCCGTACCTGGAGGTCGAGACCTCCGCGCTGGTCCATGAGGTCCTCGTCACACTGCGGCACGCCAGGGCCGACGAGGACGCGGCGGGCGACCCCGTGCTGGCGGGCCTGGCCAGGGACGCCTGCCTGCCCATCTCAGTCGCCGAGCACGCCAAACGGCTGGGCATGACGGTCGGCGACCTGCGCGTGGTCGTGCGCCGCCTGGCGGGCTGCAGCCCCAAGGACTACCTGCTGTCGATCAGACTCAACCGGGCCAAGGACCTGCTGGCCGGTTCGGAGCTGCCTGTCGCGGCGATCGCCAGGCGGGTCGGATACGACGACCCCGCCTACTTCACCAGGATCTTCACCCGCAGGGCGGGACTACCGCCGAGCGAGTTCCGCGCTCAGCAACACGGCGGCCTCGTAGCCGCCGACCTTAGTTGAGTCTTATCCGGCACGTGATCAGATGGCATCCAGGTACTGTGCGCATTCCAGATGCGACAACAGAGGAGAGGCATGTGACCGCGTCGCAACGGCTACGCACCGCTAGTGTGGCGGTACCCTTGGTGACGACCTTGGCCAGGCTGGTGCTGGGCGGAGTGCTGATCGTGGCCGGCGGCCTGAAGATCGGCAGCATCTACAACTCCGTCCTGGCGGTCAAGGCCTACCGGCTGCTGCCCGACGCGCTCGCCCAGACCGTGGGTTACGGCCTGCCGATCGTGGAGATCGTCGTCGGCGTGCTGCTGGTGGTCGGCCTGCTCACCAGGGTGGCGGCGATCGTCGGCGGGCTGCTCATGCTGGCCTTCGTCTTCGGCATCGCATGGGCGTGGGCCAACGGGTTGCGGATCGACTGCGGCTGCTTCGGCGGCGGCGGCGAGCTCAAGGCGTGGGAGGAGCCGAGCTACCTGCTCGACATCATCCGCGACTTCGGCCTGGTGCTGCTGGCCGGATGGATCGTCCGCTTCCCGCCGGGGCGCTTCGCCCTGGACGCCGCCCTCGGGCTGGCGGGCAGGCACGGGGGCGACACTGATGACTTCGAAGGGGACGAGGATGAGTAAGGCCCAGCGGCAGCAGTCCGCCCGGGACAGGATCAAGGCGCAGCGTGAGACCGAGAAGAAGCAGGAGCAGCGCAAGCGCATCGCCACCTACATCAGCGTCGGTGTGGTCGCCGCGGCGGCGATCGGCGCCGGCTGGTTGTTCGCGGCCAACCAGAGCCAGTCCGAGCAGGCGAGCGCGAACCTGGCGCCCGTCACGCTCCAGAGCGACGGCACCGTGGCGATGGGCAACGCGGGCGTCACCGCCCCTGTCATCGACATCTACGAGGACTTCCAGTGCCCCGCCTGCAAGCAGCTGGAGGAGACCAGCGGCACGACGTTCAAGAACCTCGCCGCCGAGGGCAAGGCCAAGGTCGTCTACCACCCGCTCACGATCTTCCCGCCGCAGATGAACAGGGGCATCACCAGGGGCAACTCCGTGCGCGCAGGCGCCGCGGCCCGCTGCGTCACCGACGGCAAGCAGTGGATGGCCTACCACGACAAGCTCTTCGCGAACCAGCCCGACGAGACCGTCGAGGGCTTCAAGACCGCGGAGCTGGTCGAGCTGGGCAAGGAGGCGGGCGTCACCGCCCCTGACTTCGCGACCTGCGTGACCTCGCAGAAGCACGCCGATGCCTACGTCGCGGCCAGCGACAAGACCATCGCGGCCAACAGCCTGTCGGGAACGCCGACGGTCAAGCTCAACGGCAAGAAGATGGACCAGAACACCGCCTTCGTGCCCTCCGAGCTGCGCCAGGCCGTTCTTGATGCCGCCAAGTAGGCGCGGGTCCGCTACTCTCCACTGACATGCCCCTTGCCTCGATTCCCAGCCCCTCCCAGGGGGTCTGGTACCTCGGCCCGATCCCGATCAGGGCCTACGCGTTGTGCATCGTTCTGGGCGTCATCGTCGCGGTCTGGATCAGCGAGCGCCGCTGGCGGGCTCGTGGCGGAACGCCCGGCACGATCGTCGACATCGCCGTTCCCGCGGTGATCTTCGGCCTGATCGGTGGCCGCCTCTACCACGTCATCACCGACTGGCAGCTCTACTTCGGTGACCGGGCGCCCAACGAGCCGTACGAGGCGCTGTTCATCTGGAACGGCGGCCTCGGCATCTGGGGGGCGATCGCGCTCGGCGGCGTCGGCGTGTGGCTGGCCTGCCGCAAGAGGGGCCTTTCGCTGAGCGCGGTGGCCGACACCGTCGCGCCCGGCATCGCCTTCGCCCAGGCCATCGGCAGATGGGGCAACTACTTCAACCAGGAGCTGTTCGGCGGCCCCACGACGCTGCCGTGGGGCCTGGAGATCGAGCCGGGCAAGGCCGGCACGATCGAGGGCTACACCGGCCTGTACCACCCGACGTTCCTGTACGAGTCGCTGTGGAACGTCGTGCTCGGCTTCGTGCTGATCTGGGTGGGCAAGCGTTTCGCGCTGCGCCACGGCAGGCTGTTCGCGCTCTACGTGGCCGGCTACACCCTCGGCAGGTTCTGGATCGAAGGGCTGCGGGTCGACCCCGTCGGCGGCGTCGACCACGCCGTCCACTTCCTCGGCCTGCGGATCAACCAGTGGACCGCGCTCGTGCTGTTCATCGGGGCGCTGGTCTACTTCTGGGCGACCAGGAACAAGGACACCGAGGAGATCGTCGTCACGCCGTCGGCCGAGTCCGGCGGCGAACCTCCGGCCGAGTCCGGCAGCGAACCTCCCGCCGAGTCGCCTGCCGGGTCCTCCGGTGACGAGCAGGCCGCCGACGGCGACACGGATGACAACACCCCTGACGGGGAAGGGGACGGCCAGGCGCAGGCCGTACCGGAGGAAAAGAAGTCCTGATGAGCGGGCGCGCGGAGATCCATCACGAACATCGCGACGTCAACGGCGGATGGTTGCGGCCGTCGGTCTTCGGCGCGATGGACGGGCTGGTGTCCAACTTCGCGCTCATCGCCGGTGTCGCAGGCGGCACCGACGACACCAAGGTGATCGCGCTCGCCGGCGTCGCGGGGCTTGCCGCGGGCGCGTTCTCCATGGCAGGGGGCGAGTACGTCTCCGTGGCCAGCCAGCGCGAGCTGGCCCTCGCCGAGATCGACGTCGAGCGGCGGGAGATCGCGCGGCACCCGGATGCAGAGCAGGAGGAGCTCGCCCAGGGCTACATCGACAAGGGCGTCGACCCGGCGCTGGCCGCCGAGATCGCCAGGCAGATCTCCCTCGATCCGAGCCAGGCGCTGGAGGTGCACGCGCAGGCCGAGCTGGGAGTCACGCCCGCCGACCTGCCCGCGCCCAAGATCGCGGCGGTGTCGTCGTTCCTGTCCTTCAGCGTGGGCGCGATCCTGCCGCTGCTGCCCTACCTGTTCGGCGTCACGAGCCTGTGGCTGTCGGCGGTGCTGTCCTGCCTGGCGCTGTTCGCGGCGGGGGCGCTGGTCTCCACCGTCACCGCGCGCAGCTGGTGGTACTCGGGCCTGCGCCAGCTCGTCGTCGGCGTCGTGGCGGCGGGGCTCACCTTCGGGCTCGGCAACCTGATCGGAGGAACAGGCGGGCTGTGAGCACCAGGAAACGCCGAAGGACGCCTGCGTCCGACTGGAACCTGCCCATCCTCACCGACTGGGGGCTGAAGCCACGACAGCAGCGCCTGCTGGTGATCATCGCTTCCATCGCGGGCGTGCTCGTCGCGGCCGTCACGCTCACCACGGTGATCGCCGCGCTGGGCTCGGACGCGAGGTCCGACACCCAGCAGGCCGCCGGGCTGAGCCCGGAAGGGACGCGGCCGGAGAAGTTCGAGGGGTGGGCCTCGCCCAAGGTGTTCGCGCCCATCGCCGAGCGGGCCAAGGACGCCCAGCCCGTCACCGCCAAGGAGCTCTTCGCCGGCAAGACGCTCACCGGCGCGCACAAGGTCACGCTCAAGCTGGCCGAGAAGAGCGTCGACACCGACTGCTCGGCCGCGCTCTGGGGCGCGGAGCTCATCGCCCAGGTCGGCGACGCGGGCTGCTCCCAGGCCGCGCGAGCCGCCTACACCAGCACGGACGGCCGCTATCTCGCCCAGTTCACGCTGCTCAACCTGAACGACGCCAAGGTCGCGGGTGAGCTGGTCGAGTCGCTGAAGTCGCTGCACAGGGGCGGCTGGGTGCGCCCGCTCGCCCCCTTCCCCCCCGACGCCTACACCGAGGGCGGCGCCTACGCGCTCGGCCACTACGTCGCGCTGGTGTGGCTGTCGCGCGCCGACGGTGCCGAGCCCTCGCCCAGGGACGACTTCGCCAACCTCGCCCTCACCGTGCGGGCCGCCGAGAAGCCTCTGTTCAAGAGGGTCGTGGCGCTGACCGGCGCCTCCTAGGCTTGTTGACCATGTCTCGCCGCGTTCTCATCCCCGTCCTGGTCGCCCTCGTGGCGCTCGCCGCCGCCGCGGCCTTCGTCTTCCTGCGCGGCGACGGCCCGCGGCCCGCGCTCTTCGCCGGGGAGCGCACCTCGGCGCAGTACGCGGTCATCGACACCGCCGCGCTCGATCCCGGGCCGCTCACCGAGGCCGAGGTGCTCGGGCCCGCCACCGCGACGCTCTCCTCCGGCGGGGTCACCATGGCGCGCGGCCCGTCCGGCCTGCTGACCGACTGCGGCGAGGCGCTGTGGGGGGTGGCGGCCGACGGATGCACCCAGGTGCTGCGCGCCTCCTACACCAGCTCGGACGGCACGGTCGCGGGCGAGTTCTTCCTGTTCAACCTGAGTGACGGGCGGGCGGCCGACGCGCTGGTGTCCGCGCTGGGCACGAGCGGGTTCGTCCAGCAGGGAGCGGAGTTCGACGTCTCCCGTAGCAGGGCGCAGGCCAGGGCTCTCGGGCATTTCGTCACGGTGAGCTGGGTCGGCCCCGTCGGCGGCGGAAACCACGATCTGGCGCATCCGCAGGTCGCCCTCGACAGCCTCGGCCGTACGGTCGTCTCCGCCCGGGTCATCGCCGCCACCTGACACGTCCGCGGGTCAGCCGTTGAGCGCCGCCAGCGTCGCGGCGACGGCGGCGGGCAGCGACTCCAGGCGGTGGAGCGGCGCTTCCAGCACCGTGACCGACTCCGACCACGGGGCCGCCGCCCTGATGAGCGTGCGGGCGTCGTTCTTGGTCAGCGTCATCCCCCGAGCCGTCGCGGACGCGATCAGCCCCTCCCGCCAGGTGTTGGCCAGCTTCCCGTGCGCGTTGTCGAGGATGCGGCGCACCAGCCTGCCCTCCTCGTCGGAGGGCGGCGGCAGCCGTACCGCGTCCAGCGCGCCGTCGTCGACCGTGACCGCGTAGACGGTCGTGACCACCGGCAGCTCGCGCGGTGGCACGGCGAGCCGGACGCGCACGTGCGCGGCGCGGCCGGCCAGCAGCAGGCGGGGGAGCGCCGCCTCGAGCCCCGCGGGTACCGCGATCGCCACCTTCGACGGCGCGGACGCGTGCGGCTTGGCCAGCCAGGTGGACAGCTTGGCGCGCGGCTGGGGAAGGTCCTTCGGCCAGTCGCCGACGAGCAGGTCGGGCATGAAGTCCTGCTCCGCGTCGGGCCGCTCGCCGGCGGAGGGCGCGGACTCGATCGACTGCGGGCCGTGGGTGTAGATCGCGGTGGCGAGCTTGTCGACGCGGGCCGCTACGGCGGGGCGGGTCTTGGTCGTGGGCCGCAGGATGTACAGGTCGGCGGCGGAGCCGATCGCCTCCGCGCCGAAATAGCGGTTGAAGTCGGGATAGAGGGTCTCGTAGGTGAGGTTGAGCGCGGACAGCGCCTGCTGCACCTTCAGGGCGAGCATGGGGGTGCGCTCGCTGGCCCCGTACGCCAGCAGGATCCTGCCGTCGTCCTTCAGCCCCTCGACGGCCCGGCCGAGGAACAGGCCGACCCCCTCGGGCGTGTACGGCGGGTCGGTGACGGCCAGGTCGTGCTCGCGCGCCGACGCGGGCAGCCCGAGCCGAAGGTCGGCCCACCGCGTCACGACGCCGAGATCCTGGGCGTCGATGTAGGCCAGGATGCGCTCGTCGATGTCGACGACCGTCACCTCGCACTCGGGATGCACCAGCCGTATCGCCAGCGAGGTCAGGTCGTGGTCGCCGACGCACAGCACGCGCCCCCCCGGCAGCCAGAACCTGGCGCCGAGCAGCAGGGCGCGACGGACGACGGTCTCGGCGGTGGCGGAGACGTGGTCGAGCGCCTGCCTGGCCGCCGGCGCCTGCCCGATGAGGTCCCGCATGCGCTTGACCACGTGCTCGTAGTGGGGCAGCAGGTGGGCGACGGGGTCGGCGGGCGGCTCGCTGACCGCGAACAGGTCCTGGTAGTCGGGGGTGTGCAGGAGCGGCACGCGGAAGCGCTCGCCCTGCCGTTCGAGCCGGAGCTCGCGCAGGAGGGCCTCGATCGAGCGCCTGGACGTGGCGCTCTCCCTGACCAGGTCGGCCAGCGTCCACCACTGGGTGTCGCAGACGAGCATGAGGGCGTGGCGCAGCCGCCTGCTGTCGATCCCGGCGCTCGCCAGCAGGGCCTCCAGGCCGTCGCGTTCCATGAAGCAACCTTAGCCGTGGACGCCGGGCAGGGCCGTTCGTGATCGCCTCGCGAGGCGTCGCGGGAGATGCGGACAAAGGTGGGGAATGAGGGAAAGGTATCGGGTGTTGGGACAGGAGAGTCCGCATACCGGAATCTTGTGAATGTTCGCGATGTGGACCTGGTGGGCACTATTCCGGCAGGGTGCGATACCCTCTACCCACTGAATCGCAGCAGGGCCAACGTCGTCCCCGCCTGCAACACCAAAGCAGACGATGACGACGGGAGGGATTCAATGCCTGCTGCCCACCTCGGCTTCCCCGAGCCCCAGGGCCTCTACCACCCCGCCAACGAGCACGACGCCTGCGGCGTGGCCATGGTCGCGGACGTGAACGGGCGACGTGGTCACGGGATCGTCGTGAAGGCGCTGACGGCCCTGTGCAATCTCGACCACCGGGGAGCAAAGGGTAGCGAGCCGGACACCGGTGACGGTGCCGGGATCCTGACGCAGGTCCCGGACCTCTTCCTCAGGGCCGCCACCGACTTCGCCCTGCCCGAGCAGGGCCACTACGCCGTGGGCATGGGGTTCCTGCCCGTCGACGGCGAGGCACGCCAGGCCGCCGTGCGTCTCATCGAGGAGATCGCCGCGGAGGAGGGCCTGACGGTCCTCGGCTGGCGCGAGGTTCCCGTGGACACCTCGAACGCGGGCCCGAGCGCCCGCGCGGTCATGCCGTACTTCGGCCAGCTCTTCGTCTCGAGCCCGCGCGGCGAGAGCGGCCTCGAGCTGGACAGGCTCGCCTTCTGCCTGCGCAAGCGAGCCGAGCACGAGGCGGACGTCTACTTCCCCTCGCTGTCCAGCCGCACGATCGTGTACAAGGGCATGCTCACCCCGCTGCAGGTCGAGCCGTTCTTCCCCGACCTGTCCGACGAGCGCTACGACACCGCGATCGCGCTGGTGCACTCGCGCTTCTCGACCAACACCTTCCCGAGCTGGCCTCTCGCGCACCCCTACCGCTACATCGCCCACAACGGCGAGATCAACACGGTCAAGGGAAACCGCAACTGGATGCGCGCCCGCGAGGCCATGCTGGCCTCCGACCTCATCCCCGGCGACCTCGAGCGGCTCTTCCCGATCTGCGACCCTGACGGCTCCGACACCGCCTCCTTCGACGAGACGCTGGAGCTGCTGCACCTGGGCGGGCGCTCGCTGCCGCACGCGGTGCTGATGATGATCCCCGAGGCGTGGGAGAACCACACCGAGATGGACCCGGACCGCCGGGCCTTCTACGAGTTCCACTCCTCGATGATGGAGGCGTGGGACGGGCCCGCCTCGATCACCTTCACCGACGGCACGCTGGCCGGCGCGGTCCTCGACCGCAACGGGCTGCGCCCCGGCCGCTTCTGGGTGACCGCCGACGGCCTGGTCGTGCTGGCCTCCGAGGCCGGTGTGCTCGACTTCGCGCCCGAGGACGTCGTCCGCAAGGGCCGCCTGCAGCCGGGCCGCATGTTCCTCATCGACACCGCCCGCGGCAAGATCATCGAGGATGACGAGATCAAGGCCGAGCTGGCCTCCGCGCTCCCGTACGAGGACTGGCTGCACGCCGGCCTGGTGCGCTTCGAGGAACTGCCCGCCCGCGCCCACGAGATCCCCACTCACGAGGCGCTGGTCAAGCGGCAGCAGACCTTCGGCTACACCGAGGAAGAGCTGCGGATCATCCTGTCGCCGATGGCCACGAACGGCCAGGAGCCGATCGGGTCGATGGGCACCGACACGCCCGTCGCCGTGCTCAGCGAGAAGCCCCGGCTGCTGTTCGACTACTTCAGCCAGCTGTTCGCCCAGGTCACCAACCCGCCGCTGGACGCCATCCGCGAAGAGCTCGTCACCTCGCTGGCCAGCACGCTCGGCCCCGAGGGCAACCTGCTCGACCCTGGTCCCGCCTCGTGCAGGCAGCTCGTCCTGCCGTACCCGGTGATCGACAACGACGAGCTCGCCAAGATCATCCACATCAACGACGAGGGCCACCTGCCCGGCTTCCACCCCTACGTCGTCAGCGGCCTGTACGACGTGGCCGGCGGGGGCCAGGCGCTGCGCGACAGGCTCGCCGCCATCTGCGCCGAGGTCTCCGAGGCGATCGCGGGCGGCGCGCGCGTCATCGTGCTGTCCGACCGCGGCTTCTCCGAGCGGCTCGCGCCGATCCCGTCGCTGCTGCTGACCGGCGCGGTGCACCACCACCTCATCGCCGAGAAGACCCGCACCAAGATCGGCCTGGTGATCGAGACCGGCGAGGCGCGCGAGTGCCACCACATGGCCCTGCTCATCGGGTACGGCGCCGGCGCGGTCAACCCCTACCTCGCGATCGAGACCGTCGAGGACATGGTCGACACCGGCATGCTCCAGGTCGACAAGCACAAGGCCGTGCGCAACCTCATCAAGGCCTACGGCAAGGGCGTCATCAAGGTCATGTCCAAGATGGGCGTGTCCACGGTCGCCAGCTACACCGGCGCGCAGATCTTCGAGGCGCTCGGCCTGGGCGAGGAGGTCATCGACACCTGCTTCGTCGGCACCACCTCGCGCCTGGGCGGCGTCGGATTCGACGTCCTCGCCCAGGAGGCCGCCGCCCGTCACCGTCACGCCTACCCCCGCGCCGAGAACGCCCACCGGCGCCTCAACGTGGGCGGCGAGTACCAGTGGCGGCGCGAGGGCGAGCCGCACCTGTTCAACCCCGAGACGGTCTTCAAGCTGCAGCACGCCACGCGCAGCCGCCGCTACGAGATCTTCAAGGAGTACACCGACCTGGTCGACTCGCAGGCCGAGCGGCTGATGACGCTGCGCGGGCTGTTCAGGTTCGCCTCCGGCCGCACGCCGGTGCCGCTGGACGAGGTCGAGCCCGTGTCGGAGATCGTCAAGCGCTTCTCCACCGGCGCCATGTCCTACGGCTCCATCTCGATCGAGGCGCACGAGACGCTCGCCATCGCGATGAACAGGCTCGGCGGCAAGTCCAACACCGGCGAGGGCGGCGAGGAGCCCGCGCGCCTCTACGACCTCAACCGGCGCAGCGCCATCAAGCAGGTGGCCAGCGGACGCTTCGGCGTGACGAGCGAGTACCTGGTCAACGCCGACGACCTGCAGATCAAGATGGCCCAGGGAGCCAAGCCCGGCGAGGGCGGTCAGCTTCCCGGCCACAAGGTCTACCCGTGGATCGCCAAGACCAGGCACTCCACCCCCGGCGTCGGCCTGATCTCGCCGCCGCCGCACCACGACATCTACTCCATCGAGGACCTGGCCCAGCTCATCCACGACCTGAAGAACGCCAACCCGGCCTCCAGGGTCCACGTGAAGCTGGTGGCCGAGGTCGGCGTCGGCACGGTCGCCGCGGGCGTCTCCAAGGCGCACGCCGACGTCGTGCTGATCTCCGGCCACGACGGCGGCACCGGGGCCTCCCCGCTGACCTCGCTCAAGCACGCGGGCGCCCCCTGGGAGCTCGGCCTGGCCGAGACCCAGCAGACGCTGCTGCTGAACGGCCTGCGCGACCGCATCGTCGTCCAGGTCGACGGCCAGCTCAAGACCGGCCGCGACGTGGTCATCGCGGCCCTGCTCGGCGCCGAGGAGTACGGCTTCGCCACCGCTCCTCTGGTCGTCTCGGGCTGCGTCATGATGCGCGTCTGCCACCTCGACACCTGCCCCGTCGGCGTCGCCACCCAGAACCCCGAGCTGCGCAGCCGGTTCAGCGGCAAGCCGGAGTTCGTGGTGAACTTCTTCGAGTTCATCGCCGAGGAGATCCGCGAGTACCTGGCCGAGCTGGGCTTCCGCTCGCTCGACGAGGCGATCGGGCACGTCGAGCTGCTCGACATGAGCGCGGCCGAGGACCACTGGAAGGCCAACGGCCTCGACCTGTCGCCGATCCTGCACCGGCCCGAACTGCCCGAGGGGACGGCGCTGCGCCGTACCGTCGCGCAGGACCACGGCCTGGAGCACGCGCTCGACAACACGCTCATCGCCTTGGCGGAGGGCGCGCTGGAGCACGGCACCCCGGTCACGCTCGACCTGCCGATCCGCAACGTCAACCGCACCGTCGGCACCATGCTCGGCTACGAGGTGACCAAGCGGTACGGGGGCGCGGGCCTGCCGGACGACACGATCGACATCAGCTTCACCGGCTCGGCGGGCAACTCCTTCGGCGCGTTCGTGCCGCGAGGGGTGACGCTGCGGCTGACCGGCGACGCCAACGACTACCTCGGCAAGGGCCTGTCGGGCGGTCGGATCTCGGTGCGCCCGCACGACACCGCCCCGCTGGACGGCCACATCATTTCCGGAAATGTCACCCTTTACGGTGCGACATCCGGAGAGGTGTTCATCCGCGGCGTGGTGGGCGAGCGCTTCTGCGTCCGCAACTCCGGCGCCACCGCGGTCGTCGAGGGCGTGGGCGACCACGGCTGCGAGTACATGACGGGCGGCAAGGTCGTCGTGCTCGGCCAGACCGGGCGCAACTTCGCCGCCGGCATGTCGGGCGGCATCGCCTACCTGCTCGACCTGCGGGCCGAGCGGGTCAACCGCGAGATGGTCGCCATCGAGCCGCTGACCGACAAGGACGCGCAGTTCCTGCACGAGATCGTCGGCAGGCACTTCGAGGAGACGGGCTCGCCCGTCGCCAAGGAACTGCTGGCCGACTGGGACGGCGCGCTCACCAGGTTCGGCAAGGTCATGCCGACCGACTACAAGCGGGTGCTGCAGGCCGCCGAGGCCGCCCGCATCGAAGGCAGGGACATCGACGAGGCGGTCATGACCGCTGCGGTTCAGGGTTAAGGAGGCGCACCATGGCCGACCCCAAGGGTTTCCTCACGCACGACCGGGAGCTGCCCGCGCGCCGCCCCGTCGACGTCCGCATCCGCGACTGGCGGGAGGTCTACGAGGACTTCCCCGCGCCGAAGCTGACCAAGCAGGCCGCCCGCTGCATGGACTGCGGCATCCCCTTCTGTCACAACGGCTGCCCGCTCGGCAACCTCGTCCCCGAGTGGAACGACCTCGTCTACCGCCACGACTGGCGCGAGGCGATCGAGCGGCTGCACGCCACGAACAACTTTCCCGAGTTCACCGGCAGGCTGTGCCCCGCCCCGTGCGAGGCGGCCTGCGTCCTCGGCATCAACTCCGACCCGGTGGCGATCAAGCGGGTCGAGGTCGAGATCATCGACCACGCCTTCGCCGAAGGGTGGGTGACGCCGCAGCCCGCCGCCAGGAAGACCGGCAAGAAGGTCGCGGTCGTCGGCTCGGGCCCCGCGGGCCTGGCCGCCGCCCAGCAGCTCACCCGCGCAGGCCACGACGTCGTGGTCTTCGAGCGGGCCGACGCCATCGGCGGGCTGCTCCGCTACGGCATCCCCGAGTTCAAGATGGAGAAGCGCCACATCGACAGGCGCCTCGACCAGATGCGTGCCGAGGGCACCGAGTTCAGGACCTCGGTGAACGTCGGCGTCGACATCAGCGCCGCCCAGCTGCGCGAGGAGTTCGACGCGGTCGTCCTGTCGGGCGGCGCGACGGCCTGGCGGGACCTGGCGGTCGCCGGACGCGACCTCAAGGGCGTCCACCAGGCGATGGAGTACCTGCCGCCCGCCAACAAGGACTTCGAGAACTCCCCGATCAACGCCCGCGGCAAGCACGTCGTGGTGATCGGCGGCGGTGACACCGGAGCCGACTGCATCGGCACCGCGATCCGCCAGGGAGCCGCCTCGGTGACCCAGCTCGAGATCATGCCGCAGCCGCCTGCCGCCCGGCCAGGCTCGCAGCCGTGGCCGACGTTCCCCATCCTGTTCAAGATGGAGAGCGCGCACGAGGAGCTGTCCGACGGCGGCGGCGACAGGGTCTACGCGGTCTCCACGACGGAGTTCGCGGGCGACGCCGACGGCAACGTCAGGGCGCTGCGCCTGGTCGAGGTCGAGGGGCCGCAGTCGGGCTTCAAGCCGATCCCCGGCACCGAGCGGGAGATCCCGGCCGAGCTCGTCACGCTGTCGATGGGTTTCCTCGGGCCCGAGAAGGGCGCGCTGCTGCAGGACCTCGGCGTGAAGTACGACGCCAGGGGGAACGTGGCGCGCGACAAGACCTACATGACCAACGTCGACGGCGTCTTCGTCGCGGGGGACATGGGACGTGGCCAGTCGCTCATCGTCTGGGCCATCGCCGAGGGGCGGGCGGCCGCCTCGGGCGTGGACCGGTTCCTGACCGGCGAGACGGCGCTGCCGTACCCGATCCTGCCGACGGCACGCCCGCTGGTCTGACGATCGTTTCGTCGAGCGCCCGCCCGAGGACTCCTCGGGCGGGCGCCGCGCGTCTCGCGCGGCACGCCTCGCCCGATCCCTGACGTTCCGGACGCCAACCTCCTGACGTCCCCAAAGGACCTTCCAGGCTGTGCATAGTCTGCAAGCGTTGCAGGGTCTGCAAAGAATGCTTGATGATCGAACAGGGGTCCCTGACCCGGCACGGCCTCGGTCCGAACAAACCGGCGACCGGGGTGGCCCCCCCGATCGCCGGTCCCGTTCTCGGCGGCCACCTCACCGAGCACCTCGACCGGCGCCGGATCTTCTCCACCAACCTGCCGATGGGCGCCGTCGCCCTGGCCGTGGCGGCCACCGTGCTGCTGCGCCTGCCCCGCCCCGGCTCGGGTTCGCGCTGATCGGGGTGCCGCTCCGGGCATTCGCGTGGCGGCGAGGCGACGTTCCTACCGGCGTCTCCGTCTGGCTCGTGCCGATCCTGGCGATCTGCGCTGTTCTGTCGGCGTTCCCGCCCGCCACACGCCTCGGCGCGACCGAGGCCCCTCCTTCTCTACGGCATGCGGTGCCGCCGGCCATCGCTCACCGTCACTTTCTTGCAAAGGATGCGATAAATAGCGCAAAAGGGTGAATAAGTTGCAGACGGGGAATGGTGTCGAGAAGATGCTCCCCTCGTGTGCGTGTGGTGAGCGAAACGGGGGGTTTCAATGCGGCGAGTCACATACGGAATTCTGGTGGCGGCGATGGCGATACCGCTCGCCGCCTGCGGGTCCACCCAACCACGACTGGACTCCTCGCCCGGCACCGACTACCTGGTCTTCTACGCGGCGGGCGGCCAGGACAAGGCGCTGGAGGCGATCGAGACGAGCGGTGGGCGGCCATTGTCCACCGAGCCGAGGCTTGGGTACGTGGTGGCACACGGTGTGGTGGCCTCGTTCCTCGAAACACTGAGCAATGACAAGGCGATCGTGGGCATCTCCACCGACCGCCCGATCGGATTCACCTCGGCCGCGGTCCAGCAGCAATGGGCGGCCGCCCACCCCGAATGGGCAGGCGACCACGTGGACGCGCGCCGCCCGTCACTCCCCGAAGGACCTGCCGCGCGAACCGGGACGACCTCGACGGCGGCCGCGCCCGACGTGGCCGCGGGCAGGAAGAGCGCGAGCAGGAAGACAGCGGGCAAGAAGGCCCTCGAGCCGCTCGCCGCCAGGCAGTGGGACATGAAGATGATCGGCGCCGACCGCGCCAACACGATCGCGCCAGGTGACAAGAAGGTGCTCGTCGGCGTCATCGACACCGGCATCGACGGCAAGCACCCCGACATCGCGCCCAACTTCAACCGCGCGCTCAGCCGCAACTTCGTGACCGACCGGCCGAAGGACCCCAACGGCCAGCCGTTCGACGGGCCCTGCGAGGTAAGGACCTGCCAGGACCCCGTCGACGCCGACGACGACGGCCACGGCACCCACGTCGCCAGCACGATCGGCTCCCCGATCAACGGCAAGGGCATCGCCGGCGTCGCGCCCAACGTGCAACTGGTCAACATCAGAGCAGGCCAGGACTCGGGCATGTTCTTCCTCAAGCCCAGCCTCGACGCCCTCACCTACGCCGCCGACAACGGCATCGACGTGGTGAACATGAGCTACTACCTCGACCCCTGGCTGTTCAACTGCCCGAACAACAAGGCCGACAGCGAGCGCGAGCGACTGGAGCAGCGCGGCATCATCACCGGCATGCAGCGTGCCCTCGACTACGCGCGCAGCAAGGGCGTCACGCTCATCGCCGCGATCGGCAACGGCTCCACCGACCTCGGCCGCCCGCGCAAGGACGAGCAGAGCCCCGACTACCCCAAGAACACCGAGCGGACCCGCGCGATCGACAACTCCTGCCTCAACGTGCCGACGGAGTCGGAGGGCGTCATCGCGATCTCCGGGCTCGGCCCCTCCGGCCGCAAGGCGCTTTACTCCGACTACGGCGTCGAGCAGACGGACCTGTCCGCGCCCGGCGGCGACGTGCTCGACGGCGGCGGCGTCTCGACGAGCAGGTCCATCCTGGCGGCGGCGCCCACGGCCGTCATGCGCGCCACGAACAAGATCGACGCTGCGGGGCGGCCGAAGACGACAGAGGTCGTCCGTGACTGCCACGGCGGCCAGTGCTCCTACTACCAGTACCTCGACGGCACCTCCATGGCCGCGCCCCACGCCACGGGCGTGGCCGCGATCCTGATCAGCCGCTTCGGCAGGCCGGGCCCCGGCGGAACGTCCATGGACCCGGCGTCGGTGGAGCGCCTGCTGTACTCGAGCGCCACCCCGAAGGCCTGCCCGGTGCCGAGAGCCTACAAGTACCGGTACTTCGGCCAGGAGGAGACGCACGTCTGCGAGGGCGACACGGCCAAGAACGGGTTCTACGGCAGGGGAGTGATCAACGCCTACAAGGCGGCGACGATCGCGCCGTGAGCCATCCGGCATGAAAGGCCCGCCCGGCGGGCCAGGCGAGGTAGACATGGGGTGAAAGTTTCGGTTCCCGGCCCGGCGTCCACGAGGTCCACGCCACGGGCGATGTGACGGCGGCCCGCCGTCGCGCCCGAGTGGCGTCGACCAGGCGGACGCCGGCCGGTGACCCCAGAGGAGCTCACACGTGCCTGCCGTACTGGATGGGGTGCTGTACCGGCTGGTCGCGGATGCCGCGATGGTCGCGCACTTCCTGTTCCTCGCCTACATGGCGGCCGGCGGCTTCCTCGCCTGGCGGTGGCCGCGCACCCTCTGGGCGCACCTCGCGGTCGCCGGCTGGGGCGTGCTCTCCATCGTCACCGGCATCGAGTGCCCCCTGACCCTCGCCGAGGACTGGGGGCGCCGCCAGGCCGGCGTGGCGGGCCTGACACCCTCCGGATTCATCGACCACTACATCGAGGGCGTGATCTATCCGGAGGAATACACCAACCTGGTACGGCTCGCCGTGGCCGTCCTTGTGGTTACCTCCTGGGTCGGGTACCTGTGGAGACGTCGTCACCGGGATTTCTCCCGCGCGTGACTGCCAAGTGGTCTGTACCAATTAAGGTAGGACACGTGACTCGTCGCGCGAAAATCGTCTGTACCCTCGGTCCTGCCACTTCCTCGGCCGACCGGCTCAGAGAGCTGATCGGCGCAGGCATGGACGTTGCCCGCTTCAACCTCAGCCACGGCACCCACGAGCTGCACAAAGAGGTCTTCGACCGGGTGCGGGAGGTGGCGGCCGACCTCGGCCGGGGTGTAGGCGTGCTCGCCGACCTGCAGGGTCCCAAGATCCGCGTCGGCACGTTCGAGGAAGGCCCCGTCCGGCTCGGCTTCGGTGACGTCTTCACCATCACCACCGAGGACGTCCCCGGCGACCGCGAGCAGGTCTCCACCACCTACAAGGGGCTGCCCGCCGACGTGCGCGCCGGCGACACCATCCTCATCGACGACGGCCGCGTCGTCCTCGAGGTCACCCGCGTCGACGGCCAGCGCGTCACCACCCGCGTCGTCATCGGCGGGATGATCTCCGACAACAAGGGCCTCAACCTGCCGGGCGTCAATGTCAGCGCCCCCGCCCTCACCGACAAGGACGAGGCCGACCTGCGCTGGGCGCTGCGCACCGGGTTCGACATGATCGCCCTGTCGTTCGTGCGCCGCCCCTCCGACGCCGACGTCGTCCGCAACATCATGGAGCAGGAGGCCGTACGGCTCCCGCTGCTCGCCAAGATCGAGAAGCCCCAGGCCGTGGAGCGGCTCCCCGAGATCGTCGAGGCGTTCGACGGCATCATGGTCGCCCGCGGCGACCTCGGCGTCGAACTGCCCCTCGAAGAGGTGCCGATCGTCCAGCGGCGCATCATCGAACTGTGCCGCGAGAAGGCCCGCCCGGTCATCGTGGCCACGCAGATGCTCGACTCGATGATGAACGCCCCGCGCCCCACCCGGGCCGAGGCCTCCGACGTCGCCTACGCCGTCATGGACGGCGCCGACGCCGTCATGCTGTCCGGCGAGACCTCGGTCGGCACCTTCCCCATCGAGTCCGTCGCCACGATGGACCGCATCGCCCGCGCCGCGGAGAAGTCCTCCCTGCACGCCACCCACAGCCTCGACCGCCTCCCCGAGACCACCGGCGGCGCCATCGCCCGCGCCGCGGCCGAGGTCGGAGCGATCGTCGGCGCCAAGGCGCTGGTCGCGTTCACGATGTCGGGCGAGACGGCCCGCCGCCTGGCCCGCTACCGCTCGCCGATCCCGCTGCTGGCGTTCACCTCCGCGCCGCACGTGCGCGGCCAGCTGTCGCTGACGTGGGGGGTGGAGACGTTCCACGTGCCGTTCGTGCACCACACCGACGACATGGTCAGGCAGGTGGAGGCCTCACTGCTGTCCCTGGGACGGCTGGAGAAGGGCGACAAGGTCGTCATCGTGGCCGGTTCCCCTCCCGGAACCCCGGGCTCGACCAACGCCCTGCGCGTCCACACGATCGGCTCCGCCGTCTCCCACGCCCACTAGTGCCTCCTCCAGGGGGTTGAGAACCCCCTGGAACCTCGGTCGCACCCGAGCCGTCCGCGCCGCCGGCCCGGACGGCTCGCCGGTTCCCGGACCCCATCAGGGCGGCCTCCGGCGCGCTCGAACCTCGTCTCCGGTCCCCGACGAACGATCGGGCGCGCATCGGTTCAGGGATGTCGGCGGGCGAGTCGCCGATGAGCCGTCCGGCTGACCGTCGCCGACCGGGCCTGCCCGATCGGCGACAGCGCGGGTTCGGTCAGTCGTTGGCGTGCAGGGCCGCGTTCAGCTCGATGCCCGTTCCGGTACGCGGAACCGCCTCCACCGCCCCCGTCTGCGAGTTCCTGCGCAGCAGCAGCCCGCCGGCGCCGGACAGCTCCTTGCCCTTGACGACCCGCCCGTCAGGAAGCGCCACCTTGGTCCCGGCCGTCACGTACAGCCCGGCCTCCACCACGCAGTCGTCCCCGAGCGAGATGCCCACGCCGGCGTTGGCGCCCAGCAGGCAGCGCTCGCCGATCGAGATGACCTCCTTGCCGCCACCCGACAGCGTGCCCATGATCGACGCGCCGCCGCCCACGTCGGAGCCGTCGCCGACCACGACGCCCGCTGAGACGCGCCCTTCCACCATGGACGCGCCGAGCGTTCCCGCGTTGAAGTTCACGAAGCCCTCGTGCATGACCGTGGTGCCGGCGGCCAGGTGGGCGCCGAGCCGTACCCGGTCGGCGTCGGCCACGCGCACGCCGGAGGGCACCACGTAGTCGACCATCCGCGGGAACTTGTCCACGCCGTACACGGTCACCGTGCCCCTGGCGCGCAGCCGTACCCTCGTCTGCTCGAACCCCTCCACGGCGCACGGGCCGTGGTTGGTCCACACGACGTTGGCGAGCTTGCCGAACACGCCGTCCAGGTTCAGGCCGTGCGGGCGCACCAGACGGGCGGACAGCAGGTGCAGGCGAAGGTAGGCGTCGTGGGCGTCGGCGGGCGCCTCCGACAGCTTGGCGATGCCGGTACGCACGGCGACCACCTCGACCCCGCGGGCCTCGTCCTTGCCGATCAGCGCGGCGAGGTCACCGGCCTCCTCGGCGGACAGGCGCTGGGTGCCCACGGAGGGCGGCTCGCCCAGTTCGGGCGAAGGGAACCAGGTGTCGAGAACCGTGCCGTCGGCGGCAATGGTGGCAAGCCCGACGCCGTACGCGCCGGTGCTGGTGGGATCGATAGCAGTCACACGCCACAAAATACCGGAGGGTCAGATGGTGCCCAGGTCGGCCGACAGCCAGCGCTCCGGACGCATGTGGAACGTCACGAGCACGGAGAGGTTCGACTGGGCGACGTAGCCGTCGACGGCGTCCTCGTGCATGTAACGCCCGACGATCTTGGCCATCTCTTCGGGCGTGGTGGGATTGGAGGAGATGACGGGCCCCTCGACCGAGACGTAGCGGTAGGTCGGGATCGTCCTCTGCGCGAGGAGGGTGAACCGCCCCGCCTTCGCGACCAGCTGGGCTTTTCGCGAGTCGCCGTCGGTCAGGAAGGCCACCTCGCCGCCGGGCGTGTAGTGGTACCAGACCGGCACCGCCAGCGGCCCGCGCCCCTCCTCATCCTGTACGGCCAGCGCCCCGATGTGCGGCTCTGCCAGGAACGACTCACGGTCCAACACCATCAGCGCCATCCCCGCCCCCTCCAAAGGATCATGTACTGGAGAACATCCCCACCCAGCGCCATCCCAACCGAGACACCCCGGACCAGCGGCGCAACCCACCGACGATCAGGTGAACGCCCTCCTCATCGCCGCGCCCCCACGCCCCCCACGCACCTGTCCTGTCGTCGCTGCGATTCTCCGGTGAGTCCGTCGATCCTGCGGCGACTTCTTCGACTACGTGATGAGCGCGTCCCTGCGGCGACTTCTTCGACTACGTGATGAGCGCGTCGCTGCGGCGACCTCATCGACTACGTGATGAGCCCGTCCCTGCGGCGACCTCATCGACTACCTGATGAGCCCGACGATCCTGCGGTGACTTCATCGACTGCCTGGTGAGCCTGTCGGCCCTCCTGCGATCCCGTTGACTCCCCGGCGACCCGGACCCTCCGGTGAGTCTGTCGACCCTGCGGCAGGCCCCCGGAGGCCGGAGACCTCGATGCCCTCTCGCCTCCCGTGTAAGCCCGCAGGCCCTCGGCCCGCCTCGAACGTGGACACCAGGGCGCCCATGGGCGGCACAGGTTGAACCTCCGCCCACGTAGCCGAGCGAGAGTCGCGACGCCCCGCGGAGCCGGGGAGCGGTGCGGGACCTGCGGAGCGGTGCGGGACCTGCGGAGCGGTGCGGGACCTGCGGAGCGGTGCGGGACCTGCGGAGCGGTGCGGGACCTGCGGAGCGGTGCGGGACCCGCCGAACGGTGCCAGGCCTGCGGAGCGGCGTGAGAGCGCGGAATGCGCGGGAGCGCGATGGACGGAAGTCCGATGGACGGGCGCGCGGGCCTTGCCTCAAGACCCGAACTGGTGCAACTTGAGATATGTCGCGATATAGTCGCCGAATACATCAGATATATCGAAGAGAGGTGCCGTGAACACCATCACCCGCGCGCTGCGTTCCCGGCTGTTCGTCACCGGCGAGATCATCGAGGTCGAGCGCATCGCCCCCAGGATGCGCAGGCTGAGAATCGGCGGCGAGGCCGTCGCGGGACTCGCCTGGACGCCGGGACAGCACGTCCGCGTGCTCGTCCACGGCCCGCTGACCCTGCGCACGTACTCCGTCTGGCGGCACGACCCTGCATGGGAGTGCCTCGACCTCGTCGGATACGACCACGGCGGCGACTCGCCCGGCATGACCTGGGTCAGGACCGCCCGCCCCGGCCAGGAGGTCTCCTTCACCAGACCGGAGGGCAGGCTCACGTTACGGCAGGGCGCGCCGTACCACGTGTTCGCGGGGGAGGAGACGGCCGCGGTGGCCTTCGGGCCCATGCTGCGCGCCGTACCGGCCGGCGAGCCCGTCTTCGGCGCGGTGGAGGCCGAAGAGCCCGGCGACCACCTCGACCTGCCCGGCGACCTCGTCCAGGTGTGCAGGGGAGGCGCGTCCGCGGCGAACTCCGAGGCGCTGGTGAAGGCCGTCGCCGCGCTGGACCTGCCTGACACGCCGGGCGTCGCGTATCTGGCAGGGGAGGCCCGCACGATCCAGGCCGTCCGCGCGCACCTGGTCGACGAGCGCGGCTGGTCACGTGGAGACGTCGTCACCAAGCCGTTCTGGACACCCGGCAGGAAGGGCATGGACTAGCGCGTCGGCGTGCCGGGCGACGTGCTCGGCGTCGGCGAGGTAGAGCGTGTGGTGCCCGTCGGCCAGGTGTCTCGCGAAGGCGGCCTCGCCCGCGGACGCCTTCGCGCGCATGAGGTCGACCAGGGCGTGCAACCGTTCGCGGACCATGAGCGGAAGGCCGGGCCTGTCGGCCGCCGCCAGGCCGTACGCGTCGCAGAAGATCCGCAACCGCCGCGACTGCTCGCCCAGGTCGCCGTCGGCGCTCAGCGGGACGAACCGGTAGGCCGCGTACGCCACGTCCGACAGCCGCGGCCCTGGATGGGCGGTGTCGAAGTCGATGAACGCCACCGGCAGCCCGTTGCGGAACACCGTGTTGTACGGCGCGACGTCGCCATGGCAGATCACCTCGGCGGGCTCGCGCGGCGGCAGGTACCAGGGGCCCTGCGAGCCGAACCCCTCGGTCGCGTCGTGGTATTCGCGCAGCATCACGCCGACCCGCCGCAACGTCGCCTCGCTCCACGCGTGGTCGGGCTCCGGGTGGTGGGCCACCTCGCCGGGGACGAAGTCGAGGATCTCCCGCCCCTGCGCGTCGAACCCGTGAGGGCGCGGAGCGCCGCCGAACCCGGCCGCCGCCACGTGCTCGAGCAGGCGGTGGACCGTCGGCGTCCACGGCCCCACCGGCCTGCGCACCGTCGGCCCCACCCGGCTCACCTGGTTGACCCCGCCGCCCGCGAGCGGCTCCTCGATCCTGTCTGCCGGCTCGGCCATCGCGCACCCCTCGCTCCATGCCTGCTCGGCCATCTGCCGCGCGATCTCCGCCACGCCCGGGCCCACCGGTCTCCACCCTCGCCATCCGGTCCCTGGCATGCTGCCACAGCCACCAGCGGCACCGGCGCCGTCACAGCGGTGCCGAGGGCGGGCGGGCGCCGCCTGGCGCAGGCCACGCGGGCGCCGCAGGCGAGGCGGCCATCCAGGCCCGCCCCCGGTCTCGCGTACGGCGAGCCGCCCCGGGTGCTCTCATCGGTGGGCCGTGGCCAGGACCGTCGTCCGTGGCCGCCCTCCGCTCTGGGTGACCAGGGGCGTCCTCCACGACGGTGTCGGTGCCGCCGAGCCTGCGACGACCAGGCTCGGCGTGGCCGCGCCACTCCACCTGGAGCGGATCGAGCGCGTCGCCGCAGAGCCCGGGGATGTCACGCGACTCGTTCGTGAAGTGGCGGCGGCGGGTACCAGCGGACGCCGCCGGGCAGCGCTCGCCTGACCCTGTTCATGCTGCGACAGCCGTCCGCCGCCCAGCCGGCCGAGGCGACCTTCGAGTTCGGTCTGCAGGCCGTCCCCCGTACGAAGCGCTCCGGGTGCGCCTCGACGGCCGACCTCTGCCAGGAGCCGAGCGTGATGGGACGCCGGTGCTTGACGCCGAGCCCGTGCCGGGGGAACAGGCACGCCCAGTGCGTGGACTGGCTCGTGACCTCGGTGCAGCCCCTTCGCGTGCGGCGGTTGACCGTCGAGGTCGGCATGACCAGCGACATGACGGTGGCCGTCTCCTCGATCACGCCTGGCCGGTCGGCCGCGCGGTAGATCGACAGCCGGTAGACCCGTTTGCGGCCCTGCACAAGGTGTCCGTCGCCCAGGTAGAGGCCGAGCGACTGCGCGTAGGCGTCGTGTGCAGCGGCGTGCCGTGACATCGCGGGCAGCCACGGTGCCGTCGTAGGTCGGCCTCGTCATGGGCCCGCCGCGCGCCCGTACGCCCCTTCCTGACCGCGCCGAGGGAGACGCCGCATCGTGCGGCGACCACCCACTCAGGCCCTGGGAGGACAGGGAGAGCGCTTGATCAACGGTTTCGCGAGGACGCATGCGCTCAGCATGACGACCGTCACCGACAGTTTCGGTGTCGTCGCTCTGTGGATCCGCCCTACCGGAGGGCTGGGCGGTGAGAGTGCCCCGAGTGGGATTCGAACCCACACTCGATGGTGTTTGAGACCATTTCCTCTGCCGTTGGGATATCGGGGCATTTTTCGGACTTGTCCGGTTCTGGCCCCCAGAGTCTACCTGCCATGGTGGATCAGCTCCGGGCGCCAGCGTGGATCTAATCTAGCGGACGTCGGTAGTCTTCTGCTCGTGAGTACGCAGCGGCGAGTGGTGATCGCGGAAGACGAGGCACTGATCCGCCTCGACCTCAAGGAGATGCTCCAGGAGGACGGCTACGTCGTCGTGGGCGAGGCCGGTGACGGCGAGCACGCGATCAAGCTGGCCACCGAGCTCCGTCCCGATCTGGTGATCCTCGACGTCAAGATGCCCATCCTCGACGGCATCTCCGCCGCCGAGCGCATCGTCGCGGACAGGATCGCCCCCTGCCTCATCCTCACCGCCTTCTCGCAGCGTGACCTGGTGGAGCGGGCGCGTGACGCGGGCGCCATGGCGTACCTGGTCAAGCCGTTCACCAAGGCGGATCTCGTCCCGGCGATCGAGATGGCGGTCAGCAGGCACGAGGAGATGGTCGCGCTGGCGGCCGAGGTGTCGTCGCTGTCAGGCCGGCTGGAGACCCGCAAGCTGGTCGAGCGGGCCAAGGGCCTGTTGATGGCCCAGCACGGCTGGAGCGAGCCGCAGGCGTTCAGGTGGATCCAGAAGGCCTCGATGGACCGTAGGTTGAGCATGCGCGAGGTGGCGCAGATCGTCGTGGACGACGCGACGAAGCAGAGCTGAGCAATCAGCGGGATTCCGATCACTCAGGGTCGCGTCGGCTGACCGATTTCACATCAGCGTGTCCTCTGATGTGCGGCTGTGTCCACGGTCGTTTCGTACCGTGGAACGTTCCTTTGAGGTTCTTTGACCTTTCAATTCTCTGCGGTAGCCGTAAAGGATCGGTGTAATAACGAAGCGGTAACGAGGCTGTTCGCTGTACCAACCCGTGACATCTCCTGGCTGTACTAACCGTCACAACCCCCTGGGTCATCCCCGCATGGGCATGACTCTGCGAATCCGGTCCTGACAAAGGATCAGGCGAAAGGAAGGCAGCCTTGCGGCCAAAGATTGCTCGCTTCGGCGGCGCGCTTGCCGTTGGTATGGCTCTCACGCTCGGTCTCGCCGCGTGCGGCGGTGGCTCTGAAGCTCCCGCCGGATCGGCGGCGCCCGGTGGCGGTGAAGCGGCGCCCACCACTGTCAAGATTGGCTTCATGGGCGACCTGACTGGTTCCAACGCCGGTATTGTCATTCCGCCCAGGAACGGCGCGAAGCTGGCCATTGACCAGTACAACGCGACGAACCCCAAGGTCAAGATCGAGATGGTGGAGTACGACAGCCAGGCTGACGCCACCAAGGCCGTCGGTCTCGCCCAGCAGGCCATCAAGACCGACAAGATCGTTGCGCTGGTCGGTCCCGCGTTCTCCGGTGAGTCCGCTCAGGTGGCGCCGGTGCTCGAAGAGGCGAAGGTTCCCAGCGTCTCGGCTTCGGCGACCAACGCCGCGCTCGCGCAGAACGGCTGGAAGTACTGGCACCGCGTTCTGCCGAACGACGGTGTGCAGGGCCCCGGCATCGCCGACTTCATCGCCGGCGCCGCCGCGGCCAAGAACGTGTTCGTCATCGACGACAAGTCCGAGTACGGCAAGCCGCTGGCCGACGCGGTCCGCGCGCAGCTGAAGTCCAAGGGCGCCACCGTCACCGACGACTCGCTCGACCCGGCGGAGAGCGACTTCTCCTCGGTGGTCAACAAGGTGGCCGCGGGCAAGCCCGACGCCATCTTCTTCGGCGGCTACTACGCGGCGGCCGGCCCGCTGCTCAAGCAGCTGCGGGACAAGGGCGTGAAGGACGCGAAGTTCTTCAGCGGCGACGGTTCGCTGGACAAGGGCCTCATCGAGGGCGCCGGCGCGACCAACGCGGAGGGTGCGCTCGTGGGCTGCCCCTGCTACATCGCCACGCCTGACGTGACCGACGAGAAGGTCAAGAAGTTCGCGGCAGACTACAAGGCCGCCTACAACGCCGACCCGGCCATCTACGCCACGGAGGGCTTCGACGCCGCGTCGGTCTTCATCGAGGCGATCAAGGCCGGTAAGGTGACGGCTGAGGACATCAACACCTTCATCCAGACGGTCGACTTCCCCGGCGTTTCCAAGCAGGTGAAGTTCGAGTCCAATGGTGAGGTCGTGGCCAAGGACATCTACATGTACCAGGTCAAGGGCGGCAACATCAGCCTGCTCGGCAAGGCCTCCGAGGCCAAGCTCGGGTAACGGTCTCCCGCCTGTCTCTCAGGTGAGATCGGGTAGTTGATGCGCGGGGAGCGGGATCGCCGCGAGCGGTCCCGCTCCTTTCGCGCATCTGCTGCCGGCAGTGCAGGAGAATCCTCGCCTAGAAGTGGTAATCGTCTCGTGTTCAATGACTTCTTTGCTCAGTTCTGGCCGCAAACAATCGACGGCCTAGCGTTCGGATCCATTTACGCGCTGATCGCGCTCGGATACACGATGGTGTACGGCGTGCTGAGGCTGATCAACTTCGCGCACTCGGAAGTGTTCATGATCGGCACGTTCGGCGCGATGTTCGTGCCTTTCGTGTTCGGCATCAACACTCCGCTGACCGGCATCGCGCTCGTCGGGCTGATCCTGGCCATGATCGCCGCCGGTGCGCTGGCCTCGGCGGGCACCGCTATGGCCCTCGAGCGGATCGCCTACCGGCCGCTGCGCAAACGTGGCGCCTCCCGCCTGGCCGCGCTCATCTCGGCCATCGGCGCCTCCATCTTCCTCCAGGAGCTGTTCGCGCTCCTGGTCATCCCCACCGTCTTCAACAGGCCTGAGCGCGGCCGCATTCAGATGGGCCTGCCGCGCATCATGGAGCGCACGGAGCTGTTCTCGATCTTCGGCCACAAGGTGATGACCCACCAGGTGTTCGTGGTCGTGGCGGCGCTCGTGATGATGATCCTGTTGGAGCGGCTGGTCAACCGGACCAAGATCGGCCGTGGTATCCGCGCGACCGCGCAGAACCCCGAGGCCGCGGTGCTGATGGGTGTCGACATCAACAAGATCGTCCAGATGACGTTCTTGATCGGCGGCGCGATGGCCGGTGTGGCCGGCGCGCTGTACCTGCTGGCATATGAGAACACCAACTACTACATCGGTTTTCTCTTCGGCATCAAAGCCTTCACCGCGGCGGTTCTCGGCGGTATCGGAAACCTTCGCGGGGCCTTGGTCGGCGGAATCGCGCTGGGGCTCGTGGAGAACTACGGCGCCATCATCTTCGGCTCCGACTGGAAACACGTGATCTCGTTCACGGTCCTCGTCTTGGTCCTGATGTTCCGGCCCACCGGGCTTCTCGGTGAATCACTTCAGCAGGCGCGCGCATGAACCAGAAGAATCCACTGTCAAACATCCGATCCGCGTGGGGCGGTTTCTCCGACCGCATGCGCGACGCGTGGGCCGTGGCCCCCTGGTGGCAGCGCTGGACCGTCTACGTGCTGCTCATCATCGGCGCTCTGCTGCTTCCCTCGGACTCGCTGGCGCCGATCATGTCGCCGTACTCCGACTGGGCGAGCGTGCTGTTCTTCCCGATCGGCACCTTCGTGGTGCTGGCGATCGGCCTCAACGTGGTGGTCGGCCAGGCCGGCCTGCTCGACCTCGGCTACGTCGCGTTCTACGCGATCGGCGGCTACACGATGGGCCTGCTGGGCACCAGGGCAGGTTGGAACTTCTGGGAGATCCTGGTCGTCGGCATCCTCATCTGCGCCCTTTCGGGCGTCGTGCTGGGCGCGCCGACGCTGCGGCTGCGCGGTGACTATCTGGCGATCGTCACGCTGGGCTTCGGTGAGATCATCCGCATCACGGCCCGCAACACCGACGAGATCGGCGGCCCGAACGGCATCCGCGGCATCCCGCACCCGCCGAGCATCGAGGGTGTGGAGCTCTTCGGCGTGCAGATCTTCAAGTACGGCGTGCTGGACCCGAGGCCGTACTACTACATGCTGGTCGCGCTCGCCGTCATCGTGATCATCCTGGTGAAGCGCTGGGAGAAGAGCCGCGTCGGCAGGGCCTGGGCGGCCATCCGCGAGGACGAGGACGCCGCCGAGGTCATGGGTGTGCCGACGTTCAGGTTCAAGATGCTCGCCTTCGCCATCGGCGCCTCGATCGGTGGCGCGATGGGCGTGGTCTGGGCCGCCAAGGTCATCTCGCTGAACCCGAACGACTTCCTGTTCCTGCTGTCGGCCACGATCCTGGCCGCGGTCGTCATGGGTGGCGCGGGCAACCTGCCGGGTGTCATGCTGGGAGCGTTCATCGTCGCCTGGTTGCCCGAGCGATTCCGTGGCCTGCAGGAGTACCGCATGCTGATCTTCGGCGCGGTGCTCGTGGCTCTGATGATCTTCAGGCCCGAGGGTCTGTTGCCTTCCAGGCAGCGCAAGGCCGAACTGAAAGAGGGATCGGGCGGCATGGGCAGCCTCGGCGCCGAGGTCGCGGGTCCCGAGTCGAAGCCTGAGACGGTCGAGGGGGCGAGCAAGTGACCCAGGAGAAGAAGGCCCTGCTCGAGCTGCGCGGGCTCACGATGCGCTTCGGCGGCGTGACGGCGCTGCGCGAGGTCGATCTCATCGTGAACGAGGGTGAGATCTTCGCGCTGATCGGCCCGAACGGCGCGGGCAAGACCACGGTGTTCAACGTGGTCACCGGCGTCTACCAGCCGACCGAGGGTGAGGTGCGCTTCCAGGACGAGAAGATCAGCGGCCTGAAGCGCTTCAAGATCACCAAGCGGGGCATCGCCCGTACGTTCCAGAACATCCGGCTGTTCCACAACATGTCGGCGCTGGAGAACGTCATGGTGGGCGCGGACGCGCACCACAAGTCGGGCATGGTGAGCGTGGCGCTCGGTCTGCCGTGGCACCGCAAGGCCGAGCGTGAGGGCCGGGCGCTGGCGATGGAGCTGCTGGAGTTCTGCGGCGTCTCGCAGCGGGCCGACGACTACGCCAAGAACCTGCCCTACGGCGACCAGCGCCGGCTGGAGATCGCCAGGGCGCTGGCGACCAACCCGAAGCTGCTGCTGCTCGACGAGCCTGCGGCGGGCATGAACCCCGCGGAGAAGGAGGCGCTGCAGCAGCTCATCAGGAGGATCAGGGATGCGGGGCGCACTGTCCTGCTGATCGAGCACGACATGAGCCTCGTCATGGGCATCAGTGACCGCATCGGCGTCCTCGACTTCGGTCAGAAGATCGCGGATGGTCTGCCGGACGAGGTGCGGAACGACCCGCGGGTCATCGAGGCGTACTTGGGGGCACCCGCAGATGCTTCTTGAGGTCAAGGACATCCACGTCTTCTACGGCAAGATCGAGGCCATCAAGGGCATCTCGGTCGAGGTGAACGAGGGCGAGATCGTCACGCTGATCGGCGCCAACGGCGCGGGCAAGACGACGACGCTGAAGACCATCTCGGGCCTGCGTCCGCTGTCGTCGGGTTCGGTGGTCTTCGACGGGCATGACATCAGCAAGATGCCCGGCCACAAGCGGGTCCAGGCGGGCCTGGGCCAGGCGCCCGAGGGCCGCGGCATCTTCCCCGGCATGACCGTCCACGACAACCTGCTGATGGGCGCCTACACCCGTAGCGGCGACATCGCTCCCGAGCTGAACGAGGCCTACGAGCTGTTCCCGCGTCTTGCGGAGCGGCGCAACCAGTTCGCGGGCACGATGTCGGGTGGCGAGCAGCAGATGCTGGCGATCGGCAGGGCGCTGATGGCCAAGCCGAAGGTGCTGCTGCTCGACGAGCCTTCGATGGGTCTGGCGCCGCTGCTGGTCAAGCAGATCTTCGACATCATCGAGGAGATCAACCGCAGGGGTACGACGGTCCTGCTGGTGGAGCAGAACGCCCAGCAGGCGCTGCAGCTGGCGCACCGGGCGTACGTGCTGGAGACCGGGAAGATCGTCAAGAGCGCTCCCGCGCACGATCTTCTGAACGATCCCGCCGTGCGGGCCGCCTATCTGGGCGGCGATCTCGGTGAGACGAGCGCCAACGGACACTGAGCGACGGGGCGGGCGGGGTCGTCTTCGGCGGCCCCGCCCGTCGTCATTTCAGCGCCACCTGCGCGCCGTCGGTGCTGGGATAGCCGATGGGCGGGTCGCCGTACAGCTTGACGGCGGTGGGCTTGGCGTCCTTGGGGATGTCGAACCAGAGGTCCATCTCGAGTCGCACGCCCGCTCCGACGGGGATCTCGACGGGCTGGCGCTTGGTGATCTGCGCGGTGTCGCTGATGGGGTGGGTGCGCCCGTCGGCGGTGACCAGCCGCTGCCTGCGCGCGTCGAACCGAGATGTGGATCTTCCCGGATTTTCCACCACGACACGGACTGTGATGAACTGCCCCTTGGCCGGCCACTCGGCGTGACTGCCTGAGAGGCTGGCCTGGCCGGTCTGCAGGCCGATCACCTGGAACCGCGCGTCCCCGTCGTTGACGGGCGCCGCGTGGATCGGGACCTCGTTGACGCGAACAGGGCGGGCGGGCAGGTCGTAGGTCGGCCTCGCCTGTGGTTTCGCCGGTGCGGGGGCCGAGCTGCAGGAGGCCAGCGCCAGCAGGGCGCAGGCGATGAGGATGGGTCGGCGCACGTCGCCACGGTACGAGGAGGACGGTGCCTTGTGACAGAGGTCGGTCGCAAGAGATGTTGACCCGATATTCGGCTTATGTCGAAAGACTTACGCTTGTAGGAAGTTGTCCGATTGTGTCTGAGCGGTGATCTGCCTGGTGACAAGCTTGCGGGAGCATCTCTGCGACAAGACCAGGAACCGAAGGGGACCGTTGTGAGTATGGGTACTCTTTCCCGCCGCGCGCTCGCGGCAGGCACGTTCGTCGTCGCGGGCGCGCTGACGCTCACGGCCTGTGGTGGCGGCGGCACGACCGCCGCCAGTCCTGCCGCCCCGGCGGCGACAGGGGCCTCCTCGGCCGCGCCCAGCGCGCAGAACACGCTGGCGGCGATGGTGCCCGACGCGATCAAGTCGGACGGCAAGCTGATCGTCGGTGTCGACGCCTCCTACCCGCCGAACGAGTCGGTCGACCCCGCCTCCCAGAAGATCGTGGGCTGGGACGTCGAACTCGTCGAGGCCATCGCGGGCAAGCTCGGCCTGACCGCCGAGTTCCAGAACGCCGGCTTCGACACGATCATCCCTGGGCTGGGGTCGGGCAAGTACGAGCTGGGCTCCTCCTCCTTCACGGACAACAAGGAGCGGGAGAAGGTCGTCGACTTCGTCACCTACTACTCCGCCGGCACCGCGTGGGCGGCGCTGAAGGGCAACCCGAAGGCCGTCAACCCCGACGACGCCTGCGGCAAGAAGATCGGTGTCCAGCAGGGCACCGTTCAGGTCGACGACATCAAGGCGAAGAGCGAGGCCTGCACCAAGGCGGGCAAGCCCGCCATCGACCAGGTCGTGCGCAAGCAGCAGACCGAGGTCAACGCCGACCTGGTGTCCGGCAAGATCGACGGCATGCTCGCCGACTCGCCCATCGTGGGCTACGCGGTCAAGCAGACCGGCGACAAGCTGGAGATCATCGGTCAGGCCTACGACACCGCGCCCTACGGGTTCGCCATCGGCAAGAACTCGGGGACCTTCAAGGACGCGTGGCTCGCGGGGCTGAAGGAGGTCATGGTGGACGGTACCTACAAGTCGATCCTCGACAAGTGGGGTGTCGGCGACGGCGCCATCACTGACCCGGTGATCAACGGGGCACAGGGGTAACCCATGACTGAGACGGAGAGGGCGCGGCCTGAAGTGATCAGAGCCGTGCCCGTCCGGCACCCGGGTCGGTGGGTCGCGGCGGTGATCATCGTGGTGCTGGCCGCGATGCTGGTCAACAACCTGATCACCAATCCGAACTACAACTGGCCCGAGCAGTGGAAGTACTTCCTGTCCGAGCCCGTGCTGAACGGCGTGCGCAACACGATCTGGCTCACCATCGCCGCCATGGTCGGTGGTGTCGGCCTGGGCATCGTGCTCGCGCTCATGCGTCTGTCGGCCAACCCGCTGATGCGCGGCGCGGCCTGGCTGTACCTGTGGGTCTTCCGCGGCACCCCGCTTTACACGCAGCTGCTGATCTGGGGCAACATCGGGGCGCTCTTCCCGCAGGTCGGGATCGGCATCCCGTTCGGCCCCGAGTTCGCCACGTGGCCGACCAACGCGCTCTACAGCGCGGCGGTGATGGCGGCGCTCGGCCTGATCCTCAACGAGGCGGCCTACATGGCCGAGATCATCAGGGCCGGCATCCTGTCGGTCGACCCGGGGCAGCAGGAGGCCTCCCAGGCGCTGGGCATGACCCGCATGCAGACGATGCGGCGGATCGTGCTTCCTCAGGCCATGCGGGTCATCGTGCCGCCGACGGGCAACGAGGCGATCTCGATGCTGAAGAACACCTCGCTCGTGGTGGCCATCCCGTACCTGGAGCTGACCTTCACGGCGCAGACGATCTACGCCACGACCTACCAGGTCATCCCGATGCTGATCATGGCCTGCATCTGGTACCTGATCCTGTCCTCGATCATGATGGTGGGGCAGTACTACCTGGAGCGATACTTCGCGAAGGGGTCACTCCCCGGCGGCGGCCGGGTCAGGAACGTAGGCGGGGCGGCATGAACGACGTGATGGTCAGGGCCGAGCAGGTCTGCAAGAGCTTCGGTCACGTCGATGTGCTCAAGGGCATCGACCTCGAGGTCCGCAACGGCGAGGTGATGTGCGTCATCGGCCCGTCCGGGTCGGGCAAGTCCACGTTCCTGCGCTGCATCAACCACCTCGAGAAGATCAACGCCGGCCGCCTGTGGGTGGACGGCAAGCTGATCGGCTACCGCGAGCACGGCGGCAAGCTGCACGAGCTCAAGGAGAGGGAGGTCGCGGCGCAGCGCAAGGACATCGGCATGGTGTTCCAGCGCTTCAACCTCTTCCCGCACATGACCGCGCTGGAGAACGTCATGGAGGCGCCCCAGCGGGTCAAGCGCGAATCGGGCGCCATGGTGCGGGCCAGGGCCGCCGAGCTTCTCGAGCGGGTGGGGCTCGGCGGGAAGATGGGCAACTACCCGGCCCAGCTGTCGGGAGGTCAGCAGCAGCGCGTCGCGATCGCCAGGGCGCTGGCCATGCAGCCGAAGCTCATGCTCTTCGACGAGCCGACCTCCGCGCTGGACCCCGAGCTGGTCGGCGAGGTCCTCGACGTCATGAAGGGCCTGGCCAGGGACGGCATGACCATGGTCGTGGTCACCCACGAGATGGGTTTCGCCCGCGAGGTCGGCGACTCGCTGGTGTTCATGGACGACGGGCTCGTGGTGGAGAAGGGCGCGCCGCGCGAGGTGCTGTCCAACCCGCAGCACGAGCGGACGAAGCTGTTCCTGTCGAAGGTGCTCTAGCCGTACAGAGGAACCGGGGGGGCCTTTGGGACCATGTAGGGCTTCCCCGGCCCCACACGTTTTCTACTCGGCCTCCCCGCGGCTCTGTCGGCACAACCGTAGCGACCACTGGGGCGGCCGCGCAAAGGGTGCGCACAACTCGCGCGTGTTACTCAGGCGTCCCGCAGCATGCACGTGATGCGCGAGGTGCACACCCTGCGGCCCTGCTCGTCGCTGATCACGACTTCGTAGCTGGCCAGCGACCTGCCGCCGTGCAGCATGGTCCCCACGCCCGTCACGTAGCCCTCGGTGGCCGACCTGTGGTGGGTGGCGTTGATCTCGATCCCGACCGCGATGCGCTCGGATCCGGCGTGGATGGCCGCGCCGATCGAGCCGATCGACTCGGCGAGCACGACCGAGGCGCCGCCGTGCAGCAGGCCGTACGGCTGGGTGTTGCCCTTCACCGGCATCCTCGCCACCACGCGCTCGGCGCTGGCCTCGACGAACTCGATGCCCATCCGCTCGCCGAGGGTGCCCTTGTTCAGCTCGTTCACCACGGCTACGTCGAACGTCAAGGGGAGGCCTCCTGTACCTAGAGCTCACGTTTTCTGTCGCACATGGAGACTAGGCTGCCAGTGTGCCGAAGAGTGAAGTGACCCCCACCCGTCCTTGCCTGTTGCTCCTGGATGGGCATTCCCTTGCCTATCGGGCGTTCTACGCCCTGAAGGACGCCAACCTGATGACCTCCGACGGTCAGCACACCGAGGCGGTCTACGGGTTCACCTCGATGCTGACGAACATCCTGCGCGATGAGCAGCCGACCAACGTGGCGGTGTGCTTCGACAGGTCGGAGCCGACCTTCAGGCACGTCGAGTACGCCGAGTACAAGGCCAACCGCAGCGAGACGCCCGAAGACTTCCGCGGGCAGATGCAGCTGATCTTCGAGCTGCTCGACACCATGCGCATCCCGCGCCTGTCACTGGCGGGCTACGAGGCCGACGACCTGATCGCCACGCTGGCCACCCGCGCCGCCGCCGAGGGCATGAGCGTGCTGATCGTCACCGGTGACCGCGACGCGCTCCAGCTGGTCAGCCAGGACATCACGGTGCTGATGACCAGGCGCGGCATCAGCGACATGACGCGCTTCACCCCCGAGGCGGTCGTGGAGAAGTACGACCTGACGCCGCAGCAGTACCCTGACTTCGCCGCGCTGCGCGGCGACCCCAGCGACAACCTGCTGAGCATCCCAGGGGTGGGGGAGAAGACCGCGGCCAAGTGGGTGCGCGAGTTCGGCTCGCTGACCGCCCTGGTCGACCGGGTCGACGAGGTCAAGGGCAAGGTCGGCGACAAGTTGCGCGAGCACGTCGCCCAGGTCCTGATGAACCGCAGGCTGACCGAGCTGCTGCGCGACGTGCCCGTCGAGGCCGACCTGGCTGAGCTGAAGCAGGGTGTGTGGGAGCGCGAGGAGATCAACAAGCTGTTCGACTCGCTGCAGATCCGCGGCGAACTGCGCGAGCGCGTCTTCAAGGTGCTCGGCACCGGTGAGGCCGAGCCCGAGCAGGGCTTCGAGGTGGAGACGGTGATCCTCGGCCCCGACAGGGTCGCGGGATGGCTGTCGGCGATGCCCGAGGGGCGCGCGGGGCTGGCCTTCAAGGGCGCCTACGGCAGCGGCACGGGCCGTATCGACGGCGTCGCCGTCGCCTCGCCCGACGGCACGGCCGCCCACATCGACCCCACGAGGCTCACGGAGGCCGACGAGAGCGCCCTCAGGGCGTGGCTGGCCGACGAGGCGAGGCCGAAGGCCGTCCACGACGCCAAGGGCCCCATGCTGGCCCTGTGGGCGCAGGGGATGGAGCTGAGAGGCCTGGCGTGCGACACCGCGCTGGCCGCCTACCTGGCGATGCCGGGTCAGCGCACCTTCGCCCTGGAGGACCTCGCCCGCCGCTACCTCAACCGCGACCTCAAGGTCGAGGAGGACTCCGGCGGCCAGGCCGCGCTGTTCGGCGACGACGACGACGCGCCTGCCAAGGATCTGGCGCTGCGCGCTCACGCGGTGCGTGAGCTGGCCGACTCGCTGGAGTCCTTCCTGGCCGGGCGCGGCGGCACCCAGCTGCTGGAGGACGTCGAGCTGCCCCTGCTGAGCGTGCTGGCCGAGATGGAGCGGGCCGGCATCGGCGCCGACCGCGCATATCTCGCGGGCCTGGAGTCGGAGTTCGGCGGCGCGGTCAAGCAGGCCGTCGAGGAGGCGCACCGCGTGGTCGGCGAGCCGTTCAACCTGGGCTCGCCCAAGCAGCTGCAGGAGATCTTCTTCGTCAGGCTCAACCTGCCCAAGACCAAGAAGACCAAGACCGGCTACACCACCGACGCCGACGCGCTCACCTGGCTGGCCACGCAGACCGACCACGAACTGCCGATCATCATGTTGCGCCACCGCGACCAGCAGAAGCTGCGCACCACGGTCGAGGGGCTGATCAAGGAGATCACCGACGACGGGCGCATCCACACGACGTTCAACCAGATCGTCGCGGCCACGGGGCGTCTGTCGAGCGAGAAGCCCAACCTGCAGAACATCCCGATCCGCACCTCCGAGGGCCGGCGCATCAGGCAGGGCTTCGTCGTCGGGGAGGGCTACGAGACGCTGCTGACCGCCGACTACAGCCAGATCGAGCTGCGCATCATGGCGCACCTGTCGGGCGACGAGTCGCTGATCGCCGCCTTCGAGTCCGGTCACGACTTCCACCAGGCGACCGCCGCCCGCGTCTTCGACCTGCCGCCCGAGCAGGTCGACGGCGAGCTGCGCGCCCGGATCAAGGCGATGAACTACGGCCTGGCCTACGGGCTGTCGGACTTCGGGTTGTCGGGGCAGCTGAACATCCCCGTCGCCGAGGCCAGGGCGCTCAAGGAGGAGTACTTCGAGGAGTTCGGCGGCGTCCGCGACTTCCTGCACGAGATCGTCACCCAGGCCCGCAAGGACGGCTACACCGAGACCATCATGGGCCGGCGCCGCTACCTGCCCGACCTGACCAGTGACAACAGGCAGCGGCGCGAGATGGCCGAGCGGATGGCGCTCAACGCGCCGATCCAGGGCTCGGCGGCCGACATCATCAAGGTCGCGATGCTCAACGTGAGCCAGGCGCTGCGCGAGGAGAGGCTCGCCTCAAGGATGCTGCTGCAGGTGCACGACGAGCTGGTGTTCGAGGTGGCCCCGGGCGAGCTGGAGACGCTCCGGCAGGTCGTCACCGACCAGATGAACTCCGCCTACAGCCTGCGCGTCCCTCTGGACGTCTCCGTGGGCGTCGGCCGCACGTGGGAGGACGCGGGTCACTGACCCGCTCCCTCCACTCCGTACGGCACGCCTGGGACCCCGTACGGCACGCCTGGGACAGGCCACCGTGGGCAGGGGGCCGTCGTCCGTCCATCACGCCGCTCCTGGCCCACGGGGCCAGGGGCGGGTGACGCGTGCCCCTTCTGGGGCGCGCGCCTGGACGGTGAGGCACACGGCCCGGCGGGTCGATCATGAGAGCCTCTGTGCCGTTCTGGTCTAGGCTGAGGTGATTGGTCTGCCCCCGATCGGCACGGGAGTTCAGTGCGGAATTCAGCGTTGCTCACGCGGATCCTTGGGGTGGCCAACGCCGTGGTCATCACGATCGCGATCGCGGCTCTTCTGCTGCTGCCGACCGCGGGCGAACCCACCGTGGGGCGCACCGCGGCGGTCGGCACGGCGAAGCCGTCGCAGGACCCCCAGGCCACGCCCGCGGCGAAACCGGATCTGCCGAGCTCCGACCTGCCGCCCGCGGTCAACGCGACCCCCGAGTTCGCCAAGCAGGTGAAGGCGAACGAGCTCGGCCTGGTCCCTGTGCTCATGTACCACCGGATCATGAAGAAGCGGTTCGCCTCGATCGACCGCACGCCATCGCAGGTCCGCCAGGAGCTGGAGAAGCTGGCCAGGCAGGGTTACGTCCCGATCACCGCCAAGGAGTTCGTGACCGGAGACATCAGGGTGCCCGCAGGCAAGTTCCCTGTGGTCCTCACCTTCGACGACGGCCACGCCAGCCACTTCGCGCTCGACGGCGGCGGCATGCCCAAGAAGGACACCGCCGTCGGGATCATCTACGACGTGGCCAGGAAGTACCCGGGCTTCAGGCCCGTGGCCACCTTCTGGATCAACCACTACCCCTTCGGCCTGCGGCGCCAGGAGGACCAGGCCGCGGCCGTGCGGTGGCTGACGGAGCGCGGCTTCGAGGTGGCCAACCACACCTGGTCCCATCCCAACCTGGCCGTGCTGCCGAAGAAGAAGGTCAAGGAGCAGATCGTCAGGCTGGAACGGCTGCTGAAGAAGCTCGGCGCGCCGGCCTCGGACACGCTCGCCCTGCCGTTCGGCTCGATGCCGCACCCCAAGAAGATCGCCAAGGCCGGATCATGGGACGGCACGGACTACGATGTCGAGGGCGTCTTCCTCGCGGGCGCCGAACCCTCGTTTTCGCCATACGCGAAAAATTTCGATGCGGGCGCGATCCAGCGGATCCAGAGCAACGGCAAGCGGGGCGAGTGCCGAAAGTGGTGCTCACAGTACTGGTTGGAATGGCTGAACAAACACCCTGGCGAGCGCTTTGTCTCCGATGGAGACCCGCAGCGGATCTCCATCCCACGGAAAACTGAGGGTAATATCGCTGTCAAGCGGAGAGCCCAGCTCAACGCCTACTAGGCGGCCCCACGCGGCTTTGCGCGCCTTGCACTCCCGTGTCCTCGGATTGACCCCGCCCGCCAGGTCTCATATGCTGATCGCTGCGCTGTGGGCTCGCGCGCGCCTCAGACGGAGCGGGCTCGCGCTCGGTCTCGTCGATGACGTCATCCTCGGCTTGATGCGGAAGAGAGCCTGCTGCGCATCCGCCACATCGACATCTGTCCGCGTTCGGAGCAATTCCACACATGACGAGCAGCACCGAGGCCACCTCGAGCACCCCGCAGGTAGCGGTCAACGACATCGGTTCCGAAGAGGCCTTCCTCGCCGCGATCGACGAGACCATCAAGTACTTCAACGACGGCGACATCGTCGAGGGCACCGTCGTCAAGGTCGATCGAGACGAGGTCTTGCTCGACATCGGTTACAAGACCGAGGGTGTCATTCCCTCGCGTGAGCTCTCGATCAAGCACGATGTCGACCCGGCTGAGGTTGTCGAGGTCGGCGAGCACGTCGAGGCCCTGGTTCTCCAGAAGGAGGACAAGGAGGGTCGCCTGATCCTGTCCAAGAAGCGCGCGCAGTACGAGCGCGCCTGGGGCACGATCGAGAAGATCAAGGACGAGGACGGCATCGTCACCGGCACCGTCATCGAGGTCGTCAAGGGTGGTCTCATCCTCGACATCGGCCTCCGTGGCTTCCTGCCGGCGTCCCTGGTCGAGATGCGCCGTGTTCGCGACCTGCAGCCCTACGTCGGCCGCGAGCTCGAAGCCAAGATCATCGAGCTGGACAAGAACCGCAACAACGTGGTCCTGTCCCGCCGCGCCTGGCTTGAGCAGACGCAGTCCGAGGTCCGCCAGACCTTCCTCAACACCCTCCAGAAGGGCCAGGTCCGCAAGGGCGTCGTGTCCTCGATCGTTAACTTCGGTGCGTTCGTGGACCTCGGCGGCGTCGACGGTCTGGTTCACGTCTCCGAGCTCTCCTGGAAGCACATCGACCACCCCTCCGAGGTTGTCGAGGTCGGCCAGGAGGTCACCGTCGAGGTTCTCGACGTCGACATGGAGCGCGAGCGCGTCTCCCTCTCGCTCAAGGCGACGCAGGAAGACCCGTGGCAGCAGTTCGCCCGCACCCACCAGATCGGCCAGGTCGTGCCGGGCCGCGTCACCAAGCTGGTGCCGTTCGGCGCGTTCGTCCGGGTCGAGGAGGGCATCGAGGGCCTGGTCCACATCTCCGAGCTGGCCGAGCGCCACGTGGAGATCCCCGAGCAGGTCGTCCAGGTCGGCGACGAGATCTTCGTGAAGATCATCGACATCGACCTCGACCGTCGCCGGATCAGCCTCTCGCTGAAGCAGGCCAACGAGGGCGTCGGCGCCGAGGTCGAGTTCGACCCGACGCTGTACGGCATGGCGGCCACCTACGACGACCAGGGCAACTACATCTACCCCGAGGGCTTCGACCCGGAGACCGGGGAGTGGCTCGAGGGCTTCGACAGGCAGCGTGAGGAGTGGGAGCGCCAGTACGCCGAGGCGCAGACCCGCTTCGAGGCCCACAAGAAGCAGATCGAGGACGCCCGCAAGGCCGAGGCCGAGGCGGGCGAAGTCCCCTCGACCTACAGCGGCGAGACCCAGGCTCCGTCCAGCAGCAGCTCGTCCTCGGCTCCGGCCGCCGGCGCGCTCGCTTCGGACGAGGCCCTCGCGGCCCTGCGCGAGAAGCTCGCCGGTGGGCAGAGCTGACGCTCCTCTCGGGCTGAGCTAGTCGGAGAAGCCCCGCACGGACATCCGTCCGTGCGGGGCTTCTCCGCGTTCGCTCCGTGTCTGTCTCATGGCCTGTACGGCAAGCAGGGGTCACGCGCCACCCCTGGCACGTGGCCGGGGCCTGTCCAGGGACACGCCTTCCCGAGCGCGTGACCGGGCCACCCCAACGGACCCGCTTCCCTGAGCGCGCATGGTCGGGCCGCCCCAAGGGGCACGCCTTCCCGAGCGCGTGACTGGGCCACCCCAACGGGCACGCTTCCCCGAGCGCGCGCGGCCGGGCCACTCCAACGGACCCGTGGCCCTCCGCTCTGGGCTCGAACGCTCCTCCGGGGCGAGTTCGGCGAACTCTTGGGCGCGGCAGCAGGATGCACGGCACCCATGCTGCACGGCACCCATGCTGTGTGGCGGCAGGGTCCCCTGGGTGACGCGGGGGATCGGCCCGAAGGCTTGGCGTGGGGGAGCTGAGCCGCCGGACGCGGGAGGCGGCCGTATCGGGCCGTAGTCGTAGCTGCGGGGAGATCGGCACCCGAGCTCGATGGAGATGGAGGCCGGGTGGTCAGGGACGGCGTGGTGGCCTGTGTCGGTGTCCTGGATCAGGCGCGGCGGGCGGTGAGGCGGCGGCCGAGGCGCTGCATCGGGAGTTCGACGAAGCGATAGGTCAACCAGCTCGCCCCCACCGTGAGCACCAGGAACAGTCCCGCCATCGACACCTGCACCGGTAGCGGCACCCAGCGCAGGTCGCCCGTCACCGTGATGAAGGCCTTCAGCAGCGGATGATGTAGCAGGTAGAGCGAGTAGCTGATCATTCCGAGCCAGGCCAGGAGGCGGAACGTCGCGCGCCGCCGCAGCGCCATCGCGCCCGCGAAGGTCACGGCCGCCAGCGCGATCGTGGTGATCCACACGCCGGGCCGTACCCACCACCAGCCCGCCTGGATCGCCCAGGCGGGAGCCACCGCGACGAGCGCGGCGGTGACGGCGACCGGCCAGAGCACGCCCTCGCCTCGCTCCCAGCGCTGGATGGCCGTGCCGGCGAACATGACGGCGAGGATGGCGAGCCCGAACCACGGCACCCTGCTGGTCAGGATCAGCAGGGCCAGGGCGCCCGCGCCCATGACGTACGCGGCGGCCTTCACGAACCTGCCGCTGATCAGGCAGGCGACGCCGCCGAAGAAGACCGTGAACGCCAGCCAAGAAGGCCAGGGACCCGGCGCGATCGGCGCGGCCGCCATGAACAGACCGCTGACGACGGCCGCCGCGCCGAACCCGATCGAGGTCGGGCCGCTGCGGCGGTGCGCGCCCGCGACGAACAGGGTGGTGACGAGCAGGTAGAACACCATCTCGTAGGCGAGGGTCCACATGGTGTCGACCGTGGCGCCGGTGCCCAGGGCGTCCTGGAGCATCGTGGCGTGGGCGGCGACCGAGGACGACTCCCTCGGGACGGCCTCACGGATCGGGATCCACCACGACGTGGCCAGGACCAGGGCGACCACCGTGAGGTAGAGGGGGTAGAGGCGGCAGAGCCTGCCCACCCAGAAGCCGCCCACGTCGCCGCGGCGTTCCAGCGAGGTCGGGATGATGTAGCCGCTGACGAGGAAGAACACCAGCACGCCGTACATGCCGAGGTTGAACCAGTACGGCCGCAGGGACGGGACCACCCATGGCAGCAGGTGCTCCGCCAGCACGGCGACGGCACCGATGCCGCGGAGCGCGTCCAGCCACGCGAGCCGCGACAAAGCGGAGGATTCGCTCGGTCGGGCTGCTGCGCGGGCAAAAGACATTAGACCAACTTATCGAACCCTGCCCCCACCGATGGACCGTCCCCCGACGACTCGCTCCCTGACCTGCGCTCCCGCACCCCCAGCCCTACACCCTTCGGCCTCGCACCCCCAGCCCTACACCCTTCGGCCTCGCACCCTTCGGCCTCGCACCCTTCGGCCTCGCACCTCGCCGCCCCGTCGCGTCCCACCCGGCCCGTCCCGTCCGGCACCATCCCGCCCCGCGTCGCCTTGTCCCGCCTCGCCTTGTCCCGCCTCCCGCCTCGCCTTGCCTGGCCTCCCGCCTCGCCTTGTCTCGCCTCGCACGCCGAGCCGCGCGCCTCGCCCCAGTCCCGCACCGCCTCGCCCCGCGTCCCGCGCCGCCTCGTGCTGCGCCCGTCGTCCTCGAACCGTGTCTCATACCGCCCCCAACCACGCCGAGCCGCCGCCTCCGAGCCGTGCTGAGCCTCTTCTGTTCCAGCAGGGCCCGCGCCGGGGTGCCGGGACGCGCCTGCGCTGCTCCGAGGCGTGCTGGGCCGCGCCTGGGGTGCTGGGACGCCCGGGCCGCTCCGAGCCGCGCTGAGCCTCTTCTGCTCCAGCACGGCCCGCGCCGGGGTGCCGGGACGCGCCTGCGCTGCTCCGAGGCGTGCTGGGCCGTGCCTGGGGTGCCGGGACGCCCATGCTGCTCCGAGGCGTGCCGAGCCTGTTCGTGACGTGACCCGTGACCCATGCCCCGTGCCCCATGTCCCGTGCCCCCGTGCCCCCGTGCCCCCGTGCTCCGTGCCACGTGCCCCGTGCCCCGTGCCCCGTGTCCGTGTCAGGGCGCTGCTCGAGCTGTGCTGTGTCGCGCCTGAGCTGTGCCGAGCTGCCCTGAGGTCTGGAGAGGGGGTTGACGGGCGGCCGCCGGCAAGGCGGCGGGGGCGCTTGCCGTACCCGGGAGGGAGGGGGCCGCTAAGGTGAGGGGATGATCGCGCGGGCGGTGGCACAGGACGCGGGAGAGATCCTGACGGTGCAGCGGGCGGCCTACGTCACCGAGGCCCAGCTGTACGGTGACCCGTTCATCCCGCCGCTGGTGGAGTCGGTTGAGCAGGTGCGCAAGGCGATCGAGTCGGCTGTCGTGCTCAAGGCCATCGTGGGCGGACGGATCGTCGGCGCGGTCAGGGGCCAGCCGGCGGGCACCACCTGCCTGGTCGGGCGGCTGGTGGTGGCGCCCGACGCGCAGGGGAGCGGCATCGGGACCGCGCTGCTTGAGGCCCTGCACGAGCAGGTGGCCGAGGCGACGGCGTTCGACCTGTTCACCGGCCACCTGTCGGAGGGCAATCTGCGCCTCTACCGTCGCATGGGGTACAAGGAAACGAGTCGGGAGCGAATGGACGATCATCTCACTCTGGTGCATATGCGGAGAGGTTGACGTCAGAGATCTCCTGGACGGATAGGCTCTGCGTGTGCTGAAAGTGGGTCTGACCGGCGGGATCGGGTCGGGGAAGAGCGAGGTCTCCAAGCGACTGGCGGAGCGCGGCGCGGTCGTGATCGATGCTGACAAGATCGCCAGAGAGGTGGTCGAGCCCGGCACGGAGGGGCTGGCCAGGGTGGTGGCGGCGTTCGGCGAGGAGATCCTGCGCGAGGACGGCTCGCTCGACAGGGAGCGGCTCGGCTCGATCGTGTTCGCCGACTCCGAGAAGCTGGCCACGCTCAACGGGATCGTCCACCCGCTGGTGGGCGAACGCGTCGCGGAGCTGCAGAAGAGCGCGCCCGACGGCGCCGTGGTGGTCTACGACGTGCCGCTGCTGGCGGAGAACAAGCTGGCCCCGATGTATGAGGTCGTGATCGTCGTCGACGCCTCAGACGAGGTCCGCGTCGAGCGGCTCACCAAGGTCAGGGGCATGTCCGAGCATGACGCGCGAGCCCGCATCGCCGCCCAGGCCTCGCGGGAGGAGCGGCTGGCGGTCGCCGACATCGTGATCCCTAACGAGGGCTCGCTGGACGACCTGGAAGCCAGGGTCGAGCAGGTGTGGGAGCGGCTCAGCGGCTGAGCGAAGGTCACGCGCAGGGCGCCCGACCACCTCGCCCCTGTCGAGACGCGAACAGCGCCGGGCCTCCTCGGGGTGGGCTGATCGCCGAAAGGCGTGGCCGCTCCGGGCGCGTGGGCTGGTCGGCCGCGCGGCGGTGAGACGAGACGGACCACGATCAGAACTCGGCGTCCATCGCGACCGAGCGGACGGCAGGCAGGTGCGGATCGAGCTCGCCGAGCTCGAACCTGGCCGTTCCGATCACGTGCCAGAACTGTCCTGCCACCTCGCCCTGGAACTTGTAGCGCCCGTCGGGCGCCATCGCCGCCCATCCCTCGGGCAGGCCGAGGAGCGTGGCCTGTCGTACGCCGTCCCGCCAGAGGATGACCACTCCGTCGTCGCCCGCGCTGGCCAGCAGGCCGTCGGGGGAGAACGCGACGGACAGCACCCTGCGGGAGTGGCCGCGAAGGGTGTGCAGCAGCCGCCCGGTGGCGACGTCCCACACCCGTACCGTCAGGTCGTCGCCGCCGGTGGCCAGCAGGTCGCCGGTGGAGGAGAAGGCCGCGCTCCACAGCCGTCCGGCGTGCCCGCTCAGCGTGTGCACCAGCCGCGGGTTCCACGGCTTGCCCGGGCGCAGCTCCCAGATCATCGCTCTGCCGTCGTTGCTCGCGCTGGCCAGCAACCGGCCGGAGGGATCGAAGGAGACCGAGTAGACGCGGTCGGTGTGCCCTTCCAGGGTCGCGACCCTGCCGCCGGACTGGGCGTGCCAGACGCGGATCAGCTTGTCGTCGCAGCCGGTGGCGACGAAGACGCCGTCAGGGCTGAAGCCGATCGAACGCACCCTGCCCTTGTGGTCGGCCAGGTTGCTGACCAGCCGGGCGGTCGGGCGGTACCAGATCCTGACGCTGTCGTCGTCGTTGGCGGTGGCCAGGTGCCAGCCGTCGGGGCTGAACGCCTCCGCCCACACGTGGTCGGTCTCGACGTGCAGTTCCCGCTCGTGCTCGCCGGTGAGCGCGTTCCAGAAGTGGACGCCGCCGTCGTTGCTGGCGGTGGCCAGGACCGGTCCGGTGGGGGAGAAGACGGCGGAGATCAGACGGTCGGCGGCGCCGGTGAACTCTCGCAGGCGGCGGCAGGTGCGCGGCTCCCAGATCCTGACCGCGCCGTCGTTGCCGCTGGTGGCCAGCATCGAGCCGTCGGTGCTGAAGGCGACGGAGGAGATGCGGCGGCCGTGGCCGCGCAGGACGCGCGTGCACTGCCCGGTGATCGGGTCCCACAGGCGGGTGGTGCCGTCGTTGCTGCTGGTGGCCAGCTGCGCGCCGTCAGGGCGGAAGGAGAAGGGCCACACCGAGCTGCGGTGGCCTGACAGCTCGGTCTTCGCGGCCCCTCCGACCTCCTGCACGCGGACCGTGCCGTCGGAGTCGCCGGTGGCCAGCAGCTCGCCCGAAGGGGAGAAGGTCACCTGGTAGACGGCGGCCCTGTGGGTGGTGTGCGGTCCGCGAGACTCGCCGGAGCGCGGCTCCCACAGCAGGACCGCGCCCTCGACGTCGCCGGTGGCCAGCAGGTCGCCGGCAGGGGAGAAAGTGACGCAGTAGACCCGCCCGGTGTGCCCGGACAGCGTGTGCAGGAGCTCGCCGTCCTTCCAGACGCGTACCGTGCCGTCCTCGTGGCCGGTGGCGAGCAGATCGCCGGAGAAGGCGGCGCGGTAGACGGAGCCCTGCCCGGAGAAGAGCGTGCGGATGAGCCGGCCGGAGAGGGGGTCCCAGACGCGTACGGTGCCCGCCGCGTCGCCTGTGACGAGCCCCCACGAGGTGAAGGCGGCGGTGAAGATGGGAGCGGTGTGCCCGGTCATGCGGTGCAGGAGCTCGCCGGTCGCGGTGGACCAGATGCGCACGTCGCCGTCGCCTCCGCCGGCCGCGATCAGGTCGCCCGCGGGGCTGAAGCGCACCGGCCACACCCCGTCGGCGTGGCCGCGCAGCGTGTGCAGCCGCTCGCCCGTGAGCGGGTCCCACAACACGACCGTGCCGTCGCTGGCCCCCGACGCGAGCAGGTCGCCGCTGAAGGCGACCGCGTAGACCCGGCCGCTGTGCCCCTGCAGCGTGCGCACCGGCAGGCCGCCCGCGAGCAGCAGTACACCGCCGTCCTCGTTGCCGACCGCCAGCAGCGCGCCCGACGGGCTGTAGGCGATCGGCTCGGGCAGGCGGCTGGTCTGGAAGTGGTACCCGTACGGCACGCCGATCGCCGCAGGCGCCAGCTCCACCTCGACAGGGTCGCCAGGGACGGTCGCCGCGCCGCGCAGGGCGGGCAGCGTCCCCTTGACGTTGATCAGGGCGGCCCGGTGCCAGCGGCTGCCCTCGACGGCCGTGTCGCTCAGGTCGGCGCCGTACAGCCGCGCTCCCGACAGGTCGGCACCCCGCAGGTCGGCGCCGGCCAACGTGGCCCCGTCGAGCCGCGCCCCCCGCAGGCTCGCGTCACGCAGGATCGCCCTGGACAGGTCGGTCCCGGCGAGCGTGGCCCCGTCGAGCCGCGCGCCGGTGAGGTCGGCCTCGTGCAGGTCGCGTCCCGACAGGTCCTCGCCCTGCAGGTTCGCGCCGCGCAGGTCGGCCTTGGCGGGCGTGCGCAGCCTCGCCAGGATCTTGACCGCGTTGGCCCTGACCACGTCCTCGGTGCCGGGATCGGACAGCACCGCCGCCACCCAGCCCTGCGCGGCCCTGGTGTCGGCCAGGTCGCACAGGAACTCCACCATCAGGGCCGACAGCGGCCGCCTGGACAGCAGTGCCGAGTCGGGCAGCGAGGCCGCGATCTGCCTGGCGATCAGCCACTCCATCACCGAGGCGTGGATGAAGCCGAACATTCCCTCGTCGGTGCGGACCATCAGGCTGCCGGTCCCCACCGCGTGGGCGGTCTGCACGCCGGTCAGCTGGCCGTCGGCCAGGTCGGTGAGCGTCTCGGCGATCTCGGTCAGCTCGGCCAGGCCGAGGAAGGACTCTCCGGTGTCCCAGAGCCGCAGCGCCAGCGCGGTGACCGCCCGGCGCAGTTCCTCGGTGGTCAGCGTCGCGGGCGCGCCGGGCACGCTGGTGCGGCGTTCCTCGAAGGCCAGCCACGCGCTGAGGATCTCGTCGTACAGCAGGGCGGGGCTGATCGTGTGCCGGGCGGTGGCGACCGTGCGCAGCCGCTCGGCGTCGAGGTCGGCGATGAAGCTCAGCATCCTGGGGTTGCGCCCGAGGTCCAGCAGGTCCTTGATGCCTTCGAGCAGCGACATGCGGGACTCGGCCTCGTCGCCGTCGACGAAGCGGTTGGCCAGGTAGGAGCGGATCTGCCCGTGGGTGAAGTCCTCCACGCTGAAGACCCGCCGCTGCGGCAGTACCCCGACCATCTCGCCGAGCGTGGTCAGCACCTGCCCGTGGGACTTGAAGTGCTGGGTACGGCTGGCCACGACGATCTTCGCCTTGTCCTCGGCCGCGGCCAGCAGGGTGGTCAGGTGATCGGCGGCCCTGTCGTAGGTGACGCGGGTGACCAGCTCGTCGAACCCGTCGAACAGCAGCACGATCCTGCCCTGCCGCAGCAGGTAGTGGAACGCCTTGAGGTCGATGAGCTCCTCGCCGTGGTTGGCCAGGTGCGCGGCGACGAGCCCGTCGACGGAGTGCGCCTTGTCCAGGGCGCGCAGCTCGATGAGGATCGGCGTCAGGTGCGGCAGCTCGGTGGGGATGCGCCTGGCCAGCTCCCGCAGCGCGAAGGTCTTGCCGTGGCCGAAGTCGCCCAGCAGCAGCAGGAACCTGCCGTGGTCGGCCGACAGCAGCCGCATCAGCTCGTCGGTGAGCCCGTCCCTGGTCTCGGGCGCCGGCCGGTCCAGCTCGCGGTAGCGCTGGGGGACGTACAGCGCCGGAGGGTAGCGGCGGTCGGCGCGCAGCCTCGCCGACTGCTCGGCGACGTACTCCGACAGGTCTAGCAGGCCCTGGAACTCGGTGAAGCTGCGCACCCGCACGCCCCTGCGCATCAGCTCCTCGCGCAGCGCCCTGGCCGGGGGCGGCCCCTGGTAGACGAGTTCGAGGCCGAGGGTGGTGGCGTGCGCCTGCCGTACGAGGGAGTCGGTGTGTTCGGAGGTCAGTTCGCCGACGTGGGCGGCGATCATCACCTGGCGGACGAAGCCGTCCTCCGGGTAGGTCATCACCAGGTAGGTGTCGAACCTGCGGATCTTGATGCGCTCGTGCCTGGCCTCGCAGACCTCGGCGACGCGGTCGAGCAGCAGCGCGATGGGGCTCGGGTCGCGCTCGGCGACCTCGGGGGCCCTGGTGGGCGCGGGCGCCGTCTCGCCGGTGAACGTCGACTGGGCGGCCTTCCACCGGTACGGGGTGCGCTCGGGCTCCGCGTCGGGGGTCCAGACGCGGATGCCGGTGGGAGTGAGCTCGACGACCTGGTGCCGTCTCGGCGCGCCCACGGTGCCCTCGGCGGTGGGGCCAGGCCCGTGGAAGAGCAGGTTCAGCCGGTGCCCGATCAGACGCTCCATCGTGGTGATGTCGCGCAGCCCGCTCGGGGCGTGGCCGATGGCGCCCAGACGCAGCCACGAGCGTTCCTCGTACTCGCGCAGCCGCTCGGCGAACCAGGCCGCCTGCGCCTCGCCGACCAGCCCGTAGGCGTCCTTCTCCAGGTGGCTCATCGCCATCGTCGAGTTGAGTCCCGCCACGGCCAGCCGCAGCTCCGGCACCTCGAACAGGGTCCACGGCTGCCCGCCGTCGAACACCGGCCCCTCATGGTGCAGCTCGCCGAACATGCCGGCGTAGTGGCGCCACTTCGGCCAGTACGGCGGCTGCGGCCGCACGTCGTCGGCCTCGCAGGTGGCGAAGTACGCCTTGGCGGCGGCCTTGGTCACGTCGCGCGGGCCCGGGACCACGATCAGCCGGCGCGGCTCGAGGCCGAGCAGCACGCGCAGGCTGGTCAGGAACTGGGTGGCGTGGCCGAACTGGGTGAGCGTGCCCGACTCGGTCAGGTCGCCGGTGACCACCATCAGGTCGGGCTTCGGCATCCCCTTGTCCTGCATCCTGGTCAGGTCCGCCCAGATGCGGGCCTGCAGGTCCTCCGGCGTGAACGGCTCGCCGGGGTCGGGCAGCGCCCGCCCGAACCTGGTGCCGCCCAGGTGTAACACGCTGAGCGTGTCGCGGGTGCGCTCCTCCGCCTGGCCGAGCGGGAAGGAGGGCGCAGAACGGGGTGTGCGCCTGACCCTGCCGATCCGCTCGCGCGCCGGCTCGTCCTCCCGCGGGGGCTCGTTCTCGCGCGCGGGCTCGGCCCCGTCGTGCGGGAAGGCGGGCGGCCGGTGAGGCTTGGCGCGCCCGGCGACCGCCTCGGCGATGCGGTTGAGCAGCAGGCCGCGCGCCTTGGCCGGGTCGGTGACGCCGACCAGGTCGACCCAGGTGATCGTGGACAGCAGCCCTTCGAGCGGCACGTCCTCGAGGCGGACGGTGATCAGCCTGCTGGACGGGTTGTCGGGCGCGGCCCGCAGCGCGGCCTGCCACTCCATGCGGCCGTAGCGGGAGGTGAGGTAGTTGCGCGACAGCACGGCCACGACGACCTGCGCCTCGCTGACTCCCCTGTCCATGAAGTCGATGAAGTTCGTGCCCGGCACGAAGTCCCAGGCCTGGATCATCGTCCGGTATCCGGCCGCTTCGAGTTCCCACGCGATCCAGGTGGCCCAGGCCGTGTCGGCGGGGGAATAGCTGACGAAGATGTCGGTGGGCCTGCCGTCACGCGCCATTGCGCCAGTATCCCCGGTGGCGTCGCGGATGTGGAGGGGAACGGCACGCAAGACGATCAGTTCGCTGACTTCTGCCCATGTGCGAAGATCGAGCCGTGCTGAGCCGACTGGGCGTCCTGGACTGGATCAGGATCGGGCTGCTCGCCCTCGGACTGGCGTTCGTGGCGAGCGGGCTTCTTCCACTCGAACGGGCGGTGGAGGAGCTCGACGGCATCTGGCCGTTGATGATCTTCCTGGTGGGGGTCATCGTGCTGGCGGAGTTGACCAAGGAGGCCCAGGTCTTCGACGTCCTGGCGGCCAGGATGGCGGTGGTGGCCCGAGGGAGCAACCTCGCGCTCTTCCTGCTGTGCGTGGCCTTCGCCTCCCTGGTGACGATCTTCCTGAACCTCGACACCACGGCCGTCCTTCTGACACCCGTCATGCTCGCCCTCGCCCCGCGCGCGGGCGTGGCCGCGCTCCCGCTGGCCATGTCGACGATCTGGCTGGCCAACACCGCGAGCCTGCTGCTTCCCGTCTCCAACCTGACCAACCTGCTGGGCATGGAGAAGATCAACCTGTCCACCAGGGAGTTCGCGGGCCACATGTGGACGGCCCAGCTCGCCGCGATCGCGGTGACGATGGTGTTCCTGTGGGTGTTCTACTGGCGGGGCCACGAGCGCTACACCCCTCCCCGGCTGGAGCCGGCCGCCGACAGGGTGCTGTTCTGGGCGGCGTCCGCGGCGTGCGCGCTGTTCATCGGCGCGCTGCTGCTGGAGGTGCCGGTCTCGGTCGCGGCGCCGGTGTCCGCGGCCATCGTGGTGGTGGCCTTCTTCGTGCGGGACAGGGAGAAGCTCGCCTGGAGCCTGGTCCCGTGGCAGTTGCTGATCTTCGTCACCGGGCTGTTCCTCGTCGTGCCGACGCTGAGCGCCCACGGGCTGTCGGCGGTCATGTCGTGGCTGCTGGGCGAGGCCCAGGACCCCTACCGTGTGGCCTTCGTGGGAGCGGGCCTGGCCAACGCGATCAACAACCTGCCCGCCTATACGGCGTTGGAGAGCGTCGTCACCGATCCGCTCGCGCTGCTCGTCGGCGTCAACGTCGGCCCCGTGGTCACGCCGTGGGCGTCGCTGGCCACGCTGCTGTGGTTCGAGTCGTGCGCCAGGCACGGGGTGAGGGTGCCGATGGGCCGCTTCGTGCTCACGGGCATAGGGCTGGCCGTCGCGGGCATCGCCGCCTCCGTCGCCGCCCTCACGCTCACGTCAGGCTGAGCCGGCCGGCTCCGGCGGGGCCGGGATCGCCTCAGGCCGAGCCGACCAGCTCCAGCAGGGCCGGGATCGCCTCAGGATGGCCGGCGACGAAGCTGCGGTCCTCGGGCGGCCCGTCGACGCCCCAGAGGAACGGCCCGCCGTCCAGCGCCCTGATCTCGATGCCCGCCTCATGGGCCAGCAGCGCCCCCGCGGGCAGGTCCACCGCCTCGGCGCAGTAGCCCACGAAACCGTCGATGTCGCCCCTGGCCAGCATCACCCACGACAGCAGCGGCGCCCACAGCTGCAGCACCCGCCGCGCGCCCAGGTCCAGGCGCATCTTCAGCGGGTGCGCCGCGGCTCGCGAGACCCCGTGGCCCTGCGTCCACGCCACCACCGGCCCGTGCCGCCACGGCCGGTACGGCGGTGCCAGCCGCACCCCCGAAGGGCCGTGGGCTCCCCGCCCGAGGACGGCCGACCAGGTGTGCGCGGGGACGGGCTCGTGCACGACGCCGAGCACGGGCCGCCCGTGATGGCACAACGCGAGACCGACGACGTAGGCGGGCAGGCCGATGGCCACGTTGTTGGTGCCGTCGAGCGGGTCGATCAGCCAGGTCCACTCCCCGCCGGCCGCGCCCACCAGGCCCGACTCCTCGGCGATCACCGAATGGTCGGGGAAGGCGGTCAGGATGCGTTCGAGCAGCAGCTTCTCCGAGGCCACGTCGAGGTCGGTGACCACGTCGCCGTTCTCGCCCTTGGGCCGCGCGCCGGGCGTGCCGCCCCGCCCGCCCTCACGAAGGAGTCTCCCAGCGGCTTCGGCGGCCTGCGCCGCCACCTGCCGAGCGTGCTCGAGGTCCACGGGGTCCTCCCTAGATGAGGTGCTCGGCTATCAGTCTCGCCGCTCGCGCGGTCTCAGCGGCGTCGAGACGCTCGCGGATGATGTGGTGGGCGGGCGTGCCGAGCGGCCCCAGCGACAGGTCATGGCTGCCGGGCCGGCCCCTTCCCAGGGCGATCGTGGCCGCCTCGCCGTCCTCGGGGACCACGCTGGAGTGGAAGCGGTCGGCGGGCAGCGTGTAGGTGTCGCCCTCGCCGAACACCTCCTCCAGGCCGGTGCGGTGGCGCACCGTCCGCCGGGTCGGCTCGATGCGGTCGCCTCCGGCGTCGCTGACCACCTCGAACACCCTGTGCGTGGCGTCGGCGGCCGCGTCCTCTACGACCACGTGCACGTTGCGCACCTGGCCGTAGAGGACGTGGCTGACCAGGTCCCAGCTGTGGCAGTGGATCTGTGAGGTGGTGGCGTCGGCGTGCGGGAACGCCTTCGACCACAGGTGCAGGCAGACGCCCTCGCCGCCGTCGCGTTCGAGCGGCAGGCAGACGAAGCCCAGCGGATGCCGTACGGCTCGCAGCCCGCCGAGGTCGGACAGCGCCTGAAGCGCCCACCGCCTGCCCTCGCCCCGCAGGATCTCCTCGTGCACCGCCTGGTGGCTCATGACCCGTAGGGGTCCTTCGCCCGCAGCGCCTTCCTGGCGACGTCCACCACGTCGTGCTCGGTGTAGGTCTTCGGCAACGGTAGCTCGATGCGCCTGAACAGCTCCTCGACCTCCTCGACCGTGGGCTCGTCGCTGAGCGGCACCGCCTTGTAGCGCTCGATGGGGACCCTTCGCGCCTGCTCCAGGCTGAGCCGCAGCTCCGAGTCGCAGTTCTCGTAGTAGAAGGTCCCGGCCAGGGCGCTCATCGCCCTGTTCGGGTCCTCGACGGTCATGACCAGGCGTGTGGCCGACAGGTCCCAGCGGAAGGTCGTCATCGTGTGGGACAGGCCGACGCTGATGTCGAGCAGCCCGTAGCGCTGGCGGTGCCAGAAGGCGGCCAGGATCGTCGCGTAGGACTCCTTCCTCGCCCTGTCGGTCGACCAGCGCTCGCCCGTGCCGTCGGGCAGGTCCGACAGCGAGCGCCGGTAGTGCGCGTAGGCCTCGCAGACGACCTCGTTCGTGGGGTCGATGATCTCGGCGGTGATCGTGAGGTGCCGCCTGACCTTGCGGGAGGCGGCGACGCACTCCGGCAGCGTGACGGCGCGCAGGTAGGTGCCGGTGCCGCCCTTGAAGCTCCACCTGGTGGTGTCCTTGCGCGCGGCGGCCAGCGCCTCGCCGATCTCCTGCCTGCTGCCGAGCACCCTGACCAGTTGCAGCTCGTCGAGTGCCTTGCGGGTGCCCGCGACCAGCGACTCGATGTGGTCCAGGCGCTCCAGCCGCTCGGGCAGCTGGGTGAGGGCGCCCGAGGTGATGGTGCGCTCGACGGGGGCCTGCCGTACCCGGTCCCTGAGCAGCGCGGTGGCGACGAGGGCGAGGATGACCAGCGTCGCGGCGCTGATGAGCTGGGCCTGGACGGCGTCGGGTATCACCGTCTCCGGCATGATGCCCAGCACGCCCACGATGATCGCCAGCGACAGCGCGATGGCGCCGTCGGCGTTCTGCGCGGCCCATGGCGCGACCCGCTTCATCCCCATGACGAGCCGCTTCATGGTGTGCCCCGCACCTCCTCGTGACCCCCAGGCCATGGTAACGAGGGCGTCATGCGATCACCAGCGCACAGTAATACCAACGGATGAGAACGGACCCGACTTCTGGCCGATGACGTGGCGCGACGCCCGCCGTTACCGTCGGCGGACGGGGCTCACGGGGGTGGGGAGTGTTCTTCTGTCGGTACGGCATGCGCGCGTTCAGCCTGCTCGTCTCCGCCGCGCTCGTGCTGTTCACGGTGGCGCCTTTCGCGGTCCGCCCGATCAGGCATCTGCTCGGCCTGCCGGAGGTGGGCGAACGGTTCGCCCAGGTGGTGGCGCACCCCGACGACGACCTGCTGTTCATGAGCCCCGACCTGTTCGGCGCCGTGGCGGCGGGGCGGCCCACGATGACGGTGTTCCTCACCGCGGGGGAGGGGACGGCGGGCCTGGAGGACGGGCACGATCCGCACGCCTACGCCGGTCAGCGGCAGGCGGGCATCCGCGCCGCCTACGCGTGGCTGGCGGGCGTCCCCGACCTGTGGCGGGGCCGTACCGTGCTGGTCGCAGGGGTGCCCGTCAGGACCGAGTGGCTGGTCGGCAGCCCAAGAGTGCGGCTGGTCTTCGCCGGTCTGCCCGACGGCGGCGACCCGCGCGCGGACGGAGGTCCCCACGCGCTGTCGCGGCTGCTGTCAGGCGTGACGGCCTGCGTGCGCGCCTTCACCTCGCCGGGCAGATGCCTGTCGAAGGCCGACGTGACCGGCATGCTCGCGGCACTCCTGACCAGGTTCAGGCCGACCGAGCTGCGCACGCTCGACCCCGACCCCTCGGGAACGCCCGCCGACCACCTCGACCACACCGCCTCCGCCAGGTTCGCCAAGGCCGCGGCGGCGGGGTTGCGGGTGCGCGTCCGCTCCTACCGCGGGTACCCGATCACGGAGCTGCCGCCGAACCTGGCGGCGGGGCCCGCGTGGGTGAAGCGGGCGGTCTTCCACGTGTACCGTCGCCACGACTACCGGGCGCTCAGCGGGCCCCGCTACGGCAGGTGGGTCGGCCGGATGTACACCGTCGCGCCGCCCGCGCGATAGGGCAGGATGATCCACTATGGAACGACTCGCCCCCGACGTGCTGGCCTACTACGAGCAGGGCAGGGAGAACGCCCGCCTGCGCGGCGACCGCGGCCGCCTGGAGTTCTGTCGCACCCAGGACGTCCTGCGCAGGGTCCTGCCCCAGGCGCCCGCCCGCGTCCTCGACGTGGGCGGCGGCACCGGCGTCCACGCGGAGTGGCTGGTCGCCGACGGCTACGAGGTCGAGTTGATCGATCCCGTGCCGCTGCACGTCGAGCAGGCGTCCTCGATCCCCGGCGTGACGGCGAGGCTCGGTGACGCCCGGGCGCTGGACGCGCCCGACGGCTCGTTCGACGCGGTGCTCCTGCTCGGCCCGCTCTACCACCTGCCGTCGCGCGAGGACAGGATCCGGGTGCTGGCCGAGGCGCGCAGGGCGGTACGGCCAGGCGGCGTCGTCGCGGCCGCGGTGATCACCCGCTACTCCGTCATCCATGACACGATCTGCCAGGGCTTCTACCTGGAGGAACCGACGCGGCGCACGGCCTTCGAGGCGCTGGAGAGCGGAACCATCAAGTCGATGCGCCACGGGTTCACCGGGCACGCGCACGACCCCGAGGAGATCACAGCGGAGTTCGAGGCGGCCGGGTTCGCGACGCCGGAGCGCTACGGGCTCGAAGGCGCGTTCTGGCTCTACGGCGACGTCAACGACTGGCTGGACGACCCCGAGCGCAGGCAGCTGATGCTGGAGGCGGCCCGCAGGCTGGAGTCGGTGCCGTCGCTGCTCGGCGTCAGCGGCCACCTGCTGGCGGTGGCCGCGGGTTGAGGACGGCGCGAGGGGCCGGGTGGCCCCACGCGCCGTGCGGGGTGAACCGTCAGAACCAGCCGCGGCGGCGGGCCATCTGCTCCAGGCCCGACTGCAGCGCCTGCTCGGCCGCACCGGGGTGGTCGCCGTAGCGGACGGTGAAGCGGTTGTAGGTGTCCTGGCTGGAGGTGAGGAAGCCGCCGCGCTTGTCGGCCTCCAGGATCACGTCCATCTGGGCGGGGCCCGCGATGAACGTCAGCTCCAGCTCGTTGAAGTGCCCGTGCCACTGGCCGCCCGCGTAGTACTCGATCTCCTGGAAGAACGGCATCGTCGAGCCGTACAGCGTGCCCCGCTCCAGATCGGCCTTCTTGAAGCGGAACCCCATCCGGTCGAGCGCGGCCAGCACGTGCTCCTGCGCCGGCAGCGGCGTGACGTACAGCGGGTCGAGGTCGCCCTTGTCCATGGCGCCCGCCAGCGCCAGTTCGGTCTGCACGCCCAGGCGCATCCCGTGCAGCGGGTGGTTGCCGATCGCGCTGATCGGCGTCTCCCACGGCACCTGGATCTGGAAGGGCTGCGAGTGGGAGGCGCCCGCCGCGAGGTGGAAGGGGCCGGCCACCTGCTGGCGCAGGAAGCTGTAGGTCGTCTTGTACTCGTTGTCGCCGCTCTCGACCTCGACCACCGCGGTGAGGTCGATGGTGATCCCGTCGACCTTGTAGTCCGAGCTGCCGCTCTTGAAGTTGACCACCCCGCGCAGGGCCTCGCCGGGCCTGACGGTGGCGTTGTGCAGGACCGTGTCAACCTCGACGCCCGCACCGAAAGCGGCCATCAGCTTGCGGAACACCATGAGGGTTCTCCTTGGGGTTTTTACTGGCCAACGGGCGGGTTGGCCTGGCCGTTCCCCGCGATCCTGGGCAGCAGCTGGGCCAGGAGCAGGGTGGAGAGCGCCGAGTCGCCCTGTCCGTTCGCCGTACGGACGACGAGCGGCTGCGGCGCGTTCTCGGCCAGCTTGGCGCCCACGTCGAGGCGGCGGCGAGCCAGCTCGTACTGCAGGACGGCGCGGTTGTCGCGGTAGGAGTCGGCGAGCCTGCGCAGCGCCTTCGCCTCGTTCTCGGCGGAGGTGAGCTCGGCCCTGCCGCGCGCCTCGATCTCCCAGCGGACCCGCTGGGCCTCGGTCTCCTGCTCCTCCAGCATGCGGGCGACGTCCTTGCGGGCGGTGTTGTGGGCGGCCTTGACCTCGACCACGCGGGCGTCGCGGGTCTTCTTCGACCGCTCGATCTCCATCAACAGGGTGTCGATGCGGCGCTTGCGGGTCAGTTCCCACTCGCGCTCGTATGCCGACAGCTCCTTGGCGACCTTCTCGCGGGTGGCCAGGTGCTGCTGGTACTGGTCGGGAAGCTGCACATCGGGGATGTTGGCGCCGGTGATGCGCACGCCGTACCTGCCGAGCTGCCTGTTGAGCGCCTCCTGCATGTCGCCGACGTCGGAGCCGCGCAGGTCGTAGGCGCGCTCGGTGTTGACCCTGCGGCTGCGCTGCCTGATGGCGTCCTGAACGGCGCTCGACAGCACCAGGTCGAAGTTGCCCGCGCCGATCGTGCGGACGAAGGCGACGGGGTCGACGATGCGGAACTTCAGGAAGAACTCGATCGACTTCAGCGGCACGTTCTCGGCCGTCGGGCAGGCGCCGATGGGGGCGGAGTAGGGGATCTCGGTGGAGGTGTCGACGACCGCGTCCACCCTGTCCCACGGCAGCCACAGGTAGTGGCGGCCGGGAGGCAGGACCCCGGTGATGGCGCCCCACCTGCTGCGCACGCCGGTGGTGCCCTCCTCGATCTCGATGATGGCGCGCCGCCACATCCAGACCAGGGCCGCCAGGAGAACGGCGACGGCGGCCAGGGCCGCCAGCAGCATGCCGGCGAAGACCGCCATCCCCGCGAAGTACAACGCGAGGAACACCAGCGTCATCCACGCGAAACCGCGCCGGTCCTTGGGGATGACGACGGGCACGAGCTGGCCCTGCTCACCGCCGCGCAGCAGCTGGCGGATGTCGGACCAGGCGGCCAGCGACTCCTTGATCTTCGAGAACTCGCGGCTCATCGGGCGTCATCCTCCTCGTTGCCCTGGGGCTGCTGGGCGGGCCAGACCGGGGTGCCGAGCGGCCGTGGCTCGGGGGGCGGCGCGGGCCAGCCGCCACCTGTCGCTCCTGACGGCGCGGCGGGCCACTCGGCGCCTCGCCCCGCGCCGCCCTGGGGCGGGGGGCCTGGGACGGCCGAGCCGGGCGGTGGCGGCGGCGGCTGGACGGGACGCTCGTAGGAGGGCAGCGCGCCGGGGGCCGCGGAGGCCGCGGGGACCGTGGTGGGGGCCGTGGGGGCCGCGGGGTTGGGCAGCCGCATCGGGCGCTCGATCGTCGTCTCGACGTCGACGTGCTCCCAGTCGCGGGTGCTCTCGGACGGCTGCCGCGCGGCCCGCCGGGCCTCGCTCTCCCCGTCAGGACCGCTCGCGGCGGCTACGGCGGGAGCGGGCGACGTGGCAGGGATCGCGGGGATGGCAGGGCCGGGGATGACCGCGGGGTCGGTCGCGCCGGCCACCTCATCTGCGGCCCGCTTGAGCAGCGCGGAGATCTCGTTGTTCCGCTCCTCGACGCGCCGGCCGATCTCGGCCAGCCTGGACCTGATGGCCGCCATGTCCTCGGGCGAGAACAGCGCCGCCCCCTTGCCGCCCACCAGCTGCTGGGCCAGCGCCAGGAAGTCGATGTCGGTGTCCTCGCCGACCTGCACCACCTGAGGCAGCCGTCCCGCGACCGACTCCAGCTTGTCCAGCAGGTCCTGCTGGAAGCGGTAGTCGAGGATCTCGGGGGCCTCGGCGGCCGACAGCGCCCTGATGTCCAGCGCCTGCGCCTCCAGCAGCGCGGAGTTGGCGTTGGCGGTCGACTCGGCCTCGACCAGCCGCTGCCTGGCCTGCGCCTTGGCCTGGTGGGAGGCCCGCTCCAGCGCGGTGTCCATGCGCGCCTGGTAGGCGGCGATCTCGGCCTGGATGGCGCTCAGCGTCTCCTGCAGCCCGGCCAGTTCCTTGACCAGGTCGCCCTCGTTCTGCTCCTTGCGCAGCTGCAGCTCGTACTCGTAGGTGTAGGCCTCCTTGGCCACCCGCACCATCTCGGGGGCCGCCAGGTCCATCCGGTACTCCTGGCTGGACGGCTCGGCGTGGGTGATGTTCACGTCCGTCAGCCGTACGGCGGGCAGGAACTGCTGGTTGAGGTTGTCGAGCATGCCGAGCGTGCTCTCGCCCACCAGGTCGTAGATCTCCTCTGCCCGCTGCGCGTAGATGAGCGAGCGGGTGACCTCGCTGATGGCGTTCTGCAGCTTGGACTGGAAGCCGCTGACCGAGCCGAGCACGAAGATGAACTCTGCCGGGTTCTCGATCCTGAACTGCAGGAACAGGTCGACGCTGGCCTTGACGCCCTGCTGGGTCGGCGCCTCGCGGATGGGCGCGTTGAACGGGTACTCGCGCGTGGTGTTGACGATGTAGCTGACCCGCTTCCACGGATTGAACAGCGTCACCCTGCCCGGGTCGGCGATGTGCACCAGCTTGCCGAACTTGGTGATCAGCGCCTTGCAGCCCTCGGGCACCATGACGACGCTGCGCCGCCACCACAGGAACACCGCGGCGAGCACGAGCACCAGCCAGTAGTGCGGGCCGAACAGCACGTCGATGCCCGGGACCACGTTGCCGAGCGCGCCGACGAGCCCCAGCACGACCAGGATGACCAGCGGGATGACCACCTTGGCCGTGCTGCCCTTGGGGATCACGACGGGGGAGATGACGTGCAGCGGCTCGCCGTTCTGGCCGCGCTCGCTGAAGCTGCGGCTGACGATCTCACCGGCCTCGTTCAGCGAGGCCGAGCGCGCCTCGATGACCGTGCCGACGGAGACGCCGCCGTCGCGGGCGGCGAGGAAGTCGTGCGGGTTGAGCTGGAAGCCAGGTGCCTGCCCTGCCAGCTGACCGACCTGGCCCACCGCCTGTTCGACGGCCTGGCCCATGGCCTGCCGAACGTTTCCGCCTTGGGCCACGGCCTGAGCTATGCCCTGACCTGCTTGGATCAGAGCCTCTCTTGGTCGAGACATCGCACCTCTCTCGTCGAACCGGGGGGAATCCGTACCGTATCGGGCATCCCTTGATGATCGCTTGCAAAAGGATGTCAACATCCCGTGACGGTGAAGGGCCCCCCGGGACAGGGCCCGAGGTGTCGGCGTGCTGGGACGGTGAGGACCTTCCCTAGGAGATATCCGAGCGGACGCCCCCCTGTAAACGCCCTGCGAGGAGTTTGTCGCTCAGCGTGCCGCGACGGTGAGAGCGGCGATCACCGGCTTGCCGTCGAGCTCGTACGCGGGCAGGCCGGGGGCGCGGGAGTCGTCACGGGCGCGGGCCTGCCCGCCGGCCACGCACCAGGTGATCCCGCGGCTCCGCTGGAGCGGCGTGCCCGGACGGGCGTCAGCCGGTGCCGCGGTGGGGGGTGGGCTTGCCGTAAGAAATGTCGGTGCCACCACCTACAGTGAATGACATGCGGCCGGTAACAGATTTGCAGCGCAGGGTGGCGCCCTTCGAGGTCGTCACCGAGATGACCCCCTCCGGCGACCAGCCCACGGCGATCGCCGAGCTGGAGCGCAGGGTGCGGGCAGGGGAGAAGGACAACGTCCTGCTCGGCGCCACCGGCACGGGCAAGACGGCCTCGGTGGCCTGGCTGATCGAGCGGCTGCAGCGGCCCACGCTCGTCATGCAGCCCAACAAGACGCTCGCCGCGCAGTTCGCCAACGAGTTGCGCGAGATGCTGCCCAACAACGCGGTCGAGTACTTCGTCTCCTACTACGACTATTACCAGCCTGAGGCCTACGTGCCGCAGAGCGACACCTATATCGAGAAGGACTCCTCGATCAACGACGAGGTCGAGCGACTGCGCCACTCGGCGACCAACTCGTTGCTGACCAGGCGCGACACGATCGTGGTCGCCTCGGTCTCGTGCATCTACGGCCTGGGCACCCCCCAGGAGTACGTCGACCGCATGACCAGGCTCCGCGTCGGCATGGAGGTCGACCGCGACCAGTTGCTGCGCCGCCTGGTCGACATGCAGTACACCCGCAACGACCTGGCCTTCACCCGCGGCACCTTCAGGGTGCGCGGCGACACGATCGAGATCATCCCGAAGTACGAAGAGCTGGCCGTCCGCATCGAGATGTTCGGCGACGAGATCGAGAAGCTGTCCACGATGCACCCGCTGACCGGCGACGTCATCACCGAGGACCAGGAGCTCTACATCTTCCCCGCCTCCCACTACGTGGCGGGCGAGGAGCGGATGGCCAAGGCCGTCGACGGCATCGAGGCCGAGCTGGCCGAGCGGCTGTCCGAGCTCGAGCGGCAGGGCAAGCTGCTGGAGGCGCAGCGGCTGCGGATGCGCACCACCTACGACATCGAGATGATGCGCCAGGTCGGCACCTGCGCCGGCATCGAGAACTACTCGCGTCACATGGACGGCCGCGAGGCGGGCAGCGCGCCCAACACGCTGCTCGACTACTTCCCCGAAGACTTCCTGCTGGTCCTCGACGAGTCCCACCAGACGGTCCCGCAGATCGGCGCGATGTACGAAGGCGACGCCTCCCGCAAGCGCACCCTCGTCGACCACGGCTTCCGCCTGCCGTCCGCGCTCGACAACAGGCCGCTGAAGTGGGAGGAGTTCCTGGAGCGGATCGGCCAGACCGTCTACCTGTCGGCCACCCCCGGCTCCTACGAGCTGGGCAGGGTCAAGGGCGAGGTCGTCGAGCAGGTCATCCGTCCCACGGGGCTCGTCGACCCCGAGGTGGTCGTCAAGCCGACCAAGGGCCAGATCGACGACCTGGTCCACGAGATCCGCGAGCGCGCCGACAGGGACGAGCGTGTCCTGGTCACCACGCTGACGAAGAAGATGTCCGAGGACCTCACCGACTACCTCCTCGAGCTCGGCATCAGGGTGCGCTACCTGCACAGCGAGGTCGACACGCTGCGCCGGATCGAGCTGCTGCGCGAGCTGCGGATGGGCGAGTTCGACGTGCTCGTCGGCATCAACCTGCTGCGTGAGGGCCTCGACCTCCCCGAGGTGTCGCTGGTGGCCATCCTCGACGCCGACAAGGAGGGCTTCCTGCGCTCGGAGACCTCGCTGATCCAGACGATCGGCCGTGCGGCGCGAAACGTGTCGGGCCAGGTCCACATGTACGCCGACAAGATCACCCCGTCGATGGAGCGGGCGATCGAGGAGACCTCCCGGCGCCGGGCCAAGCAGGTTGCCTACAACGAGGCCAACGGCATCGACCCGCAGCCGCTCCGCAAGAAGATCGCCGACATCCTCGACTCGCTGCAGCGCGAGGACGCCGACACCGAGCAGCTGATGGGCAGCGGCCGGCAGCAGTCCCGCGGCAAGGCGCCCGTGCCGGGGTTCGCGGCGAAGGCGGCGGGACAGCACGCCAAGGCCATCGCGGGCGAGATGCCGCGCGCGCAGATGGAGACGCTCATCGAGTCGCTCACCGAGCAGATGCACCAGTCGGCGGCCGACCTGCAGTTCGAGGTTGCGGCGCGGCTGCGCGACGAGATCAAGGAGCTGAAGCGCGAGCTGCGTGACATGCGCGAGGCCGGCGTGAAGTAGACCGCCCCCTCGGCGAACGGCCGCGGGCCCGCCACCCACCTCCAGGAGAGGTGCGTGGCGGGCCTGCGGCGTCCTTCGTCAGGCTGGATGAGCCGGTCGTCAGGCCTGGGTGAGCTGGGCGGTCGAGGCCCAGCCGCCGGTGTCGAGGCTCAGCCACTCGCCGCTGGCCCAGCCGCCGGTCCAGCCGCCGGTGGGGATCGAGTCGACCACCGGGCAGGACTTGCTCGGACACGAGTGGACCTGCGCCCCGCCAGGGCTGGTGACGACGTAGCCGTGGTGCCCTGGGATGACGTCGGCGCCCGCGGCCCCGGCGAACATGGTTCCCGCCATGGCGGCGGCGGTGAGCGTCAGGGCCAGGGCTGAAGCGGCAATGATCTTACGCATGGAAGCATTCCTTCGGATGTCTCGTTCGTGCTGACATCACCGAGAATGCGGCCCACGGTCATAGGGCGGTGTCATGGCGACGTTAAGGCCGTCCTAAGGCGTCACGGCCCGGCGGTCGTGCGGACCGGGTCGAGGCCGGGCCGGGCCGTCAGGAGGCGGGGATGTGCGACATCATCCGTTCCATGCCGTTGATCCAGTTGCCGCGCAGTGCCTCGGCCGCCTGAGCCAGGTCCCCGGCGATGAGGAGTTCGGCCACGCGGCAGTGTTCCGCCGCCTCGCGCTCCAGGGGTGTCTCGTCGCCCGCGAGCAGGTGGGCGTAGCGGCGCATCCCGGCCTTGACGCTGGTGATGAGGTCCAGCAGGCGCTCGTTGCGGCAGCCGCTCAGCAGCAGGTCGTGCCACTCGTCGTCGTGCCGTTCTATCACCTGCTGCTCGGCGATCCGGTCGGGGAAGTCGCGGGCCAGCCTGAGCAGTTCGGGCGCGATCTCGCGGAGGTAGGCGGGGTCGGAGCGTTCGAGCGCGAGCGACTCCAGGGCGGCGACGATCTCGCACAGCTCCCTGAACTCTTTCCGGCTCACCGGCGCGAACCGAAACCCCCGGCCCTGGTTGCTTTCCAGCACTCCCTCGCCCGCCAGGGTGATCAACGCCTCGCGCAGGGGAGTGCGGCTGACGCCGAGATCGGTCGCCAGCGCGACCTCGTTGATGTCCGTCCCCGCGGCGAAATCACCTCGATCGAGCCTGCTCAGCAGCTCTTCCCTGATCTGCTCGCGTAGCGGTCGCCGCTCGATCGGCATGAGGCTCCTTCGGTCTTCGGCCCTGATCTGCTTAGCGCTTGACGTAGTGCAAAATACTACACTATGAATTCTGAATACAGATTTGGGACAGCTTGAAAGGAGCGATTAGTGCGCCTGACCCGAGTGCCGGGGCTGCTGTTCGGCGGTGACTACAACCCCGAGCAGTGGCCGGAGGAGGTCTGGGCCGAGGACGTCCGGCTCATGGCCGAGGCCGGGGTCACCATGGCCACCGTCGCGGTCTTCTCCTGGTCCCGGCTGGAACCCGCGCCCGGCGCGTACGACTTCGGGTGGCTGGATCGCGTCCTCGACCTGCTCCACGAGCACGGCGTGTCCGCCGACCTCGCCACCGCGACCGCCACCCCGCCGCCTTGGCTGGTTCGCCGGCACCCGGAGGTCATGCCGGTCGACGCCCAGGGTGTGCGGCTGGAGTTCGGGTCCCGGCAGGGCTACTGCCCCAGCTCGCCGATCTTCCGCGAGCACGCCGTGCGCCTCGCGACGGCGATCGCCACCCGGTACGCCGAGCACCCGGCGCTGGCGATGTGGCATGTGGGCAACGAGTACGCCGACCACACGCTCGAATGCTTCTGCCCCGAGTCCGCACGGCACTTCCGCGCCTGGCTCCAGACCCGCTACGGCACGGTCGGCGCGCTGAACACCGCCTGGGGCACCTCCTGCTGGGGCCAGCACTACACGGGGTTCGAGCAGATCGAGCCGCCCCGCAAGGCGCCAGGCCCGGTGAACCCGGCCCAACTCCTCGACTGGCGCCGCTTCTGCAGCGATGCCCTGCTGGAGCTGTTCACCGCCGAGCGGGACGCGCTGCGCCAGGTGACGCCGGCAGTACCGGTCACCACGAACTTCATGAGCATCCTGCACGGACTCGACTACTGGTCATGGGCGGCGGCCGAGGACCTGGTGAGCGACGACGCCTACCCGGACCCTGCCGACCCCGAGTCGCACGTGGCGGTCGCCCTGAGCTACGACCTCATGCGCTCGCTCAAGCAGCGGCCCTGGCTGCTGCTGGAGTCGGCGCCCTCGGCGGTGTCGTGGCGCGAGGTCAACGTGCCCAAGCCGCCCGGCATGATGCGCCTGCACAGCCTCCAAGCGGTGGCCCACGGCGCCGACGGGGTGATGTTCTTCCAGTGGCGCCAGGCCAAGTACGGTCCCGAGAAGTTCCACTCGGCCCTGCTCCCGCACGGCGGCACCGAGACGCGTGGCTGGCAGGACACGCTGCGGGTCGGCGCGGACCTCCGGCGGCTGGCCGAGGTCGCCGGCACCGGCACGCGCGCCGAGGTGGCGCTCGTCCTGGACTGGGACAGCTGGTGGGGTCTGGAGGCGCCGGAGTCGATGCCGTCCAACCGGCTCAAGCTCAAGGACCTGCTGCTGGCCTGGTACGCGCCGCTGCACGCCCGCGGGATCTCCGTCGACCTGGCGCCGCCGGACCGTGACCTGTCGGCCTACCGCGTGGTGATCGCGCCCAACCTCTACCTGTGTACGGCCGAGCAGGCCAAGTCGCTGGCGTCCGTCACGGGCGAGCTGGTCGTCGGCCCGTTCAGCGGCGTGGTCGACGAGTCGGACCAGGTCCACGACGGCGGCGCCCCCGGGCCGCTGCGCGATCTGCTCGGCGTCGCGATCGACGAGTTCTGGCCGCTGCCCGACGGGAGCACCCAGCGGGTCAGGCACGACGGCGGCGACGCCGGCCTCGCCAGGACGTGGGTGGAATGGCCACGCGTGGTCGGCGACGCCGTGGAGGTGCTCGCCCGTTACGAGGGCGGCGACCTGGACGGCCTGCCCGCCATCACCCGCAACGGCAACGCCACCTACGTCAGCTGCCTCCTCGACGACGTCACGCCCGTCCTCGACCGCGTGCTCCACGCGGTCCCGGCGATCGACGTCCCCCCGGGCGTGGAGGCCACCAGGCGGGAGAACCACCTCTTCCTGCTCAACCACACCGGCACCCCGCAGCAGGTCGCCCTCCCGCATCCCGGCAGGGACCTGCTCACCGACACCGACCTGCGAGGCGTCATCAGCCTCGCCCCGCGCGACGCCGTCGTGCTCAGGATCGAAGGAGACACGTGACGCACCCGTACATCCCGAACGCCGAACCCGGCGTGCGGGCCGAGATGCTCGCCGCCATCGGCGCCTCGAGCGTCGAGGAGTTCTACGCCGACATCCCGGCGGACCTGCGCCTGGCCCGGCCACTCGACCTCCCGGAGCCCTTCACGGCCGAGCGCGACCTCGTGCGCCACATGAAGGGCCTGTTCGACCGCGTCACCGACACAGAGGAGGCGCTGAGCTTCCTCGGGCACGGCTGCTACCCCCACCACGTGCCGGCCGTCTGCGACGAGGTGAACTCCAGGAGCGAGTTCCTGACGGCCTACGCCGGCGAGCCGTACGAGGACCACGGACGGTTCCAGGCGCTGTTCGAGTACGTGAGCATGATGGGCGAGCTGCTCGAGATGGACGTGGTCAACGTCCCCACCTACGACGGCTTCCAGGCGGCCGGTACGGCCCTGCGCATGGCGTGCCGCTACACCCGGCGCTCGAAGGTGCTCGTCAGCGGGGCCGTCAGCGACGACAAGCTGAGCAAGCTACGCGACTTCCTCAGCCCTGACATCGAGATCGCCCTCGCCCCTGTGGGGGAGAGCGGTGAGATCTCCGTCTCCGCGTTCGACGACTCCTACGCGGCGATCTACCTGGAGACACCCAACGTCTACGGTGTGGTCGAGACGCGCGGAAGGGAGTTCGCCGAGCTCGCCCACGCCCACGGAGCGCTGCTCGTGGTCGGCGCCGATCCCATCTCGCTGGGCGTCCTCGCCCCGCCCGCCTCCTACGGCGCCGACATCGCCTGCGGTGACATCCAGTCGCTCGGCATGCACCAGAGCTACGGCGGCGGCCACGCCGGATACATCGCCACGCAGGACCACGAGCCGCTCGTCGCCGAGTTCCCCTCCCGGCTGTTCGGCATCGCGCCCACCACGGTGCCCGGCGAGTACGGCTTCGGCGACGTCTTCTACGACCGCACCTCCTTCGCCCTGCGCGAGGAGGGCAAGGAATGGGTCGGCACCGCCGCCGCCCTCTGGGGCATCACGGCCGGTGTCTACCTGGCGCTCATGGGGCCGCAGGGCATGCGGGAGCTGGGCGAGACCATCCTGGCCCGCACCCGCTACGCCATGGACGCCCTCGCAGGGTCGGTCACCGTGCTGCACAAGGACGCGATCCACTTCCGCGAGTTCGCCATCGAGGTGCCCTCCAGCACGGCCCTGCTCGACGGGCTGCGCGCCCGCGGCATCTACGGCGGTGTCCCCCTCGACGACCGCACGGTGCTGGTCTGCGTGACCGAACGCCACTCCATCGCCGACATCGACCGCCTCGCCGCAGCCGTCCAGGAGGTGCTGTGAACACCGCGGAGTCCTTCGCCGAGCTCCCAGTCGCGCCGAAGCCGCCACTGCGCCGCTTCCACCAGGCCCGCTGGGACGAGCCGATCATCTTCGAACTGTCGGCCCCCGGCCGCCGCGGCATGGCCGTGCCGCAGCCCGGCGCCCCGGGCGTGGAGCTGCCCGAGACCGTCCGCCGCGCCGAACCGCCGAGGCTGCCCGAGATGTCGCAGCTGCATGTGCTGAGGCACTACCTGCGCCTGTCGCAGGAGAACCTCGGCGTCGACCTCAACATCGACGTCGGCCAGGGCACCTGCACGATGAAGTACAGCCCCAAGGTCAACGACCGGTTCGCCGCCGCGATCGCCGAGCTGCATCCGCTCCAGCACGAGGACACCGTGCAGGGCGTGCTGGAGATCTACTGGCGGCTCGAACGGATGCTGGCGGAGATCTCCGGCATGTCCAGGGTCTCCCTCCAGCCCGGATCCGGGTCGGCCGCCATCTACGCGAACATCGCGATGATCCGCGCCTACCACGCCGCCAACGGCGAGGGCCACCGCGACCAGGTCATCACCACGATGTTCTCCCACCCGTCGAACGCCGCCTGTGCCAAGACAGCCGGCTACGAAGTGATCACGCTGATGCCGGACGCCGACGGCTACCCGGACATCGAGGCGCTGCGCGCGGCCGTCGGCCCCCGTACCGCCGCCCTGATGATCACCAACCCGGAGGACACCGGCATCTTCAACCCCCGCATCAGGGAGTTCGTCGAGCTGGTGCACTCGGTAGGCGGCCTGGCCTGCTACGACCAGGCCAACGCCAACGGCATCCTCGGCATCACCAGGGCCAGGGACGCCGGATTCGACCTGTGCCACTTCAACCTGCACAAGACGTTCTCCACCCCGCACGCCTGCGGCGGCCCCGCGGCGGGCGCGTGCGGCGTCTCCGCGGAGCTGGAGCCGTTCCTGCCGGGCCCGGTCGTCACCTTCGACGGCTCCTCCTACGGACTGGAGACCCCGCCCCGCTCGATCGGCAAGGTCCGTCCGTTCCTCGGCGTGACCCCCAACATCGTCCGCGCCTACGCCTGGATCATGGCCATGGGCGCCGAGGGACTGCGGCAGGTGGCCGAGACGGCCGTGCTCAACAACAACTACCTGATGCACAAGATCCTGCAGATCCCCGGCGCGTCGGCGCCGTGGGACAAGCGGCGCATCGAGCAGGTGCGTTACTCCTGGCAGGAGCTCTCGGAGGAGACCGGGGTGCACTCGGAGGAGATCGGCGTCCGGGCGGCCGACTTCGGCGTGCACTACTGGACCAGCCACCACCCTTACGTGGTGCCGGAGCCTTTCACGCTGGAGCCCACGGAGTCGTACTCGAAGGAGGACCTGGACGAGTACGCCGCCATCCTGGCCCACGTGGCCTCCGAGGCGCGCACGGATCCCGAGTTCGTCAAGGGGGCGCCCTACAACCAGAGCGTGCACAAGATCGACATGACGTCGCTCGACGATCCCAAGGAGTGGGCGCCCACCTGGCGCGCCTACGTCCGCAAGCACCTGTCATGACCTCCGACGTCGCCGCCCCCCGCACCCCCGCCTCGTTCCCCGACCGCGAGGTGGTGGTCGGGCTGGTCGTCAACCCGGTGGCCGGGCTGGGCGGGGCGGCGGGCCTCAAGGGCAGCGACGGCGCGCACGTGCAGCGCGAGGCCCTGGCGCGGGGTGCCACGCCGCGGGCGGGGGAGCGGGCGGCGCGCGCCGTCCGCGCGCTCCTCGCCCGCCGGCCCGGCACGCGCGTGGTCACGGTGCCAGGCTCGATGGGCGAGCACAGCGCCCGCGCCGCGGGCGCTCCCTTCACCCTGGAACGGCCCTCGCCTGATCCCGCGCCACGCGGTACGGCGGAAGGCCACGGTGCGGCGGACCCTGCGGATCGGGCGGACCTGGTAGATCCGGCGTACCCTGCAGATCAGGCAGATCAGGCAGATCCGGCAGATCCGGCAGATTCGGCGGATCCGGCGGGCCCTGCGGGTCTGGCCGGCGCGGCGGCTGCGGGATCGGGCGGTGAGACCTCGGCGCAGGACACGCGGCGGGCCGTCATCGCGCTCGCCGATGTCGACCTGCTGCTGTTCGCGGGAGGTGACGGAACCGCGCGGGACGTGCTCGACGCGGTCCGCACGCTCGGCGACCAGGCGCCGCCCGTGCTGGGGATCCCCGCAGGGGTGAAGGTCTACTCGGGGTGCTTCGGCCTCAGCCCGGCCGCGGCGGGGTTCCTCGCCGCGGAGCACGTCTCCGGCCTGCGGCGACAGTCCGCCGCGGACCACGCCTCCGGACAGGGGCGAGGCCCGAGGGCGGCGGGCACGGTGGAGGCCGAGGTGGTGGACCTCGACGAGGAGCGCTACCGGCAGGGGCTGGTCAGCCCCCGCCTCTACGGTAGCCTGCGCGTGCCCGCCGCCAGGGCCGCCCTGTCGGGACGGAAGGCCGGGTCCTCCGCGGTCGTCCCCGCCGGCGTCGAGGGCATCGCCAGGGAGGTCGTGGCTCGCATGCGGCCGGGCGTCCGCTACGTCCTGGGTCCCGGCGCCACCACGCAGGCGGTCGGCCGCGAACTCGGGCTCGCGACCACGCTGCTCGGGGTGGACGTGGTCGAGGTCGGCGACGGAGGCGTGCTGGTCGCCGGAGACGTCTCGGAGGCGGCGCTGTTCGCCCTCGTGACCGGCGGTGAGGCGGTCGTCGTGCTGTCGGTGATCGGCGGGCAGGGGTTCGTCCTCGGCCGGGGGAACCAGCAGGTGTCCCCCCGGGTGCTCGACGCGGTCATCGGGTACGGGGACGCAGCGGGCCCGCGCCTGCTCGTGCTGGCCACGTCGCAGAAGCTGGCCGCGCTGCGGGGCCGGCCGCTGCTGGCCGACAGCGGCGACGAGGACCTCGACAGGAGGCTCAGCGGGCACGTCCAGGTGATCACCGGATACCGCGAGAGCACGATTTATCAGATCTGTACGGCAAGTGAGGAGTTCCACGGATGAACACGCTCGAGGGCAAGGTCGCGATCGTCACGGGCGGTGCCTCGGGCATCGGGCGGGCCACCGCGCTGGTCTTCGCCCGCGAAGGCGCCAAGGTGGTGGTCGCCGACATCGACGGTCCCGGCGCCGAGGCGACGGCCGGGCAGATCGCCACCGAGGTCGGCGGCACCCCCGCTGTCGCGGTACGGGCCGACGTGTCCGACCCCGAGGACTGCCGGCGGATCGTCCAGACCGCCGTCGACACGTTCGGCGGGCTGCACGTCCTGTTCAACAACGCGGGCATCATCCGCCGTACGACGGCCCTGGATCTGGACGTCGACGAGTGGGACCGGGTCATGGCGGTCAACGTCCGGTCTGTCTTCCTCATGTGCAAGTACGCCATTCCCGCCATGACCGAGGGCGGCTCCGTCGTCAACACGGGCTCCGGATGGGGCCTCAAGGGCGGCGGGAACGCCATCTCCTACTGCGCCTCCAAGGCCGCGGTGGTCAACATGACCAGGGCCCTGGCCATCGACCACGCCCGGGCCGGCGTCCGGGTCAACTCCGTCAACCCCGGCGACACCGACACGCCGATGCTGCGCGACGAGGCCCGCCAGCTCGGGGAGGACTGGGCGGCCTTCCAGTCCGACGCCGCCGACCGGCCGATGGGCCGCTCGGGCACCCCCGACGAGATCGCCCAGGCCGTGCTCTTCCTGGCGAGCGACGCCGCCAGCTACATCACCGGATCGGCCCTCGTCGTCGACGGCGGCGGCCTCGCCTGACACCCGGGGCCCCGCCAGGGCGCGGCATCACCGCGCCTTTCCCCACTCGCCTCGACACCCCCTGAACAAGCCTGAAGGAGCCACCATGAAGCGTGCGCTAGCCATCCTGGGCGTCCTCGCCGTCGCCACCACCGCGTGCAGCGGCAGTGGCGGCGGGAACGTTCCCGGCACGAGCAACGGCCAAGGCCAGGTCACCGTCCGCTGGTCGACCTGGGGATCGGCCGAGGACGTGAAGCTCTACCAGAAGTTCACCGACGACTTCCAGAAGCGGCACCCGAACATCCGGCTCAAGCTGGAGTCGGTCGCGAGCTACGAGGACTACCACCCCAAGCTGCTCGCCCAGCTCACCAGCAAGACGGCGCCCGACGTGTTCTTCGTGGGCGACGACAACATCGGCAAGTTCGTCTCCGCCGGAGTGCTCACCCCGCTCGACGACAAGCTGTCAGGACCGGACTCCAAGAGCAAGCCGGAGGACTTCTTCGAGGGCGTGTACGGCGGCGCCAAACGTGACGGCAAGATCTACGGGGTCCCCAACGACACCAACCCCGAGGTCCTCTGGTTCGACAAGAAGGCGCTGAAGGACGCCGGGATCACCGAGGACCCGGCCGCCCTCCACGAAGCCAAGCAGTGGACTATGGCGAAATATCTGGACATGAACGCCAAGCTCAAGGCGGCGGGCAAGGCCGGATCGATCTTCTGGAACTGGTACGGCTCGACGTACTCCGTGATCAACGGCTTCGGCGGCAAGGTGTGGGACGGCGGCAAGTTCGTCGCCACCACGGACGCCAAGTCCCGCGAGGCGCTCCAGACGCTCGCCAAGGGCTACCAGGACAAGACCTTCCTCAGCGCCGACACGCTGCCCGACAGCAACGGGCCCAGCACCCAGTTCCTCAAGCACAAGGTCGGCTTCTACGCGGGCGGCCGCTGGGTGATCGACTCGCTGAAGAAGGGCGGCGAGCTGGACAACTACGACATCGTGCCGTTCCCGTCGCAGACCGGCGAGCCGATGCCCGGCGCGGTGGCCGCCTCCTACCTGGCGATCAACAAGGACACCAAGCTGGCCAAGGAGGCGTTCACGTTCCTCACCGAGTTCGTCGGTAAGGACGGTCAGCTCCTCCGTCTCAAGGGCGGCGGCGCCGTACCGTCCATCAAGGGCGCCGAGCAGGTCGTCCTCGAGGACAACTACCCCGCCCACGCCCAGACCTTCGTCGACGTGCGCGACACCGGCTTCGCGAACTACCCGGAGGAGGTCTCCGTGCCCGGCCTGACCGCCGACATCAACGAGCACCTGATGAAGGTGTGGAACGGCAAGGTCGGCTTCGACCAGGGCATGACCGAGCTCCAGAAGCTCGTCGAGAGCAAGCTGGGCTAGCCGTGGCCATCCTCACCGAGGCCCGCCCGCGGGCGGGCCGCCGGGCGAAGACCATCAGGAACAGGGACGGGTGGTGGGCGGCGTTCTTCCTCGGGCCCCAGCTCGCTTTGCTGGCCGTGTTCCTGATCTTCCCGCTCGGGTTCGCCGTGGTGCTGGCCTTCATGCGGTGGGACGGGCTCGGCCAGAAGGAGTGGGCGGGCCTGGACAACTTCGCCGCCCAGCTCTCCGATCCGGAGTTCGGGCTGGCCGTGTGGAACACGGTCAAGCTCGCCCTGCTGACCGTGCCGTTCGGGCTCGCCTTGGCGCTGCTCATCGCGGTCGCGCTCAACAGCGTCAAGGGCAGCGGCTTCTACCGCGTGCTGTACTTCATGCCGGTGGTCACCAGCTCGGTCGCCGTCGCCCTGATGTGGCAGATCATCCTGGCCGGCGACGAGTACGGCGTGCTCAACACCTCGCTGGAGCAGTGGTTCGGCATCACCGCGCCGGACTGGCTCGGTGATCCAGGCTGGGTGATCGTGGCCATCGCCATCGTGACGATCTGGTCGTCGCTCGGCCTCAACGTGGTGATCTTCCTGGCCGGGTTGCAGACCATCCCGCCGCAGGTCGTCGAGGCCGCCCGGATGGACGGCGCCGGCGGCCTGCGCATCTTCCGCTCGGTCACGCTGCCGCTGCTCTCACCCACGATCTTCTTCTCGACGGTGGTCGCGGTGATCAGCTCCTTCCAGGCGTTCGACCAGATCTACGTGCTGGTCAACCCGGAGCACAACGAGGGCGCGCGCACGATCGTCTACCAGGTCTACGAGCTCGGCTTCAAGGACTTCCAGTTCGGCATGAGCAGCGCCGCGGCGCTGATCCTGCTGGTCCTGACGCTGCTCGTGACCCTCGTCCAGTTCGCCGCGCAGAAGCGCCTCGTCCACTACGACACGTGAGGGGGCCCGGATGCGATCCCGGCAGATAGCCCTGCACGCCGCACTCGGCATCGGCGGGCTGGCGATGCTGTTCCCGTTCGTCTGGATGCTGCTGACGTCGTTCAAGGGCGTACGGCAGATGCTGAACAACCCGCTCGACTGGCTGCCCGACCCGTGGCGCTGGGCGAACTATCCCGACGCGCTCGCGGCGATGCCGTTCGGCACCGCGTACTGGAACAGCTTCTACATCGCCGCGGTCAACGTCACCCTCACCCTGCTGACCTCGGCCATGGCCGCCTACGCCTTCGCGCGGATCAGGTTCAGGGGCTCGGGTGTGCTGTTCGTGGTGTTCCTGGCCACCCAGATGGTGCCGACGCAGGTGACGATCGTGCCGCTGTACCTGATGCTGGCGAAGTTCGGGTGGATCGACTCGCACCTGTCGCTGATCGTGCCGTCCATCGCGAACCCGTTCGCGGTGTTCCTGCTCCGCCAGTTCATCAGGTCCGTCCCTGTGGAGCTGGAGGAGGCGGCCAGGATCGACGGCGCGGGTCGCTGGCGGTGCTTCTGGAACGTCGTGCTGCCGAACATCCGCCCCGGCCTGGGCGCGCTCGGCATCATCGCCTTCCTGGCCTCATGGAACTCGTTCTTCTTCCCGCTGATCTTCCTGAACTCGCCGGAGCTGGCCACCGTGCCGCTGCTGCTGAGCCAGTTCTCCGGGCAGCGCTCCGCGATCGACTACGGGCTCATCCTCGCGGCCTCGGCGATCGCGGTGGTGCCCACCCTGATCGCCTTCCTGATCGGCCAACGAAAGATCATCAACTCGATGGCGGCCTCTGGACTGGGTGGGCGCTGATGCTGGACCTGAAAGAACGCCCGTTCACCGACCGGGGCTCGCGGTTGCTGGTGATGGCGGCCGACGACGGCTCCCTCTGGATCGCCAGGGCCCTCTACGAGACCCGCCTGCGCGACACGACCGTCCTGACGGGACTGCGGGTCTTCGCGGGAGACCGGGAACTGCCGGTACGGCAGGCGCTGCCCGACCGGATCGACTTCGAGGGCGGCGTGGCGATGGCCTTCGCCGGTCCCGACACGCTCGTCCTGACCGGCAAGGACGCCCGGGCGGCGTGGGACGGCGGACAGGCCGCCATCGACGGCTGCCTCACGCTGGTCGGCCCCGCGCCCGGCGACGGCGCCGCGCCCGACGGGGGCTCCTCGCTCACCGACGGCACTCCGCCCGGTGGCGGCGCTCTGCCCGGTGGCGGGCCCGCGGTGCTCGCGGCGGCCGCCACGCGCTGGCGCGACTGGTTCGCCGCCATGCCGTCCGTGCCCGAGACCCTGCGCGAACGCGCGGAGCAGGCGTGGTGGACGCTCGCGGTGAACCTGGTGCCGATCCGGGGCAGGGAGTCGCTGGTCCCCTCCAAGTACGGCTACGTCGGCCTGTGGAACTGGGACTCCTACTTCCACGCCATCGCGCTCAGGCACGCCGACCCGGCACTGGCAAGGGAGCAGATCCGCATCCTGCTCGACCACCAGACCCCGGACGGCCTGATCCCCGACGTCGTGCACGACCACGGGGTGCTCACGGAGACCACCGACCTGCCCCGCTCCGACCTGGCCCGGCTGGCCCAGCACGTGGGAGGGGAGCCCCTTCGGGAGGTGGTGCCGGTCACCAAGCCGCCGCTCACCGCCTGGGCCGTGTGGAAGATCCACGAAGTGGACCCCGACCTGGACTTCCTGGCCGAGGTCTACGAGCCGCTGGTCCGCTCGCAGGAGTGGTGGTTCGCCCGTTCGGACCCCGACGGGGACGGCCTGGCCGAATACCTCCACCCCTACTCCTCCGGCCTGGACGACAGCCCCATCTGGGATCACGGTCCGCGCGCCGAGCCCCCCGACCTCAACTCCTATCTGGCCTTGCAGTACGACCGGCTCGGCGACATCGCCGCCGCCCTCGGCCGCGACCCCGCCGAGTGGCGGGCCAGAGCCCAGGCCCTGGTCGACCTCATGGTGGCGCGCCGCTGGACCGGCACCCGCTTCGTGACCAGGGTCGGGGGACACGAGGTGGACGTGCGCACCCCGCTGGAGTTCATGCCGCTCCTGACCGGACGGCTGCCCGCCGCGATCGCCGCCCGGCTCGTGGAGGACCTGCGCTCGCCGAGCTTCTGGAGCGAGCGTCCCGTGCCCACCGTCGCGTTCGACGACCCCAGGTTCGACCCCGACGCCATGTGGCGTGGCCCGGTCTGGCTGAACGTCAACTACCTGCTGATCGACGGTTTGCGCCGGTCCGGGCACGCGGATACGGCTCGTGAGCTGCGGGAACGCACGCTGGCGATGGTCCGTGACGGCGGCGGCCTCTACGAGTACTGGAACCCGTTGACGGGCCGCAGGGCGGACCGGGCGACCACCGGGTTCGGCTGGTCGTCGGCGCTCTTCCTCGACCTGGCCCAGGAGGACCAGGGCGGCCAGGCGTCGTGAGCGTCGGCAACGGTGGGACGCCGCGGCGGAGGTGATCGAGCCGCCGGCAGGTCCCACCCCGCCGCCCCGAACCGGGGACGCCGGGCCCCGGCACTCGCCACGACCCGCGCCCGCCGACCGCCCCCGGGGCACGACCTTGAGGGGAGGCGCGCCCCGGTCGGCCCCGGGGCGCGATCTCGGGGAGAGACGCTCCGGAGGGGCGGGGTCGGGTTCGGGACGCGACCTTGTGGGGAGGCGCGCCCGGTCGGCTCCGGGGCCCGTCTCCGGGAGAGACGCCCCGGAGGGCCGGGCGAGGCAGAGCGACGGGAGCGATCTCGAGGTCAGGTGAGACCGGCTTCGGCGCGGAGGAGATCGGAAAGGTCGTCGCCCGAGACGGGCAGGCCCTTGTGCGCGAACCAGGTGGCCACGTTGCGCGCGTCACGATCGAGGAAGTCGAGCCCCGTCGGATGCGAGATCACGTCTACGATCTGCGGCAGGTCGATGACCACCAGCCGCCCCTCGTGCACGAGAAGGTTGTACGGCGACAGGTCGCCATGCGCCAATCCGGCGCGGGCGAGCGTCACCATCGCCGCCACCAGTTGCTCCCATAGATCGTCGAGCCCTTCGTCGACGGTCGCCAGGCGGGGCGCGGCGTACCCGTCGGGTGAGCCGACGAACTCCTGCAGGATCTCGGTGCCGACGATCTGCACGGGGTACGGCACGGGCAGGCCCAGCCCCCACAGCCGCACCAGCGCCGTGAACTCCGCCTGAGCCCACTGGCCCGCGATCACCTGCTTGCCGAACGCGGTCCGCGAGGCCATGGCCCTGCTCGCTCGCGAGTCGCGCATCCGGCGGCCCTCCAGGTAGCCCGCGTCGCGGTGGAAGAGCCGATGGTCGGTGGAGCGGTAGCGCTTGGCGGCCAGCAGGCACACCCTGTCGGTGTCGGGAACGCCGCGCGAGATCAGATGGACGTCGGCCTCCTTGCCGGTCTTGAGGATGCCGAGCTCGGTGTCGACGGCGGCCAGCTCGGTGACCAGCCATGCGGGATGCGGTCGAGGGCCACGCTCGGTCGGGGTACTGAGGTCCCAGGTGGACCAGCGGTCACCGGCGGGCGGGCCGTCGAGGTCTACGGGGTTGCTGTCGAGCCACTCGAGGTCGTCGGCGTCGAGGCGGTGCTTCTTCGGCACGGTGGTGTTCTCCTGAACGGGATGCCCACCGGCGCGCGATCAGGTCGGCTGCTGAGCGGTGGGAAGGAATGGGTACGCGGAAAACGGCACGCGAACAGTCGTCGTCACGGTCTCACCCTCCTCCCGGCCGAAGCCTCGTCGTCCGAGCCGTCGTCGCCCGGACCCTTGATCGGAACCTCGTTGATCGAGGCCTCGCCGAGTATGCCGGGGAGAAAACCAGCCGCGCAACGGGTTTTCCGTCGCCTACGATCGCGTGCATGGAGCGATGCGCGGAGTGCGGGCGCTGGCCGTACGGCGGTGCGCCGGAGTGCCGCCGATGCCTGGCGCTGGCCGACAGCGTCGTTGAGAACGGCTATCAGGCGTTCCTCGCCGAGCACGGACTCGACGACGACCCCGCCCTCGCCGAGATGATCGTCGACGAGATCAAGGGTTACGACTGGCGGGTCGTCGACGCCGCCTACGAACGCCTGACCTGCACGGAGTGCGGCAACAGTCGGGGCAGGGGCCCGAGCGGCTGCGGGCCCTGCGACCTCGACGAGGGCTTCCGCTACGCCGCCCGCGAGGTGGACAGGCCGGGCGTGATGTCGCGTAACGAGCACGCGATCAGGGTCGGCATCGCCGTCCTGCGCAACGGGCACCGGCACTCACCGATGGCGCTGCTGAGCTGGCAGATCGGTCTCCCCCTGGTGCTGGGCGGTCAGATGCCCACGACGCCGCAGGCCCAGGCGGTCCGCGCCCGCATCAACAAGGGCGCCACCTACGAGGAGCTCGCCGCGGCCCGCGTCCCCGACTACACCGGATGGGACTTCAGCCCCTGGCCTCCTTGAGGTCCAGGTCGATGTCGACGTCGAAGCCGATGTTGGTACGCAGCCTGCGACGATGGATGCCGGTGGGAACATAGGCCATCATCGCGGGTTCGAGCTCGAAGGTATAGACGACAGGAGCCCCGTCTTCCTGCTCGATGCGCCAGAAGTGCTTGATGCCTGCGCTGGAGTACTTGATCGGCTTGGTGGTCCGGTCGCGGTCTTTGGACTCATCCGAAACGACCTCGATCACCAAATGAACGTCGTCAGGTTTGAACGATGTGACCTTGGACGCGACGGCCGTCTCGTTGACCAGGAGGATGTCAGGCTCAGGGCGTTGGCGAAGACCAAGGGTGACGGTCATCTCCCGCACGACGACCAGGTCAGGCGGGGGCGTGAGCCGTTGCTCGAGATGCCGGAGCATCAGCATATGAAAATAGGTCTGCGGCGACATCATGACGAGGGACCCATCGATCAGCTCGACGTGCTTGGGCGCGTCGGGGGGGAGGCGATCGAGCATGTCGGCGGTCCATCCGCCAGGAGGACCCGGCCAGAACCACTCGGGAAGTGCGGTGGTCATCGGGTACCTCCTCAGGGGGATCACGCGACGGATCCATTGTGACACGGACGGTGACCGTCAGGTCTGGTCGCGGCGCTCCTGCATGGTCTTGTTGTAGAGCTCGTCGATCTCGTCCAGTGGGTCGACGGTCCTGCGGCGCGACTCGATCTCCAGCTCGGTGCGGGCGTGCAGCTCGTCGATGCCGGTGGCGGCGTGGTGGACCTGGCTGTCGAGCAGGTCGGCCCTGATCCTGGCGCACATGGCGGTCAGCTTCGCCTGGTGCTCACGGAGCCGGTTGAGCGTGACATGGTCGACATAGGGTGACGCGCGGCGCTGCTGGGCGTACATCCCGAGCTGGGTGTCGTGCACGTCGGCCTGGCGGGACAGCTCGCCCATCAGCTGCGGCAGGTCGCCGAGCCCCCAACCCTGCTGCATCGCGGCGTCGATCGCCTGCCTGGTCATGGAGACCTCGCGGCGCAGGTCGAGGCGGAGCCGCTCGACCTCGGCGGCGTCGCCCGTGCCCATGGCGTTGACGTGGGTGGCCAGGCGCGCGGTGGCCTGGCGGGCCGATCTGCTGGCTCGCTTGCCCACCTTGACCAGGGCGTAGACGGCCACGCCCGCGAGCGCAAGGAAGATCACGAATATCGCGAGCAGGATCAGAAGGAATGTGCTGATTGGAGGGACCTCCCGTCCGGCCTTTACCTGAGAGGATAGTTGATCCCTCGCGACCGGACGCGTTCCGTCGTGAACGGTCGACGGACGTGCGGGCGCCGGGGCGGGGGCCACAGGGCGCCCGCACGCGTCTGCTCGAAGGCTAGAGGAGCGGGCCGCCCCGCGGAGTCGGTCTCCGGAGGGAGGACACATCACTCCCTAGACGGACTGCGAACCTTCCTGACCAGCCACCACCCGAACACCGCCATTCCGGCCAGAAGGATCAGCACCAGCACCGGCAGGAAGATCGCGATCAGGCTCACGCCCAGCGAGCCCGCGTCCTCCACCGTACTGGCCACGGGAGCGCCCAGCCCTCCCGTGGTGGCGTTGACGACCGGCCTGGCCGTGGACTTCAGCACGTGCACGAACAGCGCGGTCACGATGCCGATCAGCCATCCGGCCCACGGGTGCTCCGCCATCCAGGTGGACCGGTCGAACTCGGCGGCGGCGGCCGTGGCGCTGAAGACCACGCCGCCGGAGGCGGGCCGTACCGCGGTCTGGATGGCGTCGTTGACGCTGTCGACGACCGGCACCTTGTCCAGCACGAACTCGGCGAGCAGGAGCACCGCGATGATCGCCAGCACCCACCAGTTCGACAGCCACGCGTAGCCGTCGGGAAGCTTGACGGCATCGCTGAAGTTGGCCAGCACCCCGACGACGAGGAGCGGGATGTAGGCGTTCAGTCCGGCGGCGGTGCTGAGGCCGAGGCCGGTCAGTGCTGCGAGCATCGTTGTTCCCATCCTGTACGGCAGGCACCCCGAAGCCGGCCGCGGTCACCGGGTGACCCTCTGTCCTTCACGCTAACGCCGGCAGGACGTCGGCGCTCGCCGTGACGTCGCACTCGACGCCGGATCTTCCCCGGACCGTGATCCTCCGCCCCAGGACGTCACTCCGTGATGCGGGACAGGCGCTCGATCGTCTCGGCGAACTCCTCCATCATCTCGTGCACCACCCTGCGCGCCGGCTTCACCTGGTCGAGCTGGCCCACCACCTGCCCGACGAAGTAGTTCGCCAACTCCGCCGCCCCGGCCTCCCCCCGCTCGGCCGCCCGCACCACGTACGCCATCGCCGACTCCGCCAGCAGCATCTGCGACGGCATCCCCAGCGGACCGGGACTGTCCTCGCCCGAGTCCCAGGCCGCCGTCCAGGCCGAGGCGAGCTGGCGGGCGGGCTTGCCCGTACGCGAGCGGGACCTGACGGTGTCGAGCGACGAGGCGGCCAGCATCTTCCGCTTCACCGACTGCGGCGTCTCCGCCTCCTCCGTGGTCAGCCACACCGACCCGCACCACACTCCCTGCGCGCCCAGCGCCATGGCCGCCGCCATCTGCCGTCCCGACGCGATGCCGCCCGCCGCCAGCACGGGCGTCGGATGAACGGCGTCCACGACCTGCGGCACCAGCACCATCGTGGCGATCTCGCCGGTGTGCCCTCCGGCCTCCGTGCCCTGCGCGACGATGAGGTCGGCGCCCGCCGCCACCTGCCTGCGCGCGTGCTCCACCGTGCCCACTAGCGCGGCGACGGGCACGCCCGCCTCCCGCGCCATCGTCACCATCTGCGGTGGAGGCGGCCCGAGAGCACTGGCGATCAGGCCGACGCGGTGCTTGAGCGCCACCTCGATCAGCTCGGTCGCGCCCCTCGCGGTGACGCGCTCGCCGAGCTCGCCCAGCGTGCCCGCGTACGGCACGCCGTACCGCTGGAGAAGGCCGGTGGTGAAGGCCAGGTGCTCGGAGGGGATGGTCGAGCGCGGCCCTTCCGTCTTGCCGGGGACGAGCACGTCCACCCCGTAGGGACGGCCGCCCACCTGGGCGTCGATCCAGCTCAGCTCGGTGTCGAGCTGCTCGGCGCTGTAGGCGACGGCGCCGAGGACGCCGAACCCGCCGGCGTTGGTGACCGCGGCGACCACGTCGCGGCAGTGGCTGAAGGCGAACAGGGGGAACTCGACGCCGAGGCGTTCACAGATCGCGGTCCGCATGACGTGACGCTAACCCCTGGGAGCCGCCCTCGCCATGGGCCCCACGGCTCGGAGAAGGACCGAATCCGGAAGGCGAGCGCCCCTCCGCCCGCGGAACGCGAAGACCTGCGGAGCCGGGCGAGCCCGGGGCACCGGTCCCGGGGGCGTCGGTTGGGCCGGGGGCGTCAGTCGAGCTCCTGGTGTCGGCCGGGCCTGGGGCGGCGGTTCAGCAGGTGGCCGGGGAGAGAGGTTCAGCAGGCGGCCGGGGAGAGGGCGGGGCGGGAGGAGACGGGCGGGGCGGCTGGGGGAGGGGTCATGCGGTGGCCTGGCGGTCCAGCGGGGTGAGGCCCGGCGCGTGCCAGCCGAGCTCCGGCGAGTAGCTCCTGACGAGCTTGGCGGGCACTCCGGCGATCACGCTGTGATCGGGGAACTCGCCGCGCACCACCGCGCCGCCTGCCACCACGCACTGCCGTCCGATCCTGGTGCCCGGCAGGATGATCGCGCCCGTGCCCAGCCACGATCCCGCTCCGATCGAGACCGGATTGTTGCGCGGCCACTGCCTGCCGATCGGCGTCTCCGGGTCGTCGTAGACGTGGTTCTGGTCGGTGATGTAGACGTACGGGCCGGTGAAGACGTGCTCGCCGATGTCGATCGACTGGTGGGCGACGATGTGGCTGCCCCTGCCGATCGAGCAGCTCCCGCCGATCCGCAGGATGGAGCCGGGCCCGAGGTCGACCCCTGGGCCCATGCCGCACGACAGCGAGACCCGCTCCCCGATGAGCGTGTGGTCGCCGATCTCGATCCACCGCTCGCCGAAGATCGCGCCCACGGGGAAGGCGATGCTGACGCCCTGGCCGAGGCGCCCGAACCGGTACCCGGCTGGGCTGGCGGGGGTGATCGCCCCGACGGCGCGGATGGCTGCGTAGACGCGGTGGACGAGGGAGCCGGCCGCCCGCCGTACAAGTGACATAGGGCCCAAAGTTACTCTCTGGTACGCCGTTCGGGCATGTCGAGGGCGTCGTTTGATATCCTGAGAGCCCGTGGACGTCAACGCCACACCTCGAGCCACGGGAGACTTCTTGCGCAGCGCATCGCAAACCAAGCATCTGTTCGTCACCGGCGGTGTCGCCTCCAGTCTCGGCAAGGGGCTCACGGCCTCCAGCCTGGGCCGCCTGCTGAAGGCCCGCGGCCTGCGGGTCACCATGCAGAAGCTCGACCCCTACCTCAACGTCGACCCTGGCACGATGAACCCCTTCCAGCACGGAGAGGTCTTCGTCACCGACGACGGCTCCGAGACCGACCTCGACGTCGGCCACTACGAGCGCTTCCTCGACACCGACCTGCACGGCTCGGCCAACGTCACGACGGGCCAGGTCTACTCCAACGTCATCGCCAAGGAGCGCCGCGGCGAGTACCTCGGCGACACCGTCCAGGTCATCCCGCACATCACCAACGAGATCAAGGAACGCATCCGCGGCATGGCCGGTCCCGACGTGGACGTGGTCATCACCGAGGTGGGCGGCACCGTGGGCGACATCGAGTCGCTGCCGTTCCTCGAGTCCGTGCGGCAGATCAGGCACGAGGTCGGCCGGGACAACGTCTTCTTCCTGCACGTGTCGCTGCTGCCGTACATCGGGCCGAGCGGTGAGCTGAAGACCAAGCCGACCCAGCACAGCGTGGCCGCGCTGCGCAGCATCGGTATCCAGCCCGACGCGATCGTGCTGCGCTCGGACCGTCCGGTCCACACCTCCATCAAGCGCAAGATCAGCCTGATGTGCGACGTCGACGAGGACGCGGTGGTCAGCGCCGTCGACGCCGCGTCCATCTACGACATCCCCAAGGTGCTCCACTCCGAGGGCCTCGACGCCTACGTCGTGCGCCGCCTCGGCCTGCCGTTCCGCGACGTCGACTGGAAGGAGTGGGAGCAGCTCCTGCGCCGCGTCCACCGGCCCGCCAAGGAGGTCACGGTCGCGCTCGTCGGCAAGTACATCGACCTGCCCGACGCCTACCTGAGCGTCACCGAGGCGCTGCGGGCGGGCGGCTTCGCCAACGACGCCCGCGTCAACATCCGCTGGGTGAAGTCCGACGACTGCGAGAGCGAGGAGGGCGCGGCCCGCGAGCTCGACGGCGTCGACGGCGTGCTCATCCCCGGCGGGTTCGGCGTGCGAGGCATCGAGGGCAAGATCGGCGCGATCCGTCACGCCCGCGAGAACAAGATCCCGCTGCTCGGCATCTGCCTCGGCATGCAGGGCATGGTCATCGAGGCCGCCCGCAACCTGGCCGGAGTCACCGACGCCAACAGCGCCGAGTTCGACCCCGACAGCAAGCACCCCGTCATCTCCACCATGGCCGACCAGGAGGACGTGGTCTCCGGCGAGCGCGACATGGGCGGCACCATGCGCCTGGGCATCTACACCGCCAAGCTCGGCGAGGGCACGCTGGCCCGCCAGCTGTACGGCGGAAAGGCCAAGGCCGACGAGCGGCACCGCCACAGGTACGAGGTCAACAACGCCTACCGCGAGCAGCTGGAGAAGGTCGGCCTGGTCTTCTCCGGCCTGTCGCCCGACGGCCGCCTGGTGGAGTACACCGAGCTGCCCGTCGAGACCCACCCGTTCTTCATCGGCACGCAGGCCCACCCCGAGTTCCGCTCGCGGCCGACCCGCGCCCACCCGCTGTTCAAGGGCCTGATCGGCGCCTCGCTCGTCTACGCGGAGGGTCGCTCGACCAGGGCGGCGAGCAAGTGAGCGCCATCGGCGGCGGCCCCGTCGCCGACTCCCCCGAGGAGTGGGAGGTCGTCGACTCCCAGGAGCACTTCAGGGGCCGCGTGATCGGCGTGCGCACCGACGCCGTGCGCATGCCGCAGGACGACGTCGCCAACCGCGACTACGTCGTCCACCCCGGCTCGGTGGCGGTCCTCGCGCTCGACGCCGACGAGCGCGTGCTGCTGATCAGGCAGTACCGCCACCCGACGCGCCACCTGCTGTGGGAGCTGCCCGCGGGCCTGCGCGACGTGGAGGGCGAGCCGCTGGTCGCCACCGCCGCGCGCGAGCTGGCGGAGGAGGCGGGTTACAAGGCCGACACCTGGCACACCCTCGTGGACCTCTACACCTCGCCCGGCATGTCCGACGAGCGCATCCGCGTCTTCCTCGCCAGGGACCTGTCCGAGACCGAGATCGACTTCGAGCGCAGGCACGAGGAGTTCGACATGCCGGTGGAGTGGGTTCCCCTCGCCGATGCGGTCGAGAAGGCGCTCATGGGAATGATCCACAATTCCCCGGCCGTGGCCGGTATCCTCGCCGCATATGCGGCATCGGTTGAGGGATTCGCCCTGTTGCGGCCCGCCGACGCCCCGGAGGCGTGACAGGAGGATCGTTCGTGGAGGCAGTGCTCTCCAGCTACCTCGCCCATCTGGCGGTGGAGCGGGGCCTGGCTGCCAACACGCTGGCCTCCTATCGCAGGGACCTGCGCCGCTACGTCGAGCACCTCAAGGCGCGCGGCAGGGTCTCCTTCGGTGAGGTGGGCGAGGCCGACGTCCTCGCCTTCCTCACCGCGCTGCGCGAGGGCGACGGCGACCACCCCGCCCTCGTCGCCGGCTCCGCGGCGCGCGCGGTGTCGGCCGTCCGCGGACTGCACAGGTTCGCCCTGCGCGAGGGCGTCACCGGCCACGACCCGGCCCACGAGGTGCGCCCGCCCCGCCAGCTGCGCCGCCTGCCGAAGGCGATCGGCGTCGCCGAGGTCGAACGGCTCATCGCGGCCTCGGGCCCCGACGGCGCGCCGCTGACCCTCCGCAACCGCGCCCTCCTCGAGCTCCTGTACGGCACCGGCGCCCGCATCTCCGAGGCCGTCGGCCTGGCCCTCGACGACCTGGAGGACGACCAGGTACGGCTGCGCGGCAAGGGTGGCCGCACCCGCGTCGTGCCCGTCGGCCGCTTCGCCAGGCAGGCGCTCGACGCCTACCTGGTGCGTGCCAGGCCGTCCCTGCTCGGCCATGGCAGGGGCACGCCCGCCGTCTTCCTCAACGCCCGCGGCGGCCGCCTCACGAGGCAGGGCGCCTGGGAGGTACTGCAGGCCGCCGCCGAGCGAGCCTGCCTGGAAGGGATCTCTCCGCACGTCTTGCGGCATTCGTTCGCAACTCACCTCCTTGACGGCGGTGCTGACGTTAGGGTGGTCCAGGAACTCCTCGGCCACGCCTCGGTGACGACCACCCAGGTCTACACGCTGGTCACGGTCGACAAGCTCCGCGAGGTCTACGCCGCGGCGCACCCCCGTGCCCGGCAGTGATCTATAGTCTTTGCGTCGTGCGGTAGTCGGCGTGCCTTCTTGCCGCCTAAGTGCTGACGCCATAGTGTCCGTCCGGACGGTCCGGTTCGGGACCGTCAGGGAGGTTCGAGCTGGTGACTGTGACCACCAACGGATCGACCCAGGGGACCCCTGAGAACCCCTGGGGCGACACGAAGACCGACACGCCCGCCAAGGGTGCCAATCTCGGCCCCACCGGGCGGCCACGCCCGGTGTTCCCCGAGCCGGTGCCGCGCGAGATCCACGGCCCCGCGCGGGTGGTCGCGATGGTCAACCAGAAGGGTGGGGTCGGAAAGACCACCACCACGATCAACCTGGGCGCCGCGCTCGTCGAGTGCGGGCTGAAGGTCCTGCTCGTCGACTTCGACCCGCAGGGAGCCCTGTCGATCGGCCTGGGCATCAACCCGCTCCAGCTCGACCTGACGGTCTACAACATGCTGATGGAGCGCGACGTCGCCGCCGAGGACGTGCTGCTCCAGACCGGGGTCGAGGGGCTCGACCTGCTGCCGTGCAACATCGACCTGTCGGCGGCCGAAGTCCAGCTCGTCACCGAGGTGGCCCGCGAGCAGGTGCTCGGGCGCGTGCTCAAGCCGCTGCTGCCCTTCTACGACGTGTGCCTGATCGACTGCCAGCCGTCGCTCGGCCTGCTCACCGTCAACGCGCTCACCTGCGCCCACGGCGTCATGGTGCCGCTGGAGTGCGAGTTCTTCGCGCTGCGCGGCGTCGCCCTGCTCATGGACACCATCGGCAAGGTGCAGGAGCGGCTCAACGACGAGCTGGAGATCGAGGGCCTGCTGGCCACCATGTACGACGCCCGTACCCTGCACGGCCGCGAGGTGCTCGCCCGCGTCGTGGAGGCCTTTGGCGACAAGGTGTTCCACACGGTCATCAACAGGACCGTCCGCTTCCCCGACGCGACCGTCGCGGGTGAGCCGATCACCACCTTCGACCCGTCCTCGCTGGGCGCCAACGCCTACCGCGAACTGGCCAGAGAGGTGCTCTCGCGCTGGCAGCAGCCTGCGACAATGGCCAGGTGACCGCGACCTCGCGAACGACCACGGGGAAGGAGCACGAGGCTCGACCCCCGCGAGCCGACCCCTCCGGCGGTCAGGGCGACGCCCAGGAGCCGCAGGGGTTCCAGGTGCACCTCGACGTCTTCGAGGGCCCCTTCGACCTGCTGCTCGGGCTGATCTCCAAGCACAAGCTCGACATCACCGAAGTCTCGCTGTCCAAGGTGACCGACGAGTTCATCGCCTACATCAGGTCCAAGGGCCCCGAGTGGGACCTCGACCAGACCAGCCACTTCCTGCTCGTCGCGGCCACCCTGCTCGACCTGAAGGCGGCGAGGCTGCTGCCGAGCGGCGAGGTCGAGGACGAGGAGGACCTCGCGCTGCTGGAGGCGCGCGACCTGCTGTTCGCCAGGCTGCTGCAGTACAAGGCGTACAAGGAGGTCGCCAAGGTCTTCTCCGGGATGATGGCGGAGGAGTCGCTGCGCTTCCCACGAGCCGTACCCATGGAGCCGCAGTTCGCCGACCTGCTGCCCGAGTTGGTCCTCGGCATCGGGCCCGAGCAGCTGGCGCGCATCGCGGCCAAGGCGTTCACGCCCAAGCCGCCGCCGACCGTCGGCGTCGGGCACATCTACCAACCGCTGGCCAGCGTCAGGGAGCAAGCCGCTATCCTTGTCCGGCGGTTGCGGCGCATGCGGACGGCCACGTTCAGGACCCTCGTCGCCGACTGCGAGGGCACCTTCGAGGTGATCGCCCGCTTTCTGGCCGTGCTGGAGCTGTTCAGGGAGTCGGCCGTCAGCTTCGAGCAGGTGGAGCCGCTCGGCGATCTGCACGTGACATGGACGGGCGCCGACGACGGAGACGTGTCGGTGGGCGACGACTACGAAGAGAGCGCGGAGAAGGCTGCTGATGAGTGAGTTCCCGGCTCCCAGGGACCCTTCGCCCTCCGAGCGCCTCGACGGCGAGGCTCCCGTCGCCCGGCGCCCGCGCGGGGCCGCCTGGGCGAGCCTGCCGGGGTCGTCCGCCTTCGGTTCCGCAGGAGGGAACGGCCGGACGGCCTCTGCGGCCACCCCCGAATCCGAACCCATGGCAGCCGCGCCCGGTGCCGCTTCCGAGGCCGAGCACGCGCCCGATCCGGGAGACGGCAGAGAGGCTGCCACTGCTGCCGAGGGCGGGTCCGAGGCGACCACCCACGAGCCGGAGATCGAGCGTGCCTCCGCGTCCGCGCCGGCCGTTCCCGTGGCCCGACCGGAGATCGACGCCGCTCGCGAGGGGGAGCGCGCGTCCGAAACCGAGGCTTCCGGCGTGGGCTCCGCCTTCGGCGAGGATGGCCCTCGCGGTGAGGGCGGTGCTCCAGGTGAGGGGAGTGACGTCCTCCTCGACGACGACGCACCCGCCGCCGACGTGGCCGAGCAGGCCGCGCCCGACCTGAAGGCGGCGCTGGAGGCGATCCTGATCGTCGTGGACGAGCCGGTCAACGCGGTGACCCTCGCCCAGGTGCTCGAACGTCCCACCCACGAGGTCGAGACCGCGCTGCGCGAGCTGGCGGCGGAATACTCCGGCCACGGGCGGGGTTTCGACTTGAGAGACGTCGCAGGCGGCTGGCGGTTCTACACGCGTGCCGACTGCGCCCAGCTGGTCGAGCGGTTCGTCCGCGACGGCCAGCAGGCGCGGCTGACCCAGGCCGCGCTGGAGACCCTCGCGGTCGTGGCCTACCGGCAGCCGGTGAGCCGCGCCCGAGTCGCCGCCGTGCGCGGTGTCAACAGCGACGGCGTCATGCGGACGCTGGTCGCCAGGGGGCTGGTCGAAGAGGCCGGCACCGATCCGGAGAGCCAGGCTGTGCTCTACCGAACCAGCTCCTACTTCTTGGAGCGACTGGGCCTGAAGAGCCTCGACGAGCTCCCCGAGCTCGCGCCCTTCCTGCCCGACGACGTGGAAAACCTTGAGGAGACAACGAAGTGATCAACAGGCGCAGCACCCCGTCCGGTGATGGACGCGGTCGAGGACGCACCGGCGGTTCCCGGGGCACGGGCTCCAGGAGCGGCGGCAGCGGGCGTCCCGCCTACCGCTCGGACGACAGGCGCGACCCGCGTCGCGACGACACCCGCGGCGGGTCCCGTCGCGACGACTTCGGCGGTGGATCCCGCCGTGACGACTTCGGCGGAGGGTCCCGCGGGGAGGGGTCAGGCGGCGGTTCGCGCCGTGACGACTTCCGCGGTGGATCCGGCAGGAACGACGGCAGGAACGACGGCAGGAGCGCCTCCCGCGACTCCATGCGCGCAGGCAGCGGCGGCGCCCGCGCCCGGTACGGCAAGCCCCAGGCCCGCGACGAGCGCGGCGGAGGCTTCCGCGACGGCGGCTCGCGCGAGGACCGCGGCTTCCGTGGCGGCGACCGCGACGACCGCGGCTTCAGGGGCGACCGTCAGGACCGCGGCTTCCGCGGAGGGGACGAGCGCGGACCTCGAGAGGAGCGCCGCTTCGGCGGCGACCGTCAGGGTGCCGGTGACCGGGGTTTCAGGAGCGATCGTGACGACCGCGGGTTCCGCGGCGGCGAGCGTGACGACCGTGGATTCGGCGGCGAGCGCGGCCCGAGGGACGAGCGTGACGGCCGCGGGTTGCGCGGCGGCGACCGTGAGGGCCGCGCGCCGGCCGGTCGCGGGTTCTCCGGCGACCGCGGCTCCGGTGGCCGGCGCGACGAGCGCGGCTTCAGGGGCGGCGACCGTGAAGGCCGCGGCTCCGGCGAGCGTGGGTTCGGTGACCGTGGCGAGCGCGGCGTCGGCGGCGGCAGGGACCGCGGGTTCGGCGGCGGCAGAGACCGCGAGTTCGGTGGCGACAGGGGCCGCGGCTTCGGCGGCGCCGACCGCGGGTTCCGCGGCGAGCGCGACAGCCGGGGCTACCAGGGCGCCGGTGAGCGTCAGGAGCGCGGCGGGTTCGCGGGTCGCGACGACCGTGCGGGTCTGCGGGCCGACAGGGTCGGCAAGCGTGAGGAAGGCGGTTCGCGGGCCCGCTACGGCAGGCGCGACGAGCCGCGGACGATCGGCCGCACCACCGGCCGTCCCGCTCCCAAGCGTGACGACGCCGGCCGTACCGCCAAGGTGCAGACGATCGGCGGCGGCGCGAAGAAGCGCGACGTGTTCAAGACCGCTCGCCAGCCCGTCCGCGACCGCGACTTCTACCCCGACGACTACGTCGACGAGCGCGACACCACCGAGGTGCCGGGCGGCGTGCGGCTGCAGAAGGTGCTCGCCCAGGCAGGCGTGGCCAGCAGGCGCGCGTGCGAGGAGATGATCGGCGACGGCCGTGTCACCGTGAACGGCCAGGTCGTCAGGAGGTTCGGCGCGAAGGTCGACCCCGCGACGCAGGTCATCCACGTCGACGGAAAGCGCATCCCGACCGCTCCCGACCTGGTCTACTACGCGCTGAACAAGCCCATCGGCGTCGTGTCCACGATGGAGGACCCGCAGGGCCGCCCGTGCCTCGCCGACTTCGTGCAGGAGCTGGCTCCGCGGCTGTTCCACGTGGGCAGGCTCGACACCGAGACCGAGGGCCTGCTGCTGCTCACCAACGACGGCGAGCTGGCCAACAGGCTGACCCACCCGAGCTACGGCGTGCAGAAGAAGTACTGGGCGAAGGTGCCCGGCCCGATCCCTCGTGACCTCGGCCGCAGGCTGAAGAAGGGCATCGAGCTCGAGGACGGCCTGGCCAAGGCCGACCATTTCGAGATCGTGCAGGAGCACGGCCAGCAGGCGCTCGTGGAGATCGTCCTGCACGAGGGCCGCAAGCACATCGTCAGGCGCATGCTCGAGGAGTCGGGTCACCGCGTCATCGACCTGGCCAGGATCGAGTTCGGTCCGGTGAAGCTGGGCCGTACCAAGCCGGGCACGATCAGGGCGCTGAGCCTCAAGGAGGTCGGCGACCTGTACGCGGCGGTCAAGCTGTAATCTGGCCAGACGTTGGAGCCCGCGCAGGTGCTGCGCGGGCTCCGAGCCATATGGAGGGGATGGGCATGGTGCGGGCGATTCGCGGGGCGATCCAGGTGGAGGCCAACGACCGCGACGCGATCATCAGCGGGACCACCGAGCTGGTGGCGGCGGTCATGGAGCGCAATCAGCTGACCACCGACGACGTGATCAGCGTGCTGTTCACCGCCACGCCCGACCTGACGGCGGAGTTCCCCGCCCTCGCCGCGCGCAAGCTCGGCTTCCACGAGGTGCCGCTGATCTGCTGCACCGAGATCGGCGTGCCAGGCGCGCTGCCCCGCGTGGTCCGGCTGATGGCGCACGTGGAGAGCGACCGGCCGCGCGCCGAGATCCAGCATGTCTACCTGCGCGGCGCGACCGTGCTTCGCCAGGACATCGCGCAGTGAAGCTCGAGACCGTACTCGTCCTCGGTACCGGCCTGGTCGGCACATCGATCGGGCTGGCGCTGCGCCAGCGCGGCGTGACCGTGCTGCTGGCCGACCGTGATCTGGGCGCCGTAAGGCTGGCCAGGGAGATGGGCGCCGGCCAGGAATGGAGCCTGGGCGACCCTGTCGACCTGGCGGTGGTGGCCGTTCCTCCCGGCCACGTGGCCAGCGAGCTGCGCGGCCTGCAGCAGCGTGATGCGGCCCGCTTCTACACCGACGTGGCCAGCGTCAAGGCCAAGCCGATCGCCGACGCGGCGCGGCTCGGCTGCGACCTGAGCTCCTACGTCGCCTCCCACCCCATGGCGGGCAGGGAGAAGGCCGGTCCTGGCGCGGCCAGGGCCGACCTGTTCCTCGGCAGGCCGTGGGCCGTGTGCCCGACCGCCGAGGCCTCCCCGGAGGCCAAGGACGCGGTCATGGAGCTCATCGAGCTGTGCGGCGCCAACCCCGTCGAGGTGGCGGCCGAGGACCATGACAGGGCCGTCGCCGTCGTCTCGCACGCTCCGCACGTGGCCGCCTCCGCGGTGGCCGCGCGGCTGGCCGAGGCCTCCGACGTGGCGCTCGGGCTGGCGGGGCAGGGTGTGCGGGATGTCACCAGGATCGCGGGCGGCGACCCCGGCCTGTGGCTCGGCATCCTGTCGGGCAACGCCGCTCCGGTGGCCGAGGTGCTGGAGGCGGTCTCGCGCGACCTGGCCGAGGCCGCGACCGCGCTGCGGTCGCTGGCCGAAGGCGACGTCAACGCGGGCACCGACGTGACGCAGCTGCTCAAGCGCGGGGTCGTCGGCCACGGCAGGATCCCGGGCAAGCACGGCGGGCCCGCGGCGGCCTACGCCGTCGTCCAGGTCGTCATCGGCGACCGTCCTGGTCAGCTGGCGAGGCTGTTCCAGATCTGCGACGAGGTCGGGGTCAACGTCGAGGACGTGCGGCTCGAGCACGCGCCGGGGCTGCCGCTCGGCCTGGCCGAGCTGTCGGTGCAGCCCGGCGCGGTCGAGGTGCTGAACCAGGCTCTGCAGGAGCGGGGCTGGCAGGTGCCGTAAGGCGCCATGTCACGCAAGCGGCCGCTCGATCCGTCTGCTCGGCATGACGAGAATCGTGGTTCTAGGGGCCGGCTACACCGGCATGGCGGCGGCGATCAGGGTGGCGACGAGGTCGCGCCGTAGCGGCGGCAGGGTGACGCTGGTCAACCCTTCGCCGAGGTTCACCGAGCGGCTGCGGCTGCACCAGACGGCGGCAGGCGAGCGGCTGGCCGACCACTCGATCGAGCGGGTGCTGGCCGGCACGGGCATCGACTTCGTCCAGGACACGGTGGCCGGCCTCGATCCCGAGGCCAGGCGGGTACGGCTCGGCGGCGGGCGCGAGCTGGCCTACGACAAGCTCGTGTACGCGCTCGGCACCGTCACCGACGTGTCGGTGCCCGGCGTCGCCGAGCACGCCTACCGTTACGACGACCACGCGGGCGCCGTACGGCTGGCCGAGCGCCTGCGCTCCCTGGAGGAGGGCACGGTCGTCGTGGCGGGCGGCGGCCTGACCGGGATCGAGTCGGCGACCGAGCTCGCGGAGGCCTACCCGAGGCTGCGGGTGGTCCTGCTCACCAGAGGCCGTCCTGGTTCGATGATGGGCGAGCGGGCCCGCGCGTACGTCATGCGGGCGATGGACCGCCTCGGCATCGAGGTCCGCGAGGCTGCCGACGTCGTCAAGGTGCTGCCCGCCGCGGTCGAGCTCGCTGGCGGAGAGCTGATCCCCTCGGACGCGACGCTCTGGACGACGGGGACGAGGGGGCTGCCACAGGCCCGCGAGGCCGGGTTCACGGTCGACGGGCGGGACAGGATCGTCGTGGACGACGTGCTGCGCTCGGTCTCGCATCCCGACGTCTACGCGGTCGGTGACGCGGCGGCGGTGAGCCGGCCGTTCGGCGTGATCCACGGCACCTGCCAGAGCGGGATCCCCACCGGGCTGCACGCGGGCACCGCGCTCGCCGACGAGCTTCGCGGGCGCAGGCCCAGGGCGTTCAGGTTCGGCTACTTCCACCAGCCGCTGAGCCTGGGGAGGAAGGACGCGGTCATCCAGTTCGTCAGGCCGGACGACACTCCCCGCAGGGGCTACCTGAAGGGCCGCTGGGCCGTCTTCTACAAGGAGAGCGTCAGCAGCAGCCCGATCCCCACCTTCCGGCTGCTCAAGCGAGGTCTGGTGCCCGTGTCCCTGTTCCGGCTCACCGCCGGGTGACCGCCTTACCGGCGGCGTCGGGCTCGTCGCGACGACCACGGTCACCCGATCGCTCGCCATGCGTGGGCTCCTTTCCTCGAACGCTCCCTTGACGCATGCCAGGACCGGGCGTACAAAGGTGGTAACAGCGTTACCGCATAGAAACGGCGTTACCCGCATGACGGCATACAGCGAGGCGCAGCAGGTCGGGCAGGAGGCAGTGAGGGCCGCGATCCTCGACGCCGCCATCCATCTGCTGGTCACCGAAGGGCCCGGCGCCCTGACCGTGCGCAGGATCTCGGGCGAGGTCGGCTGCTCGACCAAGGTGATCTACACGCTGTTCGGGGCCAAGGAAGGGCTGGCGGAGGCGCTCTGGTTGGAGGGCTTCGCCAGATTCGAACGCGCCCTGCTGGCCGCGCGCGCCGACGCCGACCCGCTGACCAGGCTGTCCGAGTGCGGGATCGCCTACCGCGCCTACGCGCTCGCCGAGCCCGACTACTACCGGGTCATGTTCCAGGGCGCGCTGCCCGGTTTCGTGCCCAGCCCCGCCGCGATGGCCGCGGCCCGCAGGGCCTTCGCGATCCTCTACGCCGACGTCGAAGCCTGCCTGGAGGCCGGGCGGCTGCGCGGCGGCACCGCCCAGGAGATCGCCGACCTGCTGTGGATGGCCGCGCACGGCGCCACCAGCCTCGAACTGTCCGGCCACATCGACCCGGCCGAGGCGGAGCGGCGGTTCGTGACGCTGTGCGCGTCGGTGCTGTGCCCATTCCTGTCCGACCCGAGCGACGAGAGGACACCACCTCCATGAGCACTCCCTACAGGAACGGCTTCGCCCCCGTCTCCGAGGAGATCACCGCCTTCGACCTGCCGGTCACCGGGCGGATCCCCGCCGAGCTGTCCGGGCGTTACCTGCGCAACGGACCCAATCCGTTCGGTCTCGACGACCCGGCCGCCGCGCACCTGTTCCTCGGCGAGGGCATGGTCCACGGGGTACGGCTGCGCGACGGCAGGGCCGAGTGGTACCGCAACCGCTGGGTCCGCAGCGCCGAGGTCGCCAGGCGCCTGGGCGAGGAGCCGAGGCCGGGCGCCGTCCACGGCGGCATGGACTTCGCCGCCAACACCCACGTCATCGGCCACGCGGGCAGGACGTTCGCGACGGTGGAGGCGGGCGCCCGTCCCTACGAGCTGACCTACGAACTGGAGACGGTCGGGCCGTGCGACTTCGGCGGGACGCTGCCGGGGGGCTACGCCGCCCACTCCAAGCTCGACCCGCACACCGGCGAGCTGCACGCCATCGCCTACTTCTTCGGCTGGGACCACCACCAGCACGTCGTCATCGACCCGCAGGGCAGGGTCAGCAGGACCGTCGACATCCCGGTCGCCGACGCCCCGATGGTCCACGACCTGGCGCTGACCCAGCGCTATGTCGTGATCTACGACCTGCCCGTCACGTTCAGCATGGAACACGCGGCCAAGGGGGCGCCGCTGCCGTACAGCTGGAACGACGACCATCCGGCGCGCATCGGGCTGCTGCCGAAGGACGGCGGCGGCGAGGTGCGCTGGATGGAGGTGGAGCCCTGCTGGATCTTCCACACGCTCAACGCCTACGACGACGGTGACCAGGTGGTGATCGACGCGGTCCGCTACCCCAAGAGGTTCGTCGACGCGCGGCTCGACCTCGGCGGCCCGCCGACGCTCGAGCGGTTCACACTCGATCTCACCTCGGGCAAGGTGACCGAGACCAGGCTCGACGACAGGGCGCAGGAGTTCCCGCGCGCCAACGAGCGGCTCACCTCCCTGCCCTACCGGTACGGCTACGCGGCCGCGGCCGAAGACCTCGTGGACGTCATCTACCCCGCCGACACCGAACTGGAGGACCTGCCCGACACGGCGTTCGGCAACGCGCTCATCAAGCACGACCTGAAGGCCGGCACCCGGCAGTCGCGGAACTTCGGCAGGGGAGCCTCCGCCGGCGAGCCCGTGTTCGTCCCCGCGCAGGGCGCCGCCGCCGAGGACGACGGCTACGTCATGGCCTTCGTCAACGATCCCGGCAGGGGTGCCACCGACCTGGTGATCCTCTCCGCCCAGGACTTCACGGGCGAGCCGGTGGCCACCGTCCACCTGCCCGCCCGCGTCCCCCTCGGCTTCCACGGCAGCTGGGTGGCCGACACAGGCGCGTCATGAGTGACAGACGGCGCTCGTGGTCTCTTCCGTCGGATGGCATGGCCGCGAGGCGGTAGCCTCTTTAGGTTGGGAAAACGTGAAGAGGGAGAGGCCGTGACCGCTCTGGTCGTCGCCATGGACGGGCCTTCGGGGTCGGGTAAGTCGAGCGCGTCGCGCGGGGTGGCCCGCGCGATGGGGCTGCGCTACCTGGACACGGGGGCGATGTACCGCGCGATCACCTGGTGGATGCTCCAGCGGGGCGTCGACCTGACCGACCCTGCGGCGATCGCGGCCCAGGTGGACGAGCCCTCGCTCGTCTCCGGCACCGACCCCGACGACCCCACCGTCCACGTCGACGGCGTGGACGTGGCGGGGCCGATCAGGAGCCAGGAGGTGACCGGCGCCGTGTCGCTGGTCGCCGCCGTGCCCGAGGTGCGGGCCAGGCTCGTCGCGATGCAGCGGGAGATCATCGGCAAGGGCGACATCGTGGTCGAGGGCCGCGACATCGGCACCGTGGTCGCCCCCGACGCGACGCTCAAGGTCTATCTGACCGCCAGCGCCGAGGCCAGGGCGCTGCGCCGTACGGCGGAGCTCAACGTCGAGGCGGGCGGACCGGGCGGCACCACGGTGGAGGCACAGCAGGCCGCGATGGCCAGGCGTGACACCCTCGACTCGACACGGAAGACCGACCCTCTCTCGATGGCGGATGGCGCCGTCGAGGTCGACACCACCGCGCTCAACCTCGAAGAGGTCATCGCGGAGGTGCTGAGGTTGATCGGGGAGCGCTCGAGCCAGGAGGAATCCGAGCTCGATCGCGCCCATATTCACGAGCGCGCCTGACGTCAGGCGCGGTACTCAAAGGAAACAAGACACGTGACTACGGGGGAGTACGACGACTCCGGCTGGATCGAGGCCGAGCTCGCCGACATGGAGATCCCTGCCCACACCGAGGACGAGCAGGTGGCGCTGCCGGTGCTCGCCGTCGTCGGGCGGCCGAACGTCGGCAAGTCGACGCTGGTCAACCGCATCATCGGCCGCCGGGAGGCGGTCGTCGAGGACGTTCCCGGCGTGACCCGCGACCGCGTCACCTACGACGCGACCTGGCGCGGCAGGCGCTTCACCGTCGTCGACACCGGCGGCTGGGATCCCGACGCGACCGGCATGAACCTGCGCATCGCCGAGCAGGCACAGATCGCGGTCGAGCTGGCCGATGTGATCCTCTTCGTGGTCGACGCCGTCGTGGGCGCCACCGACGCCGACGAGATCGTCGGGGGCGTGCTGCGGTCCTCGGGCAAGCCGGTCATCCTGGCCGCCAACAAGGTCGACAACCAGCAGATGGAGCTGGAGGCGACCTCCCTGTGGTCGCTCGGTCTCGGCGAGCCGTACCCCGTCTCGGCGCTGCACGGCCGCTCCTCCGGCGACCTGCTCGACGTGGTGCTCGACGCGCTGCCGCAGACGCCCAAGCAGACCTTCGGCGAGGCGAAGGGCCCGCACCGGGTGGCGCTGCTCGGCAAGCCCAACGTCGGCAAGTCCTCCCTGCTGAACAAGCTGGCGGGCGAGGAGCGGGTGCTGGTCGACCCGATGGCGGGCACCACCCGCGACCCCGTCGACGAGCTGATCGACCTGGGCGGCACCACGTGGCGCTTCGTCGACACCGCGGGCATCCGCCGGCGCGACCGTGAGCTGCAGGGCGCCGACTTCTACGCCGCGATGCGCACCCGCGCGGCGCTGGAGAAGGCGGAGGTGGCGATCGTGCTGATCGACGCCTCCGAGCCGCTGACCGAGCAGGACCTGCGCATCATCGGCCTGGTCATCGAGTCGGGCAGGGCGATGGTCGTGGCCTTCAACAAGTGGGACCTGGTCGACGAGGACCGGCGCTACTACCTGGAGAAGGAGATCGACAGGCAGCTCGTCCGCACCCCGTGGGCGCTGCGGGTCAACATCTCCGCCAAGACGGGCCGCCACATGGACCGCCTGGTCCCGGCGATCGAGAAGGCGCTCGACTCCTGGTCCACCCGTGTGCCGACGGCGCGGCTCAACGCCTTCCTCACCGAGCTGGTGCAGCAGACGCCGCCCCCGGTGCGCGGCGGCAAGCAGCCGAAGATCCTCTTCGCGACGCAGGCGTCGACCGAGCCGCCGAAGTTCGTGCTGTTCACCTCGGGCTGGCTGGAGGACACCTACCGGCGCTTCATCGAGCGGCGGATCCGCGAGGAGTTCGGGTTCGCGGGCTCGCCCATCGAGGTGACGATGAAGATCCGTGAGAAGAAGAAGGGCGCCCCGGCCAAGAAGTGACCCCAGGGCCTTCGGGGGGCCTCATCAGGGCGCGGCCCTGGGTCCCCCGCGAGGCCCCGCGGGTCCGTGGCCACGAGGGCGGGCGCTCACTCCGGGTGGTTGTGGGCGTCGAGCGTGAAGGGACTGCGCACGCCCTCGTAGGCCAGGTGCAGCGTCATCCCCTCCGCCGCGTGGCTGAGCTCGTGGCAGTGGGACAGCCACACCCCGGGGTTGTCGGCCTTGAGCGCCACCTCCCACACCTCGCCGGGCGCCACGTCGAAGCTGTCCATCCACACCGGCGCCGCCCGCACCCCGTCGCGCGACAGCACCAGCACGTGGTGGCCGTGCGGGTGCATCGGGTGCAGTTCCCCGCTCCTGTTGACCACCGTGAACCGCACCCACTCGCCCCGCCGCACGACCGCCGGCGGCACCCTGGGCCACACCTGCCCGTTGACCGTGTGCGAGAGCATCGGGATCCCGCCGCGCAACGCGACGAGCCGGTCCAGCACCCACGTGTACGACCTGTCGAACCGCTCCGGCACCTGCGCGCCGCCGCCGTAGCGGGTGATGTCGAGGAGCGGCCCCGCGGCGGGCGGGGGAGCGGCGCCCGAGCCCGGCGTGAGCAGCAGGCCCGCGGCTCCGGCCGACATCAGCACGGGCCGTGACGGCATGGTGAACGCCAGGTCGTAACGTCCGCCCGCGGCGAGCTGCGCCCGCTCGTCCGCCAGCACGCGGCCGGCCACCGCCATGCCGTCCACCGCCGCGATCCGGTACGGCACGCCGCTGACACCCAGCGTCCTGGGCCCGTTGTCGGTGTTGACCACCCGCAGCCGCACGGGCGTGCCGGCCGCGACGGTCCGCGTGGCGGTGCCGTCGGCCGGAGGCCCGCCCGCCACCGACACGGTCAGCGCACCCCCGAACGTGTGCAGCGCGACGGGCTCGTCGAACCCCTCGGGCGCGGCGGGATCGACGGTGAGTGTGCCGAACAGCCCCGCCTGCAGCGCCAGGTTGGGCGTCTCATGCGTGTGGTACCAGTAGCTGCCCGGCTGGTCGGCGCTGAAGCGGTAGACGAACGAGCCGCCTTCGCGGACGGCGTCCTGCGTGAGCCCCGGCACGCCGTCCTCGCCGTTGGGCACGTGGTAGCCGTGCCAGTGCAGGGTGACGCCCCGGTCGGCCAGCTCGCTGCGCAGCCGTACCTCCACCGTCTCGCCCTGCTGTACGCGGAGGGCCGGGCCGGGGGAGGCACCGTTGAAGGTCAGCGCCTCGACCCTGCGACCCGAGGCGAGCGTGATCGTGGCCGCTTTCGCGGTCAGCTCGAAGCGCCGGACAGGGCCGCCGGAGGGGCCGCGCAGCTCGCTGACGCCGACGGAGCCTGAGGGGGACAGACGCAGCGCGGCGGCGGGGCGGGCGTTCCACATCGACAGGCCCGTCCACGCCACCGCCAGCGCCGCCACCACGGCCCCCGCCACCCGCCACGCTCGCCCCCGCCGCCCCCTGCGTGTGAGCATCGACCAGGTGGCGGCGCTCGCGCCGAGGACGGCCAGCACCAGCACCACCGACGGGTACGGCGCGAGCGGATACCCCATCCCCACCGAGACGGCCGCCCCCGCCATCCCCGCGTAGGCCGCGGCCAGCGGGAAGACGACGGTCAGCGGGGTGAAGGAGCCGCGCAGCATCCTGGGCAGCGACACCACCGCGGCCGCCAGGGCGGGCGGCAGCAGCAGGGGGAGCGCCAGCGTCACCTTCTCGCCCGCGAACCACCACCCCGCGCTCGCCAGCCCCGCGGTCACCGCGACCCTGCAGGCCGTCGCCAGCAGGGCGGCGAGCACCAGCAGCGCCGACGGCACGGCTTTGCGGGAGACCAGGGCGTGGCCTCCCGCGAAGCCCCACGAAACGGCGACCAGAATGACCAGGATCCGGTCGAGCGCGAGCAGCGCGGCCGTGCTCACACGGTTTCGGTGGCCCGGTGGCCCGTCGCGGTCTTGGCGTGGGCCTGCGCCCCCCGCCATGCGGAGATGGCCGCGCCCAGCAGCAGGACGCCGACGATGGCGTGGAAGCCCAGCACGTACAGGCTCGCGGGCGAGGTCTTCTCCTGCGTCGCGCCGGCCAGCTCCGCCAGCGGGAACAGCACGAACATCTGGACGGCCACCAGGACGATGGGAGCGGCGCAGGTGCCGATGAGCTTGCCGGGCGCGCGGGCGATGGCCGCGATGATCGTGGTGATCAGGGAGACGGCGGGGATGAGGATGAAGCCGTTCATGACGTGCCACCCGATCGCCGCCGCCTCGGGGTTGGACGGCCTCGGCGTCTCGAACGCGCCATAGGTCGCGAGGTAGAACTGCAGAACCACGAGGGCGAGCTGGATCACGGTGAAGACGACCAGGACCTTGCGCATGTCGTGCTCCTCAGGGGGATCGGTCCTCCCATGCTGAGCGCGAGATACCCACTCCCGCATGAGTAGCCCCATACTCACCCGCTCTGTAACGCGTGCTAGCATCCTGCGCAACACGTCGAGGGAGACGAGTAACCCGGGCCCGTCGAGGGCCGAGAGAGCCGCTGGAAGCTGGGAAGGCGGTCCCACGACCCCGGGCGAAGACACTCCTGAGTGCGGGGAGGAAATGCCCCGCCGGGCTGACCTCCGTCACAGGGTCGTGTGAGGCCGCTCGCGAGAGCGGCGAAGGCGCGGTGGCACCGGGAGTTCCCTTCTCCCCCGCGTCCCCAAGGGATCATGCGGCTCAAGGAGTTGTGATGATCTCTCGTGTCCTGTCGGCGGAGCTCGCGGAGCACGCCGGACAACGAGTGAAGGTCGCCGGGTGGGTTCACCGCAGGCGACAGCTGAAGTCCGTCTCGTTCCTCATCCTGCGCGACCGTACGGGTCTGGCGCAGGCGGTCCTGTCCGGCGACCTGCCGGTGGAGGAGAGCGTCGTCGAGGTGACGGGCGCTGTCACGGTCAACCCGCAGGCGCCCGGCGGCGTCGAGCTCACCGCGCCGGAGATCACCGTGCTGGCCGAGCCCGCCGTGGCACCGCCGTTCGACCTCTACCGTCCAGGAGTGCCCGCGGCGCTGCCCACGATCCTCGACCACGCGCCCGTCGCGCTGCGGCATCCCGCGCTGCGCGCGCCGTTCCAGATCGCGGCGGCCGGTGTCGCCGGGTTCAGGTCGGCGCTCGACTCCCTCGGGTTCACCGAGATCCAGACGCCGAAGATCGTCGCCTCGGCCACCGAGTCGGGCGCCAACGTGTTCGGCATCGACTACTTCGGCAGGCCCGCCTACCTCGCCCAGTCGCCGCAGTTCTACAAGCAGGCGATGGTCGGGGTGTTCGAGCGGGTCTACGAGGTCGGCCCCGTCTTCCGCGCCGAGCCGCACGACACCGCCCGCCACCTGGCGCAGTACACCTCGCTCGACGCCGAGCTGGGCTTCGTGCGCGACCACCGTGACGTGATGGCGGTGCTGAGAGAGGCGCTCGCGGGGATGACCGAGGAGGTACGGCGGCGCGCGGGCCAGGCCGTGGAGACGCTCGGCGTCGCGCTGCCCGAGGTGCCGGGGGAGATCCCCTCGATCCACTTCACCGAGGCGCAGGAGATGACCGGCGAGGACGAGCCCGACCTGTCACCCGCGCAGGAGCGGTGGCTGTCGGAGTGGGCGATGAGGGAACACGGCTCGGAGTTCCTGTTCGTCACCGGCTACCCCATGGTCAAGCGGCCGTTCTACACCCATCCCGACCCCGAGCGGCCCGGCTACTCCAACGGCTTCGACCTACTGTTCAGGGGGCTGGAGCTGGTCACCGGCGGGCAGCGGCTGCACAGGCACGCCGACTACCTCGCCGTGCTCGGCGAGGACGTCGGGCCGTACGAGGGCTACCTGTCGGCGTTCGCGCACGGCATGCCGCCGCACGGCGGGTTCGCGATCGGCCTGGAGCGGTGGACCGCCAGGCTGACGGGGGCCGCCAACGTCAGGTCCGCGACGCTCTTTCCCCGCGACCTGCACCGGCTGGCACCCTGACCACCAGCGCGACCGCCGCGCCGAGCACGCACAGCGCGGCGGTCGCCACGAACATCTCGGTGTACTCCACCCGCAGCGCCGCCTGCACCTTCGCGGTGTAGGCGGCCAGCCGGCCTGCGTAGGTGGCAGGGTCGACGCCGAGGGGCAGCGGGGTGTCGAGGTCGGCGGTGAGCGACTGGAAGCGGTAGAACCCCCACGCCGACACCGCGGCGATCCCGATCAGCATGCCCATCATCCTGGCCACCACGACCGCGGCGGAGGCGACACCGTGCTGGGCGGCCGGCATGACGCGCAGCGCGGCCGAGGAGACGGGCGCGATCACCACACCGAGCCCGGACCCCGCGACCACGAGGTCGAGCGGGCCCGTGAGCGAGCCCGACAGCAGCCAGAAGCCCGCCGTCGCCACGACCAGCCCGGCGACCATGACGGGCGGCTCGCCGTACCTCCTGGTGAGCAGGCCGCCCGCCGGCGCACCCGCCACCAGCGCGCCGAGGAACCAGGCCAGCGTGAGCGCCCCGCCCAGCGCGTCGGCGCCGAACAGCGTCTGCGAGGCCAGCTGCACGAACACCATCGTGACCAGCAGCGCCGCGCCCGACAGGAAGCTGACGCCGAGCGTGGCCAGCAGCGGCCCCTTGGGGACGCCGGTGAGGTCGAGCAGTCGGACGGGGGAGCGGATCTCCCACCAGACGAACGCCGCCGCGACCAGCAGGCCCGCGCCGATCAGCGGCGGGCCCCACGCGGGCAGGACGGCCTTGGCAGGATCGGGGTTGTACAGCCCGGCCACCAGCAGCCCGAGCGCCACGGCGAGCAGCGCGCCGCCGGCGACGTCGACCCTCCCTGCGCGCGCCTCGGACGCGGGGACGGTCCGCTGGACCGCGACGGCGGCCAGCGCCGCCAGCGGCACGTTCAGCCAGAAGATCGCGTGCCAGCCGCCCAGGTCCACACCCAGCAGGGAGAAGGCGGGCAGCAGGGCCACGACCGCGCCGTAGAGCGGGCCGAGGGCGCTGCCGAGCTCCTGGGCGGCCCCGACGGCGCCGAGCGCCACAGGCCGCTCGTCGTCCTTCCACAGATCGCCGACCAGCGCCATCGTGATCGGCAGCAGCGCGCCACCCGCGACGCCCTGCACGGTACGGCCCGCCACGACCATGGGCAGGGAGGCGGCCAGCGCGGTGAGGACCGAACCGAGGGCGAAGCAGGCCAGGCAGGCGTGGATCAGGGGGCGCCTGCCGTACCGGTCGGACAGCTGGCCGAGCAGCGGCATCGCGGCCACGTAGCCGAGCAGGAACCCGGTGACGACGGGGGTGACCCGCTCCAGCCGGTTGATGGGGACGCCGACGTCCTGGGCGATGCCGATCAGGACGGTGACGACCACGTACGCGTCGAGGGCGGCCAGCAGGACGGCGGTGCCGCCCACCCCGAGAGCGACGTTGCGGCGCGGGTTCATCCGGCGGGCGGGGTGATGGTGAACCGGGCGTCGTAGTCCGACAGCGTCACCGTGACGGATCCGCCGTCGAGCGGCAGGTCGATCCTGGTGAGCCTGCTGGAGGCCGTGTCGATCCAGAGCTTGCCGTTGATGTCGGCGGTGACGCCGGGGATCAGCGCGCCCATCGTCTTGCCTGGGAAGGTGGCGGCGACGCGGTAGGCGCCGCCGTCCACCGCCTCGGTGGTCGGCTGGCCGAGCCCGCCGAGCAGCGCCGAGATGCCCTTGTCCGGATCGAGGAGCGTCGAGGGATCGTAGCCCACGCCCGTCATCAGCAGCTGCTTCGGCACCTTCTGGTAGCCGCCCGTCGTGGCCTTGAAGTGGACCGTGTCGCCGATTATCACGAAGCTGAACTCCTGCAGGCTGTTCATCAGCGAGATCTGCAGCGTGCCGTCGGCGTCGCCGGTGGAGGTCAGCCTGCCGTCGGCCTTCTTGAGCTGGATCTTGGGCGTGCCGTCCGTCGTGATCGAGAACGACGCGCTCGTGACCGCCTTCATCGCCTCGGCGGACTTCTTCACCAGCTCAGGGCCCTGGGGCAGGGCCTCCTGGCTGGAGCAGGCCGTCAGCGCCATCGCGAGGGAGAGGGCGAGGAGGAGCTTTCGCAGCATGCCCGGATCGTAGCGCTCAGCGCAGACTCTTGAGGTGCTCGAGAATCGGGTTGTAGGCCTGTTCGAGCGCGTCGAGCTGGTCGTCGGTCAGCAGGTCGACGAAATGCTCGCGCACACTGGCGACGTGGTAAGGCGCGACGCGCTGCATCGTGGCCCACCCCTCCTCGGTCAGCACCGCGAACGTGCCGCGTCTGTCGTCGGGGCAGTCTTCCCTGGTGACCAGGCCCGCGGCCTCCATTCTCGAGATCTGGTGCGACAGCCGGCTGCGCGACTGGATCGTGGCGTCGGCCAGATCGCTCATGCGCATGCGCTTGCCCGGACATTCCGAGAGGTTGACGAGGATCTCGTAGTCGTTCACCGAGAGGCCGAACTCCTGGAGATCGATGCCGAGGCGGTGCATGAGGAGCTTGTGCACGGCGAGGTGGGCACGCCAAGCGCGCTGTTCTGTCGTGGTAAGCCAGCGAGGCGTGCTCATGATCCCAATTTACCTCTCAGACGACGGTGACGACCTCGTCGTAGCTGAGTCGATGCTGACGCGGGTAGTGGGAGTCGCTCTCGGCGTGCCTGCCGATGTTGACCACGGCGACGGCGTGGTGGCCGCCCTGCGGGAAGAACTCCTTGCTGAGGCCGTCCGCGTCGAAGCCGCCCATCGGTCCGGCCGCCAGGCCGGCGGCGCGCAGGCCGACGATGAAGTAGGCGGTCTGGAGCCCGGCGTTGAACTTGGCGGAGGCGACACGTCCGGCCTCGTCGCGCTCGAAGCCGTCCCTGGCGTTCGGGTTGGCAGGGAAGAGCCTCGGCAGCTCGTGGTGGAAGTCGAGGTCGGCGGCGAGGATCGCGACCAGCGGCGCCTTGCCGATCTTCGGCTTGTTCCCTGGCGCCATGTGGGCGGTCAGGCGCTCGCGGGCCTCGTCCGAGCGGACCAGCAGCACCCTCAGCGGCTGGCCGTTCATCGCCGTCGGGCCGTACTTCACCAGGTCGTGGACGGCGCGAATCTCGTCGTCGGTGACCGGCTCGCCGGTGAAGCCATAGGTGGTGTGCGCCTCGCGGAACAGAAGGTCCTGGGCGTCCTGTGACAGCAGCATGTCGACTCCTCACGGGGTTCGGTTCTGCCGCTCTGCAACATAGTAGAAGATTCAACTATTCCCCTCACGTAGAGTGATCTCTCGTGGCGGAGTCGACAGGGACGGTCATCGTCGCGGGCCTGGCCAATCTGGCCATCGCGGCGGCGAAGCTGGTCGCCGGCCTGCTCGGCGGCTCCGCCGCGATGCTCTCCGAGGCGGCCCACTCGACCGCCGACACCGTGACCGAGTTGTTGCTGCTGCTGGCGGTACGGAGAAACCCCCCGACCGCCGCCACCCCTTCGGTCACGGCAAGGCGGGGTTCTTCTGGGCGCTGATGGCGGCGGGCGCCACGCTCGTCGGTGGGGCCGGCTTCTCCATCACCCACGGATTCCACGCGATCACCCACGGGGAGGACCTGTCGGACCTCCGTCTGTCCTTCGTCGTGCTGGCCGTCTCGTTCGTGATCGAGGCGATCTCCTGGGCGAAGGCCATGTCGCAGGTCCGCAAGGAGGCCGAACGGCGCGGCATCAGCCCTCAGGCCTTCGTCCTGCGCACCTCGGACACCGCGTTGAAGGCCGTCCTGTTCGAGGACACGGCGGCGCTGACGGGCCTGGTGATCGCCGCGCTCGGCCTGCTGGGCGCCCGGCTCACGGGCGATCCCGTATGGGACGGCGTCGCCTCGGTGCTGATCGGCGTCCTGCTGCTGGCGATCGCGCTCAAGCTGATCGTGGACAACGCCTCGCTGTCGAGATCGCCTGTGACGAGGTGGACGCGAGGCTACGCGAGCAGTTCCCCGGAGTCGTCCAGGTCTTCCTGGATCCGACGCCTACTCATGTCAGGAGGAAACGCGCGCGGTAGGCCGCAGGTCCAGGGGTCTAGCCGTAGAAGTGCATGACGACCGCCAGGCCGACGAAGTGCATCAGCACGACAGCGGTGATCAGGGAGATGAAGACGAACTTGGCGGGGCCGTGCTCGAAGTGCTTGCCCTCTTCCAGGGGCTTGCGCTTGGCCATCCGGTCCGCGATGCGCTCCTCGATGGGCTTCTTGTAGAACACATTGGTATCTTACCGTCTACCTGCTAATTTATCGGAATTCTGGTCGCCGGGCGGTCGGTGATAACAGTCACAATCACCGGTCCGTGAGCCGTCCACTCCAGCAGGTGCCGCCCCTGCCACTCCTGGCGCTCCTGGTCGGCCAGCCCCGACAGATCCACCTCGCGCAGCCGGCCGAGGGTCAGCTCGCCCCGCTTGACCAGCGCCTCCTTGCGCGCCCAGATCCTGATGAGGCCGGCGTTGCCCGTGACGAGCGCCCGCTCCCCGCTGGTGAGCACCTGGCCCGCGAGCCCCTCGTCCATCGGGCCCTGGCTCACCCGCTCGGCGTCGACGCCGACCCTGCCGTGGCCGGCCGCCGCGCACACGTAGCCGCGCGTGTGGCTCAGGCTGACGCCCAGCTCAGGAGCTTGCTCCAGGTACGGCCTGCCGTGACCGGGGCCGTGTACCTCGCAGTGCTGCAGCAGCGTGAGCTTCTCCGGCGGCAGGCCGAGATAGGCGGCGGCGCAGTGCCGTACGAGCAGGTGGGCGGCGACGAACGCACGACGGTCGGAGTCGTGGACGAACCTGGCCGCCCGCTGCCTCTCCACCTCGGTCAGCCAGTCGGCCGAACCCGTGACTTCCTCGACGGGAGCGCCCATCGCCACTGGATCACGCATCCGCCCAGACTAGAGGCCGGGCCGCGAACGGCTCTAGCCCTTCTTGTCGAGCTTCGTCTCGGTCTCCTTGGCCGCGCCGAGGACGGTGACGTCGCTGACCTTCCACACGCCCTTCTGCTTGATCATGACCATCTTCAGGTGGGTGCCGAGGACGTTGCGCACCGCCTCCTTGCTCGTGACCTGCTGGTCGACCGAGACCAGGGCCTTGGCTGAGGCGTCGTCGACCTCCGAGAGGTACACCTCGCGGACCGTCGCCTTGGACACGGCCTCAAGCTTGACGATCACCTGCTCCATCGGGCCGCCGAACGCCTCGTCGTAGGTGGCCAGGAAGTCGCCTGCGGTCATCGCGATGACCTTGCCGCGCGTGGTCTGCAGGTCCTTGTAGTCATAGCTGAGCAGGGTGGTGGCGAACGCGCTCGCCGCGCCGGAGACATCCAGGCGCAGCAGCCGGTCGTGCTCCAGCGGGGCCAGCCGGCTCTGGAGGCGGTCGGCGCTGATCCACTGCACGACGGCGGTCACCCCCGCCGTCGCCAGGACCAGCGCCAGCACCGCCCCGATCGCCATCCCGCGCCACCGCGCGCCGCCTCCCGCGCCCCTACGTCGGGCGTCCCCTTCACCGCCGTCTCCTTCAGCGGGGTCCCCTCCAGTGAGGTCCCCTGCACCCGCGTCTGCCGTCGTCGGGTCGTCGGCCTTCCCGTTCGCCGTCCGCGCCTCCGAGGGGTTCACGTCCGCGGTCTGCGGGTCCGCCGTCTTTCGTTCGGCGGTCTCTGGGTCGGCTGTCTCCGGGTCCGCCGTCTTCGGGGGTGCGGATGTCGACGCCGAGGTCTGCTCCAAGGCGGGCTTCGGCTCGGCGCTTCCCGGCGCCTCGGCCGCCGCGCCGGAGGGCGCGCTCTCCTCCTCCCGGGTGGTCTCCTCGGCGAGGTCCTGCTTGGTGCTCATCGGTGACTCCCGAGGAGACCACGGGCTTCAGCCTTGGTGAGGAATCGGGAGCTCGAGAGGGCCGTCAAGGCCCGAGCGGTGCAGTGACCTTTCCTGATCCGCATCGCAGCGACCTCTCTTGGTATGGTTCAGGTGTTCGGACGGGCTGGTGATATCCAAGCTGGCCTGTGTGGGCCTACCGCCGGGCTGGCGGGATGTGAAGCCTGTGGAGGCTACGTAAGACCGGTCGCCCACCTTCGGGTGTGTGTGGGCTGTCGCCTGTGAAGCAGGAAGATCCGACCCGTGAGGGCTGGAATCCCCCGGATTCATCCGTGGGGAGGATGTCAAGTGTCACTCCGTTCCGCGGCGGCGAGAGGACCGCCCCACCGCGACCCAGCCCAGCACGCCGCCGCAGACGACGAGTGCCAGGAGGACCGCGATGACGAGCGGTGCGAGGTTCTGCGAGGTGGCGGTGAGGGTGGGCTGGTCCTGAGCGGCGGCGGCAGAGGGGCCGGTGGCCTCGGGCAGGCTCTCATCGGCCCCGGACTTCGCCTCGGCCTTCCCCTTGGCCTGCGCGTCGGTCTCGGTCTCCGCCTCGCCCGAGCCGGTCCTGTCCGCGTCGGCGGAGGGTTCGGCCTGCCGGCCGTCCGCGGGGGACGTGGGGCTGTCGTTGCCCTCGTGCGGGCCCCTGTCCTGCGTGAAGTCCACCGTGGCGACCGGCGCGTGCCTCGGGCACTTCAGCAGCGGCGCCATCTTCGGCGGCCCGATGGGGTTCTCGTACTCCTCGGCCGGCTGCGGACCGCCGGGAACGCTGAAGATGAACGTCGACTTGCCGTACACGGTGCCGTCGGGGCGTTTGTCGCTGATGTCGTCGGCCAGGCTGAGCGCGGTCGGGACGCTGCGCAGCAGGTGGTTGAGGTTGCGTTCCGTGGCCGCGGAGAAGATCGGCCGGTGCGGCAGGCCCGCGGCCGTCAGCGCGCAGGAGAAGCCGGGCCTCGCCGTCCTGAGCAGGGTGTCGATCTGCCCGAACACGCCCGGCCCGTTGTCGAGGAAGGCGTACAGGTCCTTGCGGGACTCGCGCAGCGATCCGGTCACCGTGGCCAGATCGGTGATGCCCGCGGCCAGCTTGTCCCTACGGCCGGCCAGCGTGCCGGTGAGCTGGGTGAGCTGCACCGCGAGCTCGTCGAGTGTCCTGGAGTTGTCGGCGAGGGTGTCGGTCAGGCCGTGGGCGTCGTCGATGATGCTCCTGATGGACGGCGCCCGGCCGTCCAGGGACACCGCCAGCTCGTGGGTGATCGTCTTGGCGTCCTTGGCGGGGACGGCCTCGAGCAGCTTGCCCACGCCCTCGAACAGCTTCTTGTAGTCGAGCGGTACGGTCGTCCTGGCCAGCGGGATCACGTCGCCAGGCGCGAGCGACGGCCCGCCCACGCCGGTCTTGGGCGGTGACAGCTCCACGTACGGCTCGCCGATGGCCGATTTGCGCCGCACCTCCGCCGTGCTGGCCCTGGGGAGCCTGATCTCCCTGTCGATGTCGAGCCCGACCACGATCCTGCCGGGCGCGAGCCGTACGTCGCCGATCTTGCCGACGCGGACGCCGAGGTAGGCGACGTCGAAGCCGCGCACGAGGCCGGGAGAGGAGACGAACTCGGCCGAGACCCTGTAGGGCCGGGTGATCACGTCGAGCTTGATGATCGTGCTGAACGCCCAGACCGTCATCACGAGGCCCAGCAGTGCGAAGAAGACCAGGTTGAGGTAGATGCGGGGTCTCATCGCGGCGGCTCCCACAGCAGGCGGAAGTCGTCCTTGCGGTTGGGCTGCGGGCCCGGGTCGACGTTCGGCGTGTTCGGGATGATGCCCTTGTTCTTCGGCAGCAGCAGGCCCTTCAGCCAGATGTAGATCAGCACCTGGCCGTTGACCGTGATCGGCGGGAGGTCGATGTAGGCCTGCATCCTGGTGATCAGCGTCTTGAGGTCCTCCTTGCCGCGCAGCATCGACGCGCTGATGGCGTCCACCTCACGAAGCAGCGTACGGAGCCTGGCCGCATGGCGCGGGTAGACGGTGACATTCGCCTCCTTCGCCAGTTTCGTCAGCGCGACGATCGCCTTCTTGATGTGCTTGCGGCCGTGCTTGACCCTGTCGGTGGCGGCGGCGAGCGTGCCGGGGAGCCTGTCCAGCTCCTCGCTCCCCTTGGCGAGCTGATCGCCGAGCTTGGCCAGCCCCTCGATGGTGCTCGCGATGTCGGCTCGCGCGGCCGCGTAGCTGTCGGTGACCTGCGCGGTCTGCCTGATCAGCTTGTTGAGGTCGTCGCCCTTGCCCTCGAAGGCGGTGGAGGCGGCGTCGAGGATGGCGTTGACGTCCTGGGCGCCGAGAGCCTCGATCAGCGGGCCCGCCTTGGCGGTGACCTGCTCGATGTCGGCCTCGACGCTGGTGTCGGTGATGGTGGCGCCGCCGGCCAGGAAGGGCCCGGTGGTCAGATCCTTGCCCTTGGGCGGCTTGAGCAGCACGTAGTTCTCGCCCAGGATCGAGGTCTTGGCCACCGTCGCGCTGGTGCCCACGGGGATCCGCTTGTCCTGCTGGATCGCCATCGTCACCTTGGCCCGGTAGCCGTCCAGCCGCACGTCGGTGACGGTGCCGACCCTGACGTCGGAGATCTGCACGCTGTGGCCCACCACCAGGCTCTGCACGTCGGAGAACGTCGCCGACACCGTCAGCTCGCCCTGCGTCGCGCCGATCGTCTGCAGCGTGCACCCCGAGGTGGTGAGGGCCAGGGCGAGCGCGGCGTGTCCGACTCTCATCGCTTCCCCCGCTCGTAGGGACAGTTGCTGAGCCCGCCCGGCAGGCACGTCAGCTTGGGCAGGTTGAGCGAATCGAACAGGGGCGCCAGCCAGGCCCTGGTCATGGCGTTCAGCACGACACGGATCTTGAGGACGTGCTGGTCCCTGTCCCACGCGTCGATGATCACGTCGGCGAAGTCCGCCGCGCCCTTGATCGTCTGCGCCATCTGCTCGCTGTTGGCGCGCACGGTGAGGACCATCTCCGACAGCGTGGCGATGCCCTGGGGCAGGCGCTCCTGGTAGGCCTCGATGAGCACGTCGCCCCGCCGTACGAACTCGGCCATGCCGGAGATGAACCCGCGCAGCCGCCGGCGTTCCTCCGCCAGCGTGGCGCTGGCCTCGGCGAAGGCGTCGATCGTCTTGGTGACCTGGCCCTCGCGCTTGTTGAGGCTGGTGGCCAGCTTGTTGAGGCCCTTGGCCAGGTCGATGAGCTGCTCGTCCTGCGCGGCGAGCGTGTCGGTCAGCTCAGCGGTGTCGGCGAGCGCGTTGTTGATCGTCTTGCCACGGCCCCTCACGCCGTCGGCGAGGTCGCCCGCCACGTCGCCGAGCTTGTCGGTGTCGAGGGCGTCGGTGAGCTTGGTGAAGGCGTCGAGGGCGTCGTCGATCTCCACGGGCAGGTCGGTGCGCTCCAGGGGGATCACCGCGCCTGGGGCGATCTTCGGCTGCCCGGGCTTCCACGGAGGGTAGAGGACGACGTTGCGCTCGCCGAGGGTGTTCTGCGGGGCGACGACGGCCTTGACGTCCCGGGGCAGGGGGATCTCGGGGTGGACCGACATCTCCACCCGCACCCTGTCGCCCTCGATGGTGATCTTCTCGACGGTGCCCGCGTCGAGGCCCATCACCTTGACCCTGGCCTGTTCGTAGAGGCTGGGGGCCTTGGAGAAGATCGCGACGAGATGGTAGGGGGCGGGGCCGAGGAGTGAGCACCCGCCGGTGGCGGCGAGCATGACGATCATCACGAGCACCGCCGTCCCGCGTCGCGCGAGGGCCCGGACGTCCAGGGTGCCGGAGGTCATCGGTCGTTCTTCCTGTCCTTGGCGATCGCGGCCAGCACCTCGGGGTTGATCGGCCCGAGCCCGGTGGCGATGGCCTCGATCCACGGCCCCTGGCCGCCCATCGTCGCCAGTCCCGCGAACGTCGGCCCCGCCCACCCCAGCACCGAGTTGAACTTCTCCCTGCTCCCCGTCAGCTTCGTGGTGATCGCGCTGGTGTTCTCGAGGGTGTCCACCAGGCTCTTCTCGTGCTCCACGATCAGGCTGGTGGTGCTGGAGACCAGGGCGCTGCCCTCTCCCAGCAGCGTGCGCAGCTCGGCCCTGCGCGCCCGCAGCTCGTCGAGCATGATCTCGATCGCGTCGATGAGCCGCCCGATCTGCTTGTCCTTCTTCTCGAGGACGTCCATGATCCTGGTGCCGTTGTCGAGGAGCTTGCGCAGGTCGGGCTGGCTCTTGCTGATCGTGTCCGACAGGTCGCCGATGTTCTTCAGCAGCCGCGTCACCCGTCCCCGCTTGGCGAGGTCGACCTTGGCCAGCTCGGTGAGGAGCTTGTCGACCGCCTTGGTGTCGAGCTTGTCCACCAGCCTGGTCGCGTCCTTCAGGGCGTCGTTGATCAGGACAGGGGTGCCGGTGCGCTCGACGGGGACCGTTCGCTGCGCCTCGGGCAGCTCGTCGAGGTACGGCGCCGCCACCGCGCCCGTCAGCTTCACGTACCGCCCGCCGAGCAGGTTGGACAGCGTGATGTCGGCCCTGGTGTTCCTGCCGAGCCGTACGTCGCTGTCGACCTTCCAGGTGACCACCACGTGGCCCTGGGAGTAGTCGGGCCGTACCTCGGTCACCTCGCCGACGCGCACGCCCGCCACCCGCACGTCGTTGCCCGTCTTCAGCCCGCCGGAGTCGACGAAGATCCCCGACATGTAGTAGCCGCCCTCGAAGAGGCCGAGCGTGCCGACCAGGAACGTGCCGACGAACAGCGAGCCCAGGACGCCGAGGGAGACCAGCCCGACGACGATCTTGTTTCTGTCGCGGAACGACTTCAGCGCCATCAGTCACCCACCATGAGCCTGCGCAGGTCCTTGGAGCTCTGGATCTTCAGGCTCTCCCGCAGCGGCGGCGGCGTGTCCATGGGATAGGGGCAGGGCGAGGGCCCCAGGGCCACGCACGGCACGGCCGAGATGAAGTAGTGGCCGCGGTTGACGCTGGAGTAGGCACGGCTGAACAACGGCTGGATGGTGTTCACCGTCCTGTCGACCTTGTCCACGTTGCGGCGGATGCCTGCGGTGAGCCTGGCGAGGGTGTCGGTGACCGCGCCGAGTTCCTCGGCGTTCTTGCCGAGGACCTCGTTGGAGACGTGGAAGGTCGTCGACAGCTCCACCAGGGACGCGTCGATCAGCTCGCGGTTGTCGGCGAACGACTCCGAGAGGGTGACCAGGTTGTCGACCAGCGTGGCGATCTGTTCGTCGCGCTTGGCGACCACGCCCGTGACGGTGGCGTAGTCCTTCAGCAACTGGCGGATGAGCTCCTTGCGCTGGTTGACCGTGCCGGTGATGTCGTTGACGTTGTCGAGCAGGCGGGGGATGTTCTTGTCGTTGCCCTCCAGCGCCCTGCCCGCGGCGGTCAGCAGCTGGTTGATCTGCTCAGGGTCCAGGCTTCTGGTGAGCGGGCCGAGGTCGCTGACGAGTTCGCCGATGTCGACGACCGAGGCGGTGCGGGCGATGCGGGCGCCCGGCGCGAGCTTGTCGGGTGCCGTGCCGGGGACGAGGTAGACCACGCGCTGCCCGACGGCGTTGCGCCACCTGATGGCGGCCTCGCTGTCGGAGGGGATCCGCACCGCCTCCTGGACCTCCAGCGTCACCTCGGCCCTGCCGTTCACGACCTTGATGGACCTGACCTGGCCGACGGGAGCGCCTGCGATCTTGACCTGGTCGCCCTCCATCAGCCCCGACACGTCGTCGAACGTGGCGACCAGCGGATATCCCGCGCCCGTGCTGACCCTGGCGATCTGTACGGCGAGCACGACGATCAGCGAGGCGGTGATGGCGAAGAACAGGCCGAAGCGCAGGAGCGTCCAGCGGCGGACGACACGTTCTCTGGAGGCGGCCATTTCAGCGCCTTCCGTCGGTCGGGCCGCAGGAGCCCACGATCAGCTCGCAGATGTCGGTCGCGACGAACGCCTCCACCTGGAGCTGGCGGCTGCCGTCAGGGCCGGGGGCCTCGATCAGCTTGTTGAGCAGGTCCACCAGTCTGGTCACGCCGCGCACGCCGTCGCCCGCCAGGCCGAGCTGGGCGTAGATGAGCGCGGCCACGCGCTCGGCCGAATGCACGCCTTCGCGCAGGTTCCCGCGGTGCTTGCGCAGGCCGTGGGCGCCGAGCTCGGAGACGTCGGAGATCTGGTCGAGCAGGACACGCACCTTCTCGGCCCGCTCCAGCAGGCTGGGGGTGACGGTGTTGACGTCGGAGGCGATGGAGACGATCTCGTCGCCCTTGTCGGCGAGGCCGGCCGACAGGGCGGCGGTGTCGCGCAGGAACGTTCTGGCCCGCTCGCGATGCCTGTGCGCGACGCCGACCACGGTGCCCGCGTCGTCGACGAGCTCCCGCATCGTTTCGCCCTTGCCTTCCAGGCCCTTGGCGATCGTGTGCACGATGACGGTGACCTCGCGGGGATCCACCGCGTCCAGGCCCCTGTAGGCGTCGCCGAGCGAGTCCGACAGGTCCAGCGGCTCCTCCGTGTCGGTGATCACGGCTCCCGCTCCCAGGTAGGGGCCGCGTACCTCACCGGAGCCGAGCCGCAGGTCGACGAACTTGGGGCCGAACACGGAGGTCGGCTCGATGGAGGCGACCGTGGTCTGCGGCAGCCGCACCCCCGGCTGGATGTGCATGGTGACGACCGCCTGGCCCTTGCCGTTCAAATCGACCGCGGTCACGTCGCCCACGGTGATGCCGCGGATCTTGACGGGGGAGTTGGTGTCCATGCCCTGCCCCGCGCGGCCGAACACCGCCTGGATCCTGGTGCCGCTGACCTCCGTGACACCACGCACGAGGAAGAACCCCGCCGCGACCAGGACCAGGACCAGGATCAGAGCCACGGCCATGCGGGCCGGCAGGGACAGCTCGTTACGGCCCATGGCTCACCCCGTCAGCTTCACGCCGCTGCCGTCCCCCCAGAACAGGAACGACAGCAACAGGTTGAGCAGGACGATCGTGACGATCGACTGGCGGATCGCGCGCCCTGCGGCCACGCCGACGCCGACCGGGCCGCCCGTGGCGTAGAAGCCGTAGTAGCAGTGGATGACGATGACCACGAAGGCGAAGACCGCGACCTTGATCACGCTATAGACGATGTCGCTCACCGGCAGGCCGATGTAGAAGTAGTAGTCGTAGACGCCCGGCGCCATCCCGAACAGCACCGTGCACATCAGCCGGGTGGCGAAGAAGCTGGCGAACAGCGCGATCAGGTAGATCGGCAGCAGCGCGATCAGCGCGGCCACCACGCGGGTGCAGATGAGGTAGGTGAAGGCGTTGATGCCCATCACCTCCAGCGCGTCGATCTCCTCCGAGATCCGCATCGCGCCGAGCTCCGCGGTGAACGAGGAACCCACCTGCGCGGCCAGCGCGACCGCCGCGATGATCGGGGTGATCTCGCGGACGTTGGCGAAGCTGCCGACCAGGCCCATGAACGACTCGGCGCCGATCGCCTGCAGGCCCTGATAGCCCTGCAGGCCGACGGTGGCGCCCACGACGAAGGCCATCGTGAAGACCACGAAGATCATGCCGCCGCCGATGACGGTCGCGCCGACGCCCACGACCACGTCGCTGACCTGGCGCAGGACGACCTTGAGGTACTTCAGGCGCAGGATCACGTCGCGGACGGAGTAGAAGAGCACCTTCCAGATGAACAGCGGCCAGTCGGCCAGGCGGGCGAAGCGCTCGCTCGCCTCCCTGCCTGCCCCGGCCAGGCGCAGGCCCGCCGTACGGGTGACCATCACAGCACCTTCGGGGGGAAGGCGAGGAAGTAGATCGCGGTGATCACGTAGTTCATCGCGAAGACCAGCATGAACGTGACGACGGTCGCCTTGTTGACCGCGCGGCCCACGCCGACGGGGCTGGTGGCACAGGTCATCCCCATGTAGCAGGACACGGCGGCGGCGATGAAGCCGAACACCCACGCCTTGAACAGCGTCACGATCAGGTCGGTCGTCACGACCAGCGACAGGGCACCGTCGAAGTACGCCCCGGGGGTGACGCCCTGCACGACCACGTTGAAGAAGTAGCCGCCCGTCGCGCCCGCCACGATCACCAGCGGGGCCAGGCAGACCGCGACCGTGCTGGCCGCCCACATGCGCGGCGTGACCAGGCGGTGGATCGGGTTGACCGCCATGACCTCCATCGCGGCCAGTTCGTCGCGGATGTGGCGCGCGCCGATGTCGGAGGTCATCGCGCTGCCCCCGGCGCCCGCGATGAGCAGGGCACTGGCCATCGGCGCCACCTCGCGCACCAGGCCGACGAAGACCGCGCTGCCCGTGGCGGAGGAGGCGCCCAGCTGCCAGGCCAGCTCACCCACCTGCAGGGCGACGGTCGCGCCCAGGGGGAGTGAGACCAGCAGCACGGGAACGCTGGTCACCCGGGCCAGGAACCAGCACTGGGTGATGAACTCCCACCACCACGTCTTGATGTCCCAGGTACGGCGCAGGCCCTCGAGGACGATCACGAACAGCTCGCCCACCTGGCCCAGCACGCTTCCGGCCTTGCGGCCCACGTACCCGGTCAGCGCCATGACCACCTCGGGAGGCTCGACTATGGATCAGTCACCTTACTGACGGGTAGTCCAGTAAGTCGATGCTTCCAGCGGAATTTGAGGAAAAGGTATGAGGCGCAGCTCACAGGTTGTCAGCCCACCACGAAATGTAACTGCTCCGTGACCTTCGGGTGGAAAACTCGCGCGGCCATATGGTGCCGGTCAGCGCCTCGCCGGGGATGCGGGCCGTGCCGGGCTGGTCGGCGTTCGTCGGCAGCAAAGGCGGCGCTGCGGGAGCCGGCCGACTCGCTGCGCCAGGAGGAGCCGGGCAACGGGGTGCGGGTCACGAGCGTCTACGCCGCCGCGACGGCGACGGACCGGCTGCGTGAGATCAGGGCGGCGTTCGGCAGGCCGTACGACGCGCAGGCGTGCATCAGTCCCGGGATGTTGGCGTCGATGATCGTGTGGCTGTCGGCGGCCCTGCCGACGTCTGCGAGCCGGCCGTCCTGCCGACGCCTCGCTGAACCGAGGCCCACGGGAGTGCGGAAACCCCGGGGAAAGCGGAAGGCCCGGCCGTGTGAACGGCCGGGCCTTCCAGAAGTAGCGGGGACAGGATTTGAACCTGCGACCTTTGGGTTATGAGCCCAACGAGCTACCGAGCTGCTCTACCCCGCGTCGACATGTTCAACACTATCAGCTCCCCGGCGTGCTCGAGCCCGGCCGTTCGCGAGGTGGCCGGGGACGCCGGGGCCGGTGGCCACGCGGCGCCCGGAGAGGCGCCGCGTTCGCGGGGGTCAGCCGAGCAGGGTGGACATCCAGCCCTCGACCTCGTCTGGGTGGCGGGGCAGTCCTGCCGACATCAGCCTGGCGCCGTCGGCGGTGACGACCAGGTCGTCCTCGATGCGCACGCCGATGCCGCGGAACTCCTCGGGCAGCGTCAGGTCGTCGGACTGCAGGTAGAGGCCCGGCTCGACGGTCAGGACCTGGCCCTCCTCCAGCACGCCGTCCAGGTAGCTCTCGGCCCTGGCCTTCGCGCAGTCGTGGACGTCGAGGCCGAGCATGTGCCCGCTGCTGCAGACCGTGTAGCGGCGGTAGAGGCCGCTTTCGATGAGGCTGTCGGGGGAGTCCTTCAGGACGCCCCACGCGTGCAGCCCTTCGCAGATGACCCGCATCGCCGCCAGGTGGAAGTCGCGGAAGCGCGCGCCGGGGCGCAGCGTGTCGATGGCCGCGTTCTGCGCCTCGTAGACCAGCTCGTAGACCTGCCGCTGGACCGGCGAGAAGCGCCCGGACAGCGGCAGCGTCCTGGTGATGTCGGCGGTGTAGAGCGAGTCGGTCTCGATGCCCGCGTCCAGCAGCAGCAGGTCGCGGGAGTCCAGCCGCCCGTCGTTGCGGATCCAGTGCAGCACGTTGGCGTGCGCGCCCGAGGCGACGATGCTGTCGTAGCCGACCGTGTTGCCCTCCAGGCGCGCGCGCAGTCCGAAGATCCCCTCCAGGTACCGCTCGCCGCGCCGCGAGCCGAGGGCCGCCGGCACGGCCCGCACCACGTCCTCGAACCCGCGGGTGGTCGCGTCGACCGCGAACTGCAGTTCGGCGACCTCCCACTCGTCCTTGACCAGCCGCATCTCCGACAGGAAGCGCTCCAGCTCCGCGTCGCCCTCGCCCCGCGCGACCTTCGCGTCCACGGAGGCGTCCACCCCGCGCAGGACCCGCGCGGGCCCGTCGAGGGACAGCTCGCCGATGTGGGCGCACTCGACCTGGTAGAGCTCGCGCGCCTCGGCCAGGTCGGGGCGGCGGCCGACCCAGAACTCCCCGTAGCGCCTGTCGCGGTAGAACTCCTGGCTGCCCGCCCGCGGCGAGCGCGGGCGCAGGTAGAGCACCGCCTCGCCGGTCGGCTCGACGACCAGGACGTCGTCGGGCTCGGTGTCACCCGTCAGATAGACGAAGGCGCTGTGCGTCCTGAACCGGTAGTCGCTGTCGTTGCTGCGCACCTTCAGCGAGCCCGAGGGGATGACGAGCCGCTCACCGGGGAACCGGGCGGCGAGCGCGGCCCGCCGTTTGGCCGCCCACGGCGCGACGGGAAGCGGCTCCAGGCCGGTGTGGCGGGTGTCCGCCCAGCCCGTTTCCATGAAGGCGGCCAGTTCGTCGGTGATGGGCAGATCGTGGCTGCCGGTATTGAGCATTTCGGACATGGCGGATCCCTGGGGATAGGAGGTGGTATTTCACATGCTACGGCTCTCACGCCCTCCAGCACCCTAACGGGAAAATCAGCCTGGCTCATGATTGGCCTGAGCGCGCTGAGGGGAGAGTCAGGGGTACCTACAGCCGAGGTGGTGGTCCATGCTGATCGGAACGATCTTGCGGAGCAAGGGATCAGATGTGGCGACGGTACCCCCGAGCGCCACGGTACGAGAACTGCTGGCCGTGCTCGCCGAGCTGAACATCGGCGCGGTCGTGGTCTGCGAAGACGACTCGATGATCGCCGGCATCGTGTCCGAACGCGACGTCGTGCGCAGGCTCCACGACACGGGATCCGCGATCCTGGACGCGCCGGTCTCGCAGATCATGACGGCCGAGGTGCGCACCTGCCAGATGGACTCCAATGTCGACGAGTTGCGCAGGACGATGACCAACCACCGCATCAGGCACGTGCCCGTGCTGGACGCGGGACGGCTGGTCGGCATCGTGAGCATCGGGGACGTGGTGAAGAGCACCATCGAGCAGCTCGAAACGGAGAAGGCGTCACTCGTCGACTACCTGCACCGCTGACCGGAGGCGGGGGACATGGCACGCTTGTCTCCGTGACGTACGGCCACCCCCCGCCACCGCGCGCGTCGAACAGCCCGACGCTGATCCTGCTCGCCTCGGGGCTGACCGGGATCCTGGGCTTCCTCATCGGATTCTTCGCCGGGCTCGGCTCATCCGAGCCCGCGGCGGCGCCGTACTCGGCGCCGGAGATGACCGTGACCATGGAAAGCCCGACGGAGACGCCGACAAGCGCGCCCACGGGCACTCCCACGGGCGCATCCACAGGCGCGTCCACGGGGACCGGCGACGGCGGCCTCGTGGCCAGCCCTCCGGCGGACGGCGTTCCGACGACGCAGGTGAGCCGGCCCCCCTCCGCGAACCCGACCTCGGGACAGCAGCCCACCTCGGGCGGCACCCCGCCCGGCAGCGGGCTGCAGGTGGTCGGCACCGACATCCAGCCGGGCACCTACAAGACCGACGGCCCCGCCCCGGGGCAGCCGCTGTGCTACTGGGCACGGCTGAAGGGCACGGGAGGCGACCCCGGCGACGTGATCACCAGCGGGATGCCCACAGGCCCCGCCACCGTCACCATCGAGGCAACCGACAAGGCCTTCCAGAGCGGGGGCTGTGGACCATGGGTGAGGCTGTGAAACTCAAACTCGACCTGCACGACATCTACAACAAGGGCGACCAGATCGACAGGGCGCTGCGCGGGATCATCGACGAGGCCATCCGCACACGGGCCACCGAGGTGGAGATCATCCCCGGCAAGGGGAGCGGGCAGCTCAAGAAGAAGGTGCTGCGCTTCCTCGACCAGAAGGAGATCAAGGCGCTCTACCACCGCATCGACAAGGACGCCAAGAACCACGGACGACTCTTCGTGTACTTCCGCCACAAGTAGGGCGTCTCAGGCGTGGGCGGCGCCGAGCAGGATCGCGCCGTACTGGATCGCCACGAGGTCGTGGATCGGGATCGCCTTCTCCGAACCGGCCGCCTCGGCCTCGGCGCACCACTCGGCGTAGGTGGCGGCCAGGGCGGCGGTGTGCGAGCGGATCGTCGGCGTGGCGTTGCCGACGGCCAGCTCGCCGTCCAGCGCCCGCAGCAGCATGCCGCCGAACCGCAGGCGCACGCTGTTGAGCAGGTCGCGGCAGGAGGCCACCTCGGCCACGGTCGCGGGCCTGTCGTTCTCCGGCGCGCCCGCGCGGTGCTCGTCGGTGGCCGCGATGCCGGCGAGCATGGGGATGAAGGACCTGCTGGCCGACAGGAACGGCGAGCGCGTGACCAGGTCGCCCGAGACCGCGGCCATGATCTCGTCGAGCGCGGCGAAGGTGTCGCGCACGTCCGCGCCCCTGCGCAGCACCAGGTCCCTGTACGGCGTGTCGGTCGGCGTGGTGTCGGCCGCCGAGGCGTCCGTCCAGTAGGGGACCTCGGCGATGAGGCCGAGCGTGCCGTACCTCCTGATGTAGGAGTCGCTGGCCGCGCCGGTCAGGTGCTCGGTGGGATCCTGGCCCAGGCGTTCCAGATAGTCGTAGTAGTCCTCCATCGCGGGCGCCAGGTAGACGGCCTGTTCCAGCTCGCGGACGGAGGGGTGCTCGGGCTCGCCCGCGTGCAGCGGCACGCCGTACCTGCCCGGCAGGTCCTTCAACGCCGCCTGGAGCGGGGGGAGGGCCCTGGTGAGGTAGTAGAACGCGCCGCCGGCCTCGGCGTTGTGCAGGGTGGTGAAGAAGGCGGGCCTGGTGTCGTCGATCAGCCGCATGAGGGCCAGCGTCTCCGGCAGCACCCTGTCGAAGTAGGCGCGCTTGTAGCTGAAGGGGAAGGTCCACTCCACCTGCTCGTCGGCCGCGGGGCGGTAGAAGTGCCTGCCGTAGTGGGCCTTGGTGAAGGGGCCTGCGAACCAGCCCTCGTTGAGCCTGGTGCCGTCGGGGTCGAGGCAGCCGATCAGGTGCCAGGTGAAGCCTGTCGACTCGCGGAACCCCTGGTCGGAGCACAGGCGCGTGGCCAGGTGCATCACGGTGAGGCCGCCGATGGGCTCGTTCGGATGCGGTCCCGCGGCGACGACGGCGTGGCGCGGTCCTTCGCCCAGGGTCAGGCAGAGGAGCGGATCGCCCAGGCGGGAGGTGCCGATGCGGCGCAGCCCTGCCACGCCGGGGTGGTCGGCGGCCAGTCTGGTCAGGCACTCGTGAACCTCGTCCACGGTGGCGAATCGGTCGTATTCCGGCACGGAGTGGAGTTCGTCGAGCACACCCCAGTATGCCGATAAAGAGGCGAATCGCGCCTAGGAGATCGCGGCTCCCACGAGAGCGCCGATGCCGTACGTCAGGGCCGCCGCGGCCGTGCCGAGGACGAGCTGGCGGGCGCCGCCGAACAGCGGCGACCTGGTGGTCAGGCGGGCGACCAGCGCACCCGTGGCGAACAGCGCGAGGCCGGTGAGCGTGATCGCCACCAGCACCGATGACAGGCCGAACAGGAACGGCAGCACCGGGATCAGCGCCCCGGCGGCGAAGGCCAGGAACGACGAGCCGGCCGCCACCCACGGCGAGGGCAGGTCGTCGGGGTCGACCCCGAGCTCCTCGCGCGCGTGCACCCGCCACGCCACCTCACCGTCCTGGTGGAGCTGGCCGGCCACCTGCCTGGCCAGCTCGGGAGTCAGCCCGCGCGACTCGAACACCAGGGCCAGCTCCCGCTCCTCCGCCTCGGGGTTGCGGGCGATCTCCCGGCGCTCGACGGCGATCTCGGCCAAGGTCAGCTCCCGCTGGGAGGCGACGGAGGTGTACTCGCCCGTCGCCATCGAGAACGCACCTGCCGCCAGGCCCGCCAGCCCGGCGATCGCGACGGCCGTCGTCGACGCGCCGCCGCCGACCACGCCGGCCAGCAGCGCGGAGTTGGAGACCAGGCCGTCCATCACGCCGAAGACCGCGGGCCTGAGCCAGCCGCCCGTGACGTCGCGGTGGTGCCGGTGCAGTTCCGCAGTCACGACGTGCCTCCCATTTGTAACATTTGTTGCGAAGTAGCAGATGCTTCATCACATGATCGGCACATGTCAATGGGCAGGAGCCGGGCAGTGGGGAATGATGCGAGCATGTCGATCCTGCGAAACTTCCTGGAGAGCGTGCGCACCGGCGGCATCGAGGTCGTCGACCTGACCGCGCCCCTTTCCGACCGGACGCCGATCCTGCAGCTACCCGAGCCGTTCGGGAACACGATCCCGTTCCGCCTGGAGGAGATCAGCCACTACGACGACCGCGGGCCCGCCTGGTACTGGAACGACATCCACACGGGGGAGCACACCGGCACCCACTTCGACGCTCCCGTCCACTGGGTGACCAGCCGCGACGGCCAGGACGTCTCGCAGGTCCCCGTGCAGCGCCTGCTCGCGCCCGCCGCCATGCTCGACTTCGCCGCGGAGGCCTCCAAGGATCCCGACTTCCTGCTCCAGGTGGAGCACGTCCAGGAGTGGGAGCGGGTCAACGGTCCGCTGCCCGAGGGCGGCTGGCTCCTCTACCGCACCGGCTGGGACGCCAGGTCGGACAGCGCCGCCGACTTCCTCAACGAGGGCCACTCGCCCGGCATCTCGGTCGAGTGCGCCCGCTGGCTGGCGCAGGAGGCGCCGATCCTCGGCGTCGGCGTCGAGACCGTCGGCACCGACGCGGGCGCCGCCCACTCCTTCGACCCCGCCTTCCCCTGCCACTCGTTCCTGCTCGGTGCCGGCAAGTACGGCCTGACCCAGCTCCGCAACCTCGACAAGCTCCCGCCCACGGGCAGCGTCGTGGTCGCGCCGCCGCTGCCGATCGTCGGTGGCTCGGGCAGCCCCGTCCGCGTGCTGGCGCTGGTCGAACGATGACCGTCGCCACGCTCGTCGGCCGGGTGCTCGCAGGACTGGGCGTCGAGACGGTCTTCGGCGTGGTCGGCAGCGGCAACTTCCACGTCACCAACGCCCTCGTGGCCCACGGTGCGCGCTTCGTCGCGGCCCGCCACGAGGGCGGCGCCGCCACCATGGCCGACGCCTACGCGCGCATGAGCGGACACGTCGGCGTCCTGTCGGTGCACCAGGGCCCGGGGCTCACCAACGCGATGACCGGCATCACCGAGGCGGCCAAGAGCCGCACGCCGCTGATCGTGCTGGCGGGCGAGGCGACACAGGCCCGTTCGAACTTCCACATCGACCAGGACGCGATGGCCAGGGCCGTCGGCGCGACGCCGCTGCGGGTCCGCTCGGCGCCGACCGCCGTCGAGGACACCGTCGAAGCCTTCCGTGCGGCGCGCGCGGGCCGGACCGTGCTGCTCAACCTGCCCCTGGACGTGCAGGAGGAGCCCGGCGACTGGGACGAGGCGGGGGAGATCGTCGTCCGAAGCGCCCGTGCCGCCGCAGCGGTCATGCCCGAGCTGCCCTCCGAGCACGACACGGCGCGGCTGGCCGAGCTGCTGGCCGGCGCGCAGCGACCGGTGTTCGTGGCCGGACGCGGCGCCAGGCACGCCCGGCACGAGCTCGAGGCCCTCGCCGACCGGGTCGGGGCGCTGCTGGCCACCTCGGCGGTCGCCAAGGGGCTGTTCAGGGGCAGCCCGTGGGACCTCGACATCAGCGGGGGCTTCTCCTCGCCGGCGGCCGCCGAGCTGATCGCGGGCGCGGACGTGCTGGTGGGGTGGGGCTGCGCCCTCAACATGTGGACGACCAGGCACGGCAAGCTCATCGGGCCTCGTGCCATGGTCGTCCAGGTGGACCACGAACGCGACGCCATCGGCGCGCACAGGAGCGTCGACCTGGGCGTCGTGGGCGACGTCGCGTGGGTGGCCAGGGCGGTCGAGTCCGCGCTCGGCGAGCTGCCCTCGCGGGCGGGCGCGCGGACGCCCGAGCTGGCCGCCCGGATCGCGGGGGAGGTGCGCTGGCGCGGCGTGCCGTACAAGGACGAGAGCGGGGAGGGCAGGATCGACCCGAGGACGCTCACGATCGAGCTGGACGACCGGCTGCCCGCCGACCGCGTCGTCGCCACCGACTCCGGAAATTTCATGGGATATCCGGCGATGTTCCTTGATGTCCCGGATGAACGGGGGTTCTGCTTCACACAGGCCTTCCAGTCCATCGGCCTCGGCCTGGCCGGCGCGATCGGCGCGGCGGTCGCGCTGCCCGGCAGGCTTCCGGTGGCGGCGCTCGGCGACGGCGGCGCGCTGATGGGGATCGCGGAGCTGGAGACCGTGGTGCGTCTCGGGCTGCCGATGGTGGTCGTGGTCTACGACGACGAGGCCTACGGGGCCGAGGTGCACCATTTCGGACCCTCGGGGCATCCGCTCGACACCGTCACCTTCCCCGCCGTCGACCTGGCCGAGATCGCCAGAGGGTACGGCTGCGCGGCGGTGACCGTGAGGGAGAGGGGCGACCTGGCCGCGGTGACGTCATGGCTCGAAGGGCCGAGGGACCGGCCGTTGCTCGTCCACGCCAAGGTCAGCGCGGGGCATGGGTCGTGGTGGCTGGAGGAGGCCTTCCGAGGGCACTGACCTCGGGGGACGTCGGCCGGCTCCGGACGCTCGCGGGCTCTCAGAGCTTGCGGTAGACCCAGGCTTCCTCGGCGGCGGCCAGCACCTGGGCGAGGGGCGCGCCCGCCGCGGCGCAGACGGCCGCGGCGATCGCGCCCTCCACGAACGGCACGTCGGCAAGCACCACCTGTCCGGGCTCCTCCAGCAGCTTCGCCGTCAGGACCGAGCTGCCCAGGTCGGGAACGAGGAGCACGCCCGCGCCGGCGTCCACCTCGGCCACGGCCTCCTCGATGAGGTCGAGACTGGTGCCGAGCCCGCCGTCCTCGGTGCCTCCGGTCGCCGCCACCATGGCCTCCGGCCCGGCGATCTGCCTGGCCAGCGCCGCCGCCGCGGACGCCAGCGCGGCGCTGTGCGACACCAGGACGATTCCCACCACGCCGCTCACTCCCGCCTCCACCTGCCGTGCGACCACCCGCAGCCTCCCATCCCGGACGAGCCGACCCACGGACCAGCCCGAACCTGCCGGCGGCCCGCGTCATCGGGCCGGCCCACGTCGACGGTGCGGCCCGTGTCCTTGGCGCGGCCCATGTGCTTCGCGCGGCCCGCGTCGTTCGGGACGCCGTGGTTCGGGACGCCGTGGTTCGGGACGCCGTGGTTCGGGACGCCGCGGTTCGGGCGGTCGGCGTCCTTCGCGTTGTCCGAGGGGTGCGGGCCGTCCGAGCCGGCAGACGATCTTCTGCGCACCGGCCCGGCGGTCATGGGCGCAGGGCGGCGATCAGAAGGGCGGCCGAGGCGGCGCCGGGATCCTCGTGGCCGACGCTTCGCGGGCCGAGATAGCTCGCCCTGCCCTTGCGCGCCTGCAGCGGAATGGTCGCCTTGGCACCCCCGGCCGCCGCCACCGCCGCCCGCTCCAGCGCGTCGTCGGGCTTGATCCCGTCCTCGGCCGCCGCCGACAGCGCGCGCGACGCGGGCGCCAGGGCGTCGACCATCGTCTTGTCGCCCTCCGCCGCCCTGCCGAGCCGCTTCACCGCCTCGATCGCCGCCGTGAAGGCCGCGGCCAGCTCGTCGAGCGACACCTCCCTCGCCTCGCCCAGCGACTTGCCGAGCTGGCGGAACAGCGTGCCGTACAGGGGGCCCGACGCGCCGCCGACCCTGCGGATCAGCGTGGTGCCCACGAGGGTGAGCAGCTGTCCAGGGGTCTCCTGCGGGGTCTCGGCCAGCGCCTGCCGGACGGAAGTGAAGCCGCGGTCGAGGTTCGTGCCGTGGTCGGCGTCGCCGATGGCGGCGTCGAGCCTGGTCAGCAGGTCGCGGTTGATCGAGAGCACGCGGACGATCTCCTCGATCCACGCCCTGAAGAACGCGACGTCCATCAGCGCCCCCAGCGCAGCGCGGGCGTCTGCACGGGGGCGTCCCACAGCCGCGTGAGCTCCGCGTCGAGCCTGCACACGGTGACCGAGAAGCCCTGCATGTCGAGGCTCGTGACGTAGTTGCCGACCAGGGAGCGGGCCACGCGGGCTCCCTTCGCCCTGACGTAGCGCTCGACCTCGGCGAAGGCGACGTAGAGCTCGATCAGCGGGGTGCCGCCCATGCCGTTGACCATGACGAGCAGGTCGCCGGCCAGCGGGAGGTCACCGTGGATCGCGTCCATCGCGACGGTCGCCAGCTCGCGCGCCGGGGCCAGGGGCAGGCGGGAGCGGCCCGGCTCGCCGTGGATGCCGATGCCCAGCTCGACCTCCGTCTCGGGCAGGTCGAACGTGGGCTTGCCCGCGGCGGGCACGGTGCAGGAGGTGAGCGCGATGCCGAACGACCTGCTGCGCGCCACCACCGCCCCCGCCACCCTGGTCGTCTCCGCCAGCGGGGCGCCGCTCTCCGCCAGCGCCCCCGCGATCTTCTCCACGAAGAGCGTGGCGCCGGTGCCCCTGCGTCCGGCGGTGTAGAGCGAGTCCTGGACGGCCACGTCGTCGTCGACCACGACGCTGGAGACGGTCACGCCCTCATCGGCGCACAGTTCGGCGGCCATCTCGAAGTTCATGACGTCGCCGGTGTAGTTCTTGATGACATGGAGCACGCCGGCTCCGCCGTCGACGCGCCTGGTCGCCTCGACGACCTGGTCGGGCACCGGCGAGGTGAAGATCTCGCCGGGGCACGCGGCGTCGAGCATGCCGTGCCCGACGAAGCCCGCGTGCAGCGGCTCGTGTCCCGAGCCGCCGCCGGAGACCAGCGCGACCTTGCCCGTTCGAGGGGCGTCGGCCCGCCAGACGACCCGCCCCTCCACATCGACCCGGAGGGCGGGGTGGGCCGCGGCCAGCCCCTCCAGCGCCTCGGCGACCACGGACTCGGCGTTGTTGATGAGCTTCTTCACGCGCACCCTCCTGCCCGTTCCACGCTGACCCCTTTTCCCTTTTACGCCTGGATGCGGGGCGAAGCGCCGCTTTACCGCAATCTTGACGTGGAGTTCAGGGAGCTGTCCAGGAGTGCCTGCTCCGGCCCCGTTCGCCACATCATGGCTCTGACCTGGCCGGACACCTGGCACGCCGTCCAGCTGCGGGCGATCCGCTGGCCGGATGAGGACACGGGACGCGAGCCGGAGAACTGTCGGTGGCAGGGGATACGGTCGGCGCATGCGAATCGGCCTGACCCTCGACTGCGCCGACCCGACGAGGCTCGCCGCGTTCTGGAAGCTCGCGCTGGGCTACGAGGACGAGCCGCCGCCTCCGCCGTACGAGACGAGGCAGGAGTGGCTGGCCCAGTTCGACCTGTCGGAGGACGACCAGGACGACGGCGCGTGGCTGCACGACCCGAAGGGCGTCAATCCCAGCCTGTTCCTGCAGCAGGTCAGGGAGCCGAAGCTGCAGAAGATCAGGCTGCACCTCGACGTGCGCGTCTCGGAGGGCGTCGAGGACGGGCGTTGGGCGGTGGTCACCGAGGCGGTGGAGCGACTGGTCGCCGCGGGCGGCAGGCGGGTGGAGGTGTTCGACGGCCACCACGTGGTCATGGCCGATCCCGAGGGCAACGAGTTCTGCCTGTGCTGAGCGCTCGGTGAGTGCGTTACCTTCTGCACATGGCTGAGATCGTGTATCCGCCGGTGATCGCCACCGCGCGGACCCTCTTTCGGATCATGGACTACCGCTTCCACATGGAGGGGACCGAGCACATTCCGCGGACCGGCGGGGCGGTGCTGGTCAGCAACCACATCAGCTATCTCGACTTCATCTTCGCCGGCCTGGCCGCGCTGCCGTCCAAGCGGCTGGTGCGCTTCATGGCGAAGGACGACGTCTTCAAGCACCGCATCTCCGGCCCGCTCATGCGCGGCATGCACCACATCCCCGTCGACCGGGGGGCGGGCGCGGGCTCCTACGCAACCGCGCTGCGGATGCTGAAGGCGGGCGAGATCGTCGGCGTGTTCGCCGAGGCGACGATCAGCCGCTCCTTCACCGTCAAGGACATCAAGAACGGCGCCATCCGCATGGCGCAGGCCACCAAGGTGCCGATGATCCCGGTGGCGCTGTGGGGCAGCCAGCGGCTGTGGACCAAGGGCAGGCCCAAGCAGCTCACCCAGCGCCATGTGCCGCTCACGATCCTGGTGGGCGAGCCGATGTACCCCAAGCGCGGCGACGACATGGCCGAGTTGACCACCCGGCTGCACACCAGCATGTCGGAGCTGGTCGACAGGGCGCAGCGGACCTATCCGGAGATCCCGGCGGGCGTGTGGTGGCAGCCCGCCCATCTCGGGGGTACCGCCCCCACGCCCGAGGAGGCCGCGGCCATGGACGCCGCCGAGGCCGAACGCCGCGGCAAGGACTAGCGTCAGCGATCTTCTGGGAGGCTGTCTGCCAGCCGTACCAAAGGGGTCGAATGTTTGGGATCGTCCGTCCATGCCGCCATGTGCTGTGCGGTGGGCTGTTCAAGCAGTGGCTGGCGCACCTGTGCGGGCTGTGCCTGGCCCTGCGCGACGAGCACGGCCACGCCTCCAGGCTGGTCACCAACTACGACGGACTGCTGGTCTCGGTCCTGACCGAGGCGCAGACTCCCGACGCCGCCCCGCGCAGGCGCGCGGGCGCGTGCGCGCTGCGCGGGTTCAAGGGCGCGGACGTCGTCGAGGCTCAGGGCGTACGGCTGGCGGCGTCGGTCTCGCTGGTCCTCGCGGCGGGCAAGATGCGCGACCACGTCGCCGACGGCGACGGCGTCTACGGCCGCCGGCTGGTCGCCGCGGCCGCCGAGCGCGTGGCCGCCCGGTGGTCGCTGGCGGGCTCCCGTACGGCGGGGACGCTCGGATTCGACCCAGGGCCGTTGACGGCGGCGGTGGAGGAGCAGACCAGGCTGGAACGCACGCCGGGCCTGACGCTGCTGGAGTTGACGGCGCCGACGGAGGCCGCCGTCGCCGCCGCCTTCGCGCATACGGCGGTGCTGGCGGGCAAGCCCCACAACACGCAGGCGCTGGAGGAGGCGGGCCGCTTCTTCGGCCGCCTGGCCCACCTGCTGGACGCGGTGGAGGATCTGCCCCGCGACCGCGCGTCCGGCGCCTACAACCCGCTGACCGCCACGGCCACGGACCTGGTGACCGCCAGGAGGCACTGCGACGACGCCCTGTTAGGCCTGGGACTGGCGGTGGACGAGCTCGACCTGGAACGGCGCGGGCTGGTGCGGGCGCTGCTGGTCAAGGAGCTCGGGCACTCGGTCACCCGCGCCTTCTCCGAGGCCGAACAGGAAAGCCCCGAAAGGACCCGACAGCGGCCGCCTGACCCTGGAGGGCTGCTGTCGCTGGCGTGCACGACGCTGAGCTGCTGCACCTGCGGCCTGTACCGGCCCGAATGGGACGAGGAACACGAACGTGGGTGCTGCTCGCGGCTCGACTGCAGCGGCTGCGAGGCCTGCGGCAACTGCGACTGCTCGTGCTGCGGCGAGGACGGCTGTTGCGGCGACGGCTGCTGCTGCGACGGCTGCTGCTGCGACGGCTGCTCCTGCGACTGCTGAAACGAGCCCCGCCGCGTGGCGCGCGGCAGGGCTGTGCGATCGCTTCCTTGTGACTGCCTGGGGGCGTGACCGCCTGAGGCGGCTCGGCCGTCAGATGGCTTCCTGGTAGCTGCCAGGGGCGCGGACGCCGGCCAGCATGCCCGCGGCGCGTTCGGGGGAGGGGCGGCGGGCCGGATCGTGGTGGAGCAGGCCCTCGATCAGCGGGCGCAGCATCCCCGCCCTGCGCGGCCGGGGGAAGCCGCCCTGGCGGAGCAGGTCGAGCACGCCGGCGGCGTCCTTGCCCGGGTACGGTGGGCGCCCCTCGACCGCGCTGTAGAGCGTCGCGCCGAACGACCACATGTCGCCCTGCTTGGTGGCCATGCCGCCGGAGAGCCGTTCGGGCGCCATGAAGGCGGGAGTGCCGCGCAGGCCGCCCGAGCGCGTGGAGTTCAGGTCGGCCTCGGCGGTGGCGATGCCGAAGTCGGTCAGGACGACCCTGTCGCCGGTCAGCATGACGTTGGCGGGCTTGACGTCGCGGTGCAGGACGCCCGACTTGTGGGCGTGCCGCAGCGCGCCCAGCAGATGGCGGCCGAGGCCCGCGACGGAGGTGTCGGGCAGGGTGCCGACCTGGGAGAGCAGATCGTGCAGTGACAGGCCCTCCAGGTACTCCATGACGATCCAGAGCCGCCCCTGCTCCTCGACGAGGTCGTGGACGGTGACGATGCTCGGATGGGTCAGCCGCGCCGCCAGCCTGGCCTCGCGCAGCACGCGCCTGCGCACCGCCTCGGCCTCGCCGACCAACGTCAGCTCCTTCAGCGCCACCTCACGGTGCAGAAGCTGGTCGAACGCGCGCCATACCACGCCCATCCCGCCACGGCCTGCCTGCTCGCCAAGCCGGTATCGCCCGCCGATCTCCCGCATGTCATCCCCTCGTCGCTAGGGGTAATGATGTCAAATGATCGCGAAGGATATGCCGCCTCGGCTGATCTAGATATATGCGTGTTTATGAGGGTGCAGGTCAGAGGGGTAAGAACGTTGAGTCCGAGTCCCAGATCACTGTGCCGGACGGGTCCAGCAGGACCGCGTTGCCGTCGTCGCGCAGCACCAGCTCGGCGCCCGGCACGCCTGCCGTAGCGGACCGGAAGGAGACCAGGTGGCGCCTGCGGTCGCGGGCCGCGCGGTAGACGACCAGCGTGCCCTCGGGCTGCAGGAGGCAGACGCTGCCGCGCTCAGGGGAGGACATCCTGGCGCGGCGGCGGGGCGTGGCGCCGGAGAAGAGGGTCAGCACGCCCTTGTCGGTGAGCTCCAGCGAGTGCTGGCCGTTGGGGGAGCGGATGGGGAAGCCCTGCTCGATGGACTCGAAGCTTCTGATCCTGTTGTAGGAGGCCTGCCGGATCTCGGTGCCGGTGCACGGCGACCAGACGGGCCTGCCGTCGGGGCCGTAGATCACGAGGTTGCCGTCGTCGTGCAGGACGAGGCAGGAGCCCTCGGGGTGGCGGAAGGCGGGCTCGGGCCAGACCGCGCCGGCCGCGTTCCTGATGCCGAGCGAGCGGTTGCGGTCCATGGTGAGCCTCCCGCCGGGTATCCAGTGGTCGGTGGCCCACAGCGGCCTGCCGTTCTTGTCGCTCGGGAGCGCGCCCTGGTCGTAGAGGACGAGATTGCCGTCGGTCTGATACTCCAGCTTGAACTCTCTCCAGCCCTGCGCGGTCTTGCGCGACAGGATCCGGTCGCCGGGGTTCATCGACTCGCCTGACTTCAGTACGCGGGTGCGCTCGGCCATACCACTCAGACAGCCACAGGTTCGGGGCGGTGGGCAAGGGCCCGCGCAGCGACCGGCATGGCCATGAGACAGAGGACGACCGCGCCGACGAAGACCACGGGCAGACCGGCGACGGAGCCGACGAGACCGCCGAGCGCCGCGCCGAGCGGGTTGCCGCCCATCCCGATGAGCCGGTAGGCGGAGTTGACCCTGCCGAGCAGTTCCTCGGGAATGATCCGCTGGCGGAAGGACACGACCAGGACGTTGCCCGCCGCACTGGTGGCGCCGAGCAGGATGCCGGTGACGTAGACGGAGGGGACCGTGGGGAAGAGCACGGGCAGCAGCAGGGTGAGGCTGTTGGCGGTCCAGAAGGCGACCAGCGTGCTCCTCTCACCGAACCGGCGGGCGAGCGGGTCGGCGAGCAGCGAGCCGGTGATGGCGCCGACCGCCAGGACCGTCATGACCATGCCGTACTGGCTCGCGGTCATGCCGATCGCCGAGCCCTCGCCGACCGCCCACAGGACGAAGACCGACAGGTAGGCGGAGCTGCACGTGTTCATCACGCCCGCCGCGACGGCGAGATCGCGGACCGTGCGGTTGCGGACCAGGTAGCGCAGGCCCGTGGCGATGTCCTGGCGCAGCGGCGCGGTGGAGACCTCGGCGGGCCTGTACACGCCGCGCATGCCGAGGAGGAACAGTCCGGCGGCGGCGTAGAGCAGCGCGGGCGCGCCGAACAGGGCCATCGGGGCGAGGGTGACCAGGAATCCGGCCACGGGCGCGCCGACGAAGGTGTTGCCGATCGTCTGCGCCGCGACGACGCGGCCGTTGGCCCTGCCGAGCGACTCCTTGCCGACGGTCATCGGCAGCACCGTCTGCGCCGAGGTGTCGTTGAAGACCTCGCAGGCCCCCGCCACCAGCAGGATGGCCAGCAGGAGCGGCAGGTTCATCGCGTCCATGGCCACGGCGGCGGCGGTGCAGGCCAGGGCCAGGGCGCGGACGAAAGCGGTGATCACCATGATTCTGCGGCGGTCGCTCCTGTCGGCGATGGCGCCCGCGTGCAGCGCCAGCAGCAGCCACGGCAGCGTGGTGGCGACCCCGGCCAGCGATACGAGGGTGGGATCGCGGGTCAACGTGATCGCCAGCAGCGGGGCGCCGGTCAGCAGCACGCCGTCGGCCAGGTTCGAGGAGGTGGTGGAGGCCAGCAGGTATCTGAAGGAGCGTCCCACGGTCTATCCTTTATGCGTAGGAAGTTGTGCACATGTTTCTTTGCAAAGATAAGGCTGCACACTGTGGAACGCAAGACCGTCAGAGAGATGGACGCCCAGTCGCTCAAGGCGTTCACGCATCCGGTGAGGATGCGGCTGTACGAGCTGCTCGAGGAGTACGGCGCGGCGACCGCCACCATGCTGGCCGAGCGCATCGACGAGAACACCGGCGTGACCAGCTACCACCTGCGGCAGCTGGCCAAACACGGGCTCATCGTGGAGGTGCCGGAGAAGGCCAGGGGCAAGGAACGGTGGTGGCGCGCGGCCGGGTTCAGCACCGACACCGACAAGTTCCGCAAGGACCCCGACACGGCGGAGGCGGCCGAGGTGCTCATGGCCGGGCTGGTGCGCCAGCGGCACGGGGAGCTGAACCGCTGGGTCGAGGAGTCGAGGAACTCCCCGCGCGAGTGGATCGACGCGGCCACGCACACCAGGCGCTCCCTGCGGCTGCGCAGGGAGCACCTGGCCGAGCTCGGCAGGCGGGTGAGCGAGCTACTCGACTCCTACGCCGACGACGAGGGCGGCGAGCGGGTGGTCATCCACTTCGACGCCTTCCCGCTGGGCCAGCCGGAACGCTAGGGCCGCTCGGGGGCGAGGAGGAAGGCCAGTTCGATCTCCCTTTCGCCCATGTCGGGTTCCACGGCGGGGTCGATCTTGTAGAGCTCCAGACGCGCGGCCCAGCGCCCGTCCCGGACGTCGAAGGCCGGGCCCCGCTCCTCGGCCCAGGCGAGCAGGCCGGCGGTCACGCCGACGAGCCGGTCGGGGTGGCCGACATGGGTGACGGTCGCGTACGCGCCGCCGGGCAGCACCCCCGGCTCCACCTCGCCGTCGCCGGCCACGTAGGCGTTGCCCCTGTGCGGCACGATCCACCCAACGGGCGCGGGGACCATGGGAGCGCCCACTGACATCTATTGTCAGTGAATGCGCGCCTCCCGCCTCCTCTCGGTCCTCCTCCTGCTCCAGACGCGCGGCAGGATGACCGCCCAGCAGCTCGCCGACGAGCTCGGCGTCAGCGTCCGCACCGTCTACCGCGACGTCGAGGCGCTGCACGCCTCAGGCGTCCCCCTGTACGGCGAGGCGGGCCACGAGGGCGGCTACCGGCTCGTCGACGGCTACCGCACCCGGCTGACCGGGCTGACGGAGAAGGAGGCCCAGGCGCTGTTCCTGGCGGGCCTGCCGGGCCCGGCGGCCGAGCTCGGCCTCGGCGCTCTGGCGGCGGCGGCCGAGCTCAAGATCGAGGCGGCGCTCCCACCCGATCTGCGCGAGGGGTCGCGGTGCGTGCGCGAGCACTTCCACCTCGACTCGCCAGGCTGGTACCACGACGGCGACCAGGTGCCGCACCTGCCGGCCCTGGCCGACGCCGTGTGGAACAAGCTCGTCGTCGCCGTCCGCTACCGGCGCTGGCGGGAGCCGTACGAGGTGGAGCGCACGCTGGAGCCGTACGGGCTGGTGCTGAAGGCGGGCAGGTGGTACCTCGTCGCGCGCGCCGGCGCGGACCTGCGCACCTACCGCGTCAACCAGATCCTCGCCATGGAGGTGACCGAGCGGACCTTCGACCGGCCCGAGGGGTTCGACCTGGCCGCCCACTGGCGCGAGCACCTGAAGGACTTCCGCGCCCGGCTCATCCAGGGCCACGCCGTCGTACGGCTGTCGCCCGCAGGCGTCGAGCGGGCCGGCGAGCTGATGAGCTCGGCGGTCGTCGAGGCGGTCGCCCAGGGCGTGGAGGGCGAGGACGGCTGGGTCACCGCCACCGTCCCGATCGAGTCGCTGACCCACGCGCACTCGGAGTTCATGAAGCTGGGCGCGGAGGCGGAGGTGCTGGAGCCGGCCGCCCTCAGGGACAGGCTGATCGCGACCGCGCGCGCCCTGGCTGCCCTGTACCTGCCGTAGCCGGGCGCCGTCAGGGACGCGGCCTCACTCCTTCTCCCGCGTCAGCTCGCGCCTGCGGCGCAGCAGCGCCGCCCGCCTGACGTGGGCGCGTACGGTCGCCACCACCGACACCGCGACGAAGGCGGCCCCGATCCCCACGGCCAGGAGCAGGCCCGTGCCCCGCTGGACGGCCGCCGTCACCGTGACGGCGGTCATCATCGCGGAGGCGGCCAGCGCGAGCCAGCCGGCGATCACCCTGTCGAGCGCGAACAGCGGCGCCCGCCGCGTGACCATCCACCCGCCGTAGCACGCCCAGGCCAGGCAGAACACCAGGAAGCCGGCGAAGGCCACCTGCGTACGGCCCGGCAGCGGCTCCGGCTCCGTCGCCCAGAGCAGCCCCACGAAGGCCGCTCCCGCCAGTCCCGTCACCAGAGGCACCGCGCCCAGCACGCGCCGCCACGGCGACAGTGCCGGCGACAGCCGCCCGACCAGTTCGTCCGCCGACATCCGAGGCTCCTCGTTCATGGCTGGAATCCCTTCTCCGTGAGGTGGTCGCGCAACAGCCGACGGGCCCTGCTGAGCCTGGACTTCGCGGTGCCCTCGGGGATCGCGCAGATCTCCGCGCACTCGCGCAGCGAAAGGTCCTCCAGGTAGAACAGGACGAGAATCTCCCGCTCCCGCACCGGCAGCGCCGACAGCCCCGCGACCAGCTCGGCGCGGTCCACGACGGCGGTCATGGAGTCCTCGGCGGGCGGCTCCTCGCCCGAAGGCGTCTCGGCCCTGCCGTACTCCTCCCTCAGCCGGTCGGTCACGGCCCGCCTGGCGATCGTGAACAGCCAGGGAGTGAACCTCGCCGGATCCTTCAGCCGCGGCAGCCCTCTGAAGACGGCCAGCCACACCTCCTGGGACACGTCGTCGGCTCTCTCGGCGTCGAGCATGCGCCGGACGTACGTCCACACCGGTACATGCCAAGCCCGCACCAGTTCGGCGAAGGCGTCCCGCTCACCGAGCAGGCAGCGCAGCACCAGCAGCTCGTCGGTCATCTCGTTCTCCCGTCACCCGTCACCCAGAGCAGTCGGAGAACCGGGCCTCCTGGTTCACGGTCGCCGCGAGGTTCTCATGCGCCGAGGTCGAGGGTGAAGCGGCCGGCCGCCAGCTCGGTCAGGAACGGGACGGGGTCCACCAGCTGGTCGACGTGCCCGACTCCCGGCGCCATGGCGGGCAGGCGGGCCACGAGCATGGCGGCGACGAGGCCTGTGGCGCGGCTCTGCCCGCGCCCGCCGAGGGAAGCCTGGACCGAGCCCGAGCGGACGGTCACCGCGAACCCGTCGCTCCCGAGGTGCACCCTGCTCATCGCGGTCAGCAGCAGGTCGCGCACCTTCGGGCGGCCCAGCAGGCGGGCGACGGCGGGCCTTCTCGCGGCGGCCAGCAACGCCGTGCTGAGGCGGGAGTCCAGGCACAGCCCGGTCTCCGCGGAGGCCAGGCCCAGGGTCTGGGGCAGCGTGTACTGGTCGGAGAAGGGGAACCGGTGGACGGTGCGCCTGCCGTACGGCGCGGGGAACCGCATCGGCCACGATCCTTCGAGCCTGCCCAGGCCGTCCAGCGTCCATGCGACGGCCGCGGGGCCGTGCCGCTCTCCCGCCCCGAGCAGCGCCCCGATGCGTACCTTCCGCGCTCCCGAGCGCTCGACGCAGTACCGCGCGAGCAGGTTGGTGACGCCCGGCACCAGCCCGACGCTGAGGACGGCCTTCGCATCGCGCTTCCTGGCCACGTCGTCGAGGTCCTCGATCCCGGCGAGCACGTGGTGGGTGGCCGACACGTCCAGGTAGTGGACGCCCCGCTCCAGGCAGGCGCGGGCCACGCGCGGGTTGTCGAGCTCGGCGCACATGAGCACGGCGTCGACGCCGTCCAGCGCGCGGGCGAGATCGGCGGGGTCGGCGGCGTCCACCCGCATGACGGTGGTTCCCCGGACGGGCCTGGCTCTGCCGGGATCGCGCCCGGCCAGCACCACCCGCGTGCCTGGCAGGTGGCCGACGAGCGCGGTGGCGGCCTCGCGGCCGACGGCGCCGTATCCGCCGAGGATGAGGACCTTGTTCATGGGCCTTCCCAATTTCTGTAGTATGACTACAACAATGTTTCTGTAGTGGCACTATAGCCAATTTGGCGGCCGGCGCCGCCCCGGCTTGACGCGGCAGGTGACCGGCTCATTCGGCGCCGACAGGACGATCAACGGAGGGCGCGCGCCGACCACGCCTTGATCGTGGCGATCGAGGCCCGTCCGGTGGCTCGCCGCCGCCCTGACCTGGTCCGGTGTCGTGTGGTACTGCGCTGGCCGCGGCCCTCGCGCTGACGAGCGCGCCACCAAGATCTCTCGAATGCGAACCTTTGCGGCATTAAGTGCGTCACACCCTGCACATCTGTGACCGCTGAGCTTGGAGAGACGAGTGGTGTTAGATCGCAGAGTCATAGCCATGGTCATGACCATGACCGCGGCGTTCAGCGTGGAGGGCGCCGCCGCGGACGCCGCGGCCCCCTCGGCCGTGAAGGCGCCTCCGGTCGCCGCGGCCGGGGCCACCGCGCGCGTGGTCACGCCCGCCGTGACGCTCACCGCCCCACCGGCCGCGGTGCCCGCCGCGGCCGGCGGGGCGGGGAAGGCGGAATGCGTCCGCGTCAAAGGCGCGAGAGCCTGCGTGGGGCTGGACCAGAGCGCCCTGCCGGGAATCACCGTCCAGGACACCAAGAAGGACAGGCTCCACGCCGCGGTGGAGTACTACCAGAACGGCTACCTGGGGACGAAGTACGTCATCCACAACCTCGCGCGCGAGGGCGAGATCAGGGGGAACCGTCAGATCGGCAAGACCGTCACCTTCAGGGCGGCCGTGTACAAGGGGGATCGCCGGATCAAGGTCAGTGGGTGGAAGACGGTCAGCGACGTCACCAAGCACCCCGTCAAGCGGGAGACCCGGGTGACCCCTGCCGGCGCGCGGGCCCGATCCGAGGTCTGCACCTCGACGAAGGGCGCGGCCGACATGTGCTTCGGCGAGAAGAAGACATTCGTCTTCGCGTGCGACACGGGCGCCGACCGCCATCAGGCACGGGCGGAGTACTTCCTGAACGGCGATCCCACGGCGCGCTTCGAGATCCATCAGCTCGGGGGGCTGAACACGTGCGGCAAGGCCGTACACGGTGACCTCGCCGTGAGCATGTACCGCGCCTCGGTGTTCGACGACACCCATCTCGTGGCGACCAGGCTCTACAAGTACAACTAGGGGGAGCCCGCCGCCGTAGCGTGTCGTCCTGACCGTTGGGTCAGGACGACACGCGGCCTGTCACTTGAACGTGTGAAGGATCAGGTAGCGGGTCATGTCGAGGATCTGCCAGTTGAGCTCCTTGAGCTCCTTCTCCTTACCCCGCTTCTCGTCGCAGTCGGACCAGTCATGTTGTGAGCAGCGCGCGGTGGTCGTCGCGGCGGAGGCGCTGGTGGTGATGAGCGGGGCGGCGGCCAGGCCGACCAGGGCTGCGGCGGCCGCGATGGCGGCGGCGTGCCGGACGTCGGAAATGCGACGCATGGGTGATCTCCCTCGATAACAGGCGGTCGAGCCGGGGGGAGAACGGCCGTGGGCCGCTTCGGGGTTCTACCGTCAGATCGCAGCCCGCGAATCGCCAGCGCGATGAAAATCAACGTCAAGTCGGGGACGGAGCGCGATTGACAAAATCAATACGGTCGTACATATTGAACGTCATGGCGCGAGCTTCCAACAAAGAGCAGATCCTCCGTGAAGGACTTCACGTCGTGCGCAGACGCGGGTTCAACGCGGCAGGGGTGCGGGACATCACCGCCGCCGCAGGTGTCCCGCAGGGGTCGTTCACCAACCATTTCGCCTCCAAGGAGGCGTTCGGGCTGGAGATCCTCGAGCGGTACTTCACCGACGACGTCGGATCGGCGATCGAGGCGACGCTGCGCGACACCGACCTGCCGCCGGTCGAGCGGCTGCGGGCCTACTTCGACCTCATCACCGCCCGTTTCGAATCGCGCGAGTGGCGCGACGGATGCCTGATCGGGAACCTGAGCCTGGAGTCGGCCGAGACCAGTGAGGCCCTGCGCACGCGGCTGTCGGAGATCTTCGCGCAGTGGCGCGAACCGTTCGCCGACAGCCTGGAGGAGGCCGCGGCGGCCGGGGCGATCCGGCTTGACATGCCGGCTCTCGACCTGGCCGACTTCCTGCTCGCCTCCTGGCAGGGCGCGATCCTGCGCATGAAGGTCGACCACAGCCCCCAGCCGCTCCAGCGGTTCAAAGAGATCGTCTTTTCCACCATCCTGCGGAGAGCCTGATGAACGCCCACGACCCCCACCCCCGCAAGCGCGTCGCCGTCGCCGGCACGGAGCTCAGCTACGTCGACACCGGCTCCGGCGACCCGATCGTCTTCCTGCACGGCAACCCCACCTCCTCCTACCTGTGGCGCAACGTCATCCCCCACGTCGCCGACCTCGGCCGATGCCTGGCCCCCGACCTGGCGGGGATGGGCGCCTCGGATCCCTCGCCCGACGGTGCCTACCGCTTCGCCGACCACGCCCGCCGCCTCGACGCCTGGTTCGACGCGCTGGACCTCGACCGCGACGTGACCCTGGTGCTGCACGACTGGGGCTCGGCCCTCGGATTCCACTGGGCCGAGCGCCACCGTGAGCGGGTCAAGGCGATCGCGTACATGGAGGCCATCGTCCAGCCCCGCCTCTGGACCGACTTCCCGCCCGGACGTGACGCGCTCTTCCGGACGATGCGCTCGCCCGAAGGGGAGCGGCTCATCCTGCAGGAGAACTTCTTCGTCGAGACCGTGCTGCCGAAGAGCATCCTGCGCACGCTGAGCGACGCCGAGATGGATGCCTACCGCGCGCCCTTCCCCACGCCGGAGTCCCGGATCCCGACACTGGTCTTCCCCCGCGAGCTGCCCATCGACGGCACGCCCGAGGACGTCGCCGCGATCGTCGAAGCCTACGGCCGGTGGCTGGCGGAAAGCCCGCTGCCCAAGCTCCTCATCAGCGCCGAACCCGGCGCCCTGCTGGTCGGCCGCGCGCTGGAGTTCGCCCGCACCTGGCCGAACCAGCAGGAGGTCACCGTGTCCGGCAGCCACTACATCCAGGAGGACTCACCGGAGGAGATCGGTATCGCGCTGCGCGAGTTCGTCCTCAAACTCTGAGCGGCTCGCCAGATCCGCCGAGGACGGTCACCAGGCCTGGACCGAGGGCTCCCGCGCACCTGGGATCCTCTGAGTCGAGGCCGAGGCGCGGCAACGGGGAGGCGCCGCCGCCACACAGCGGCAGTCCGGTCAGGGGCGACCGGTCCGTCTCGAGGGTCTCCCGGTCGAAGCCGAGCCGCCGGATCGGCTTCTCGACGGTTGACCGCGGCAGGAGGACGCCTGCGGGAGGTGCTGCCGTGGAGCGACGCGGGTGCTCGCTGCTTCCCTTCCCATACCTGGGGGACGGACCGGGGCGGCCGTGGCCGCGAGGGATCCCCGGCGGTCCACATCTTCGCGGAAGGTCCCCGTGCGCGACTCCCTCGGTGGAGGGAGGTGCCAGGCCGTGCCGTCCGGAACAGTCGTGGCGTCAGTCCACGCCATCCACCGGATCGGAGCACCCGTCATGATCAGGACCACCGCTCGAGTCGTCGCGGTCCTCGCGCTGGCCGCCACGACCACCACAGGCGCGGCAGGCGCGGCGGCGGCACCCACCAGGAGCGCTTCGGCGCCCACGACCACCGCCGCCATCAAGGGATGGGCGCGGATGTACTTCCCCGCCCCCGGCAACGACGTCCAGGTCACGGTCGACGCGCACGGCGAGTACACCTCCGCCAGTCCCGCCTTCCCGACCCGGGCGTGGGGCACGTTCCGCATCTACCACGCGGTCCAGGAGCCGGGGAAGCCGCGCCTGGTCAACTGGGGCGAGGTCAAGGTCGACTGCCTGACCACCGGCGGGCCCATCGCGACCGTGACGGGTACGCTCGTCCGCGCCACCCCCGGCGGGCCGTGGGAGGACCTGGTGAAGCGGCGCATCCGCATGGGAGTGAGCTTCTACGTCGCCCGCAAGGGTGCGGGCCCCAGCAGGATCGGGCTGGCGGGAGCGACGGCCAAGGGAGAGCCGCTCCTGACCAGATGCATGGCCCCGGCGCCCGACGCGCCCGTGACGAAGGGGGGCTACACCCTCACGGAGAAGGGCCCGCTCGACACCTCTCAGTGAGCGACGCCGCCGGGACCGGGTCACGCGAAGGCGAGCGACAGGATCGCCAACCGGTCCTGGGCGCTGCTCGGCCGGTTCGCCACGAGGCCGCGCGGTCCTGGAGGACCTCGCCGATGGGTGGTGACCAGCCGCCCGCGTGCCGTCCGCGCGAGTTCCGGCCCCGACCTCGGCGACGGTCACGTGCTCATTACCGCCGCCCGCCGAACGTCCAGTCGTGGACCTCGATGTCGGCGTACCGGTCCACGGTCAGGACATCGCGTGCCGCATCCGGGTCGGGCGCACGGACCAGCAGCGCCGTACCCAGCCAGGCGTTGCCGTCGTCGGACAGCAGCGGCCCGTACGCGATCAGCTCGTCCCGGTCGGCCGGCGGGACGAGGTCGGCAGCCTGCCCGGAGCCGAGGCCCAGCACCAGATACCGGTCGCCGCCGTCCCGGCCGCCGGGGAAATCCCACATGGTGCGCCCCAGCACGTTGCGCCATCGGCGCAACACCACGTCCCGGTACACGCCGGCCTGGTAGTTGGGCTCGTCGAAGACGAACGCACGCGCAGTGGCGAGATCCGGCAGGTCCACGATGTGCACGCTGCCGGTGGCCGTGTCGCCGCCGCGGCCGAAGGTCGGGCCACGGGCGATCATCTCCGCCGCGTACCGGTCCATGTAGGACCAGTGCTCTTCCAGCAGCTCGTCGCGCAGCGCCGCCGAGTCAGGCCGATCGCGGTGATAACAGAAGAACTCCATACCGGGAGTACCTACCATGGACCGCGGCGACAGCGATCTACGGCGGTCAGACCGGAGTATCGGCCCGTCGTCTGTGCAGGTGGCCGTCCCTCGGGAACGGCGGCCGAGCCGGAAGGACCTGGTGAAACCGGTATCTCGCCTTCTCCGCGACCCGGCACGAGGCGAGATTGTCCACCTGGTGAAGCAGGTCGAGACGTTCCAGGCCTTCGACCGCGAAGACGTCGAAGGCCCACGTGGTGATCGCTTCGAGGGCACGGGGGGCCACGCCCCGGCCACGGGCGTGCGCCGCCGTCCAGTAGCCGACCTCTGCGGACTCCCGGCCAGGACCGGTCCGCTTCATGACCACGTTGCCGGCCAGCCGGCGTTCGTCGGGCTCGGGATGATCTTCATGAACGGCGAAACTCAGCCGTTCTCCGGTCTCCCAGCCGCGCCTCTGAAGCTCCAGCCACTCCACCGCGTCCTCGACGCTCTCGACAGGGAGCCTCGTCCAACGGCGCAACGTGGGATCGCGATAGGCCTTGATCAGCGGTTCGACGTCGCCGTCGTTCCACGGGCGCAGGAAGAGCGCAGAGGCGGACGGCGTCGCCTCCACCCGCAAGGTGACATTCATCAAGGTCCTCCCCGGAAGGCTCAGCTGATCATCTCTCATCCCGCGACCTGTGAATCGCGGGGTCGGAACCTGGCTCGCCGCCCGCGCCGACCACGAACCCACCGTCGACGCGCTCGCCTCCAGCCACGCCGCCCGCAAGGTCGCCGACGTCGCCGCCGCGCTCCACGCCATCCTCGCCATCACCTCACCGCGGGCCGCCATGTCGCTCTATTTCGGTATCTTGCGTATTTGTGGTGGATTGATACTCCTGCGACAGAAGGGAATGGCTCGTGCGCGACGACGCCGGCCTCCAGGCGCTCCGCGAGGCGGCGCGTCTGTCACCCGACAACCTCCCCCTCCGCCAGCACCTGGCCGCCCAGCTGCTGGAAAGGGGGTACCTCGCCGAGGCCGAAGCCGAGTTCCGTGCCGCGCTCGTGCTCGCGCCCGGAAACCCGGACATCATCGCCGGACTGGCGGAGGCGTTCGTCAGGCAGAGCAATTACGGTCCCGCGCTGGCGGCGCTCGACCAGCTGCTCGCCGTACCCGGCTACCCGCCCAGGCTGGGGGTGCTGGCGGCGCGGGCGCTGCTCGGCGAGGGCGATGTGCCCGCGGCGGCCAGGCGCTACCACGAGGCGGTCTCCCGCGACCCGTCCGCCGGCGACCCCGACCTCGCCGCCAAGCTCGCGATCCCCGCCCCGCCGGCCGCGACGTACCCGGCGCCGCGGCAGCCGTACCAGGCCTACCCGGCGCCGACGCCCGGCCAGGGCTACCAGTACCAGCAGCCGGCCTACCAGCAGGCCCCCACCAACCAGCAGAGCCCGCCCTACCAGGAACAGCCCCCGGCCTACCCCCAGGGCCAGGCCTACCAGCAGGGCCAGGCCTACCAGCAGGCGCCGGAGAGCAGCGCCGAGGTGGAGCGCTCCGGCACGTCCTTCGCGGACGTGGCCGGCATGGAGTCGGTCAAGGAGGCGCTGCGGATCAAGCTGCTGCTGCCGCTCCAGCAGCCCGAGCTGTTCGCCGCGTACGGCAAGCGCGCCGGCGGCGGTGTCCTGCTGTACGGCCCGCCGGGAGCCGGTAAGACCCACCTGGCCAGGGCTGCCGCCGGAGAGCTCGGCGCCTCGTTCGTCAACGTGGGCCTGGCCGACATCCTCGACATGTACGTGGGGTCGAGCGAGCGCAACCTGCGCGCCACGTTCGACCTGGCCCGCCGTAACCGGCCGTGCGTGCTGTTCTTCGACGAGGTCGACGCGCTGGCGGCCCGCCGCTCCGACATGCGGCAGGCGCACGCGCGGCAGCTGGTCAACCAGTTCCTGGCGGAGCTGGACGGCGTGGACCAGAGCGCCAACGAGGGTGTCCTGGTGCTGGCGGCGACGAACGCCCCCTGGTACGTGGACGTGGCCTTCCGCCGTCCAGGCCGGCTCGACCAGCCGGTGTTCGTGCCGCCGCCTGACGCGGCGGCACGGGCGGCCATCCTGCGCATCCTGTGTCGCGACAAGCCGCTGGCCGAGATGGACTTCGACGCGGTGGCGCGGGCGACCGAGCATTGCGTTGGCGCGGACCTGAAGGGCGTGGTCGACCGGGCGGTCGAGGCCAAGCTCCAGCAGTCGATCAGCGCGGGCAGGCCGCTGCCGCTGTCGACGCCCGACCTGCTGGCCGCCGCGGGGAGTGTGCGGCCGACGGCGGTCCGCGAGTGGATGGCGACCGCGCGCAATTACGTGATGCACGCCAACGACTCGGGCGCGTGGGACGAGCTGATGCCGTGGGTCAAGGGGAAGTGGTGACGGTCACCGGTTCGCTCGACCGGGCGCGGACCCTGCTGGAGCTGCGCCGGCCCGCCGACGCCGAGCGGGAGGTGCGCGGCGTTCTCGCGCAGGAGCCGCACGACACGACCGCGCACGCCTTCCTGGCGCTCGCGCTCATCCAGCAGGGCGGCGTGGCCGAGGCGGTGGCGGAGGCGCACGAGGCGGTACGGCTGGCGCCTGACCACTGGTTCCCCCATTACGTGGCCGGCCAGGTGCACCAGCGCGCCGGCCGTCCCGACGAGGCGTTCGCCGCGGTCAGCGCGTCGCTGGCGCTGGAGCCGCAGCACGCGCCGACCTGGGAGCTCCTGGCCAGGACGCATCTGCTGCGGGGCGAGTGGCAGGGGATGGCGGAGGCGGCGAGCCGGGGGATGGCGATCGACCCCGACGACGCCGACCTGGCCAGCCTGCTGGCCGTCGCGCTCACCATGCTCGGGCAGGCAGAGCCGGCCAGGGCGGCGGCGGCGCGTGCCGTACAGCTGGATCCGGAGAGCGCCACCGCGCACCTCGCCTACGGCAGGATGGCGCTGGCTTTCAAGGATCCGGGGACGGCCGCCGCCGCCTTCCGCGAGGTGCTGCGGCTCGACCCGGGCTTCGGCCAGGCACGAGAGTTGCTGGTGCAGGCGTTGAAGGAGCGCAATCCGCTCTACCGGCTGCTCGCCAGGCTGCGTGGCACCTTCAGGGGCGGGCGGCTGGTGTTCCTGCTGCCCGCCGTGCCGCCGCTGATCGTGGTGTTCATCCTCATCGCGGTGCTGCACTGGGCGGCGTGGGTGGCCGAGGCGTGGACGACGCTGCGCCTGGCCCGCGCCAAGGCCACCAGCCTGCTGTTCGAGGGGGTCGAAGCACGGGTGGCCGTGGCCTGCTGCGGGCTGGTCGCGGCTGGTGCGGCGCTGCTCACGCTGGGTGTGGCGGCCGGCCTCGGCGCGGTGGGCACAGCGGGGGCGGCGGTCATGGCCCTGGCCACTCCCGTGCAGGAGGCCGTGCACACCGGCTCCGCCGCCGGCAGGGGGCTGCTGTACGGCTGGACGGCGCTGCTCGTCCTGACCGTCGTCGCGGCCGTGGTGTTCGCCTCGGCGACGACGGCGCTGCTGGCCGTGTACGCGGCGCTGGCCACGATCTGGCTCGCGGCGGGCGTACGGCGCGCGCTTCCCCACGACGCCTGAACCCGCCCCCGCGCCTGGCCCCGGCGGCGGGCCCGCTCAGACGGGGGCGTCCTCGCCGCCGTAGTGCGAGCGGCCGGTGAGCACCGTGTTCGTCGGACAGGTGAACGGGTCGATCCACTCCTGCACCATCTCGGCGTGGGCACGCTCGACGGCGGCCGGGCGCACCCGCCGGACACCTGCCCGGAGCGACGCGGCAGCATCATCGAGACCTATGGGGGACGGGCGGCGATCGGCGGGCGATCACGAGCTGTCCGTGCAACGGGCCAGACCTGGACGACAGAGCGGCGCGGCGGGCTCGGGGAGCAGGATCCTCGAGCCCGACCGCGTGTCTGGAAATACGCGAAATATCAACCCATGTGGGGGTAGCAGTGATCCGTCGGCGGCTCGATCATCTGACTAACATATAGCTTCGACGTGCGGTAAGGCCACGCCTGGTGCTGGGGGTGGGGTCTGACATCCGGTCCGGGGACAATGACGGACTGGCTTCCGGTGGGGTGTGGTCGTATTCTCGGCGCCAGGTCAGCGGGAATGTCTCCCCTATATGTCGTGCTGATAATCGAGTCGCGGAATATCTCGCCGTCGTATAAGTGGGGGGTGCCTGGGTGCCCGGGCGCGTGGCCCGGGCGGGGCCGCAGGTCAGGAAGGGGCGTCGCAGATGTGGTGTGCAGCAGCTGACGTGGGTCCTCTGCCGTCGTGTGGCCGATTGGCCGCCTCCTGCCGTCAGGGGGACAGATGACCGGGAATCTTGATGGCCTCCAGACAGCTCTGAGCGCCCCTGAGAGCGCCGAAGCCCGGCCTCCGGGTCTCAGGCTTCATGACGGCGTCCGCTGGGCGCTGTACGCGCGTTCTGGGGGAGGCAGCATGGAGGCGGTCGGTGACCAGTTCGCGTTCATGGAGGCGACCGTCGACCGCCTGGGCGGAGACGTCGCCGAGCACTTCTCCGACCTGGGTCGGCCCGGCGAGGGCCTGCGCGCGTTGATGCGGGCCGCCTACCTCGGCCGGTTCGACCGGGTCATGGCGTGGAGCCTGGACCGGTTCGGGTGGGCGCACGTCGACCTCGTCGCGACGCTGACAACCCTGCGCGACACCGGTGCGCGCGTCACCATGGCCGGCACCGACGAGGACGTCGACGGCGCCTACGTCGCCTATTCGATCAGCCTCGCGGCCGCCGACTCCGATGTGGCCCGCCGCGTGCGGGCAGCTCGCCGTCGCCGCGGCGAGGCTCGATGAGCCTGCTGCCGTATGCGTCGCTGGAGCTGGGCTACACCGGGCGTGTGTGGGGGATCTATGTGCGGATCTCCCTGGACCGCTTCGGTGCTGGCCTGGGCGTGCAGCGGCAGGAGAGCGAGGTCCGCGAGATGATCGCGCGGCTTGATCCGCTCGCCGTGATCCACTTCATCTACGACGACAACGACATGTCCGCGAGTAACCGGCGCAAGAAGCGCAAGGGCTACGAACGGATGACCTCGGACATCGAATTAGGCGTGATCGACGCGGTCGGCTGCTGGCATTTGGACCGCGTGACGCGCCGCAACATGGAACTCGAATATCTCTGCGAATACGCGGAGCTGAGGGGCACTCTCTTCGCCGCTGTTCACGGGGACTTCGACCTGCGGACTTCGACCGGGCGAATGTCGGCGCGCATGCACGCGGCGGCCGCCCGGCGGGAGGTCGAAGCGAAAGCCGAAAGGCAACGCGCGGCCAATAAGCAAAGAGCACTACGAGGCGAGAGTTGGTACGGCGGGATGCGTCCCTACGGCTACGACAAAGACGGCAAGACCATCATCGAGGTAGAGGCACAGGTCTTGCGGGACGTCGCCGAGCGGGTCATCGCCGGTGACAGCCTCCGCTCCATCGTGGTCGACCTCGACAGGCGGGAAATCCGCACGACGACGGGCAAGCCGTGGCAGGCGGTGACGCTGCGCCGGGCGCTGCAGAACCCGCGGATCGCCGGCTGGCGCACCGCGGACGGCGAGAAGGTCGCCAAGGGCCAGTGGGATCCGATCATCAGTGATGAGACACAGGCCAAGCTGGTGGCGATCCTGAGCGACCCGGAGCGGAAGAAGGGCGGCGGCGGCGGGACCGCGGCCCGCAAGTACCTGCTGTCGGGCGGGTTCGTCGTGTGCGGCATCCCTGGCTGCGGCAAGGCGCTGCAGTCCCAGCCGAGCAACAGCGGCGCCCGCGGCTACGTCTGCCGTAAGGCGCCGCCGGTGGGCGGGTGCGGCCGTATCCGCGTCGCCGCCGAGGCGCTGGAGCAGGAGGTCGCCGCCCGGGCGCTGTCGCGGTTCGCGTCCCCGGCGATCGCCCGGCGGTTGCGCGAGGCGATGGGCGCGCAGTCGGAGTCGGCGATCCTCGACCAGATCCGCGAGTACGAGGAGCGCATCGAGTCGGTCGCCGGCGACTACGCCAGGGGCGAGCTGTCCAAGATGGCGTTCAAGTCGGCCGAGCGGACCGCCGAGGAGGAGATTAAGAAGTTGCGCGGGCAGATCTCGACCGCCAACCGGTTGGCCAACCTGCCTGAAGGGCTCGGCCCGAAGGAACTGGCCGAGTGGTGGGTGAACGCATCGCTGGATCAGCGCCGCGACTTGATCGGTACGGTGCTCGACCACGTCGCGGTCGGCCCGGTGACGCGGGTGGGCTTCACCGGCCTAGATGAGGAGCGGCTCAACTGGGTGTGGAAGGTGTGACCGCCCGAACCCGCGTGGTTGTGGCGAATCCTCCATTTCCGCTGCGCGGCGCGTGATCGGACGCCTACGCTGGGCGATGTCGATCCCTGGGAGATCGCCCGTTGGGTTGCCCTCACCGCACCATGCAACACGGAGGGTTCCTGTGGAAGACGTCGAGCGCCTCGCCGCCCGGATCGCTGAGCTCGCGGAGAGCGATCCGGTCAAGGAGATGAGCGACGACCTGGTGGAGGCAGCTGCCCGCGTGTTCGGAGCAGACGACACACCGGAGCTGGCCCACCCCGCCGTGGCGTGAGCCGACAAGGGGACGCCACAGCTCGGTTCCCTCCTGAGGGGCCGGGCGCGACACGCCGAAGGCCGCGGAATCAGCATCGGATTCCGCGGCCTTTCGCATGCCCGCACCGAGAACGCCTCGGAACACACCGGCCAGTAAGGGAACTCTTATCATCGTTAGACATCGATGCGTAGGGTAAAAATTGCAGAGACTCTCTGCGAACGCCAGGCATCACGGAGCGTGACGGGCTGAGAATGGCCCGACGCCAGGGCCGGCCGCGCCGTCGGCAACCCCGCCCTGTGGCGGGCTTCAGCCTGCCCAGCCGCTGGCGCGCTTCCCCCCGCCCGCCCGAACAGGAGGCCGACGTGCTGGACCGCCGCACGCACCGCCCGCCCGTCGCCGACCCGCGCCAGACTCGGTGAACACCCGCGCTGTTCGCTGCCGCCGTCCCGCCTGGACGGTCCGGCAGGGCGACGTCATCCACGACACCCTCGCACCGATGCGCGTCATCGGCTGGCGAGGCCTGCAGCTGCACGGCGTCACCCCCTCACGCGTGCCGGTCCGGGTCGTGCACCCGCTCGGCCGCCAGCTCGACGTCACACGGCTGATCGACTTCGACGACCCTGACGAGAAAGACACGCTGATGCCCAACCTCGCGTTCATCGCGATGAGTGTTCGTCGAGACGAACTACGGCGGCGACATGTGCGAGCTGGCGATCCGCACCTCGTGGGAGGCGCTGCAAACGTCGGGGGAGATCCCGAAGCGCCAGCTGCCGCCTCTGGTGAAGGCGCTGCGCGCCAAGCAGGGCAAACTCCTGCGCGCCGAGCCGGTCGCGCAGCTGATGATCCAGGACCGGGTCAGGTTGCGCGGAATGTTCACCGACCTGGAACGGGAGTGGGCGACGTGGATGCCGACGACCCGCTGTCGCCCGGCCGTATCGACGCGTCGGTGTACCTGGTGTACGGGCTGATCCCCGAGGCGGGCGCGGGCGCGGTCGTGCACGCGCCGCTCCCGCAGCGACCGAGCCCGAATCCGGCCCAGCCGGGTCCGGCCAGCACCTACATGCGCAGCTTCGGACACGGCCGTTAGCAGAGGCGATGCACGATCCTGGCTACGTGATGCTCAGACCGGCCACAGCCGGTCAAGCTTGTGTTCGCGCGGCCTCTCGGTGATCGCGATCGCCTACGGCAATCATTCTGCCCGAGCGCATCCTGTGCTCGACCAAGTGCCTTGAATTGATCGCAATGCGGCTGGTCAAGTTGAGTTGGGGGTATTTCCTCCACGGTCCATCGAGAAGGGGGCCGAGATGGCGGACAAGGTAGTCGTGCGCCAACCGGGCGAGGGCGATGCGTTCTGGATGCTCGGTGGCCTCTACGAGGTCAAGGCGGCAAGCGACGAGACGAACGGCGCGCTGACGGTCATGCACATGACCATCCCGGCGGGGATGGGCCCACCACTCCACACGCACGCTGGGGGCGAATACGTCTACGTCCTGGAGGGAACGATGCGCCTCCACATCGGTGACGACACCGTGGACGGCGGTCCTGGCTCCTTCTTCTACATTCCCGAAGGCACGTGGGAGACCTACGAGCCCACGAGCACTGTGCGCGTGCTCTTCTTCTACAGTCCCGGCGGGATCGACAAATTCTTCGCCGAGGTGGGCGAGCGGGCACCGGCGCGGGAGCTGCCACCTCCGTCCGAGGCGCCGCCGGACCTGGAGAGACTCGTGGCCGCGGGATCCCGCTACGGCCTCGAGTTCAGGCCACCGGTCTGATCCTGACCGCATCCGAACCGTCGGCGATGGGCTGCCCCCAGGCGCTGGACTGCGATGGCTGCCGCGGGCGGCTCTCGAGGATTACGCGCTGGCCGTGGTCGAGGGCAGGGAAGGTGACATGCTCGCGATGACGCTCCCGCACGAGTAGGTTCTGCTAAGTGGCCGACTGCGGCGGGAACTCGCGCAGCTTGCGCACGATCTCCCGCGGCGTCCACGAGGTGCCGCCGGGCGGGGGTGCCCCGCCATCGTTCAAGATGTCGGCGATCTCTTCGGCCGACACACCCGACAGGTACAGGGCGACCATCTCGTACACGAGCTCGGCAGGCGTCGCGTCGGTGTACTTCGTCGCCTCTGACTCGGTTGGCATGCTTCAACACTAAGGCGGGTGCGAGGCCGCTTGGCGATATTGGACACCGTTGACGGAAGTTGACAGCTGGAGCCGGAGCGCCGCGACGAACACGGAACCGGTCAGTTCAGACTTGGGGGCGGCGCCGACCGCTGCGAGGCGTGCACCCCCGCGCCGTCCGGACACTGCATCGGCATAGCGGCCGGCTGCCGCCCGCGCCAGCCTAGCCGCCCCTCCTGTAGGAGCCGCTTGCCCGCGCCTGCACTCGCGACTCGGAAAGGGAGCGCCGGGCCATCCTCATGCAGCCGCCCCGGGGAAGCGGACAGCCCGGACGGGACGGGCAGGAAAGTCGCATGAAGGTGTCAGTCGGGCTGCTCCTCTGTAGTGGCCCCTATATATAGGTGTGCGCTTGACTCTGGCTTGGTGAACCGGATGCTAAGGCTGCCTCCGGTAGGGGATGGCTTAACCGGGGCAAGGCGGGTGCGTGCCTGGGACTCCTGGAATCGCGCGCATAATCCCGATTATGCATACCGGATCTTGGTAGTGTCATTACGTGACCACACTCAGTCACCGATCCGGGCATGCGGGCACACTCGCCACCATCGAGGAGTTAACGGACTTCACGGATCAGTGGCTCGTCAACCGCGACCTGTCGGACAACACTCGCGCCGCCTACCGCCGTGACGTCCTCCAGTACCTCGCCTGGTGCCACACCGCCGGCATGGACCCGATCGCCGCCCGCTGGACCCACATCAACACCTACGCCCGGCACCTCGAGACCGTCCCCGCGCACCCCAAGTCGCCAAAGCTCCTCGCCAAGCGCAGCATCGCCAGGAAGCTGTCGGCCCTGTCGTCCTGGTACGGCTTCCTGCACAAGCTCGAAGTGCTCCCGTCCAACCCCGGTCGACGCCGCCGACAAGCCGAAGATCGACCGCGACCACACCGCCACCGGCGGCTTCACCGAGGCCGAAGCCGCCGCCATCGTCGCCGCCGCCCGCACCGACCAGTACATCGGGCCGCTCTGCGCCGCTGCCCTCGCTGAGACCATGGTTGCGCTCGGCGCCCGCGTCACCGAGCTCTGCTTGACCACCGTCGACGATCTCGGCTACCGGGAGGGCAACCACACGCTGACCCTGCGCAAGATGAAGGGCGGCAAGACACGAGTGCGCAGCCTCCCACCGGCCGCGCGTGCCGCTATCGAGACGATGCTTGCGGCCCGCTCTCACGCCAAGCCCGACGAGCCCCTGTTCATCGACCGGGACGGCCGACCGCTCGACAGGCATATGGTCTACCGCTTCGTCCGTCGCGCGGCGCGCAACGCCGACGTCCCCTCCGCCGCGAAGATCACACCACACTCGTTCCGGCACGCGTGGGCAGCCGCTGCCCGCCGCGCGGGCGCCGACCTCGAAGATCGGCAACACGCCCTCGGGCACGCCGACCCGCGCACCACCCAGGGGTACGACCGTGCCAGCCGGTCGCTGGCCTCCGATCCCGCTTACCTGGTAGCGGCCGCCATCGCGAAGGCGTCTTCCGAATGAGCGGCATCGGCCCTCAGTCGCCCGCTAGGAAGGATGCGCCCGCATGAGAGCTCGGCGTCCGCGTGCCGTACATCGTCGCCTTGACCGTCGAGGACGTCACGCCACGAACGACGCGTCATCTCGCTGCCCGAGGCCATGGACCACCTGATCGCCTACTACCGGGGCGTGTCCGGCGAGCACAGCGACTGGGACGACTATCGCGCGGCCATGGAACGCGAACGGCGCCTCGTGCTGAGGATCACGCTCGACCGGGCCGGACCCGACCATCACGCCTGAGCACGACCGCCTCGCCGCCGGGGGCGTAATCCCCGTACACGCCCGTCTCGCCCACGGCCCAGACGTCCTTCGAGCCGGGGATGGCGGCGACGACACGCATCTTCCCGTTCGGGGCGTACTCCCTGGTCCAGTTCTTGCCGTCAAAGTGCAGGAACAGCGCGTCGCCCGGGCGGTCGAGGTCGTGTCCCAGGATCCACACGTCGTCGGGGCCCACGGCGGTGACGCCGGTCAACGTGGCGTTCATCGGCGGCGGCGCCACCCGCTGCCATGAGCGCCCGTCCCAGTGCATGACCAGAGGGACGACGGTGAGGTCTTCCTCCTCATGCATCACGTGGGCCACCCATTCGTCGCATGAGTCGGCGGCGGACCGCCTGGTCTGGGAACTGCGGACGACCTTCCCCACGGCCCACACGTCCGTGGGGCTGATCTGCGCGACGGAGGTCAATGTGCCGCCCGGGGCCAGGGGTAGCGACATGGTCCTCCACCGCCGGTATCCCTCCCGGTCCTCCTTCACGCTGTGCTCGACGGCCGGGCCGATGTCCGTGCAGTCCTCGTTGGGCGCCGCGCCCACCATCCAGGCGTGTCCCGACCTGGCGGTGACCGCCGAGAAGCGGCCCTGGCTCGGGCCGGATTCGAGCCGGAAGCGGCCGCGGCCGCCGGTGGCGGTGAACGGTCGTCCATCGGCCCTCGTACCGATCAGCACCACCGTGTCGCCGTCCGTCGCGATGTCGTCGAACACCTCGTCCTTGGAGATGCCGAACGGCCGCTGCTGGGTCCAGCGGCGCCCGTCCCAGTGGGCGACCGTGTCCGAGCCCGCGATCCAGAGGTCGTCGGGGCCGGTCGCGTCGAAACTCCCATAGCCGAAGATCGGCGGATCAGGCAGCCTGGACCAGGTACTGCCGTTCCAGCGGAACACGACGCCGAAGCCGGGATCCTCTTCGAACTCGGCGTCCTGGAAAGCGTGCGCCCACGCCTGCCGGGGGCCCGTCGCCACGATGTCGGCGACTCCGGCGTCCGGCTCGAGCGACAGCTTGCCGGCCCCCTTCCACTGCCGGGAGTGGGTGGGGGCGGGGCTCGCGCCGGGGCCGGGGGAGGATGACGTCGTCGGGCTCGCGGTCGCAGCCGCCGTCACCCGCTCCCGGCCGGTCCCGCCCGAGCAGGCGGCCAGCAGTGACAGGAGAGCCGCCGCGGCTGTCGCTCGTTGTGCGATCTTCACCCGGTGGATTATCCCGAGATCTCCGGTACGGCAGGCCGGGCTCGGGCGAGATCTGTCCGGCTGCCCCGCACCACCCCGGCGCGACTGTGCGCCCGCCTAAGGCGCAAGGCGAGGCCATCGCAGGGCTGCTCGCCGCGCTGGAGGGCAACGACAACGCCTTACTGGCGTTCAGCAACATACTGATTCTGAAGGTCGATGGGGTGCCATTGGTCCGTGAGCTGACCCCTGAACAGGTCGAACATCTACAGAAGAACCCGCGACTGTATGGCGATCCCAGACTGGCGCTAGCCCTCCTCGACGTCGGCCTGGCTTCCATCGGGGAAAGAGCGTCAGAGGAAGGGCCGCAGGCCATTACGCCCTGAGCAATGTCCACCCGCAGCCACGGGCCTTCCCCAGCCCTCTTCCGAATGAGAGCGTGACGTTCGCGAGACTTGAAGATGACGCGATCGACGATCTCGACCGTGTGCGGGGGCAGACCCACCATCTACTCGGTGAGGCGGGTGACCAGCTTGCGCAGGGCCTTGTACAGGCGGTGGCCAAGCTGTACCTGCGCCGCGATGGCGGCTACTTCCACCCAACACCGGGCGACAACTGGACAGATGCCACCTACGAGGCCGTGCTCGAGGTGCCACCGTCATCGATCCCGGAATACACCGCGGAGGTCACCGACCGCATTTGGAGGAAGCTGGAGACAGTGCTGCGGCGACACGGACGCAGGGACGTCTTCGGAGTCGTCATCGAACCAACGCTCTCCTCGTTGCCGGAAGTGAACGCCGACTGGCGGGCACAAGCAGCCATCGAGCCGCCGACCAATCAGGCCCGACGGGAGCGAGCAGACGGGGGATACCCCACGATGGACGGCCTGACATTCGGTAGCCGGGCCGAAATGGTGGCGGAGATCGGGTCGACGGGGTCATCTCCGGGGTGCTCCATGATCAGGCTGCTGTAGCCAGGTGGGCGGGACGGCCGCCATGCGTTGCGTCGAAGCACGACCTGTTGCCGAGACCCTCCCATTGGTGCCCGGGAGAAAGGTACTTTGAACCCTGCCGCACCGCTGCTGACCGAGGAGACCTGTGGCCACTCCGGAACGAGCGCGTTCCATGTTCGGCACGCTGATGTTCGAAGCCTGGGTCGCCGCTGGCCGGCCGCACTACGCGGCCGTGGCGAGGGAAACCAGCAGGGCGCTGATCCCGCTGACCGAAGAACAGGTCAAGGGGTTCGTCGAAGGGGACGCCGTGCCCGGTTCGTCGTACCAGATCGACGCTGTTTTGGCTTCGCTGGAGAGCTATTCGGAGTTCGAGCTCGACGGCTATCGGCCGCTGATTATGGCGAGCTGGGATGCGCTTTCCAATGTCTCCACGGAGAAACGGCCCGAGACCACCGGGGCCGGGTTCGAAGGCATCTCGAACGTCCTTGACCATGTCGTCGAGGTGGCCACGTATCTTGGTGCCGCTGGAGTGGGGGGAATAGTCGGCAACAGGGCGGACGCCGCGACGGTGAGAAGCGTCAAGGAACTGTTCACCCGAGTGCGCGAACGCTGGCTGAGCCGCAAGCCTGAGCAGGATGAGGCGCTCTCCCGGGACGAGGCGTCCGACGCCGCGCGCGCCGCCGCCAACGCTCTCGGATACCCGCTCGAATCGCTCTCCGTCCGAACGGCTGAGCAGCGCGAAGAAGGGTCGTGGCTCCTCATTCTGGACGGCCGCCGTCGTGGAACCGTGGAACACCTGCGGGTGACCGTCCCACCAGGTGACCCGGGAAACGCGACCATTTTCGTCATCCCCTCGCTGCCCTCCCGAGGTTCCGCGGAAATCCCGATCCCCCTTGCCAAGGCTCCCCGAAGGAGGTTGCGCATCGCCTTCTCCCTGAAGGTCCAGGATTTCGTCGCCAGAATGCTCACACGTGGCATGGACAGCTGGCCGAGGGCGAAGCATCCCTGGTACTGCGTGTACTGCGGCTGGAAATGCACGGAAAGACACAACCAGGTCGAGTGCAGATCCTGCGGGGAGCAGCGCCCTCTGGTCATGGGTTCGGTCACCATGCGGCAGTGCCTGACGTGCCGGAAGTTCTCTCTTGCGTCGGGCTCCTACTGCGAATGGTGCGGCACAGCCCTTCCCGCGGAATCGTCCTGACGTTCCCCGGTGGTGGCGATTCGCACGAACGAGCAGATGAGCGCTGATCAGCACCCTGCCCCATGCGGTCTAGCTGGCTGATATGCCGTCCCGAACGACGGGCGAGAAATTATCCCGAGGCCGGCCAGGCGAGCGCGCGGCCGGATGTCGTCCTGGACGGAAACCGATCGAACTGCGAGGCGAGACCCTGAGGGTCCGCGACGTCTTCCCCGTCGCATAGCCCGCCCTCCTTCGAGCCCCTCGGCAGCCGCCTGGGGGCTCCTTCATGCTGACGCCGCCTGCGGCAGAACCGCGGACGCAGGAAACCTGCTCACGAGAGGATTCACGCATGACCGATCACGAGCTTGCCGAAGAGTCGCTGACGTTGCTGCAGTACCTGGGCGGCGACCAGTTACTGCAGGCCCTCACCACGCTGATGGGCCACCACGTGCAGGCCCTGGACGCCGGCGGCCGGATCGGCGAGTACGGATACCGGGTCGGCGACACCGAGGAGCACTGGATCGACATCATGCAGATGCTCGGCCACTGGCGCATCTGCGAGAGCCGCCGCCGGCCGGTCGGCCTGTACGTCCGGTTCTGGAACTATGCGGCCCTGCGGGACGCGGCACTCGCCGCCCGCGCGTGGAAGCAGGAGACCGCGTTCGCATTGGATAGCGAGCCGTCCGGCTGGACGTGGTGTCACCACATCCGCGACGTCGACGAGGCCGCTCAGCTCGGGTAACCGCTGCGGCGGTGGCGGTGCGGCGTCAGGCGCTGTGGTTGAGTCGTCAGATCCACGTGTAGTTGTCGTCGGTGACGGCAGGCAGCGCCGCATCAGCTACCACGGCATGCGGAGAAGGCATGGCGGCCAGGGCAGGCCCTATCGGCGGGAAGATGGGAAGGCTCGCCGTCTCGCGATAGTTGATCCATTCGACGATCCCGATCTCGCGGCCGCCGTCGGGAAGCTTGTCGTACTCTTCGACCGCCATCCGGGCACGTACGTCAGGCTCGACGTGCAGCCGGTAGATCAGGTGCAGCTTGCGCGGCGGGGTGGAGCCCGGCCGGGTGACGAACGGCAAGCCGGTGCGAACCGAATCCAACTCCCCAAACCGCCGTGAGACGGATGTTTGGGGATGTCTCGTGTTAAAGCATCCCCAATTCCCGTCCAGGCGCGCAATAGAACAACATTCGGAGTCGATCGTTTAGGGGTAATTGTGCTGAATTAGTCCTGTTGGGGCTATGTGAGAGTACAGATGTCACCGTTGCCCATGTGGTAGTCAATGGAATGCGCGCCAACGTTCAACGTGACATCAGGTGGAGTTCATGTCCGAGGTCTTCATGTACGCCGACGAGACCGGCAACCTGGACTACGACGTTGCCGGCGGCGGGTCGAAGTACTTCGGGATCGGCACAGCGACCTACCAGGGCGATCATGAAAGTGCCTTCTGGCAAGGACATCGCCTGCGGTTGGCGCATGCCCGCGCCGGCGTCGAGTTTCCCAAGGGCTACCACGCGAAGAACGACAACCACCGGACGCGCATCGAAGTGTGCGACGTGATCAGAAATCAGGCTCCCCGCTTCGGCATGACATTCCTGGCCAAGGACAACGCCTACACGAATGTTCGCGACAAAGGCCAGGAGTACCTGTACAGAATCGCGTGGTCCACTTCCGAGAGATCGCGCGACAGGTGACGGCTCCAGGCGACACCCTCTACGTCGTCGTGGCGACACTGGGCACCAACAAGCGCAAGCAGATCTTCCAGGACGCGATCAAGGAAGTCTGCAACAACCACGCCCTGCTGCGCCGAGAGGTCGTCGTCTGCCACTGGGACGCATGCACCAGCTGGGGCCTGCAGGTCGCCGACTACGGCGCCTGGGCCGTCCAGCGGAAACTCGAGCGCGGCGACGAAAGCTTCATGTGGGCGGTCGAACCGACCCTGAAGAGCTGCTTCATGCCGTGGGGAAAAGCGACATAGAAGTGGCCAGCTATCCCTCACGGGAAGAGGTCCCCTGGACCTCTTGTCACTGGCCACCCTCAGTACACGGTAAAACACCAGGCGCGTCAACCGCTTCGCTCGGCGTCGTTACTTAACCGTGTCGAACGTTTGTACGATTTGGGGGTGGGGGTGGCCGTTTCCTGGCCGTTGGGCCGATCTGTCGTCACCGGAGGCCCCACTGCCCGGGCAGCCGCCCCGACACCAGCCGGACGCGGGCCGCGGCACAGCCGCTGACGGGCTACCCGAAGGCAGACCGGTAGGCTGACCGTGCGCCGCTGAGCTGTGGGCCGGGCATCCTGCGTCTGCTCGGGGGCCCGTGCCGTGACCAGTTCCCAGCCCGGCGGCTCGTCGTGAAGGTGGCGCGTGATCTCGTCGCCGCCGCCCAGCGGTGGACGGCCCGCCGCTTCCGCCACCAGGTCGCCGAACCCGACACAGCCGTGGCAGCACCGCGCCTGGGGCTACTACGACAACACACCCGAAGTGCGTCGCGGCCGAGCGGATCGGCAACGCGATGCGCATGCCGTCCGCAGAGTCCGGCTCTCCCTATGAAACCCCCCTGGCCGCCAGGGAGGGCCTGGACGGGCAGCAGTGCGGCCTCTGAAGGCTAGCGGTCTCCGTCGGCTGCTGGAAGGGAAACACCGCCTCATGTGCGAAGGCAGGCCTATAAGGGAACTATCGGCCGCCATACCTGGATGGCTTCATTCGGCCAGGCGCGCCCGGACGCCGCCGCCGCATGCCGACTCGGGCGGCCAGCCACGTCATGACCGTCCCGAAAGACGCCTCGCCCCGCTTCCCCGGCGGGAGTTTGCGCCCGGTCAGGTCCCGGGCTCTGCCCGGTCGGCCAGAGCCCGGGACACGTGATCACTTGCCGACTCGGCCGCCGTCCGGGCTTCGGGCCGCAGGACCGGCAGCCCGGCCCGCAGCCGGTTCAGGAACTCGTCGACGTCCAGGCAGCGGTCTTCCGCGTCGACGACCTCGGGCACGAACGCCTCGACGATGCTGTCCCCGACGGCGAAGTCGGCGTCGTCGTCATCGTCATCGTCGTAATTGTCCACCCAGCGCGCGCCGGGGGCGTACACGTCCATGGCGTGGTCGTAGTCGATCACCCAAGGGGTATCGACGATCCCGGTCCGCAAAGAGCCGTGGTTGTACCAGCCGTAGACCAGGTGGGTGAAGGCGCCGTCGTGGATGTAGATCTCCGCTTCGCCGCCCTCCAGGGTCTCGGCCTTGGTGTGACCGCCGACGTACAGGCCGGGCCGGTCCTCATAGAGCGCGATCGGGCCGTTGACCGTCAGGTCGCCGGTGATCACGATCAACTCGACGTCGCCCTCGGCGTCGCTGCCGCGCAGTTCGTTGATGGCGTGCAGGAAATTCCCGTCGAGGGTGAGGTCGCCGTCGAAGAACAGCACCTCGTTGTAGCCGGGCGAGGCTCCCGCACCCTCGAACACGGCGGACAATGCGCCGCCCAGGCGGGCATCGGCATCGGCATAGGACAGGGACGCGGGGATGGCGGATATCGACATGGGGAAGAGCGTAGGTCCGTGTACAGACAATCCGGCGCGCGCGACAGGGTTCTGAAGCACGGCCTTAGTCGAGATAGCTGTAGAGCTTCTTCCAGCTGCCGCCGTACAGGCAGGTGGCCGACGGCTTCGTGGCCTGGATCTCGCTGCAGACCTTCGTCTCGACCAGGACGACCTGCTTCTCGACGAAGGAGAAGGATTTCGGGGTGCCCGTGGTGCAGTCGAGTCTGTAGTGGTGTTTGGTCGCCACGCTTGCGTCCTTCTTGAGGAAGGAGATGCGGAAGATCGCCCAGCCGCAGCCCGACCCCTTGGTCAGGTCGGTGATCGCGCCATTGATCTGCACCGTGGCGGTCGTCGGCGTGGTGGACGTGTTCTGGCTGAGCACGGTGAGCCTGCCCTGGGTGACGGCCTTCCTGCCGGAGGCGAACATCGGGCCCCACGTCGTGCTGGGACCGGCCCCGACGCCCGTGGCGGCGGACGCGGAGATGGGCGCGGAAGTCGACGCGGATGCGACGGTGGCGGGTAACGCCGCCAGCAGGCCGGCGGCGATCACAATGGTAAGGCTGGTCTTCATCGGGAACTCCCCTCTCGTGTGGCGAGAGTGTGGATCTCCGCGCTTTCAGGATGGTTGAGAACCGCCGTATCTAGATCTAGAGGGTGCTCTAGGACCCGAAAGCCGCGCCGACCTGCGCTCTAGTGTCTAGAGGCGCAACCTTGAACGACCCCGTGTGGACCTCGATCTCGCGGTGAGATCTCACGGTGAGACGGGCCGCCCGGCGGGCAGGAAGCGTGCTTTCGTCGCCCCGCGGAGCAGCTGCCGGCGGGCGACGAATCCCGGCGGTGCGGGCGGCGTGCCGCCAGTCGGCGGTGGCGGCCCTGGTGGTCGCGGGCGTGGCTGCCGATCGCGCCCGCCACCATGGCCAGGCAGCGGGCCAGCTCGCTGACCTCGTTCTCCCACCCGGTCGGCGGCTCGACATCGGCGGCCTGGTCGACGTCGACGCGGGGAACGGCGGTGATCGCATCGAGCGCGGCGGCCAGGCCCGGCAGGCCAGCGAGGAACGCCCGCGCGTCGATCACGTCGTCCATAACGCCCGATTGTGGCCCCGAGGCCGCGGCCATGCCCGGGGTCGCGCATTGCAGGTGTTTCTGTCACTCCCGGCGGCTATCTTTCACATAGCGAGCGACAATCGCGATTGTCCCCGCACGGGAGGAGTGACGAGATGACGACCCCTTGCCCGTTCCCGAACTGCGAGTGCCTGCATGTCGGGTGTGACGGCGGCTGGATCAACCGCGTCGGCGCGGACGGGCGTGACTTCGTGCAGCCCTGCCATCTTTGCTGCCCGGAAGTGGCAGCGCACCTGCGGATGGCGTCGGGCTCCGGCGCCCAGGTCAGGGCTGGTCTGCGGCACCTGCCGCGCCCTTCCCGTACGCCCGAGACCGCCTCCAAGTCGCGGCACTCTCGTCGCATATAGGGAAACACTTGATACAGTCCCCGCCGATTCGTGGGGTAAGAATTGCAGTTTCCTGGCAGTTTACGGAGGCTCACGCATGGACCCCATCGCCGCCATCCCCGAAGAACGAATCCGGGAAGGGCACGGCGTCCAGCTCGTGAACGCCGTCGACGCCGACGGCACCTACGTGCGGCAGGTTGGGTTCACCGGCACGGAGGAAGAGGCGCGCCGCTACGCGCGGATGGTCACCGGACAGCTCGCACCGTCCCACGTCACAGCCGCCGACTGGCCTGCACGCAACGCAGAGGCTCACAGGCGTCGCCACTACGGCAGGCCGTGAACCAACGCCACGCGCGGCAACCCCACGGCGCCCCGCCCGGGGCGCCGTCCCGCTTCAACACCTGGAGGACGGGTGCCCCCTGAAGAACCGCCCAGACCCCGACGAGATCAACCAGCAGCTGCGGGACCTGCAGCGGTCGATCACCGCGGCGTTGAAGAAGACGAACACGAAGGTCGACAACGTGCTCGTGGCGCGGCTGCAGACGACGAACGCGGCGCTGTCGAAGCTGGCGACAGAGCGGGACCGGATCGCCGCGACCCTGGAGAAGGCCACCCAGACGGCCGCCGACGTCGCCGAACGAGCCCGCTCGAGCGCAGCCCTGTCCACCCTCACCGAGGAGGAGCGCGCCACGCCGGAAGGGATCGCGGCGGCCCTCCGCAACCGGCTGCAGGCGATCGACGCCTTCCAGGCTGATGTGCAGCGGCTGCAGAAGCGCGGCCTGGACAAGAGCCTGATCGAGCAGCTCGTCACCGGCGGGCCCGACCAGTCCGGCGCGATCGCCGACACCTTGTCGAAGGCGTCCGCCGCCACGCTCCGCGAGATCAACTCGCTGCAGCGGCGCATCAACACGAACTCGAAGTTCTTCGGCCAGCAGGCCGCGGACTTCCTGTTCGACGCCGGAGACAACGCGGGCCGCGGCTTCCTGACGGGGCTGAAGAGTCAAGAGAAGGAGATCAAGGCGCTGATGGTCGAGATCGCCAAAACCGTGTCGACGACCATCAAGAAAGAGCTGAAGATCAAGTCGCCGTCGCGGGTGCTGCGCGCCGACGGCCGCGACTCGGCGCGCGGGTACCTGCTCGGCTTGGAGGACATCGCGCCGCAGGTGCGGGCGGCGGCCGCCCGGCTCGTCGAGCCGGTCACGCCGGCGCGGACCCAGCCGTTCCGGCCCGCCCGCGAAACCGCGGCCGCGAACCGGCCGGTCGCGCCGCGCGGCCAGCAACAGACCGCCCAGGCCGTGCGCGAACTCACGATCAACAACACCTTCCACCAGGTCATGACCAGCGCGAACGAGATCGTCGCCGAGCAGGAGCGCCGCCTGACCGCGGCGCTCCGATAGGAGGACAGCAGCGTGGCCTCGACGGACTGGCTGTGTTTTTCCGGCGTGGAGGTGGCCAACAGCGCACGCGTGTACGCCTACGCGCAGGCGAGTCTCGCGCCGACGCACGCGTCGATCCGCGACTGCGGCTGCACCGGCCTGACCGAGGTCCTCGGCGACGAGCCGTACACGCTGCCCGAAACCGACGAAGCCCCCTGGTACGACCCGGCCGAGCCGTCGTCGACGGACTTCGCCGGCTTCATCGTCACCGACATCGACGGCCTGGATGCCGCGCCTGTCTCCCGCCCGGTCACCAACCGGCTTGGCGACGGTGCCGTCATCGGCCGCCGCCGCTACGGGCCGCGCACCATCACCGTGAGCGGCGTCCTCGTCGGCCGCACCGCGTGCGCCGTCGACTACGGGCACCCGCTGGCTTGCGTCGGTGCTGCGCGGCTCGCTGGCGTGCGGGGCGGGCGCGTGCGGCGGCGACGACTTGGAGTTCATGACGTGCTGCCCGACGGTGCCGGCCGGGCCGGGCGAATGCTGCCCCGGCCCGTGCACCAGCCAGACGTGCGGCGCGGGCGTGTTCCGCACGCTGCGCGACGTCGCTCTGCTCGCGGAGCCGACGGTGCAGCAGCGCATCACCGGCTGCGCCTGCTGCCCCGGCGAGCTGCGGCAGATCCAGTTCCAGCTCGTCGCCGGCCGCCCCCACGCCCTGCGGCCCGCGGTCACGGTCGCCGAAGGTGTGCATTGGCCGCCGCCGACGCCGGACGACGAATGCGTGCAGTGGTCGACCGACCCGGGCTGCCTCGACGAGGCCGGCGAATGCGCCGCCCAGCAGCCGCAGCCGTGCCCGCTCGACCCGAACTGCCCGCCGCCGGTCCTGCCGACGCTGCCGCTGCCGGACAACCCGTGCCTGTGTGAGCCGTTCACCCGCCGCCAGGTGTGCGTGGAGATCCCCGAGAACGCCGCCCCGATCTGGGCCGACCTGGTGCCGCTGCTGGAGATCTACTCCGGGTCCGGCATCCTGCGCAACATCCGGTTCCGCTTCTACCCCAACCCGTTCGGCGCGCCGTACGAGGACCTCGACCCGTGCTCCTGGTGCTCGGAGATCAACATCTCGTATCTGCCGTCGGGCGCCCGGCTGACGATGGACTCGACCCGCCGCACCATCTACGTGCAGTGCCCAGGCCGGGCCGATACCCCGGCCGAGCAGATCGTGTCCGGCCCTCAAGGACGCCCGCTCGACTGGCCGGTGCTGGAGTGCGGCATCCCGTACCTGGCGTGCATCTCTGCCGACTCCGACACGATCGCCGCCGACGCGTCGGTGACGCTCCGCACCATCGTGAGAGAGGCATAGAGATGGGGCCGCTCGGCTGCGCCGAGGAGTACACCGTCGGCATCTACGACCGGACCGGCGGCCGCCAGTACGGCACCGTCGAGGCGTCCGCTCTGGACTGGTCCCGCCTCCTGGACGACACCTCCGAAGCCAACGTCGCCGTGCCGTACCAGGGCGCCGAATGCTGCCAGCTGCTCGGCGACGCCCGCACCTGGTGCAACGAGCTGGCCGTCTTCCGCGATCAGACTCTGGTGTGGCAGGGCCCCCTGGTGAAGATCCAGCACCGCGGCGACGAGACGCTGCTGCAGGCCTGCGACGTCACCCAGTGGCTGTTCCGCCGCAAGATCCGCGCCCTGCTGGACTTCACCGGCACCAACAAAGCTGACCTCGCCGTCATCGGCCAGAGGCTCATCGAGCACGGGTTCGCGCCCGACGACCCGAACGTGCTCGCCTACCTGATGGTGTCCGCCTCCGGCATCATCGGCGAACGCAAGTACGCCAAGAACTCGGGCTACGTCCTGGACCAGCTGCGCGAGCTCGCGCGCACCGGCCTGGACTTCACCGCGCTCGGCCGGCGCATCCTACTGATGGGCGAGGGGCCGCTCGGCAGGCTGCCCGGCCTGACCGACGAGCACTTCGTCGGCCCTCTGTCGGTCATCGAGGACGGCTTGGCCGCCATCACGCACGCCACCGTCATTGGCAAGGGCGTCACCGCCCAGGCTGGCGGCGTCGGCGCGTGCGGGCTGCTGGAGTTCATCGCCACCGAGGAGGAGATCCAGGACATCGCCTCCGCGCAAGCCGAAGCCAACGCGCTCGTCGCGGCCGGCAACCCGGCGCCGCTGTTCCTGGAGGTGCCCGACGACTCACAGCTCGCGCCCGAGGCCCCGGTCGGCATCAACGACCTGATCCCGGGCGTGGTCATCCCCGTCACCTCCGAGGCGACCTGCCGTACGGTAGCGGCGGATCTGCGGCTCATCCGGCTGAAGGTGACGTTCACCGAGAACGACGGCGAGAAGGTCGGCATCACGCTCGCGCCGCCCGGCATTGACACCCCGTCGACCGTCGCGGCCTGACCCAGGGAGACCAGCATGGCGAGGTTGAAGACGCGGCCACGCACACCCGCGGAGATCCTCCGCGACCTGGACGACCGTGTCCGCGTCCTGGAGCACCGCACCAGCGTGGTGATCGGCGTCGCCCCGGACGCCTACGTGCTCGAGGTCGATGACTCCGGCCGGCTGACCGCCCGGCACGCCGACAGCGGCACCGTCACTGTCATCGCCCTGCCGTGACATGCTGGGCGGGCGCTGCTGGTGGAGCCGCGCCCGCCCTTTGGATCAACGTTTTGCCTGGTCAGCCCAGGGTGATGCTGATAGGGATGCCAAGCCAGGCGAGTGCCACTATGACGATAAGCGCCCACACCAGCCACTACGCCGGAGCCCTGCTGCTGGCCCATGGAGCCTGTCACGCTCGGCGACCCTGTCCAGGACGACCTCAACCAGGTGCTCGCCGTACGCAAATTCAGTTGGGATCCCAAACATCGCTCACTTTCGCAAGGCTCTCTCTGATTGCAGCCTCTCTTATCTGCCATTGATGGAGAGGTAGATCCAGCGCCTGCCATTCAACGCTGATTGAAAGGTCGCCATGCTGAGGAAGAGGGTGAAGCCAGCAAGAGAACGACAAACATGCGCCCTGAACATATGTGCCACGGATGGAAAGCGTCGGCTCTGTACGATGCGAATCCCCTGCAGGTGTTGCTGTCGGCGGGGGCGCATGATCCAGGACTTCGGCGGTCCTCCCGTCTGGATAGCGGACTTTCACGGCCGGCCGCAATGCGAGATGAGCGCCGCCTTCGACTGTTATCGGCTGCCTGTCCATCTCGCTTTCGTGAAGGCGTCCTTCGATTCTCAAGATCAAACCCGATGAGAAAACACTAACCTGGTCGATAAACACCGCGCAACGATTGTTGCGTGCAATCATGCCCTGTATTGATAGCGTTGCCGGAATCTCCCTCGCAGGTCTATCTATCCAAGGAGAAGCGTCATCAGAAAAAGTATGTCCACCAATGGTAGGCATTGTGTCCTCATTGAGTATTGACGCTATAGCTACAGAAGGCCGCTATCTGGGCGATCAACACTCTGATTGCCCAGATAGCGACGTTTGCCCATACTATTGAGGCCGTATGGATGTTAAGACTAGCATGATTCCCTTCTGACGGGGATCGTCCCCAGTCCGAAGCGGCATGTCAAAGTTCCGGGAGCTAGACGCACACAAAAGACTCCGAGTTGGAGTCGGTGTAGCTTGCGGTTGCCTGACCATTGTGCGTAGTGGTGAGCCAGAGGCGTGTGGTGTACCACCTGACGGAGCCGGAGCCGCGGCAGGAGTACGACGCTTGGGATCGGGAGGCGGTCCCTGCGGCACATGTCCACTTCACAGCGCCAGTAGCCACGACGTTCCAGTAGGTGCCGTCCCATTGGAGGAGTTCGGCCTCGACGCGGCATCCGCCATTGATCCGATGGATTCGTCTACTAAGGCCGAAATGACTGTGCAGCAGCACAATATTGACGCAATCTCACCACATTGAGGCAGTATTTACTACAGCCAGTTATGCGGCCAATGTGACCGGTAAAGGTATTCGGCCATCTCTGTGCGATCATGAGGAAGCCCGAATCGTAGAGATCTCTGAATGGCGGCCGGGCTGCCTGGTGTGCACGCCGGCGGTGCTCGAGGGCGAGCGGCTGGACGGTGAAGGCGCGCCCCCGCTGCTACTGCGGGCAGCACCCCGTGGTGCAGGGCCCCGGCGTAGTGGAGTTTTGTCCTGTTTCTCGATCATGTGGGGTCGGTGTTGAGGGTGCGGGTGGCGTCGCGGGAGACGTGGCGGATGGCCTGGGCGATGTTGCCGACTCCGGTCAGGCGTAGGGCGCCGATGGCGAGGTTGCGCAAGGCGGCCATGGCGCGGGGCGCGTTGCCGGTGCGGACCTGGCTGTGGTCTTCGGTGTATGTGACGTCGCGGACGTGGTGAAGCCGGTTCTCGATGCTCCAGTGGCCGCGGATCTAGGTGCCAGTTCGGTGGGAGGGGCCTGCCAGGCGGGCAGGTCAGTGATCGCGTAGACGGTCACCGTCCGCCATCTGCCCGTTTTGCCGTCCCTGACCTGCCGTTTGATCTGCATCGCCTGGACGGCGTGGGGGAACAGTAGTCCGGTGGTGACGGTGATGACTTTGAGGGTGCGGCGTTCTTCACGTCCGTGCCCGCGGTCGCGTTCGCGGTGCTGGATGGGGATCAGTTTCCACGACAGCCGTTTGACCTGCGCGTACAGGCTGGGCTGGTTCTTCTTGACGATCAGCACGTAGTGCGCCCGTTTCTGCTCGATGAGGAAGGTGGCGTGCTCGCGCTGGGTGTGCAGGGCATCGGCGGTGACCACGCGATCGTCCAGGTCGAGACGCTCCAGCACGGGCCGGAAGCAGGTGATCTCGTTGGTCTTGCCGTCCACGCCGGTCTGCGCGAGCACCAGGCTGCTGCCGTGGTCGAAGGCGGCCAGCGTAGTCAAGGAACCCCAAAGAGTGATCTTGGTAGTGTTGACCTGTGGTAAGTCGCGGCATCCGAGTCGAAGGTTCACGGATCGTGCACCGTCCGACCACGAGCCCTGATCATCACGGCGAGCAGCTGCCCGCCTTCAGTGCCAAACCGGCATCGCCGGGTGGGACCCCAGAAGGCTCCGTTTCACCACGGCGGCGGTCAACTGCCGTCGCTGCCTCCGGCAAGGCGTGGCCACGCCGACACCAGAGCTGACGTTGTTCTAAGGCCTGTGCTGCGGATCATGAGAGTCGGTCCAGGACACAGCAGGAGCTGGCAGTGGAGACCGAACTCCATAGCGGAAGGCCCGCAGGACATGGTCTCAGTTCCGGAAGATCTCGTTGAGGAAGCCCATCTTGTCGGGTCGTGCCGTCAGCAGAAGCAGGGCGAGTGTGACAACAGGGTCGAGGGCGGGATCGCTGTCTGTTCGCAGAGTGCGGACGGTGGCTTCGGGACTGGAGTGCTCCCGGGCCTGAAGAACCGTGCGCTCGCCAACGGTCACCGCGAAATGCAACTTTCGTCGAAACCGTGAGCGGTGGATGTGGTACGCCTGCCCCCGCAGTCGCACGGTGTCCTTGCGGCGCTCACCCACCGGCTGCCCACGCACGGACAGCAGCGGCTGTCCCTCGTTGAAGTCAATCAGCAGACGGGGTTCGTCGCCGACCAGATCACCGCTGCTCAATACGGACTGACGGCCTCGGCCGGCCTGTACTGCGAACGCCCCTGGTGTTTCACCCTCAAAGCTGAACGTTGAGCTGAGCAGCGAGATCATGGACTCGCCCGGCCGTAACCCGTCGATAGTAGTCATCGCCGAACCACCGGGTCAGCCCTGGCGCCACGTGAAGCGTGGAACCCTGAAGCGAAGTGCGCGGCTGCCGACCGCTGTCGAATCCAGTCGGCTGCTGGTCGCAGCCTTGGACCGGCTCTCATGATTCACAGAACAGACCTTAGCTGGCCCGCACCAGCGGCCCGGCCAGGGGCTGGGCCAGTGCGGTGAAGCGCGCCCCAGCCGGGGCTGGTGCTTCCTGCTCAGCCTTCGGAATCTCCCCGGCAAGTCGCTCAGCGCAGAGCATCGATGACAGTAGGTTTCGGCTGTTGGGGTGCGTGCCTACTTCTCGCGGGTCCAGACGAGCTCGGCCACGACGACGTGCTCCCGGTCGTACACCGCGGCGGCGACGAGCAGCTCAGGCCGGCCCTGGCTGATCAAGCCCACCGTGTAAGCGTAAGGGGTGATGCCTTCGCCTTCGACGGCATGCACGATCCACCCGTGCAGCTGAATGCCGGCGGCGACGTCGTGCAGCAGGTTCGACTCGGCCAGGCTCACGCGAGCACCGCCCCACGTACGGCGCGGGGCAGGCCTGGGCAGCTCGTCAGCATGCGCCGATCCTAGGTGCCGCGTCGTGGCCAGCCGTGCCGCCGCGACGGCCCCCGGTACGCTGGCGGTGATGCTGCTGGTGTGAGGGCCGGGCCGACCTGCGAACGGTGCGGGGTGGTCACGATCGCCAGATGTGGATGTGCGTCCAGTTGCAGCTGCTTGGTCACTGCGGGGCCGGGCGCCACGGTGTCCGGCAACGGGTCATCGGCGAACCCGTACGTTGTCTCTGCGACCGGCACGCTCGATTGCGAGGCGGTCCAGGACTGCGTCGGTGCCGGGTTCGTCCAGGGGCTGCAGTACGACGACGCCGCCAACCAGTTCAGAGCCCGGATCGACCCAGCGCCGGGCAACAACCTGCAGCAGAGTGCCGCAGGACTGTTCGTGCCGACCGGCGCCGCCACGGTGTCGGTCGCCGACACCGCCTGCATCGACATGTCCGGCAACGGGGCGGGCGGATCCCCGATCACCGCGGCGCCGATCCTCAACGCGGCCGCCGGCAACCTCATCACGTGCACGCCGACCGGCCTGCGGGCCGCGCTCACGCTCGCCACGTGCGGTCTCACCGGTAACGGCAGCGCCGCGTCGCCTCTCGCGGCGAAGGTCGGCACCTGGCCGTACCCGTGCACACCTGTCGACACGTTCGCGGGAAACGTCTACTGCGACGGCACCGGCCAGCTGCGCAGTGAGCCGCGTGGACGGACAGCGTTCAACCAGAACACGCAGAACACCACCTACGCCAACGTTGCGGTTCCGGCGGCGATTGACACGCTGATCGAGACGCGAACCCTGTTGATCACAAACCCGGACACGTGTCGGGAGTCGTTCGTGCTGGTGTCGATGGAGCTGGACGTCGACCTGAACCTGCCAGCCAACAGCGGCGCCGCGTACGGCCTGTACACCGACGAGATGCTGTTCCACGCCAACCGCGGCTCGACGGCGGAGAACGACTTTCACGTGCAGGTGGTGAAGGTGGTCAACCAGACGCCGAACCTAGCGCCGGGCGGGAGCAACAACTTCGGTGTGGACATCACGGCCGGCCGGGGCAGCGGAGGCGCCACCTACAACAGGATTCAAACGTTCATTCGAGCCTTTCAGTGGATTCTGTAGGAGGAACTGTGCGAAAGCGGAACTTTGTCGAGGTGCCCGAGTCCGTCGCTGTCGCTTCCTCGTCGCCAGAGCTGCGCACGATGTACGTCGCCTATGCCAGCGGGGCAGTGGCCTCCGTCGAAAGCAACGAGGAAACGATCTCCCTGCCCGACGGCACGAAAGAGATCACCCGCCAGGAGTACGAGGCGAGGCTCGCTGAGCTCAAGGCCGCCAACGCCGAGCATGTCGCGGCGCTACGGGCCGACGATGAGCGGCGCACTCGCGAGGACTACGAGGCACTCAGTGCTGCAGGCGTCCAGGAGGCGACCGCCCGCCGCCTGTCCGGCTACACCGGGGAGCTGTAGCCGTGCCGCAGGTGTGCGTGGGGCCCGAGTTCTCCGTCGACCCGAACGGGCGGCTGCGGCTGGACCTGTGCGGCAGCCCGGCCGAGCAGGCGTGGCCGTACCCGTGTCCGACTTCGCACAACCCGCTCCGGGTCGACCCGTCGTGTGGGCTGTGGGTGCCGCCGTACCCGAAAGCCGGGCGGGCGTCGGCGTCCGGCACGACCGGCGGCGCGCTGGTGACCGTCCCGGCCGGCTACACCGAGGTCGCCCAGGCGGAGATCGAGGTGGAGAACCCGTCGGACTGCTCCGCGGCGATCGTCGTGCAGTGGGTGCAGGTTGACGTCGACCTGTACCTGCCTGCAGGCGCGGACTCCAGGGCCGGGTTCAGGATCAACGGCAATGCCGTGATGGCCAACGAGAACGCCGCACCTGCGAGCGGTACCCAGGAGACCGGCATCCACTGGGAGCTGACGCAAACGCTCGTTTCCGGCACCATCCCGGCGGGCGGATCCAACACGTTCACCGCGCCGATCGACGTCGGGTCCGGCCAGGGCGGCGCCCAGTACGGGGAGATCAGGTGGCAGATGCGAGTGCTGGTCCTGGCGGGCCTGTGATGAACACGAAGTGGTTCCTGCTGGGCGACGGCACGCTGATCTCCCGCTCGCTGCAGGTCGACGGCTCGTACCCGATGAAGGTGACCGTCCCCGCTGACGCGGTCGAGATCAGCGAGGAGAAGGCGGCGGAGATCCGCGAAGGCTACGCCGCCGGCGTCAGGGCGTGGGCGGCCGAGCAGAACGCCGCCGCCGACCTCATCCGTCGGCGGGACTTCGACGCGCTGGTGGCGCTCGGCGCGCCGGAGGAGACCGCGCGCCGTCTATCCGGCTACCGCGGGCCCGCCGAGGCGGCCGGCGATGGGTGAGCAGGATCCGTTCTCAGGTGTGGTCACGGCCGCCACCGTGTACGCGGCCGTCGTCAACGTCGGCGAGCGGGTCGGCCAGGTGGACCACAAGGTCGACCTGGTCGACAACAAAGTCGTGGCCGTCGATCAGAAGGTCGACGGCGTCGTGTCCAGCGTCGCCGCCTGCAGGCCCGCGTCCGCGAGCTGGAGTCGATCGACACGCGGCAGGAAACCGCGATCGAGACGAGCGTCGCTGATGTCGCCGACTTGCAGAGCCGCGTCCGCGACCTGGAGGCGAACCGGTGGCCGAGGGGCCTGCCGACGGTGCTCGCGTTCGCGTCGCTGGTGATCGCGCTGGCGGCGCTGTGGCGGGGGTGGTCATGAGCGGCTGGAAGTACTTCTGGCAGATCGTCGAGCCGGTCTCGCGCGAGCGGCACGCCCCGAGATCGGCGGGCTTCGGCGGGCCGCCGGAGGGTGAGGCGCCGCTGCTGGCTGGGCGGCCGTACCGCGACAGGCGGAAGCAGGCGGCGCGGCGTCGCGCCGCACGAGCGTCAAGGGGGAGACGCTGATGATCAACCTGGTGGCCAGGGAGCAGTGGAACGCCCGCACCCACAAGGGGCACGTCTCCTTGAAGGCCCGACCGGACGGGATCAAGTACCACTACGTCGGCGGCCGCGTTGATCCGGACCTGGTGAAGGACCACGGCCTGTGTGTGGCGCTGGTCAAGAGCATCCAGCGGCACCACATGGACACCAACCTGTGGGCGGACATCGGCTACAGCGCCCAAGTGTGTCCGCATCGGCAGGTCTTCGTGGGGCGGGGGCCGGGCATCCTGCCGGCGGCCAACGGCGACGGGCTCAACGCCGGCCACTACGCGGTTCTCGCGATGGTCGGCGACTCCGGCCTGGTCGTCCCCACTGACGACATGCTGCACGGGCTGCTGGACGCTCGCGACTGGTTGATGGGCCTGCCGGCGCAGAGGATGCCGTGCGGCGGCGAGGTGCTCGGCCACTGCGACGGTTACGAGACGACGTGCCCCGGCGAATGGCTGTATGAGCGGATCGGGCGGGGGTATCCGCGGCCGGGCGGGCCTGGCAGCGTGAGGCCGGTGTCGCCGGCTCCGGCGTGGCCAGGCCGGGTGCTGGAGTATCCGCCGCTGATGTCGGGTGACGATGTCCGCGCCTGGGGCAGCAGATGGCCCAGGCGCGGCTGGCGTATCGCCGTCGACGGCAGGTTCGGGCCGGACTCGCGCGAGGTCGCCCGCGCGTTCCAACGCGAGAAGGGCCGCAGGGTCACGGGCAGGGTGGGGCGGGAGGACTGGCGGGCGGCGTGGCTGGCTCCGATCACCTAGGGCGGCACCGCCTCCCGGTCGACGACGCAGGTGAGGACGATCCTTGCCGGCGTGGCGGTATCTGGTCGCGGTCGTGGTGGCAGGACGCGCTCGAGCGGGCGGTGCGGGCGGGCGCGGCCGCCGTCCTCGCCGGTGTCGGAGCCGACCAGCTCGGCGCGTTGCAGCCGATGACGCTGCGGGCGGCCGGGGTGATGGCGGCGGGCAGCGCGTCGGTGTCGCTGCTGCTGTCGGTGGCCGCTTCCGGCAAAGGCGACAACGAAAATGCGTCTTTCACGCAATAGGGGCGAAAAAGGGCGAAGGGCCCGCCGTCGAGGTGGCAGGCCCTTCTATCGCTCCCTGTGGAGAGGTCGCGCCCAGCGATTACAGAGTACCCCGTTGCCTCTTCTTTACCACCTATGTTCGGTAAGAATTGCAAAGGGTCTCCCTATGGGTATAGGGTAAGAATTGCATGTTAAAGGAGGTGACAATGTGACGGAAGCCCCGCAGGACCGCCCTGAGCTGGTCGGACTGCCCGACATCGCCGAGATCACCGGCGTGAAGGTGGCCACCCTCCGCTCCTGGCGGCACCGCGAGGAGTTCGACAAACTGCCCGACGCGGACGCGGTCATCTCCGGAACCCCGGTATGGCTGAAAGCCCGCTGGAGCAACCCGGGCGAGCCGCTGCCCGAGCTGCCGCAGCTCGTCGGCGTCAAGGAGATCGGCGCGATGTTCGACATCGACCCCGAGACCGTGACGATCTGGTTCAAGCGCAACAACGGCGCCCCCGAGGCGGAGTGGAAGGTCGGCCGGATGCGTATCTGGACGATCCCGCCCTGGGCGGAGTTCGCCAAACGCACAGGCAGGCCCATCACCCTGCCCAGTAGTACATAGCACCACCGTTCGCCCCAGCCTGGGGCGAACTCTGGCCAAGAGCTGTAAGGGGACAGTCGAGGAAAGCCCCCTTAACGGCTCTCTGTGGAGAAGGGCTCAGCACCCGTGACACTACAGACACGTCCCCCTACGTGCATCGTCCCGTTCCCTCTGGTACTCGTCGAAGGGCCCGCCGACTCCGGCAAGACCCGCATGCTCGTCGAGCTCACCGCCTCCCCCCTCATCGGCCGAGCCCTGATGCTCGACCTCGGCGACGGCAACAGCGACGAGTACGGCGACGCCGTCGGCGGCGGCACCCCCACCTACGAGATCATCGAGCACGACGGCTCGTGGGCGTCCATCATCGGCCAGGTCGAAGCCGCCCACGAGGAGGCCGGGAAGGCGCTGGCCGCCGGCGAAGAGCCGTACGCACTTGGCGTCGACAGCGGCTCCCGCCTGTGGGAGATGCTCAAGACCTGGGGCGGCGCCCGCGCCAAAGGCTCGATCAAGAATCAGCGGCTCCTCGCGTTCGACCCGAACGCCGACATCCGCACCCCGAACAACATCTGGGACGACGTCCACGCCCGGCATCAGCGGCTGATGGAGCTACTCGGCACGTTCCCGGGCGTCGTCGTGGTCACAGCCCGCGGCCGCGAAACCTACCTCACCGAAGACCCCGCCGACCCGGTACCGAAGGTCAAGACGTACAAGGTGGAGTTGCCGCCGCGACCTGACGCACGAGGCGAGCGTGTGGATTCGGCTCAGCCTGGACGCCCCACCCACGATCATCGGCGCCAAGAGCAAGTACCTGAACGTGCGTTACGGCAAGGACGAGGCGCGTGTCGTGCCTGACCTCGACCTCGCCTCCCTGATCTTCAAGACGCTGCGCGTCTCCGATGCCAGCCGCCCCCGGCCCGTGATCCGGCTCGGCCGCGAACGCCTGCCCGAGCAGATCCGCGACGAGGCCATGGCCACGACCGACCGCGATCGGCTGCAGCAACTGCTCGCCGAGGCCGCCCACCCCGCCCACCAGGGCGTCACGCTCGACAACGAGTGGGGGAGCAGGAGAGCCTGTCCGAGCTGATCGTGCGCCGCGTCCGCGGGCTGTCCGGCCGCGCCGACACCGTCGCCTACAGCGTGACCGCCGCCCGCCCCCAGGCGCTCCCAGCCCCGGCCGACGAGCCGCCGCCCACACCCCAGCAGCCCAGCCCCGACGACAAGATCAGCAACCAGCTGGCGACGACGCTCAAGCAGATGCTCGCCAAGTGCGGCGCTGTCACCCCCGACCGGCGGCTCACCATCCTGCAGGTCCTCACCGGGCGGCGGCTGGCCTCCGAGCAGCAGCTGACCAACCAGGCGGGCGCGACCGTGATCGGGCTGCTCGCCCCCGCGATCGCCTCGCCGACGCCCAGCGACACGCTCACCGAGGTCATGCAGGCGCGCATGGCCGAGCTGATGGCCGCACAGAACCCGACCACTGCCGAGCAGGAAAGGCCCGCCGCATGAGCCGCCGCACCGCCGCCAAGACCAAGGCCCGCAAGACGCGGCCAGCCCGCACTCCCGCCGCCACCACGTCCACCACCGCGGGACACACGCCCGACGTGGTCATCGTCGACGACCTGGCCCCGGACGCCAGCCCAGCACCTGCGGCCCCCACGGCCGAGGCGGCCCCGGCCGGGCCGGCCGACGCGCCGACGACCACGATCCACGACGTGCCCTTCCGGGACGAGCCGATCGTCTTCGCCGGAGACCAGGCGATGCCCGGCTTCGAGCACCTGTCGTTCGCCGAGCTGGCTCAACTCGCGGCCAAGGCGAGCCTCGCGCTCCCGCCGGGCGCCGACGACGTGCTCGAAGGCGTCGTTCTGCAGAACGAGATCGCCGAGGCGAAGAAGCTGCTGGCCGACGCCGAAGAGCGCGGTGAGAGCCCGCTCGACCTGGCTCATGCCTACGGCTACCTCGACGGCGTGCACAAGGCGCTCGGCAGGCAGGTGAAACGCACCCGCGAGCTGGCCGAGAAGATGTTCGCCGCCGTCCAGCTCGTCCACGGGATGAAGTTGCTGGAAGTGATGGTCGACGACGGCGGGCCCGCCGCGGCCACCATCCACATCCAAGACGTCAAGCCGACGATCGCCTGGGACATGGGCGCGGTGAAGGCCTACTGCCGCCAGCACGCCGAAACCGAGCTGTACACCGAGGTCCTGCCCGGCGTACTCGCCCTCGACGATGTCATCGCCTACATCGCGATGACCCACCCCGACTACGTCAAGACCCGCGTCCGCGAGGCGTACCTGACCCGCCTGCAGTCCGAGATCGACGACGACGGCTGCATCGCCTCGCCCGGCACCGCCGAACTGGTCAAGCTCGCCAAGGTCACGCGCGGTGAGCGGAACGGAGCCTTCATCATCCGCTACACCAACGCCAAGGCCGGCCGCCCCTCCGGCAAGGACCGGATCGAGCGCATGTTCCGCACCGGCGGCATGGGCGACGTCCTCGCCCTCGGCGCCGGTCCCGAACCCGACCCTGACGCGGCCGCACGAGAAGAGGTTTGACGGGTGGCTACCGTCAACCCGCTGGTCGCCGAGCTCGACGCCCTGCGCGTCGAGCTCGGCGTCGCCGAACAGATCGTCGCCGAAGTCGTCGGCGTGGACCCCTTGGACGTCGGCTGGTGGGCCACCGGCCTGCGCACGCCGAGCCTGCGCGAGTTCGTCGGCTACGCCGCTCTGCTCGGCCGGCGGTTCACCTTCGCCAACGAGCACGGCCAGATCGAGTACGTCGACCAGGTGCCGATCCTCGGCGACGACAACCCGCCCGAGCGGCTGAGACTCGTCCTGGAACGACGCCGCGAACGGCGGGAGGTGTCCCGCCGAGCCGTCGCCAACGCCGTCGGAGTCTCGCCGCCGGTGTTCAACCGGTGGGCCACCGGCGAGCGGCCGGTGCCGCTCGACGGCCTGGTCGGCTGGGCCGCTGCCGTCGGCTGGACGGCCGGCCTCGCCGAAGCCCCCGAGACCGAACCCGACGACGAGCGGCCCGCCGGCCCCCGCCAGCCGCGGCCCGAACGTCGCCGCCCTCCCCGTGTGCTGCCGCTCGTCGCCCAGCTGGAACAGATCCGGCACGCACTCCGCATGTCTCAGGTGAGGGTCGCCGAGGTCACCGGCGTCCACAAGAACACGGTCGGCCGCTGGGCGACCGGCGAGCGGACGCCGTCGCTGGAGAACCTCCTCGACCTGGCGCACGCCCTCGCCTGCGACATCCACATCGTCCCGCTCGCCGACCAGCCGCAGCTGACGCCGCAGGCCGTGCTGCGGCAGCAGATCCTGCTGCAGATCGACCTGGCGCGCGGCAACCGTGACCAGCGCACCGGCCGCCGCGTCCACGCCGACGGCACCGGCCCGCACTGGCAGCAGGCCGCCGACGCTGCCCTCGAAGACGAGATCGTCGCCGACCAGCACGAGGGGGCCACCTGGGCGCACCGGGCCCGGACCTCGCTCAACGATGCGCTCCGCCGCGACGACCCGGCCGACCTGCGCGCCGGGATCCTGCAGGCTGCGGCGACGCTCGTGGCGTGGCTCGAAGACCTGGACGCCCGCGCGGCCGGCGAGCACGGAGATCAGGGGGACGGAGACGGGTGACGGTCCTGCTCGCCGTCTACGCCGCATCGGTCTGCGTAGGCCGGTGCGATCACCGCTGCTACGACGCCGACGACGTCCGCTGTACCTGCGTGTGCGGAAGTGCCAACCACGGTCAGGGCCTGGCCGTGGCCATCGACAACACCCGCGCCCACGCACAGCAGTGGATCGACGCCCAACGGCGCGTCCGGCCGGACGTGACGCGCTGGTCGATCCACATCACCGTGCAGACCATCCCGCTGTTCGACCGTCAAGGCGACGAGGTGGAGCTCGTATCTTGACCCGGAACACGTAGCGGTAGATGGTGAACGATCGTTACTGTTCCCCCACGGATCACCGCCAATGACCCCAGCAGCGTTACTGGCGGGGGGCCGTACACAGCCCCTAAAAGTGTTGAGCCCCGGGGTCCGCTGGCAGGCGGTCCGGGGCTGGAACCGACCTAGTCGAGGAGGTCGCGGTGCTGAGCGCCACTGTACCCGTATGGGTCCCTGCCACACAGGCGATCCCGGGTGACAGACCTACACAAAGCACGACGTCTCGTCGGAGCTGGTGCTGGACGAGATCGTGTTCGTGGCGTCTGCCGTCCATTGGCAGGCGGGGCCCAGGGCCGCGATCAGCGCCCTGATGATCGGACCCAGAACCGGCCCCTGGAACGGCGGCCACCGCGCGCTGTCTTGTTCCGTTCTTGCCGGTCACGACGTAGACCGAGTTGGGGTGGTCCTTGCACACGGTGCGGGGCGGCGGCGTAGATCTCGCTGCCCCAGTCGGCGCCGAAGTACAGGGTCGCGATCGGCACGGATCGGACGGCGTTGATGTCGGGATGGACCTGGACGCAGTAGCGGCCCGTGCCCATCCTGGCTACCTTCGTCACGTTTGGCGTGGTTGGGAGGATGGTGGCGTCCAGGGTGCCGCAGTCGAGTCGCGGTAGAACACCCATGGCCGGTTGGTGTTGTTGAAGATGGTCCGGACGGGTTGAGCCGGGGCGATGTCGCAGTAGTAGGAGACTGGCTTGTAGCCGAACATCTCGCCGTCGAAGTCGTCCTCGGTCCACAAGCAGACATAGCCCTGCGGGAACGCCCCTTCCCTTCGGTGACAGCTATCCGAGCAGTGGGTCTCCTTCTTGGTGACGCCGGTGAGGGGACGATGTGGTTCATGTCTTGCGCCTGCTCACGTGGTGCACGATGAGGGCGGCGATGCACGCGACGGCGACGCCGCCCGCGACCAGGCCGAGCGGCCAGGCGCCGATGCCGTTCGCGATCATGTTGACGACCGCGCTGGCCATCAGGACGAGCCAGAGCAGGGCGCGCAGCGCGAGAGCGCCTTTGCTCAGCGCGGGCTTGCTCGCTGCGGGCCGGGAGGTGGTGGGCCGGGGGGTGGCGGGGTCGGAGTCAGGGCTGGGGATGCGGTAGGGGTCGGTCATGGCCAGAATCCTAGAAACGGGCCCGATCTGCGGAAATCCCGCACGCTAGCTGGCCGTGGTACAGCGGGCTGGAGCAAGCCGTGTCCCCTTTCGCCTACTATGAACCTAGTGATGCGGGGAATCCTTGAAGGTCTGGAACGGCTGGCCGGAGGGTTGGGCACCGCGTTCATGGCCGTCGTCGTCGCGCTGTGCTGGCTGGTGGTGGCCGCGTTGAGCCTGGTCGGGGTCGGGCTGGCGCTGGTGCCGGCGATGATCGGGATGACCAGGGGCGCGGCCGAGTGGGAACGCAGGCGCCTGGCCGGCGCGGGTGTCGAGATCGTCAGCCCGTACCGGCTGCCTGCCGAGCAGCTACCCCGAGGCTGGGCGGCCAGGATGCGGGCGGCCCGTGCCGACCCGGCGACCTTGCGCGACCTGGGCTGGCTGGCCGTCTACGTCGTGGTGGGCCCGGCCTGCGGCCTGCTCGGGATGATCATGCCGGTGGCGGTGCTGCGGGAACTCACTTACCCGCTCTACTGGCAGTTGCTGTCGCGCGAGGATCAGCTCACCAACTTCGGCTTCCCGGTTACCACCTGGCCGGGCGCGATCGCCACCTCGGTGATCGGCCTGGCCGTCTTGGTCGCCCTGGTCCGTCTCTTCCCTGTGCTGGCGCGCCTGCAGGCGCTGCCCGCCAGGAAACTGCTGGTGCCGCACGCCTCGATCGACTTGTCGCAGCGCATCGCGCAGCTAACCGTGACCCGCGCGGGGGCGCTGCGCGCGCATGCCGTCGAGCTGCGCCGGATCGAGCGGGCCCTGCACGACGGCGCGCAGAACCGGCTGAACGCGGTCGTGGTCACGGTGGCCGCGGCCGAGCGTGCTCTGCAGCGCGATCCCGCTCGGGCCGCGCACGCACTGGAACGTGCCAGGAGCGCGGCCGAGCAGGCGCTGGCGGAGCTGCGCGGCGTGGTGCGCGCGATCTTGCCGCCGATCCTGGAGGACAAGGGGCTGGCCGGCGCGCTGGACGCGCTGGCCGCCGGATGCTCGGTGCCCTGTCGGGTGCGGGTGGGTGAGCTCGCCGTGGTGCCGTTGTCGGTGGAGAGCGCCGCCTACTTCACCGTGGCCGAGGCGCTGACCAATGTGGGCAAGCACAGCGGCGCCCAGCACGTGGAGGTCGTCGTCGAACGTGTAGGCCCGTTACTGCGCGTCCAGGTGCGTGACGACGGCAAGGGCGGCGCCCGCGATGGCGCGGGCACCGGGCTGGCCGGGGTCCGCCGCCGCGTCGAGGCCCATGACGGAACGATGACCCTGACCAGCCCCGACGGGGGGCCGACTGTGATCGAGGTGGAACTGCCGTGCGAGTCGTGATCGCTGAGGATGACGCGCTGCTGCGCGAGGGCCTGGTGCTGCTGCTGAGCGGGGAGGGCATCGAGGTGGCCGCTGCCGCGAGCGACCCCGAGGGGTTTCTGGCCGCGGTCGAAGAGCACCGGCCCGATGTGGCGGTGGTGGATGTGCGCATGCCGCCCACCCACACCGACGAGGGCATCCGGGCGGCCGTGACGGCCAAGCGCTTGCAGCCGGGCCTGGGGGTGCTGGTGCTGTCGGCGCATGTCGAGCAGACGTTCGCGACCGACCTGCTGGCCGACGGCACGCACGGGGTCGGCTATCTGCTCAAGGAGCGGGTCGGCAAGGTCGAGCAGTTCCTTGAGGCGCTGAACCGGGTCGCCGGCGGCGGCACCGCCATCGACCCGGACGTGGTGGCCCAGCTGTTCATCCGCCGGCGCGACCCCCTGGAGGAGTTCACCCCGCGCGAACGCGAGGTGCTCGCGCTGATGGCCGAAGGACTGGGCAACCTGGCCATCGCCGACAAGATGGTGATCACCGAGGGAGCGGTGCACAAGCACATCCGCAACATCTTCGCCAAGCTCGGCCTGGCTCCCAGTGACCGCGTGGACCGCAGGGTCGCCGCCGTGCTGCGCTACCTCGGTGCCTGAAGCCGGCCTCTGACACCCGGCCTCTGGGGAACAGCCTCGGGGAAACGGCCTTGTGAGCTGGGCCGCGGGCGGCGTGCGGTAGCCAGCACCACCATCGACCGGCCAGCGGGCGGGATCGAAACCGCCTGCGCCCATCCCTACGTTGGTGATTGCTTCATCCGACACCCAACGTAAGGATCTGTCTTGGCGAGCAACACTCTGCGTCGTACCGTGCCGGTCACCCTGGCGCTGGCGGCCTGTCTCGCGAGCGTGAGCGCTCCGGCATTCGCCACCCCCGCCCCCGCCCCCGCCGGCGTTGCCACGGCGGCCGTCGCCGCCGGCCAAGAGCGGGTGGTGGCGAACCTGGAGCGCCACGCCCAGGAACTGCGCAGCACCGTCCCGGGCGGCCCGTCCCGCGACCTGAAGGCGTTGTCGGCGATGACCAAGGGCGCCACCATCGTGGGGATCGGCGAGGTCACGCACGGCTCGAAGGAGCTGTTCACGCTGCGGCACCGGATGTTCCGGCATCTGGTGCAGACCCAGGGCTTCACCACGCTGGCGCTGGAGGCGACCTGGTCGGCCGGCGTCCGCCTGGACGCGTACGTGCGCACCGGCAAGGGCGACCTGCGCACGATCATGGCCGAGGAGTTCCAGCAGTCCTACGGCTCGTGGAAGACCCAGGAGTGGATGGACCTGTATGAGTGGATGCGCGACTACAACCGCACCGCCTCACGCAAGCTGCGCGTGATGGGATTCGACATCGGCGACGTCCATCCCGAGCAGTACCGGCGCATCCTCGCCTGGGCCGAGAAGCACGAGCCGTCGCTGGAGCCCGAACTGCGTCGCCGCTACGCGGGCCTGCTGGCCCTGCCCGCCGGTGTGGAAGAACGGATGAACGCCCTGGCCGCACTGCCGGCCGAGCAGCGCGCCGCCCTGGCCGGCGACGCTCAGGCCGCCTACCGCCTGCTGGATGACAGCGGCAAGGTGAGCCCGCGGGTACTGCAGGAGGCCCGCGTCATCGTCCAGATGTCCACCATGTACGCACTGGACGGCGCGGCCCTGCACCGTCACCGTGACCAGGCCATGGCCGACAACACCGTGTGGTGGCAGCGCCACACCGGCACCAAAACCGTGGCGGCCGCGCACAACGGGCATATCGGCTACGTCTCGGCCTGGCCCGACCATTACCCGGTCACCCAGGGGGCCGTCCTGCGCTCCCTGGCCGGCACCTCCTATGTGGCGATCGGCACCACCATCCACAGCGGCCGCTTCCGCGCCATCGACCCCAAGACCGGCCAGGTCGCAGTCTTCGACACCGGCGCCCCTGTCCCGGACAGCAGCGAGGCCGTCCTGGACCGGGTACGCTACCGCGACTACTACGTGGACCTGCGCCGCGCCGGCCGTACTCCGTCCACCCGAGCGTGGCTGGACACCGCCCGTCCGACCTTCACCATCCCGGCCACGTACGTGCCCGAGCAGTTCAACCGGCCGCTGGCCCTGGGAGCGGCCTTCGACGTGATCGTGCACCTCAACCGGGTCGAGGCAGCCACCCCGCTGCCCTGACCCTCCTTCCCGCGGGCTGGTCGGCCGATGGTGAAGCAGGTTGCATGGCTCCCCAGTAAGAGATGTTATGTAGTTGACTAATAACACACAGTGATCACAGTGTCGACCGCCGAGGGCCGCCGTGGCGCTGGGGGCGCCTGCCGCCCTATGTGGGTGTTTGAGAATGGCGATCTTGCAGCTGGCGCGTCCTGCGGGGTGACCACCTCAACAACCCGCCGGCCGCGCACCTCGGCCTGACCTACCCGCGAGCCGCGATCAGCCGCAAACCCCGGTGATCCGGCGTGTTTAGCCTCCCCTGAGATGACCAATCTCGCGACCACGCAAAGCAACGACGATTACTCAACGTTACTTTGCGGCTGGTGACACGGACCCGAGTGGGGAGCCGACAAGTGTGGTCAGCTGGCTTGTTCGGCTCTGGCTCGGGTCTGGGCAAGGCGGTAGGAGTCGGTGCCGGTCTCGATGATGTTGCCGGCGAAGGTGAGCCGGTCGACGATCGCGGCGCAGAGGCGCGGGTCGGTGAAGGTGCGGGTCCAGCCAGAGAAGGACTCGTTGCTGGCGATGGCGACGCTGTTCTTCTCTTCGCGTTCGGTGAGAACCTGGAAGAGGAGCTCGGCGCCGTGCCGGTCGAGTTCCATGTGGTGGGTCGGAGACGGGACGCCGTGCACCGTTTCGGGTGTCGGTCTTCCTGTCCCCGCCCGCCGAACCGGACGTGCCCGTTGGCCGGGCATCCGGCTCTCCACGTGATCCGTTAGGTCAAGCGAGGTATTCGCTGACCTGGCCGACGAAGGCCACATCGTCATGGCTGGTCCGGCGGAAGCGTGCTCCGTCGGGGTTGACCTCGTCGATGTTGTAAGGCGTGCTGATCTGCGCGCCGCGGAACTGGTAGCCGGCCACGAACGCCAAGTAGTCGTCCACCAGGGCGTGCCCCAGCGACAGCTCAAGGTTCCCGGCGGCGTCGACACGCCGTACCAGCTGTGGTTGCCAGACCATGGCCGCTCCTCGACGGGAACGACCATCTTGACCTGACTCACGAGATCGTGGAGGTGATGTCACCCACATAACCGCCCAGCACCCTGAAAGCGTGGACGTGTCCCTCAAAGAATGCTTCCTGCCCTCCGGTGGCCAGCACCCGGTGGACCGCCTTGCCCGAATACGACAATCGGAACGAGAACAGGAAGCACTTCACCTGCTCGCCCGCGATCCGGACCGTCACGTCCCCGAAGTCGACCTCGGCCTCAACTCCCGGCAGATGCGACTGCGGGATGAACGCCTCCGGCGGACCCCGGCCTGCCTCGACCCGGATCTCGCCCCGCCGGTGAGCGACATAGGCGCGGACGATCTGATACGAGATTTCCATCGCCTGGTGCTCATCCACCAGCCGCGCGAAGATCCGCTTCGCCGTGTGCCGCTGCTTGCGCGGCGCATCCAGATCGGCCCGCAGCATCTCGTCGATCAATGGTTTGAACTCATCCAGCCGACTCGCCCGCGGCGCCATCTTCTTCCTCGGCTCCGGCCGCGGCTGACGCAACGCCTCAGCCACCGTGTTCCGGCTGACCCGATACTTGATCGCGATCTGCCGACCCGACAGCCCCGCACGAGAATCCCGGCGGATCGCCGCGAATACCTCCGCCTTGGGCTGAGGGTGTGTCACCAGCGTCTCCTCACACGGGGTAACGCTTCGATACTTGCACCGCTAACCCTCAGGTGGCTCTGGAATTCGCTAACACGGCTCCAGCCCCACCGGGCGCCACAGAGCCACTGACCGACATTCGGCTCTTAAATTCACCTACAGAGCCAGGGCCGCGAGTTGGAGCGCGCGGTGCTCTTGCCAGGGGCTGTGAGTTCACGCTGAAGCACTGCGGCCAGCGCATGAGCGAGCGGCGGGCCCGTACGAGTGGTACACGTACGGCAAATGCGGATGAGCTGAGGTTTGTACTGGGAAGCTTCGACCGGAGGCTGCCTAATCGCAGCGGTGCGACCGCCTGCAGAGATCTGAGGTCAGGCGTCCGGGTTGTCAAGGACGATGACGGGGGCCTCCTCCACATCCAGCCACTCCTTCTCAAGCCTCAGACTGGTGGCGGCCTCGATGAAGGCGAACGCTGCACTTCGCTTGCCGCGGTAATCCTCTGCGCCCAGGCTGTCGAGCAGGGCGCGGAAGTCAGCCAGGATGCTCGGATCACCGTGCTCGAAGGCGTGCTCGACGAAGATGAAGTCGCGCATCCGCGCTCTGATCTTGCCGTCGGCCGCGTAGAGGATCGTGTATCCCCCGTTGAAGTGCCAGGTTGTCATCCAGACGCGTGACTCCTTGCTGAGCTCGGTGAGGACGTGGTCCGGTATGCCGTATCCGTAGGTGAACTCGAGGAAGCCCCAGGCGCCTTCGCCCTCGAAGGCGAAGAGCACGGGCTGGTCCTCATCGAAGGCCGCCTCTGTGGGGTATGCCATGGTGCGCTGCTCAGGATCGCGGCCGCCGTTCAGCCGCCACAGGAGATCGTCAACCGTGAGTTCCTCGTCGAGGGGTTGTACGACGGTCCAGGAGAGTGCGTCTTCCAGCCACTGGTGCCACTCGAAGAGGTTGCGATAGTGATCAATCACCTGATCATTGTGGCGGGAGCCGCAAGGGGCGAAGCACCCTCAGCGCACGGAGCCGGTGCTGCTGCGGGCGGCCTACGGGCCAGGCTGGTGCAGGCTCAGCCCGGATGGCGGGGCGGTGTGGGTCGAAGCGACGCTGTGGCTTTGAGTCTGGAAGCAGAAGCGCCCCGGAACTCGTATTCGAGTTCCGGGGCGTTTTTGTTCTATCGGCGACTAATCGCGGTAGCCGAGGGTCTTTAGATCGGGCTGCTGCCATCCCGTCTGCGGAATGTCACCCCTATATGGTGGCGTGATAATCGGAGGAACGAAGGTCTCCTTGATCGTCCGGGCGTTCACCCAGCGGATCAGGTTGAAGATCGAGCCCGCCTTGTCGTTCGTGCCGGACGCCCTCGCCCCGCCGAACGGCTGCTGCCCGACCACCGCGCCCGTGGGCTTGTCGTTGACGTAGAAGTTGCCCGCCGCGAACCGCAGCCGCTCCGACGCCGAGGCGATCGCGTAGCGGTCCTGCGCGATGATCGACCCGGTCAGCGCGTACGGCGAGGCCGACTCCATCTGGTCGAGCACCGTGTCGAAGGCCGCGTCGTCGTAGACGTGGACGCCGAGGATCGGCCCGAAGTACTCCTTGACGAAGATCTCGTCCGTCGGGTCGTCCGACACCAGGATGGACGGCTTGACGAAGTAGCCGACGCTGTCGTCGTAGGAGCCGGTGAGCACGTCGATCGAGTCGGTGGCCTTGGCCCTGTCCAGGGCCGCCTTGTGCTTGGCGAAGGCCCGGTCGTCGATGACCGCGCCCATGAACGTGGACAGGTCGGCCGTCACGTCGCCCACGGTCAGCGACTCGGCCGTGGCCACCAGGTCGTCCTTGATCCGCGACCAGATCGAGCGCGGGACGTAGGCGCGTGAGGCCGCCGAGCACTTCTGGCCCTGGTACTCGAACGCGCCGCGGATCAGCGCGGTCGACAGCACGCCGGGATCGGCCGACGGGTGCGCGAGCACGAAGTCCTTGCCGCCGGTCTCGCCCACCAGGCGGGGGTAGCCGTGGTAGCGGGAGATGTTCGCGCCGACGGTGCCCCACAGGTGCTGGAAGGTCGCGGTCGAGCCGGTGAAGTGGATGCCGGCCAGCGCCGGGTGGGTCATGGCGACCTCGGAGACCGCCTGACCGTTGCCGGTGACCAGGTTGATGACGCCGGGGGGCAGCCCCGCCGCCTCCAGCAGCCGCATCGTGTGGTGCGCGGCGAACTGCTGGGTGGGGGAGGGCTTCCACACCACGACGTTGCCCATGAGGGCGGCCGAGGTGGGCAGGTTGCCCGCGATGGCGGTGAAGTTGAAGGGCGTGATCGCCAGGACGAAGCCCTCCAGCGGGCGGTACTCCATGCGGTTCCACACCCCGGGGGAGGAGACCGGCTGGTCGGAGTACAGCTGGCGGGCGTAGGAGACGTTGAAGCGCAGGAAGTCGATCAGCTCGCAGGCCGCGTCGATCTCCGCCTGCTGTACCGACTTGGACTGGCCCAGCATCGTGGCGGCGTTGAGCGTCGCGCGCCAGGGGCCCGCGAGCAGGTCGGCCGCCTTGAGGAAGATGGCCGCCCGCTCGTCGAACGACAGCGCCCGCCACGCGGGGGCGGCGGCCAGTGCCGCGTCGACGGCGTCCTGCACGTCCTGAGCCGTAGCGTCGTTGGTACGGCCCAGGACGGCGGCCTTGTTGTGGGGCTGCACGACGTCGATGGTCGCGCCGCCGCCCATCCTCTCCACACCGTCGATGGTCATGGTCAGCTCGATCGAGGAACCGGCCAGCTCCTTGATGCGGTTCTCCAGCGCGGTGCGCTCGGCGCTGCCCGGCGCGTAGCCGTACACCGGCTCGTTGGCCGGAGTCGGGACGTTGCTGATCGCATCCATGATCACTTACCCCCAAGGGCACGAAGGAAGAAGGCGACGTTGGCGGGGCGCTCGGCCAGGCGGCGCATGAAGTAGCCGTACCAGTCGTCGCCGTAGGGCACGTAGACGCGGACCGTGTGACCGGCGCCCGCGAGAGACTCCTGCTTGTCGGTCCTGATGCCGTAGAGCATCTGGTATTCGTAGTCGCCGACGGCGCGCGAGAACCTGTCGGCGAGCAGCTCGGTGATCGAGATGAGCCGGTCGTCGTGGGTGGCCACCATGGGGTAACCCTTCCCCGCCATGAGGATCCGCAGGCATCGCACGTAGGCCTTGTCGACCTCACCCTTGCTCTGGTGGGCGACGGAGGCGGGCTCGCGGTAGGCGCCCTTGACCAGGCGTACCCTGCTGCCGGGGACGGCGAGGTCGCGGCAGTCGGCCTCGCTGCGGAACAGGTAGGCCTGGATGGCGACGCCGGTGGAGGGGAAGTCCTCGCGGAGGGCGCGCAGGATGCCGAGCGTGGAGTCGACCGTGGTGTGGTCCTCCATGTCGAGGGTGACCGTGGAGCCGTTGGCGGCGGCCGCGGCGCAGATCTCACGGGCGTGGTCGAGCGCCATGGAGTCGCTCAGTTCCTGGCCGACCGCCGACAGCTTCACCGACACCTCGGCGCGCGTGCCGAGGTCCAGCGGGCGCAGCTCCTCCAGGAGGGTGAGATAGGCCTTCGCGGTCGCGGCGGCGGCGCCCGCGTCGCGGGTCTCCTCGCCCAGGTGGTCGATCGTGACGGTCAGCCCGCCGTCGACCAGGCGCTGAACGGCGGCGCTCGCCTCGGAGACGCCCTCACCGGCGACGAACCGGTCGACGACCTTCCTGGTCAGCGGCAGCCCTGACACGGTGCGGCGCACGAGCGCGCTGCGCGACCCGGCGAGAAGTACTTGACCCAGCATGCGTACAGGCTAAAACGCCTGCTCACAGCGGGCCCATTGACGTCCGTAACGTGGCGTGTGGCAGGCTGTCATACAAATGCACAACACCGACGACCTACAGGAGACCGTCGACGAGATCGCCCGCGTTCTCGGGGTCTCCGCGACGCTGGAGGACCGCTCCTTCCGGCTGCTGGCGTACGGCGCGCAGCACGGCGACATCGACACCGTCCGCCAGGAGTCCATCCTGCGCAGGCGCGCCAGCCGCGAGGTCCGCGACTACTTCGAGCGCTTCGGCATCGCCAGGGCGGAGGGCCCCGTCAGGATCCCCGCCGACCAGGAGCTCGGCGTCCTGGCCAGGGTGTGCGTCCCGCTCAGGCACGCGTCGGTGACCTACGGCTACCTCTGGCTGCTCGGCACCCTCGGCGACGCCGAGCTGGCCCGCATCCAGCGGCTCACGGCCAGGGCCGCCGCCATGCTCGCCCAGGAGGCCCGCAGCCGCCACGACCTCGGCAGGGAGCTGGCCGCGCTGCTGTCGGCCGACCCCGAGGAGCGGGCGGGCGCCGCCATCGAGCTCGCAGGGCCCGTGACGGCGATCGCCGTCAAGGAGTCGCAGGAACGGGTGGCCGCTCTCTGGACGCTGCCGCGCGGGGTGCTGTCCCGCGCGGGCCGGCCGGTCGCCGTGCTGGCCCCTTCTCACCTCGCCGGCGAGATCGCGGGCAACCTCCAGACCGCGTACGGCACCGCCGCTGGCATGGGGGCGCCCCGCCGGGACCCCGCCGACGCGTGGCAGAGCTGGCGGGAGGCCAAGCACGCGCTGCGGATCGCCGAGCACTTCCCCCGCTTCCATCCCGTCGCCAGGTGGGACGACCTCGGCGTGCACCGGCTGCTGGCCAGGCTCGGCACCGCCGACCTGCGCGAGCTGGCCGCCGAGACGGCGGCTCTCGACGCCGAGCTGGCCCACACCGTGGAGACCTACCTCGACCTCGGCGGGCACGCCCAGAAGGCGGCGGCGGAGCTGGGCATCCACCGCCAGACCCTCTACTACCGCCTGGGCAAGGCCGAGCGGCTGACCGGGCGCGACCTGTCGGACGGCGACGACAGGCTGGCCGTCCACCTGGCGCTGAAGGCGGTCAGGCTGCTCCCGTGAACCGGTAGACCTTCACCCAGTCGACGTACATCGACACGGTGTCGGGGGTGGAGGCGTTCCTGCACGGCGACCACCGGTTGCACACGACGTCGTTCTGCAGGGCCAGGCCCATCCTGCGGCCTTCGGGAACGTGCGGCCCCCTGTAGTCCCATACCTTCTCACCGTCGAGCCAGAACGTCAGCCGCCCCGGCAGCCAGTCGACGGCGACCGTGTGCCACTGGGTGAAGTCGGCGCGCAGCTGCTTCTGGGCCCGCTGACGGCCCGCGTGCACGAAGATGCCGCCACCGCGCCGATGGGGGTCGATGATCTCCGCGAAGTCGATCTCGGCGTAGTCGCCGTCGCCCTGCCGGTCGGGCCACAGCAGCGCCACGGGCGTGTAGCCGGCGCCGGCCTCGGCCTTGAACCTGACCTCCCACCTGCCGTACTGCTGCGAGGAGCGGGTGGCCAGGCCGCCTGACAGGTCCTGGCCGCCGTAGAAGCCGCCCTTGAGCCTGAGCACCCCGTTGGAGACGGTGGTGGCCTTGCCGGTGCGGGGGTTGGTCTCGGCGCCGGGGGAGTGGTAGACCATCCACCTGCTGGTGTCGAGGGAGTCGAAACGCTCGCTGAAGACCTGTTCGAAGGGCTGCCGCTCGGTGGCGGTGGTGGCGGCGGGCGTCGCCAGGAGCGCCGCCGCCACGAGATAACCAGGAATCGACATGCGTCTCAGGAAAGCATGGATTTCGCTTTGGTAACGGCGTTTTGGACGCGCTCGCGGTGTTCCTCGTCTTTGTGCCCGTCGTATTTGAACTTGCCGCGAATCTCGTCGATCGTCAGCCGCAGCCCCCTGATGCCCGACATCAGCCTCGGCATCAGGGCGGGATCCCCGAGCGTCGGCTCGAGGTCGGCGATCTGCCGCCGCAACACCTCGAGCTTGCCCTCGTCGTCCTTGACGATCTCCGCCGTGCAGACGAGCTGCACGGCGGAGTAGTAGGTCGTCGGCACGCCCAGGCGCGGGTCGGTGCCGGGCTCGGCACGCCACTCACCCTTGATGTAGGTCCACGGTCCGGTCACCGACAGCACGACCTTCGGGTTCTCCTCGATCGCCGGCCAGACGGGGTTGGGCCTGGCCAGGTGCAGCACCACCGTCGTGTCGTCGACCAGGAGGAACTGGGTCGGCACGACCACCGGCACGGCCCTGTCGCGTCCCGAGGCGATCAGTGTGCCGAACTGGTTGTCGCGGACGAAGGCCAGCGACTCTTCGGGTGAACCCGCATCCCAAGGATGAATAAGCATGCATGGCAGCTTATAGGGATTCGTACACGCGAAGAAGCTCCTGGCTGACCCGCTCCCACGAGTAACGGGACCTGGCCCGGTCGGCGCCCGCGAACCCGAGCGCGGTGCGCCTGGTCGGATCGGCGAGCAGTTCGCGGATGAGCCTGGCCGTCTGCGCCGGCCTGTCCGGCGGCACCAGCAGCCCCGTGACGCCGTCGACCACGGAGTCCAGGTGCGCGCCCACGGCGGAGGCGATGACGGGGACGCCGCAGGCCATGGCCTCCAGCGCCACCGTCCCCGCAGGGGCCTCGCGCGGCAGCGTCATGACCAGGTCGGCGCTGCGCATGAGCTTGGCCACCGACGCCTTCGGCACCTGGCCGAGCACGTTCACCCTGTCGGCCACGCCCGCCTGCTCGGCCAGCGTCCTCAGCCGCCTGGCCTCGCGGTCCTCGTCCAGCCCCTCCGCGGGCGGCCCGCCCGCCACGAACAGCTCCGCGTCGGGGACGGCGGCCAGCGCCCGCACCACGGTGTGCGCGCCGCGGTCGGGAGAAAGGGGGCCGACGTGCAGCAACCGCCTGCGGCTGCCGCGTGCCGCCGCGCTGCCCTGGCGGCGGAAGCGGTCCACGTCCACCCCGTAGGGGACGACCGCGATGTGGTTGCGGGGCACCCCCATCCTGATGAGCTCGGACTCCTCGTCGCCGCACCCCGCGATGACGGCGTCGGCGCGGCGGCCGAGCACCCGCTCCATCTTGAGATGCGCGGGAGGCATGGCGACGCCGAACGTGTGGTGGAAGGTCTGCGTGACCGGCACGCCCAGGCCGCGGGCGCCGGCCATCGCCACGAGGCCTCCGGTCCACGAGTGGGCGTGGATCACGTCAGGCCGGTCCTCGCGCCATCGGCGCATCAGGTAGTCGCCCACGTCCGACAGGTACGGCAGGACCTCGTCGGCGAGCAGGTCGCGGGCCGGGCCCGCGTCTATGGTCTCCACGATGACGCCATGGCACATCCTGGCCCTGGGCTTCATGTCGGCGTCGCTGCGGCGGCTGTAGATGGTGACGCGGTGCTCGCGGCCCAGCTCACGGGCGACTGCGAGAATATGAGTGCGGCGCTTGTCGGAAGCGACGATGGCGATATGCATGGCACACCTCGGGCATGTGGCTCCTGCAGGTGTGCCTGCGTCTTAGGCACTCACGTACCCCATAGGCATACCCTGACGCCCGGAAAAAGTAAACCTTCCCAGGCGGGGTAGTTGCCGGGGCGAGCGCGTGAGAAGCGCGACGGGCACACCGCGCATGCGACCGGTCGCCGTCCGTCACGCCACTCTCAGCGCGAGCACCACGATCTCGTCCCAGACGCGCCCGCCGGAGAAGGCGTGCCTGTCCTCCTCGATGGACTTCACCACGGTCGAAGGCGGCTGTGCGACGCTGCGGGCCAGCACGTCGGCCAGCCGCTCCTCGCCGTACGGCTCGCCGTCCTGGCCGCGCGAGGAGATCAGGCCCTCGGAGTAGAGGACCAGCGTCTGCCCGGGGGTCAGTGTGATCTCTTCCACGGCCGTCTCCGCCTCCGCCGTGATGCCGAGCGGCACGCCGCCGCCCGAGACGGAGTGCACGCTGCCGTCCGGCTGGACCAGCGCGGCCGGGTGGTGCCCCGCGGAGCTGAGCGTGATCGTCCTGCCCTTCACGTAGCCCGCCACGGCCATGACGAACATGCCGGAGCGCTGCGCGACCAGCGCGTCGTTGACCTTCCGCACCGCCTGGTCGGGGTCGCTCTCCCACACGCTCAGCACGCGCAGGCCGCCGCGCACCATCGCGCTGACCGAGGCGGCCTCCTCGCCCGAGCCGACCGCGCCGCCCAGCGAGAACCCCCATCCGTCCTTGACCGGGAACACGTCGTAGAACTCCGCCCCCACCGAAGCGCCCTGGTGGTAGATCGCCGCCGCCTCGAAACCGGGGATCTGCGGCAGGTTGCGCGGAACCACGCTGGCCGTCAGCGCCTCGGCGGCCTGCGAGCGGTCACGGAAGCTGTCCTGGGCCGACATCGCCATTCCCAGGTGCGCGCCCAGCTCCTGCACCAGTCCCAGGTCGGCCAGCGTGTACGGCTGGCGGTCGTGCGAGCGCACCAGCGTCAGCGCGCCGCGCACCGCGCCCTCGGCCCCGATCGGCACGCACAACAGGGAGCCCGCCCCCATCACCGTCAGCAGCGGCCCGTCGGCGCAGCCGCCGAGCAGCGACTCGTCCTCCACCATCTCGTGCACCACGCCGGTGCCCTGGTCGAGCACCTGCGTCACGAGCGGGCTGACCGCCGGGTCGGCGCGCTCGACCAGCCGTACCAGATCGGCCACCGGCTGGTCCTTGGGGCCCAGGACCACCGACCTGCGCGGCAGCCCGTCACGCACCACGTCGCCGATCACCCAGTCGGCCCATTCCTCGGCCAGCAACCGCGCGGCCCTCGGCAACGCGACGGGCCGGCGCTGGCTCTCCTCGTCCAGCAGCAGCGTCGCCATCCGCGCCAGCAGCTCCTGCCGCCTGGCCGCCGTCATCAGCAGCCCCGCGTCGGACTGCTCGGGACGGCGCGCGCCCGGCTCGGGCAGCTGCACCTGCGTGGGCAGCGCCACGGCCGCCACCATCTGCTGCGGCTCGCCCGGCATCGTCAGCCTGGTCAGCGCCAGCTGCGCGACGTGGGTGCGGCCCTGGTGGGCCAGCCGCGTCTCGAACGCGGCGCTCTGCCCCGTCTGCAGCACCGCCGTCAGGTGCGAGCGGAAGGCCGCCCGCCGCGGCACGTCCACCAGCAGCGGGAAGGAGCGGCCGATCAGGAACCCGTCGGGGCTGCCGAGCAGAGCCGAGGTCTCGGCGTTGATCCGCCTGATCACCCCACCGCCGTCCAGCACGATCACCGGGACGGGGAACACCCTGAACACCTGGCGCAGCAGCTTCAGCTCCCGCTGGGAGGCGCTCCTGCCCCCCTTGTTCCGCGCCGCGCCGCTCAGCTCCGCCTTCGCGGCGGCCAGCAGTTCGGTGGCGGTGTCGAGCTCGGCCAGGGCGGCGTCGAGCGTCTGCGCCAGCTCCGCCGGATAGGCGGCTCTGGCGGCACGCAACGACGACACGCGCCCGATGAGCTCATCGAGGGCGTGTTCGAGCGCGGCCAAGCCGATGGGATCGGTCACCTGTTTAATCTAGGCTCATCGGGAAGGGATTCGCCATGGCAACAATGATCACCTCCGTGCTGGCGCGCGATCTGGCCGCGCTGGGCCGGGTCGGCGAGGACACCTCGAGCGAGAGCGTGCTTCGGGCGCTGACCACGACCCTGGCCAGGGGGGTTCCCGGCTGTTCCGGAGGGTCGGCCGAGCTGTGGCGCGACGACAGGGTGCTGGTCTCGGGTTCGCACAGCGAGCTCATCATGCTGGTCGAGGGCGAGCGGGCGATCGGCGAGGGACCCTCGACCGAGGCGCGTGGCACGCTGCGGCGCGTCGTCGTCGCCGACGTTCTGCGCGACCGCCGGTGGGCGCGCTACGCCGGTCTGGCCACCCGGTGGGGGGTCCGCTCGGCGTTGCTGCTGCCCATCGAGATCTCGCCCGTGCTCCTGGTGGTGGGCCTCTACTCGGTACGGCCCGGCGCCTTCACCGCGCAGGTCGCAGCGCCGTTGGCGGAGATGCTGACCGAGCAGGTCGGCGTGGCGATGGCGAACCTGTGGGAGTTCGACGAGATGCGCACCGACGCCGCCCAGTTGCAGGAGGCCATGGCCGGGCGGTCGGTCATCGACCAGGCCAAGGGCATCATCATGAAGACCAGCGGATGCAGCGCCGAGGCCGCCTTCGAGGAACTGAGGAAGGTGTCCCAGCACCACCAGGTCAAGGTCGCCGACCTCGCCCGCCTCCTGGTCGAGGAGCACCAGGGCAAGACGCCCTGACCCCGGTGAGCGCGGGGACGGCCGCCGGCGTCCCGCCCGGCGAGCACGCGCAGGGCTGGTCGGCGCGGGCCGCGGTCAGTCGAGGGCCGCGAGCGCCTCGTCGAGCGTCTCGTAGAGCGGCAGCCGCTGCGCAAGACCGGTGATCCACATCACCTTGGACGGGGAGTAGCGCACCCCCACCAGCGCGAACCTTCCTCCCGCCGACGTGCACCCCTGCCAGTGGTGGACGATCAGGCCGAGCGCGCGCGAGTCCATGAACGTGACCCCGGCCATGTCGAGGATCAGATCGTGGCCGTGGACGGCGACCACCTCGTTCAGGTGGTCGGCGAACTGCTCCCTGGTCGTCGCGTCGAGGACGCCCTCCACGACGATCACAGGAATCCCGCCTGCCACTGACGACGTCAGACTCAGGGCGGCCTTCGGCCACTCGTCGTTCTCCGACATCGTCACAGAAGACCTCCTTCGTCGTCGCCCGTCTGGCAGGGCAACCCTACTGTCACCGGGTTGGGGTTGAATACTCCATCCCAATGTGGGAAAACTGGAGTCGAAGTCCAGCAGAGGGCTTTACGAGCGACCTCCATCGAGGCGCGCCTCTGCCTGGGCTTTTTCGCTGTGCGGGGGTGCGGCCGGCGAAGATATGAGGAGCAGACAGGAATGGCTGTTCAGGAACGAGTCCTCGAAGACATGACCGCCGAGGAACTGCTGGCGGAGATGGTCAGGGAAGACACCCCCGACTCTGTCAGGGAAAGGGTCCGCGAGCGTGTCGTCGAGATGCACCGCTCCCTGGCCACGGAGATCGCCAGGCGTTACCGCTACCGGGGCGAGCCGATGGAGGACCTGCTGCAGGCCGCCTACGTCGGACTCATGAAGGCCATCAACGGTTTCGACGCCGCACTCGGCCACGCCTTCAGGGGCTACGCCGTCGTCACCATGACAGGCGAGGTCAAGCGTCACTTCCGCGACCGCACCTGGGCCATCAGGGTGCCGCGGCTCTACCAGGAGCGCCGCTCCGAGCTGAACAGGCTGGTCTCCGATCTCAGCCAGGACCTGGGCCGCGCGCCCACGGTGGCGGAGCTGGCCGCCAAGATGAACATCTCCGAGGAGGACGTGCTGCTCACGCTGGACGCCTCCGCCGCCTACAGCACGCTCTCGCTCGACGCCCCGCTGGGCGCCGACGACGACGCCGCCTCTCTCGGGGACGTCATCCCCGGCGACGACGACGCGCTCAACAACCTGGTCGACCAGCAGGCCGTCAAGCCTCTCATCGACGCCCTGCCCACCAGGGAGAAGAACATCCTGCTCCTGCGTTTCTTCGGCAACATGACCCAGGCCGAGATCGCCGCGGAGTTCGGGATCTCGCAGATGCACGTCTCGCGCATCCTGCGCAAGGTGCTCGACCAGCTCAGGGCAGAACTCATCGCAGAACGCTAGGGGTCCTTCCAGTGGACGAGAACGCGGACGCTCCGGCAAGGGAAGTGCTCTTCCGACTCTCCGACCTGCCGGAGGTCCGCAACTTCGCCGCGGTCCACGCGCGCGCCGCGGGGCTGCCCGACGAGGAGGTCACCGACCTGCTCGTCGCCGTGAACGAGGTCGCGACCAACGCGGTCACCCACGGAACGGGCAGGGCGCGCCTGCGCGTGTGGCACGAGCGTGACGACGTCGTCGTGGAAGTGCACGACGACGGCCGCTGGGAGCTCGAAGGCAGCCCTGGCAGCACGCCTCCGCCGCCGCATGCGACCAGCGGCATGGGCCTGTGGGTGGCCCGCAGCCTCGCCCGGTGGATCGGCTTCCGCACCGGGCGGGACGGAAGCACGGTAACGATGCGGTTCGGGGGTAAGGGAGCGTGATGACTCCTCGCATAGTGATCCTCGGTGGCGGCTCCGTCGGGATGTACACGGCGCTGCGACTCCAGCGCAGGCTCCGCAGGGGCGAGGCGCACATCACCCTCATCGACGTCGACTCCTACATGACCTACCAGCCGTTCCTGCCTGAAGCGGCGGCGGGCAACCTCGAGGCCAGGCACGTCGTCGTCTCCTTGCGCAGGGTTCTGCCCCGCTGCACGATCCTCAACGGCGTGGTCGACGCCATCGACACCAGCCGGCACGAGGTGGAGTTCAGGCCGCACAAGGGCCCTCCACGCAGGATCGGCTACGACCTGCTCGTCGTCTGCCCTGGCTCGGTCTCCCGCACCCTTCCCATCCCCGGCCTGGCCGAGAACGGCATCGGGTTCAAGACCATCGAGGAGGCCATCCACCTGCGCAACCACGTCCTCGGCCAGATGGACCTGGCCGAGTCGACCCAGGACGAGAGGATCAGGCGCCAGGCGCTGACGTTCGTGTTCGTCGGCGCGGGCTTCGCGGGCGTGGAGGCCCTGGCCGAGCTGGAGGACATGGCGCACGACGCCTGCCGCTACTACCCGAGCATCGAGCCGGCCGACCTGAAGTGGTACCTCGTGGAGGCGACCGACCGCATCCTGCCCGAGGTGGGACCCGAGATGGGCATGTGGACGCTGGAGCAGCTACGCCACCGCGGCATCGACGTACGCCTGAGGACCAAGCTCGAATCGGTCAAGGACGGGCGCGTCGTGCTCGACGACGGCTCCGCGTTCGACACGGACACGCTGGTGTGGACGGCGGGCGTCAAACCCAACCCCGTCGTGGCGCGGAGCGACCTGCCCATCGACGGCAAGGGCAGGGTGCGGGCCACGCCGTTCCTCAACGTCGAGGGATACGACGACGTCTTCACCGCGGGCGACTGCGCGGCCGTGCCCGACCTGACCAGGCCGGGCGAGTTCACCGCGCCCAACGCGCAGCACGCCGTACGGCAGGCCAGGGTGATGGCCGACAACCTGCTGGCCACGATCAGGGGCACCCGGCGCAGGCCGTACCGTCACGCCTACGCCGGCTCGGTCGCCAGCCTCGGCCTGCACAAGGGCGTGGCGCAGATCTACGGGGTGAAGCTGCGGGGCGCGCTGGCGTGGCTCATCCACAGGACGTATCACCTGACGAAGATGCCGACCCTGAACAGGAAGGTGCGCGTGCTCCTGGACTGGACGCTCGCGCTGTTCTTCCGCAGGGACATCACGGCGCTGGGCGCGCTGACCGACCCTCGCAGGGAGTTCGAGTACGCCGCCCGCACCACCGCCGAACCCGTCGCCCACGTGTAGGCGGCGTTCCATCCGGTCACGGCGTTCCACCTGGTGACCACGCGCACGAGCGAGGCGCCCCCTGAATCCAGGGGGCGCCCCATTTCGTCCGTGCGGGCTGTCCGGTCTAGCGGCGGGTACGGCGCCAGCCTCCGCGGTAGCTGCCGATGCTGGCCGTTCCGATCCCCGCCTGGTGAAGGGCGAGCAGGCACAGGCCGAGAAGCACGAAGGCCATACCGCTGATCCCGGCGATCCTGGTGTTCAGCAGGTCCAGTAAGAACCCGAGCCCGAACACGATCGCGGCGACGATGGCGAGCATGTCATATCACCTTTCTGCCGACGTGAGGGTGAGCAGCCGGTCCAGCATCGAGCGGTACTCGCGCAGCGCCTGGCGCAGCTGCTCGGTGTCGCTCCCGCTCGCGTTCTTCCAGCGGTCGCGCAGGTGGCCGGCCTGGGAGGTGAGCGTCGACAGCAACTCGTCCACCAGCGTGTCGGCGCGCTCGACCGACAGGCGGGGATCGTCGACGAAGCAGGCCTGGACCTCGCGCCAGCGCAGGCGCATCTGCTCGGGATCCTGGTCGAGCATGAAGGCGGCCTGCTCGGAGCGGGTCTCCACACGCGCGCTCCCGGCGGTCTCCGCCCGCTCCCCGCCGGTCCTCATGTCGCCGGTCATCCCCGTGTCGCCGGTTCTCATGTCCGCGTCGGTGGCGCGGGTGCCGGTCGCGAGGACGTCGTCAGGCGTCCGCGTCTCGTAGGGGTCGCGGTAGCGGGTGTCGTCCTGCGGGCTCTCGGGGTCCGCGTCGGTCATCGGCTGCCGCCTGCCCTGCTCGGGCATGCCCTCCTGGGACGCGCGGGCCTGTGCCATGTGCTCGTCCTCGGTGCGGTCCTCCCACCGGCCCTCGCGCGTCCGGTCGTCCTGGATCCTCTCCTCACGCTCCTGCCCCTGCCACTGCTGCTCGGCGCGCTCGTCGCGGGTGTCGGCTCCCACGGCCTCCTGGTCCCCTGGCCGGCCCTCGGGCGGCTGGTCGGCGCGTGGCGGCGGCACCTGCAGTGCGTCCTCGGCGTGCCTGTGCTCGGTCATATCGTTCACCGTCCTCCTGGTTCGTGACGGGCGGATTGAGGGGCGTCGTCGTGCAGCAGTTCGTGGAACAGCACGCGGTAGTGCACCATGGCCTGGCGGAGCTCCTCGGTCGAGGCCTCCTTCCTGGCGGCGCGCCCGCTGATCTCATGGGCCAGCCGGTAGTGGCCGAGCGTCTCCGCGTGGCCGACGGACAGCGTCGAGATCTTGTCGTCGAAGTCGCGCGTGGGATAGCCGCGATCGCCCATGACCGACGTCACCAACTGGTCCGCCTCGGTCACCGCGAAGCCGGGCGCGTCGACGAAGCGCTCCTGCACCTCGATCCAGCGGCTGGCGTAGTCGGCCCGGCTGTCCTGGGCGAGTGGCCTGATGTCGAGGTCGGCGACACGCTGCTCACGGGAGCGCAGTTCCTGCTCCGCCTCGCGCCGGTTGTCGTGCTCGGCGACCGTACGCTCGTATTCAGGCCCGAACCTGTCCTGAAGTCGGGTCCGGCGCTTCTGCTGCAGTAGGGCGTAACCGACTGCGGCGATGGCGATGACCACCACCACGATGACGGCCACCCAGATCAGAGTTGAGGTGGTCATCTGACGCCTCCGGGTCTGTCGCGATGGGCCGTGATTGGCCCTCCGACTGCCCTGGCGGCGAGAGTCGAAACGCCGGCGTCAGTCGGCTTCCAGGACCTTCACCGCCCGGCCGAGCACCTCGGCGACGTGTGAGCCCGATGGTGGCGCGGGGACCTCCGTGAACCCCTCCACCGGGTCGTAGGCCACATCCAGTCCCTGCTCCACCAGCCGTCGCGCCCACCGCAGCGCGGTGTTCAACCGCTCGGGCGCCACCCGCGCCCCCTGCGCCGCCGCCGACAGGTTCCGCAGGTTGGTGGCGGGCCCCGACTGCGCGTGCGTACGGCTGAGCGTCCACGGAAGCGCCCCGCCGTGGTCGAGCTGCGGCTTGGCCAGGCCCGCGGCCCGCTTGGCCTGCAGGACCCCCGACTCGCTCACCCCGAAGTGCGCGGCCAGCTCCCGCACGCTCATCCCCGCCCCGACCAGCCGCTCCAGCTCGGCCCTGTCGATCGTCGGCCTGCGCCCCACCGCGTCCTCCCAGCTCGCCGTCCCGCCCAGGTTAGGCGTTCCGCCCGCCGCCGGGGGAGCCCGCCGGGGCGGACGCGTCGGCGCGGGGGCGGGTTCAGCCGAGGTGGGGGCGCAGGCTGCGATCCAGCGCTCCGCGGGACCGGCCAGAGGCCTGTCGTCGCGCAGCGGGACCCGGGCCGAGATCGTGCCCATGACGTTGAAGGTGGCGCGCTCGCGGTGGACAGGGGGTGGCACGCTCGCCGTGCCGCTCAGAGCGCGATGTGGTGCCGGTACATCCAGGCGAGCGACTCGTCGCCGGCCGACTTCTTGAGGAAGATCGGGAGCATCAGGTCGCGGAAGACCCGGGCCACCGGCCCCGCCGCCTTGCTGTTGCTGATCTTCCTCGACCAGGCCACCACGCGCTCGACCCGCTCGCGGCGCTGCCGCTCGTAGCAGGCGAACGCCGCCTCGTGGTCGGCCTCGTCGCGCAGGGCCGCGGCCAGCACGAGAGCGTCCTCGATCGCCATGGAGCCGCCCTGTCCCGAGCTGGGGGAGGTGGCGTGCGCGGCGTCGCCGGTGAGCAGGACCCTGCCCCGGTGCCAGGTCGGCACGGGCGGCAGGTCGTGGATCGGCAGCGCCAGGTCGATCGAGCTGCGCCGGATCAGCTCGGCGGCGAAGTTGTCGTCGCCCGAGAACGCCTCGATCAGCGTGGCCTTCCAGTCGGCGGGCACGTCGCCGAGCTCGCGCGGCAAGTTGGCGAACCACCAGGTCTCGCCCGAGGCCGCCACGGTGTAGCCGAAGAAGGCCCTCTTGCCGAAGATCATGTTGTAGACGCCCACCTCGCCGGTGAAGTCGGCGTCCTTGACGATGCCGCCGAAGCTGTACAGCCCGCTGTAGCGGGGGGCGGGCGCGGCCGGGTCGAGCAGTGCGCGGGTGCGGGAGTGCACGCCGTCGGCCGCGATGAGCAGGTCGCCCGTCGCCTCGGTGCCGTCCTCGAACCGGGCGGTGACGCCGCTGGACGTCTCCTGGTAGGCGACCATGCGCTTGCCGTACGAGACGGTGATGCCGCGCCTGACGGCCTCGTCGCGGACGATGCGGTACAGGTCGGAGCGCTGGATGGTGTGGCTCACCGTGCCGTCGTCCAGTGCCAGCCCGTTGGCGACCTCGCCGAGGCGCTTGCCCGTCCCGCTCCACATGACCATGCGGGGGGTCGGAATGCCCGCCGTCAGGACCTCCTTGTGCGCGCCCAGGGTGCGCAGGGCGTCCAGGCCGTTCGAGGCGACGTTCAGGAACGAGCCGACGTTGTCGGCGGTCACGTCGTAGGCCTCGAAGATCTCCGCGTCGATGCCCACGCGCTGGAACGCCATCGCCGTCGCGGGCCCGCCGATGCCGCATCCGATGATCAGAGCCTTCATCGTGTTACCCTCTCCATAGTTATTTCGTTCGGCCGAACGAAATATAGGCCGGAGGGGGAGGCTCGTGTCAACAGATATTTCGGAACACCGAAAGAAACTTCTCGAAGCGCTGTTCGTCGCAGGCCGGGACAACAGCAACGCGGCGGTGATGTTCCACACCGCGGTCGCGGCGCGCATCGGCCTGGGCATGACGGAGGAGAAGGCGCTCGACCTGCTCCAGCGGAACGGGCCGATGACGGCAGGAGAGATCAGCCAGCACACGGGACTGGCCCCCGCGTCGGTCAGCGGGCTGATCGACCGCCTGGAAGCCAAGGGCCTGGCCCACCGCACCCGCGACCCCCGTGACAAGCGCAGGGTGATCGTCGAGGTCGACTACGGCAGGCTGGCCGGCTTCGGGAGCCTGTTCGACGGGCTGGTCTCGGGGCTCACCGAGCTCTACGGCGGCTACACCGACGAGCAGCTGGAATTGATCCTCGACTTCCTGACCAGGGCCACGGCCATCCAGCGGGCCGTCACACCGCACCTCGCCCCATGAGGCCCCTGGCCGCGGCCGCCACGTTCCTCGGCATCCGGCCGAAGATCAGGCCGTGGAAGGGGAGGATCGACCACCAGTAGAGGTGGCCGAGCAGGCCGTGCGGGTGGAAGACGGCCCGCTGACGGTAGACGGTCCGCCCATCCTCGACGCCCTGGCTCAGCTCCAGCCAGGCAAGACCAGGCAGCCGCATCTCGGCCCGCAGGCGGAGCAGGCGCCCCTGCTCGATCTCCTCGACGCGCCAGAAGTCGATGGAGTCGCCCACCCTCAGCCGCAGGGGGTCCCGGCGGCCGCGGCGCAGGCCCACGCCACCGACCATCCGGTCGAGCGCGCCGCGGACCTTCCAGGCGACGGGAAGGGAGTACCAGCCGTTCTCGCCGCCGATCCCCTCGATGACCCGCCACAGGGCCTCGGGGTCGGCCGCGACGGTGATGGCGCGCCGGTCGATGTAGAGGCTGCCGCCCGCCCAATCGGGATCGGTGGGCAGGGGATCGCTCGGAGCCCCCGGCATGGCGGCCGAGGACCACCTGGTCGCCACATCGGCCTCCTTGATCTTCTGAAGGGCCAGCGAGACGGCCCGGTCGAAGCCGATCAGGCCGCCCTCGGGGTCGGCGACGTACCGGGCGATGTCGTGCTCGCGGCACACCGCCTGGCTGCGCAGCGACTCCACCAGGGGGCGCGCGATCGCCGCGGGGACCGGCGTGACCAGCCCGACCCAGAGACTCGACAGTCTCGGGGTCAGCAGCGGCACGGGAATGATCAGCCGTGGCGGCAGCCCTGCCACGGCGGCGTAGCGCCGCATCATCTCGGCGTAGGTCAGCACGTCGGGCCCGCCGATGTCGAACCCGCTGTTGACCTCCTCGGCGATCCCCGCCCACGCCACCAGGTAGCGGAGCACGTCCCGGACGGCGATCGGCTGGGTACGGCTGCGTACCCAGCGCGGCGTCGTCATCACCGGCAGCCGCTCCGCCAGGTACCGCAGCATCTCGAAGGAGGCCGAGCCCGACCCGATGATCACCGCGGCTCTGAGCACCACACTGGGCACGCCGGACGCCAGGAAGATCTCGCCGACCTCGGCCCGCGAGCTCATGTGCGCCGACAGCCGGTGCCCCTCGCCGGCGTCAGGGGTGAGCCCGCCGAGATAGACCACCCTGCGAACCCTCGCACGCCGTGCCGCCACCGCGAACGTGCGCGCGGCGTCCCGGTCGGAGGCGGCGAAGCCCCGCCCGCCGCTCATGCCGTGGATGAGGTAGTAGGCGACGTCGATCCCGCGCAGGGCCGCGGCCACGCGCTCGGGGTCGCGCGCGTCGGCCTCGGCGATCTCGGTCCTGCCCGCCCACGGCAGATCGCGCAGCCGCCCCGCCGAGCGCACCATGCAGCGGACGTCGTGGCCTGCCGCCAGCAGTTCGGGCACGAGCCTGCCGCCGATGTACCCGGTGGCCCCCGTGACCAGGCAGCGAGTCATGCCCAGTGCCTACCCCGCCGGTGGCGGCATTGTCATGTTTCGCCGCTCCTTGGGCCGGGAGGCGCGCCGCCCGCCGCGGCGGACCGGCAACGCCACCGTGCACCTCATCGACAGGGTCCTCATGCCCACGTAGCGGCCCCCGGCCTGGCTCAGCCGTACGTGAGCAGGAAGTGGCTCTCGAAGTCGCCGCCGCCGGCGGCCGCGACCGCCCAGAGGCCGCTCGATCCGGGGATCCTGGTGATCGACGTCCTCGTCACCGTCTGGTGGTCGTACTCGCGCTGCTCCCGCAGGGGCAGCTCGGGTCCGTAGGAGGCGGTCAGCCTGTCCCCGGCGTACCGCAGGAACATGATCCGCCTGCCGTGCGCGAAGTCGACGCCGCTGGCCCAGACGGTGCCTGCGGCGTCGCTGGTCAGGCCGGTCAGCCGTCCCCTGGCCACGGGGACGGCCACCTGACGCCATGACCTGCCGTCGTAGTGGAGCGCTATCGGCCTGGAGGCGAGGAAGTCCTTGTGGTCATAGGACGTCTTGCCCGCGTACCCGACGGCCCAGACGTCCCCGCCGGCGACCTGCCACACGCGTGTCAGGTGCCCGTCAGGGATCGAGGGGGCGGGGGTGAGCTTCCACGTCCTGCCGCCGTCGGTGCCGCGGACGATCAGCGGCTGGGTCCCGGTCGAGCCGACGGCCCAGATCTCGCCCGTCCCCGCGCGCGACGTCACGGCCTCGAGCTTGCCCGGCAGGGAGTGCGCCCGGTAGAAGCCCTTGTCCCGGTTCCAGCCCAGGACCACGCCGCTGCCCTTGACGGTGCCCACGAGCCACGGCCTGCCGCCCGAGACGGCGACGTCCGCCAGCCTGCTCTCCGCCCCTGAGCCGAGCGGCTTGTAGCCGGTCCACCGCGAGCCGGTCCAGTGGCCGGCCCAGGGGGCGGTGCCGTTGCCCACCGCCCACACGTCGGTCGGTGAGGCCGCGCTGACACCCTCGACATGCTCGAGGTCGGCCCCGGGCGGGTTGGCCTTGCTCCAGCGCGAGCCGTTCCACCGGATGATCGCGGCGCAGCCTTCCCTGTCCTCGGCGCTGCAGGCGTAGCCGGCGGCCCACGCGTCGCGCGTGCCCGACGCGGCCACGTCCAGCAGGGCCGTCGCGCTCTCGCCGATGTCGACGCCCTTGACGATCCGCCACGCGGGTGCGGCGGCCTGCGCAGGCTGGCCGGCCAGCGTGACGGCGACGGCGGTCCCGACGCCCAGTAACAGTCGAAGCATGATCATTCCTTTCGGTGCGGTCTAGGCGACGGCGGTGAGGATCGCGTCGAAGGTCGGGGTGAGCCGGGTGGTGGTGGACGTGGCGGCCTCCTGCGCGGACACGTCGCTCTTCGCGGCGGACCCGGGTGTCGACCCGCAACCCGCCAGGAACGCTCCCGCGAGCGAGAGGAGGACTGCGCCGCGTTTCGCGGACGGCAGGGCCGACAGGACTGTCATGGGGGCTCCTCCAGGTGTCTGACCCAGTGATAGAGCCGGCCGCTTGCAAGCCGCTTTCCGGCACGCCTGTCCCTGCCGGCGGCGCGGCTGAGGCGGGCCGTGACCGCTCCAGCGGGGATCGCTACCGGTACAGCCAGCGGCGCAGCACCCGGCTCAGCAGCGGCATGAGGGCGTAGGTCAGCAGCGGCGACAGCATCGCGGGCAGCGTCATGGCGCGCAGCGGCAACGGCAGAGGGAGGCTCGCGATCCTGCCCGCCAGCAGCCACTGGAACAGCAGCACGCACGGGTAGACGGCCACGAACGAGGTCAACGCCGTCTTCCACCGCGACGGCGGCGCCACCGTGCAGTGCGGCAGGCTGAACCACGATTCCATCCCCGTCGTGGACACCCTCGGCTCCGCCTCGGTGGCGATGCCATCCAGCCTGTCCACCCAGGTCGCCCTCTCATTGGAGTTCAGCCAGCGCTTCAGGCTCGTGACGTCGGTGAACCGCAGGATCGCGAAGTACCGGCCCTCCTTCTCTCCTGGCCGCAGCCAGGTCACCCCCAGATGGCCGGAGAACTTCATGGCGGCGGCGTTGACGTCGTACAGCCAGCGCTCGAACGCCTCCCGCCTGCCTGGCGCGACGTCCCAGGTGAAGAGCAGTGTGACCGGTTCCTCTTCCATCCCACCACCCGACCGCAATCGAGGGCTCTCTTCAACCACCGTCCCCCTGCCGGCCTGCGCGGCCGCACCCGCCTCAGGATGCCGGAAGCTCCTCGGGAAGGCCGCAGCGGCCGCGGCGCCGGCCGCCGCGGGGTGGCGAAGACGCGTTCGGCGAAGAACCGGCGGATGTCGTCGCGGCCGGCGAACCATGCGGGCAGCGGCGGCGTGGTGAACCTGGCGTCGCCGGCGAGCCATGCGGGCAGCGGCGGCGTGGTGAACCTGGCGTCGCCGGCGAGCAGGGCCACGATGGCGCGCGATCCGCTCCCGCGAGGGCCTGCCGGCACCGGCCGCCCGTCAGGTCGTGGCGACAGGGGCGTCGTCGGACGCCCTCCACAGCCCCGCGGTCATCCAGGCGATGCCGACCGCGGCGGCTGCCAGACCGGCCAGGTACACCGGCAGCGGCACCGCGCTCCTGAGCGAGCCGGGGACCATCCCGGCCATGTAGAGGACGACCGCCACGACGGGGAGCGAGCCCGACCGCAGCGCCGCGAGGCCGAAGGTGAGAACGCCCGCCAGCAGGATGACCGAGGTGACGAGGAAGGCCCGCCCCGTCCCTCCGGCCAGCAACTCGCCGGTCGCCGACCGCCCGAGGTAGGGGAAGACGAAGTGCAGGCTGTACTCGATGGCGAACGCGCCGGCGAGCCCGGCCGCGTTGAGCAGGAAGCCGGCCAGGCCGAGCCCACCCGCCCGGTGGCGGATCAGCAGGTAGAGACCCGTGACCGCCAGCAGCCCTGCCAGCGGCGCGAGCGGCGCGATGGAGTGCGTGAAGGCGGTCTCGGGCAGTAACCCGCCACGGCGGGCGACGTTGACCAGCAGCAGGACGGCGCAGCCCAGCCCCGCCACCGCGCTGGCGCGATACAGAGATGATCTCATTCTGGTACTCCTCGACGTGTGGGGACGACCGTTATGATCGCCGCCGCACGACCGGGCGGACAGCTTCCGCGGCAGGACGTAAGCACCCCGAAAGGATTCACGTCACGCCCGGGCAGGGAGGGCGCCGCGCCGCCGCGCTCCGGTGGGCAGGCCGTCATGCCGCCGAGGGCGCGACCTTCTCGCGGAAGGCGCGCAGGGCGGCGGCGCCCACCGCCTTGTCCTGCTCGCCGTTGCCGCCGCTCACCCCCACCGCGCCCACCACCTGTCCCTCGTGGACGATCGGGAACCCGCCCACGAAGATCGCGAACTTGCCCGGATGCATGTGGCCGATCCCGAAGGCCTCGTTGCCCGGCAGCGCGGGGCCGTCCGGCGGTTCGTTGAAGCGGTGCGTGTCCCGCCGGTGCCCGGCGGCGGTGAACGCCTTCGCCATCGCTATCTCGACGCCGGTGAGCCGGGCTCCGGTCATCCGGTGCAGCGCGATCGGATGGGCGCCGTCGTCGGCGATGCAAATGGTCTGTTCGACGCCGATCCTGTGCGCCTCCTCCTCGGCGGCGGACAGCATGACGAGGGCGTCCTCAAGGGTCAGCCGAAAGACGCGGTGCACTTTTCCTCCGTCGTTTTCCTGAGAATAGGCATGCAAAAGAAGGACGCCGCGCCGGAGAAATCGGCTATTGCCCACCTGGCGCGGGAAATCCAGACTGATGAACAACTCCTCCCGCTGGGGACGGGACCTTCACACACCGTCAGTCTCGGAGGGAGCCTGACCCCGGGCAACAGACAATCCGCCGAACCAGCGGGACAGGATTTGGGCACATGGCACATCCACACCTGACCATCGACGGCACCGACGGCACCGACGGCACCGACGGCACCGACGGAATCGACGGCAACGGACACGTCCCGATCAGGACGCTCCTGGCGGAGCCCCTGTTACGCGGGCGGGTCATCGGCGGAGAGGCGGGGCTGGGCCGTACCGCGTCCTGGTGCCTGCCGCTGTCGGAGGTCGGCCATCACGCCATCTCCGGGGCCACCCCCAGGGCCGGCTCCGGCGCCGCCTCTGGGGAGGGGCCGCCCCGTGACCTCTCAGGCGTCGCCGTGCATCTGCCGCTCGCCACGCTGACAGGGGAGAGCGGCGAGGGCCTGGTGGCGGAGCTCGCGGGTCGCGGCGCGGCGGCGCTGCTGGCCTGGTCCCCGCCTGACGGCCCAGCGGCCCAGGAAGGGCCCGCCGGACGGCTCGCCGATCCCGCGGGCCTGGCGGCCGCGACCCGCGCGGCGGACGCGGCGGGCATCCTGCTGCTCATCCTGCCCGCGGAGGCCGACTACCGCGCGGTGAGCCGGCTCGTGGGGCAGAAGGCGCTCGCCCAGACGAGCCACGTCCTGGAGTACAGCACCCGGGTGCACCGCGCGCTGGCCGAGGTGCTCGCGCGCGGATCGGGGATCCCCGCCATGGCGCGCGCCATCACGGGCCTGTCGCGCTGCCCCGTCATGGCGATGGACGCCGACGGGGAGACGCTGGCCTGCGCGGGTTTCGACGGCACCGGCTGCGACCCCGAGGAGATCGGCGGCCTGCTGGCCGAGCGCCTTCCCGACCTGCGCGACCGGTACGGCACGGCGGCGGGCCTGATCGAGCTCGACCTGCGAAGGGAGGGGCCGGCCCACGCCACCCACGTGCTGATCGCGCCGATCGTCGTCGGCGGCGAGCTGTACGGCAGGCTGGTCCTGATCGAGCCGTCCTGGCCGTCCGACGAGCACGATCTCGCCCAGCACCGGGTCATCGCCGAGCACGGCGCGACGCTGACCGGGTCGGAGATGCTGCGCCAGCGCTCGGTGAGGGCGGCGGAGGAACGGGCGCGGGGCGACTTCGTGGAGGCGCTCGCGCACGGGCGCTTCGCCGACCCGCACGAGCTGGAGGCGCGAGCCCGCCACCACGGGTTCGACACCGCCGGACGGTTCGCCGTGTTCGCCGCGACGGCGGGCGCGCTACTGCCGGCCGGCCGCAGGGACGAGCGGCGGGCCGCGGCCGTGACGCGGATCGCCCAGGCCGTCGAGCCCTCGGCGGACAGGTGGACCATGGCCGCCGCCGTCGGCACGTTCATCGTGGTGATCCGCCAGGTGGCGGCGACGGGCGCGGCGGCCGACCCGCTCGCCGAGCAGCGCGCCGTCGCGCAGTTCGCCCAGCATCTCCACCGGAGCCTGCGCGCCCACCTGGGCGACGACCTCAGGGTCACCTCGGGCCGCCCCGGCAGGGGCGCGGCGGGCGTGGCGGCGAGCTACTACGAGGCGAGGGTCGCGATGGGCCTGGCGCGCCACACCGACGCCTCGCCCGTCTGCGGTTACGACGACCTGCGCGTCTACGCCGCGCTCAAGGAGGTGGCGGCCAGCGCGGAGGGAAGGGCCTTCGCGCGCGAGATCCTGGAGTCGCTGCGGCGGGTGCACAGCCAGAGCGGAGACCTGGAGCAGGTGGTCATCGCCTACATCAGGTCGGCGGGCAATCTGAACGCCGCGGCCCGGACGCTGAAGCTGCACCGCAACACGATGCTCTACAAGCTCGACCGGGCCTCACGGGCGCTCAGGATGGACATCAGGTCGGCCGACACCCAGTTCATGGTCTGGCTCGCCCACCACATCGACACTCTCGCCGCGGTCACCGGTGCCCTGTCCGACGAGCTGTCCCCGCCCGCCGACGACGTCCTCGTACCGTGATGCCCCTGCCGCCGGGCCGTCTTGAGGCAGGGGCCCCGGCGGCAGGGGGCGGCGGCAGGGGGCGCGACGGCGGCGCCGCGGGCTCAGCCCGTCGCCTCCCGCCTGCCGTGGTCGAGCCGCCGCCGCCTCGGGCCGTCCGCCGTCGCCGCCTCCGGAGGGAGCAGGACGAGGATCTCGCCGCCCTCCTCCCTGGCCGGGTACACGTGGATCGGCCTGGTCGCGGGAGGTGTGACAGGCTCGCCCGACTCGTAGTCGAAGACGCTGCCGTGACAGGAGCACAGCAGACCGTCCTCTGTGGCGTGGCCGGACGACAGCAGGCAGTCGAGATGGGTGCAGTAGTTGGACATGGCGTGGACCCGGCCGGCCCAGCGGGCCACCGCGATCTCCACCCCGTCCAGGAAGAACCGCCGTACGACGCCCTCGGGCACCTGGCCCGACCTGGCCACGCGCCGGTAGTCCATGGCTCTCTCCTCACAGCAGATCGGTCAGGTCGGTGTCCTCGTCGCGCAGCGCCGCAGGGTCGGGCTCGGCGCGTGCCGCGATGAGCTGCCGCGCCGCCGCCACCTCGCCGCCCCTGTCGATCCCGAAGGCGGCCCGGAGCACGCCCTTGTCCAGGTAGAAGGCGACGAAGTCGAAGCCCTCCACGTCACCGCGCACGACGATCTCGTCCCCGTCGCTCGCGTGACCGGTGTACTGCAGATTCCTGCCGAACTGGTCGGACCAGAACCAGTGCGGCGTGCTGTACGGGCTGCGCTGCCCGAGGATGCTCCTGGCGGCCGCCATGCCGTGGAGGCTGGCGTGGTCGAAGTGCTCGACCCTGATCCTGCGGCCGGTCGGCGGATGGTGGTGGCGGGCCACGTCCCCTGCGGCGTAGACGCCCTCGACGCTCGTACGGCAGTACTCGTCGACCAGCACGCCGTCGTCTACCTCGACGCCTGAGCCCTGGAGCGGCTCGACGTTGGGCACTGTCCCGACGCCCACCACGACCACGTCACCCTCGACGGCCCGGCCCGAGGCGGTCAGCACCACGGCCGCCCGGCCCGTCTCGGCGTACCCGCGCACGGCCTCGCCGGTGCGCAGGTCGACGCCGCAGGCGCGCTGCAGGGCCGCCAGCACCCCGCCCATCCGCTCGCCGAGGACGTGCGCCAGCGGGCGCTCCGCGCGCTCGATCACGGTCACGTCCGCGCCCCGCGCCAGGGCGGTCGAGGCCACCTCTGAGCCGATGAAGCCGGCACCGACGACCACCACCCTGGCGCCTGGCCGCAGATCCTCCCTGAGCCGGTCCGCGTCCCCCATGGTCCGCAGGTACCTGACCCGCTCGCCCTCGAATCCCGGCAGACGGCGCGGCCTGCCACCGGTGGCGACCAGCAGCGCCCCCGCGCGCAGCACGGAACCGTCGGCCAGCTCCACCGCCCGTTCGGCCGCGCGCACGGCCACCACCCGGACGCCGAGGCGGAGCTCGACGCCGTTGTCGGCGCACCAGCGCTCGGGAAGCAGGCACAGCCCCTCGGAGGTCTCCTCGCCCGCCAGGTACTCCTTCGACAGCGGCGGCCGCTGGTACGGCGGGGCGTGCTCCTCGCCGATGAGGAGCACGCCGCCGTCGAACCCGCGGCGGCGCAGCGTGCGCGCGGCGACCGCGGCCGTCTGGCCCGCGCCCACCACGATGACCGATCCGATCACCGGTTCTCCTCCATCGCCGGCGTCCGCGGACGCGGATCCACGTAGACCGTGCCGTCCTCGACCCGCACCTCGTAGGTGGGCTGGCACTCGTCCTGCCCGTCGGCCCGCCCGGTGCGCGGGTCGAAGGCCCACTGGTGACCGGGGCAGATCACTCGGCCGTGCAGGATCGTGCCCTTGGTGAGCGATCGCTGCTTGTGCACGCACACGTCGCGCAGGGCGTAGACGGTGCCGTCCACCAGGAACAGCCCGATCCGCTCGCCGCCGACGGTCACGAGCTTGCGCCTGCGCCGCGTGAGATCGGGCAGCGTCCCCACCTCGACCCACTGGTTCGACGTCATCACGTCGCGGCGAGGTCCGGCTTGACGTAGTGGCTGTAGAGCGCGTCGGTGTAGGAGAAGCGCATCTCGGCGCCCCACCGGCACAGCAGCAGGCAGCGCTGCTGCAACTCGGGGGTGTCGGCGTGGTCGAGGACGATCTGGTAGCCCCGCTCGCCGTGCACCTCGTCCGAGGTGATGTGCAGGTCGAAGAACTCGATCTCGTCCTCGGTGAACCCGTACACCTCCCGCAGCGGGACGATCTGCTTGCGGTAGATGCTCGGCACCTGCGACTCCAGGCCGATGACGAGCGCGGCCGTGGCGACGACGAAGTGCTCGCGCATGGCCACGGCGTAGCACCACGACTGCAGGCCGCGCGTGACCGGGTTCATGTTGGCCGGGTCCTCGATGCGCCCCCTGGTCGTCCCGCACGCCTCGGCGAACCGGATCAGCAGGTCGGTGTGGCGGATGTCGGCCAGCTCCTCCTCGTACATGTTCTGCAGGAGGAAGTCCTTGGCGCCGGTGAACCGGTCGGGGGTGTTGGCGTAGACGTAGGCCAGGTAGTCGGCGAACGGCCCGACGTAGTGGTAGTGGTTCTCCGCCCAGCGGGCGAAGTGCTCACGCTTGAGCAGGCCCTCGGCCCACGCCCGGCTGAACGGCGCGTCCTTCGCCTTCCGGCCCTTGATCGAGTCCTTCAGCGCCTGGCGGAATTCGTCGCGCGACAGCAGTTCCGGCATTTTACCGCTCCCTTCTCCTGAGGTCAGGCTAGGAAATTCCGATTTCTTTTCGTACGGTTATCCGGCACAGCGGCGAACGGAATTCGTGTGCACTCTGCACCGTCAGTCGAGTGGCGAAAGATAAACGCTCTTCTCGCGGAGATAGAAAAGCATCGCGGTCGGCCCCGCCTGCTCCTTGAATGTCTGGGAGCTCGACTCGCCGAGCCCTCCGAAGGGCACGTTCATCGCCGTTCCCGTGGTCGGCTGATTGACCTTCACGAGGCCGGACGGGCTGCGCCGGGCGAAGGCCAGCGCCTTGCCGAGATCGCGCGTGACGATGCCGGAGGCGAGGCCGTACTCGGTGGCGGCGGCCAGTTCCAGCGCCTCCTCGAAATCGGCGGCGCACTGGAACCCCAGCACGGGGCCGAAGATCTCCTCGCGGGCGAGCCGCATCTCCGGGCAGACCCCCGCGAAGACGGCCGGCGCGACGAACAGGCCGCGTTCCCGCCCGCCGCCGGTGAGCCGGTGCCCGCCGGTCATCAGGTCGGCCCCCTCCTCCTGGCCGACGCGCACGTGGTCGAGCACCTTGCGGAGCTGGAAGTCCGCGGCCAGCGGGCCCATGTCGACGCCCGGCCGCATGCCGTCTCCGACGGCCAGCTTCCCCGCGAGCTCCACCACGCGGTCGAGGAGCGGGTCGTGCACCTGGCGCAGGGCGATCACGCGGCTGGTGCCGGTGCAGGCCTGGCCGCTGAGGCCGAAGGCGCCCTTGACGATGATCCGGGCCGCGCGGTCGAGGTCGGCGTCCTGCAGTATCACCACCGGGTTCTTGCCGCCCATCTCGAGCTGCGCCCGCCGGGACGGACCCACCAGGGCGTGCACCGCCCGCCCCGCGGTGGTGGAGCCGGTGAAGGTCACCGCGGCCACGCGCGGGTCGGCCGCCGCCGCGGCGCCGGCGGCGGCGCCGCCGTGCAGCAGCGCGACGGCCCTGGACGGCAGCCCCGCCGCGAGAAGCGCCTCGACCAGGCGCTGCGCCATGAGCGGGGTGACCGGTGAGGGCTTGAACAGGACGGCGTTGCCCGCCGCGAGCGCGGGCCCGATCTTGCGCGACGGGATGGTGAGCGGGAAGTTCCACGGTGTGATGGCGCCGACCACCCCGACGGGCTCGCGCCAGGTGTACACCAGGCCGCCGTCGTCGGCGGGATAGGAGGCGCCCGCGACGCGATGCGCCTCGCCCGCGTAGAAGCGCAGGTTGAGTGAGGTCCGGGTGGTCTCGGCCGTCGCCTCGGCGAGCGTCTTGCCCTCCTCGCGCACCAGCTCGGCGGCCAGCTCGGCGCGCCGCTCTTCCAGGAGGCCTGCCGCCCTCCCCAGCACCTCCGCCCGCCGGTCGGCGGAGGCCGCGGCCCACTCGGCGGCGCCCTCGGCCAGGGCGGGCAGCGCGGCCTCGACGTCCGCCATCGACGACTCGGGGAACTCCCCGACCAGGTCGTCGTCGTCGGCCGGGTTCCTGCGCGAGAAGACCTTCCCCGAGTGGGCGGCCGTCCACTGTCCGGCCACCAGGTTGAGCCCGGATGTGCTCGTCACGTCGCTTCCTCCTCCGTGTCACGGGCCGCCACCAGCCGACGCCCGCGGGTCGCCTGCCTCCCATGTCCGCCTCCGCCGCCGCTCCACCGGCTGGGCCGACGCCCGGGGCTCCTGACGCCTCCACGTCCGCCTTCTCCGCCGCTCCTGACGCCTCCACGTCCACCTCCACCTCCGCTCCACCGGCGGGGGCTCAGACACCGAGCGCCACCCCGTCCTGCCGCGGGTCGGCGGCGCCGAACAGGACGCCCGACGCGTGGTCGGCGGTCACGACGAGCGCGCTGCCGCCCGCCCCCCACGGCCCTGTCACGCGCACGTCGTACCCCAGCTCCCCGAGCCGGGCCAGCACCCGATCGCCCAGGCGGGACTCGCAGCGCAGCTCGCAGGGCCTGCCGAGGGTGTCGGCGTCGCTGCCGGGGAAGAGCGTGAAGCGCGGCGCCGACACCGCCTCCACGGGGTCGGCACCATGGTCGAGCACGTGGGACAGCAGCTGCGCGTTCCACTGGACCTGGCCGTCGCCGCCGGGCGTGTTGCCCACGTGGCGCAGGCGGCCCGCCGCGTCGGTGACCATCCACGCGTTCAGCGTGTGCAGCGGCCTGCGGCGCGGAGCCACCTCGTTCGGGTGCCCGTCCAGCAGGTACGCCCCGCGGCCCAGCCGGTTGTTGAGCACGACGCCGGTGCCGGGGACGGTGATCCGCGCGCCGAACGTGAAGGCGAGGGAGTGGATGAGGCTGACCGCCATGCCGCTCGCGTCGACCGCGACCACCGAGGTGGTGTCGCCCCCGCCGGGCACCGGCGATCGTGCCACGACGGGGGGCCGTCCCGTGCTCAGCGCCGCCCTGCGCGCGGCGAGGGATGCGGGGGTGAGCAGCTCGCGCCAGCCGTCACCGTCGGATCCGCAGGAGGCGAGCCGGTCGGCGAAGGCCGTCGCGGCCGCGCCGGCCGCCCAGCCGATCGCCTGCGCGCCGAGCCACGGCAGGCGGGCGAGCACGCCGTCGCACAGTGCGGCCTGCTGGAGGACCATCCAGCCTGGCGTCGGCAGGGGCGTCTGGTGGACGGTGAACCCTCCGTAACGCCCGTCGATGGACGGGCCGGTCAGGGCCTGCCCGCACGCGGCCCACTCCTCGCCGGAGAAGGGGGCGCCCGCCGACGACAGCGCCGCCACGGCGCGCTCGGCCGGCTCGCCGGTGTAGAAACCGGCCGGGTCGGCGGCGAGGCGGCGCAGGGTCGCGGCCAGCTCGGGCTGGATGATCGGCCGGCCGGCACGCGGCGGCCTCCCGCCCGGCAGGAACACCGCCGCCGTCCCCGGGTCGCGGGCGAGAGCTCCCTGGTGCTCGGCGATGTCGGCACTGGTCCTGGCCGTGCACGGCAGCCCCCGCTCGGCCGCCTCGACGGCGGGCGCCCACAGCTCCTCGAGGTCGCGCGTGGCCGCCGCCGCGTGCAGGGCGGCGAGCGCCGCCACCGCGCCCGGCACGGCGACGGCGAGCGGCCCTTCCAGCGGCAGCGCGGCCAGCCCGCGCTCGCGGTAGAAGCAGGGCAGGCCGCCGTCGGGGCCGAAGCCGCTACCGCCGTAGGAGACCACCTCGCCGTCAGGGCGGCGCAGCAGCGCGAAGGCGTCGCCACCGACGCCGCACTGCCCGGGCAGGGCAGGCCAGCACATCGCGGCCATCGCCAGGGCGGCGTCGGCGGCGTTGCCGCCGCGTTCCAGCACCCGCGCACCCGCGAGGCCCACCGCCGGGTGGCTCGCCGCCACCATGCCGGCGCCCACCGCCGGGCCACGGGGCGGGATGCTCCATTCCTGCAGGAAACCGCACACGGCAGACAGTGTCGGTGGGGGAGTTCCGTCCCTGATATGGACCAAGTGCAGGGGATACGCAGGGAAACTTGGGCGCAGTGCACATGCGTCTTCCCTGCCGGCCCATCAGCCGGAGCGGGACGCACGCTGGCACGCTGCACAAACGACCTGGTGCTTAATGTGCAGTTTTCTCATTGCCCGCCCCCGGGAGACCGAGCACATTCTGTGCATCTACTCGCTGCCTGGTGCGCACGCCGTACCGAAAGAGAGGTGTCATGGAACTCGGTGCCGCTCACTGGATGTACCTGGCCGGGATTGTCGTGATCATCGCTGTGATGATCATGCGGAAGAACATCGTGATCCCCGCTGTCGCGGCGACGTTCTTGACCGCCTGGGCCTTCACCGGGAACCTCATCACCGGACTTCAGTCGATTTTCGGGGCCAGCCTCACCGCCGCGGCGGAACTGTTCAACATCTTCCTCATCATCGCCCTGGTGACGGCGCTCCTCGGATCGCTCAGGGCGCTGGGCGCGGACCAGCGGATGATCGAGCCCTTCCGGGCGATCATGCGCAACGGCCACGCCTCGTACTGGGTCATCGCCGGCGTCACCTACGTCATCAGCCTGTTCTTCTGGCCGACGCCTGCCGTACCGCTGATCGGCGCGATCCTGCTGCCGGTGGCGATCAGGGCCGGGCTGCCGCCGCTGGGCGCGGCCCTCGCGATCGCCATCGCGGGCCAGGGGATGGCCCTGTCGAGCGACTACGTCATGCAGGTCGCCCCCGGCCTGTCCGCCAAGGCGGCCGGGACGTCGGCAGGGCTGGTGGCCGACCGGGCGCTGGTCCTGTCGCTGATCGTCGGCGTGATCGCGCTGGTCCTCGCGTACGTGACGACCCGCAGGACGATCACGGCGCCGAGCCTGGACAGCCTGCTGGCCTGGGAGGGCGGGTCCGCCACGCCGACGGCCATCGCCGGTGGGTCCGTCGCGGGAGCCGCCGCCGTCGCCCCTGCCGTGGCCCCCGCGGTCGCGACCGTCGCGGTGGCGGACCAGATCGCGGCCGACAGGGGGGCAGAACCGCCGGGCTCCCCTGGGCCCCCGAGCCCGGCCGGGGCCTCGGACGTGCCCGGTCCGGCCGCGTCCCACGGAGCCGGCGAGGCTGCCGGGCCGGTGAGCGAGGCGGCCGGCGGCACGGGCCTCCCGGGTCTCGCCCGGCGGGCCAAGGCCTTCGCCGTCGTCGTCCCCCTCACCTTCGCCGGGTTGGTGGCGTACATGCTCCTGGGAAAGTTCACCGACCTGATCCCCGAGACGATCGGCGGTCAGGCGGCCGCCCTGGTCGGCGGGGTCGCCGCGGTGCTGCTCCTGCTCGCCACCGTCGTCACCGACGGCAGGCGCAGCCTGGAGACCTGTGCGACCCATGTCGTCGACGGCCTGGTCTTCGCGGTCAAGGCCATGGGCGTCGTACTGCCCATCGCCGGGTTCTTCTTCATCGGCAGCGACACCTTCGCCGGCAAGATCATGGGGCTCGAGGAGGGCGCCAAGGCGCCGAACTTCCTGTTCGACCTCGTCAACGCGGCGCAGTCGGGCATCCCGCACAACTCGTTCGTCATCGCGTTCGCCATTCTCGTCATCGGCGTGATCACCGGGCTCGACGGCTCGGGTTTCGCCGGGCTTCCCCTGACCGGCTCGCTGTCAGGAGCGCTCGGGCCGACCACGGGGATGGACCCGGCGACGCTCGCGGCCATCGGCCAGATGGGCTGCGTCTGGTCGGGCGGCGGCGTGCTCATCGCCTGGTCCTCGCTCATGGCGGTCGCGGGGTTCGCTCGCGTCCCGGTGCTCGACCTGGCGCGCAAGGCGTTCGTCCCCGTCGTCGTCGGCCTGGTGGCCGCGACGCTCGCCGGGGTGATCATCTTCTAGGCCGGGCGCTCTCCCACGGCGGGAGAGCGCCCCTTCATGCCGTACGGCGGCCGCCCGCGGCGCGCACCGACTGCCGGATGCCGCCCTCGTCCGGCGCGACCCCGCCGCCTCCTGGAGAGGATCCTCCGCGGCGGCCGCGAAGACGCGGGTCAGGTTCGGTCGGGGTGCGGCGGGGCGGCCTGGCCCTGCTTGCGGAAGGAGGTGTAGACATCGATCAACACCTGGCGTTGCTGCTCGGTGATGGCCGGGTCGGCCCGGAGGGCGGCGAGCACGTCACTGTGCGAGTGCCGGCTGTCGGGAAGACGGGTCCGCACGTGCAGGACCCGGGCCGGGCGGTGCAGGCTCGCGGCCACGAAGCGAAAGAGCTCCGTGCTCGGCGTGCGCAGAACCCGCACCGCCTGGTGCAGGTTGCGGCCGCAAACTTGCGTCAGGGTGGCGAGGACCTCCGCCCGGCCGCGCGTGTGGCAGGTCACTTGCGGGCTCTGGCCGAGGCCGGACGCCGGAAGGAGACGACACCGAAGATCAGCAGCGTCGTGGCGGCGGCGAGTGACAGGGTCACGATGACTGCTTTGGGCATGGCAAGGCTCCAATGGTGACAGATTGTAGTCAGGCGTTACTGGGTGCAATGTTTCCTTGTGGAGCACGTCGAAACCGTAGGTATCGCCTAGGTCGTCCCAGGGAACGTCAATGGAGCCGCCGCGCGGGCGAACCGGCATGCGGATCCCGGCCGGGTGCGCCGAACGCGCCACCGCGGGCCTGCCCGCCACCTCCGGCAATCCACTGACGCGGACCGCCGCCGCATCCGGTCGGCAGGGCCAGAAGGTGGTGGCCGCGGAGGGACGCCTGGCGCGAGCGGGCGCTGACGACCGCCGGATCCCTGCACGGCGGGGATCGAGATGAACCTGCCGCGCACTGCTACAGTCCACGTCCTGAAATGTCGGAAGAAGGGAGGCGTTGAGATGTTCGGCTACTCCGACGACCTGCTCGCCGAGATCACCCGCTTCCTCGCGGGGACCGGCGCGCAGCGGATCGGCGCCGACACCGACGTCACCGACGTCCCGATGGCCATGGGCTTCGAACGGCTCGGCTACCGGAACTTCTCGATCAGGCTCGTGCTGTCGGCCGCGTCCTGACTCACCCCGCATCCGGTGTGGCGCCCCGCCGATGAGCGGAGTGCCCGTTCCCGGCGCACTCTTCACCGTCGATGTGCGCGTTGTCGGCGGTCCGGCCGGCCGAGAGGCATGGGGCTGGTGCCCGGCATACAGGTGTGGCGCCCGCGCGCCGGCCGTACGGAGTGGTGGACGCCGACTGCGGTGGCGCCTGAGACGGGACCCGGGTACTCGATGAGTCTTTACCTGGCCGGTGTGTGTGCGAAGAGCCGGAGGGCATGACGCTCAGGGGTGCCCAAGGAGGGTCGGCAGCTCCGGATGGACGAGTTCTTCCGCGACGTGCAGGCCGCCTGGGGCGGTCACGACCTGGACGCCCGTTACGTCGGCGCCGAATTGCGTCTCTGATGCGAATCGCGGAGGGAGGCCGGTGATGGCCGGTGTGTTGACTCCATTGAAGAGCGCAGTGAAGTCATCCGTGGAACGGGTGAAGGCGCGCCCCCAGCCGGCCAGGCGACCGGCCAGGCCCCGCGTCGTGGTCGTGGGCGCGGGCTTCGCCGGGCTGAACGCGGCCCGCGAGCTCGCTCGCGGTGGCGCGCTCGTCGCCCTTGTCGACCCCCGCCCGTACACCACCTTCCAGCCGCTGCTCTACCAGGTCGCCACGGCAGGCATCAACTCCGGGGACGTGGCATACCCGCTGCGCGCCTTCGCCGGTAAGTACCCCCGCGTGCGCGTCCGTGTGGCCAGGCTGAGCAGCCTGCACCTCGACGACAAACGGGTGGAGCTCGCAGACGGCACCGCCCTCGACTACGACTACCTCGTGCTCGCCACCGGCGTCACCACCAACTGGCTCGGCATCGCAGGCGCGCAGGAGCACGCCATGCCGCTGTACTCCGTCCGCGACGCGGTCACCCTGCGAGGTCGGATGCAGCGCTGCCTGGAGGAGACCGCCGAGGGCAAGCGCCCCAGCACCCACGTCGTCATCGTGGGCGGCGGACCCACCGGCGTCGAGACGGCCGGGGTCCTGGCCGAGCTGTGCCGCCGTACCATCCCGCTCACCCACCCGGAGATCAAGCCCGAGCAGACCAGCATCACCCTGGTCGAGCGGTTCAACTACGTGCTCGCGCCGTACAAGCCGCGCCTGCGCGACGCCGCCGCCGACGCGCTGCGCAAGCGCGGCGTCGACCTCAGGCTCGGCAGCACTGTCACCGCGGTCGAACCGGACGCCGTCGTCCTCGACGACGGCACCCGCCTGCGCAGCGATGTCACCATCTGGGCGCCAGGCGTCACCGCGCCAGCGGAGGTCGCCGACTGCGGACTGCCGCAGGGCACGGGCGGCAGGGTCGTCGTCACCGACGCTCTCAATCTGGCGGACCACCCGGAGGTGTTCGTCGCCGGCGACCTCGCGCTGCCTCCCCAGCCGCTGCCGCAGGTCGCCCAGCCGGCCATCCAGATGGGCAGGCATGTGGGCCGGCAGATCCTCGCCGCCGCGCAGGACCGCCCCGTCCAGCCGTTCTCCTACCGCGACCCCGGCATCATGGCGATCGTCGGTCGCGCGGACGCGGTGCTACAGCTGCGCAACGGCACGACCATGCACGGCCTGTTCCCCTGGCTGGCGTGGATCTTCGTGCACATCGCGTACCTGCTGGGCGGACGGAACCGGATCACCGTGCTCAACGACTTCTTCTGGCGTTACCTGGGGCCACGCCACAGCGCGGCCTCGGTCGCCGAGTGACCCATGAGGATGATGTCGGCCACCGGACGCTTCGACGGCGCGGAACCGGATTCTCGCGGCTCTCCCGCCCCGCGACACGGGGCGATCATCAGGACAGGAGGGTGCCCACCCGCTTGACCGTACGAATCACGGGCGCGGTCTCCAGCTCGCGCACGCCGTCGAGCGGCGCGACCCTCTCGGTGAGGTAGCGGTAGAGGTCCTGAGTGTCGCGGCAGGTCACCCCGGCCATGAGGTTGGTCGGGCCGGTGGTGGCCGCCACCACATCGGCCTCGGGGTGAGCGGCCAGCGCGGTGCCGACCGAGACCAGGGCCGACGGTTCCACCTTCATCCACAGCCATGCCTCGGCGTGGTAGCCGAGGGCCTGTGCAGGGATCTCGACGTCGAACCTGAGGGCGCCGCTGGATCGCAGCTGGTCGAGGCGGCGCCGCACGGTGGTTTGTGACCATCCGCTCGCCGCCGCCAGCTCGGCGTACCCGGCCCGCCCGTCCTGGGCCAGCACGCGCAGCAGGGCATGATCCTGCCCGCTCAGGGAGATCTCCATCGCGGACGTCGGGGCCGGCCGGAGCCGCTCGGCCTGCTCGTCGGAGAGTACGGCGACCCGGCTGCGCCATCCGGCGAACATGTGCAGGGTCGCGTGGGCGGACATGGCGACGATGCGCGGAGTTCGCGGCAGTTTCTTCAGCAGCAAGGCCTCGCCATCCTGGTCGCCGCCACTCTGGACGCCGCAGGCGATCTCCGTGCCGCCGGACAGCAGGCGGACCCAGACGGTGTCGTCGCGGCGGGCGAGCGCCTCGGCCACTGAGCCGGCCGCGTCCGGTGTGCACACCAGGCGTACGGACCACGAGGTGTGCCCGAAGCGCGGGCCGTTGAGCAGGCCGATCACGCGCAGGTGACCATGTGAGCGCAGTCTGCGGTACCGGCGGGCGACGGTGTGTTCGGAGGTGCCGAGTACGTCGGCGATCGTGCGGAAGGAGGCTCGGCCGTCGAGCTGGAGCGCGTGCACGAGAGCGTGATCGATCGCATCCAGGGCACTGGTTTTCACCATATTTCATCATCTCATGCTCGTTATCGCCGCTTTGTGGCTCGTGATCGGCATGACATGCGGGGTCGGCGCGATGGTTGGTGCATGAGCACATACCTGGTCTTCGGCGCTACCGGAAATGTCGGCAGGCGGGTGGCCGAGCGGCTCGCCTGGGGCGGCGCCGCCGTACGGGCCACGAGCCGCACCCCGCTGCGCGCCGAGCTGCCGCACGGCATCGAAGTGATCACGCCTGATCTGGAGGCGCCCGGCGCCCTCGATGACGTTGACGCGGCGTTCCTGATGTGGCCGTTCCACTCGGCGGAACCGGCGAGTCCCATCGTGGACGCGCTCAAGCGCGGCGTCCGCCGTGTCGTCTTCATGACCGGCGGCGACGCGCGCCCCGGACTCGCCCCCGAGGAGCAGCCCACCCCGGTCGCCCGCTGGCACGCCACCGTCGAGCGCCTGATCGAGCGGTCGGGCATGGAATGGACGGTCCTGAGCCCCAGCACCTTCATGGCCAACACCCTGTGGTGGAGGGAGCAGATCCAGGCTGGTGACACCGTACGCGGGGCCTTCGGCTCGCTGGAGACGGTGCCGATCCACGAGGACGACGTCGCGGCGGTGGCCGTACACGCCTTGACCGGGGCCGGGCATGCCGGACGCCGCTACACCCTCACCGGGCCCGAGGCGCTGACCCAGGCCGAGCAGGTGCGGGTGATCGGCGAGGCGATCGGCCGCACGCTGCGGTGGCAGGAACTGTCGCCGGCGGAGGAACGCGCCCGGCTGCTGGCCGACCCCGGCTTCCCCGATGGCTTCGTCGAGGAGTTGCTCGCCGGCTACGCCACGATGGCAGCGGCCCCGCCTCCGGCCCCCACCTCCACAGTCGAGGAGATCACCGGGGCACCCGCCACGCCGCTGTCGGCGTGGGCCGACGAGCGCGCCGCGGACTTCGGCGGGCTGTCGCGATGAGAGTGATCGTCATCGGGGCCGGCCTCGGCGGGCCGGCCCTGGCCAACGGCCTGGGCAGGGCCGGGATCGACGTGGCCGTCCACGAGCGAGACCCCTCCCACGACCTCCGGCGGCAGGGCTACCGCTGCGCCACACCCTCCTGGCCGAGGCGACCGGGACGATCAGTAGCGGATGGTGAGCCTTCGGCGGCGTCAGCCAGGACATGGCCCGCTCGATCACCCAGCGATGCCGGCCTGATCGCTGGCTCGACTCCGTTACGCGCGATTCGGACGGCTACCTGCCGGACACAGGCCCGATGGACTGGTGCAGGTAGTCAGGACAGGTCCCAGGAGCGCACGCTGCCGTCCGCACCGGCGGAGACGACGATCGACCCGCCCTTCACCGTCACCACCGAGACGCCGTTGACTTCGCCCGTGTGACCTTTGAACGGTGGCACGAGCGGCTGCATGGTCAGCGGGTCCCACACGGCTACCGTGCCGTTCTCGTGCCCTGTCACCAGCACCGTCCTGGACTTCACCCGCGCGAGCGCCATTGTGGTGGTCCTGAGGGCGAGCGCATTGCCGTACGGCTTGCCGGTGGCTACATCCCACAGGCGGACGTAGCCGTACTCGGGCGCGTAGCGGCCCCTGGCGAACAGGATGGTCCTGTCGCCGACCTGGCCGATGGCCATGGCGTCTATCTCGGTCGCGTTCGTGATCGGCCGGCCGTACCGCTCACCGGTGGCCTGGTTCGACAGCTGGATCCGCCTGCCTGAAGCGGTGGCCGTCAGGCCGCGGCCGACGGCCACGGCGTCGACCTGCTCGCTCTCCTCCCGTGTCCTGCGTCCGCCCTTCCCGGACAGATCCCAGATCATGGCCTCGCCTTCCTGCGTGATGGCAGCCACGACGGGACCGTCCGCCGACATGCGGGCCCTGGCGTAGACCCGGATCGGGGCCTGGTCGACTTTCCTGCCCGTGGCGAGGTCTCGGACGATCACCCCGTCGATGTCGGCGATGACCGCCACGGGCTTCCCGCCGCGCGTGGTCACCACCATGGGCGCGTGTTCGACGCAGGCGCAGTCGATCGCCGCGCCGAGCTGCCGGTGGCGGGTGAGGTCCCAGACGCGGACCGTGTCGTCGTCGCCCGCGGTGACGGCGACGGGCTTTCCGTGCAGCAGGGTGGCGCCGATCGATCTGATCGGGCCGCCGTAGGCGCCGATCGGCGGGCCGAGCTGCTTGCCCGTGCGCAGGTCCCAGATCGACACCGTCCCGCTGATATCGCCGATGGCCAGGACCCGCTTCCTGCCGAGGCGGCCGACAGCGGCGACGTGGTCGAGCAGGTCGTCGCTGTCCCACCCGTGACCGACAGCCTTGCCGGTGGCCGCGTCGACGATCTGGAGCGTGCCATGCGCGCCGACGAGCAGAACCGTCTTCCCGTCGAGCTCGTCCACCCTGACCGACGTCGAGTCTCCATCCTTGGCCTGCACGCTGACCGCGCCGGTGGCGAGGTCCCACCGCTCGATCCCGCCGTCAGCCCCGGTGATGACCACCACACCCTGGACGACGCCGAGGCCGTGGATGTACTCGATCGATGCCGTCCGGGCGGTGGCCAGGGGTTTGCCCGTCGTCAGGTCCCAGGCGCGGAGGACGCCATCCTCCTCCCCGGTGACCGCGACGGTCGTGTCACCGGATCGCCCGATCGCACCGGCCTGGAGCCTGCCCGACCCCTTCAACGGATCGCCGAGCGGCTGTCCGGTTGCCAGATTCCAGCGCTGGATCTCGCCGCCGCTGTTCTCCGTGAGAGCGACCTGCGTGCCGGCCACCGCGCCGACGGCCAGCAGCCTTGGGAGCAAGGCCTCGGTGTCCATGGGCGGGGTCAGCGCGCGGCGCGCGCCGAGGTCCCAGACGCGGAGGGTGTCACCGTTCGTCACTGCGACGTCCTTGTTGTCCCTGCGCATGATCATCACGTCGTACAAGTTGCCCTGCCCGGTGGGGAGCGGCTCGCCGACGAGCTCGTGCGTGGCGAGGTCCCAGATGCGCAGGAGGCCGTCGCCGCCGCCGGTGACGACCACGGGCCTGCCGTTCACCGTGCCGATGTCGAGGCCCGAGGCTGCGTCGGCGTGGCCGTACATCGTGGGCCCGAGTTGACGGCCGGGCGCTGGAGGCGGGAGTCGGTCGATCGCGGCGGGAGGGGACGGAGATGCGGCCGGTTCGGGGGGAGCTGAGGTGCAGGCGGTGGTGGTCAGCAGGGCAAGTGCGACACATAACACCTTGATCGACGCCATCCGGATCCTTCCCCAAAGTCGGACCTATCTTGGGGCCTGAACCCAGGTCCCCGCCAGGGTGATGATCTCTCCCGGGTGGCTGCTGTGGGCGCCGTGCCAGTACACCTTCCCGGTCGATCGGATCGTTCACGGGCGGATCGCCGGTGAGCGCAGCCGCTCCACAGAGGGCAGGCCGGCCGCTTTGGCATCGTCGACCGCAATCCGGCCAAGGTGCGCGGATGGCAGCAGGAGTTCAAGCGCCGAGGATGAACTGGACGATCCTCGCGCCTTGTACCTGCCGGACAGGGCGGCTCTTGAACGGCTCGCCGATGCGCTCATGGAGACGCTCCACGAACAACTATCGGGGAGGGGAGAGGTTGTGATCTTCGCCGCCGGCACGGTGGCACGTATCGGCGAGGTATTCGGCGTCCGGGTCTGCGATATCGATGCCCGGACGGGGACCTGGACCGTCCGTGCCCTCCGGTGCCGAAACCCCAGTCTCCGTGATGTCCGGCACGCACCCCGCGACCTGTAACGATCGATCTACTTTGGGGCTGGGGACGCCTTCGGGAGGAGGACGCCCTACCGATCCGTAGCGATCTACTACGCTCTGCGAGGTCCGTCGTATCCGTGCTGTGGGAACGGCCAGTTGCGGAGGCCGCCTTCACTCAGCCAGTCGGCGAGGGCTGGTGTGGAGCGAGCCGGCTCCCGCCGGGGAAGGTTGGGGCGCGGGTACGACGACAACGCCTTGGCCCTGACCCCGGGGTGGCCTACCCCGAGCACCGGAGAAGCTCTCGGGATAGACCGCCCTCGGCAAGCCCCCCGCTTCCGCGGGGCTGTCCGCTGGAGGTACCGGGCAGTGCGCACCTCACCAGCCATCCTGACTCGAGCCCGCCGAAATCGCCGCACGACACACGGGGGCGAGCCCGGCACCGCGCGCCAGGCCGCCCCGAGGGCCGGACTCACGCCCCCGCAGCCTGCCCGGACAACCCGGTGACCAGCAACGCCGCAGCCACACAACCGGCGACCGCCCAGTCGATGACACCAGCACGAACACCGGATCGAACACCGAACCGTCCTGAACCCATGCGCGCACCCTAGCCGTACGCCCGCGCGAGCGACTCCTGCGCGGGGACGATCGGCCGGCTACCGCACCCGCAGTACCTCCGCCGCTCCTGCCGCGTCCGCGGCAGCAGGCTGCCGCATCGGCGGCATCACACATTGCCCTCATACGCGGGACGACCCGCGGTGGGTCCAGCGGACATGCTCAGGCGACATCCAGTCGTAGGAAGGAAGGAGCACCACATGTCCGTGCGTCACCTGCTTGCCGCCGCCGTAAGCGTCCCGCTCGCAATCGCCGGGCTTGCCACACCGGCGGCCGCGCACGTCTTGACCCAGCCGGACCCTGTCAGTGCCTACAGCATGACCGCCGGGCGTCTGTGGTCCGCGGTGGCCGCGCTGCTCGGGCTGGCCGGCGTGGTCATCGGCGGGCTGGCTCTGGCACGCGCCGCCGGTCGCATCGGCACCGGCTCCGGGAGAAGGGGGGCCGTCGTGGCCCTGGCTGCGGGGCTGGCCGGCATGGTCATCGGCGGGCTGGTCGTGGCCGCCGCCGACGGAGGTCCCGGCACCGGCTACGGGATAGTCGGAGGCTTCGTGGCCCTCGTGGTGGGGCTGATCGCCGTGGTTCTCGGTGGGCTGGCTCTGGCCCGCTCCCGCCACGCCACCGCGCCCCCGAACCAGCTGATCACCGCACAGGCGAGCACGCCCGGGGAACGGGGTTAATGCTGGTGAGCAGACAGCCGTCGGCGCTGAGAACGATCTTTATCGCGGCGTGAGAGGTCCGCTCTCGGTCGTGAAGGTACGTATCTAGGCGCGAGTCGTCTACGCGGAACTGCGTAGATGCTGCCATCTGCTGTCGGAGGCCGCGACTGCCTCGACGGCGCGTTGATCGATTCCGTGAAACCCCTCCCAGGCGCTCGCGCTCGTCACCGGCACCTCGGCCGGCACAGGCCGAGTCACCGCGCTGCACACGCTACCGACGCCTATCATCCGACCGAAAGGATGCTCAATGTCCGTCCTGTTTGTGCTTGCCGCACAGGCGGCCTCGCCAGTCTGTACGACGCCGGCAGAATGCGCGGGCCAGGGTGTCGATACTTTCCTCGGGACCCCTGAGCGAATCTGGGCCAGTGTGGCCGCACTGGTGGCGCTGGGCAGCGTGGTCATCGGCTGGCTGGCGCTGCGCTCCGTCCGTCGTATCGGCAACGGCGGAAGGAGGGGAGCCATCGTGGCTGTGGCGGCGGGGCTGATCGGCGGGCTCAACGGCGCGGTGAAACTGGCTGTCGCCGACGGTGGTCTAGGCACCGGCAACGGAGTATTCGGGGCGGCCTTGGCCCTGGTGCTTGGGCTGGTCGGCGCGGTCCTCGGCGGACTGGCTCTGGCCCGCTCCCGCCGCACCGAGCTGAGCGGCTGACCGCAGCGAATACAAGCGCGCGATCGAGGCCCTGATGACCGAACACACCTCGATCATCGCACGGCGGCCGCTTCCCGTGATCTTGTACGTATGTACCTACAGGCAGACCGCTCTACATCAACAAGTGCGGCTGCCCTA